>NZ_CP172311.1:736666-1473333 GCF_047946655.1 Leeuwenhoekiella sp. A2
AATAAGATATTGCGCCTGCACACTTAGAAGTTTAGTAAGTAAAAACGACGTAATTGCCTGTACGAGCAGTGCCAGACCCACCATCCACAAGAGATTATAAAGTCCGCTAATGTCTTTATTTGGCACAATTTCATCAAGTAATTCTTTAGACTTGAGGGGCAACACAAAACCCGCCAACCTACTGATAATTATAAGGAATAGTCCCAGAAAAAGCAGCTTTCTTCGTGGCCAGACAATCGTTTTAAATGCAGAAGCTAAAGTTACTTTGCCTGTATTCTTATCTTTTTTAATCATATACTGTAAATGTAATGCAGCTCTGTATATGATTGTAATTAGTAAATCGCTATTTGTATTTAAAAACTTATTTTCGATGATCAAGTGAGCATATACTCATCTGTAACGTATAACAATGCACAATGGAAAAAGTAGACTGGATAGGTTTTATTGGTGTCTTATTAATACTCTCAGCTTACATTTTAAATATAAACGGAAAATTAGATAAGAGCAGTTTAGCATTCATACTTTTAAATTTAGCCGGCGCATCTTTAGCTTGTTTAGCGTCTGTATTAATGAATTATCTTCCGTTTATAATACTTGAAGGTGTTTGGGCGCTAGCCTCATTAATTTCATTAATAAAATATAAAAAGTGAGCGGAGAAACAGATTTAACTAACTTGCTAAAAGGCATGACTCCTGTGTTAAACGAGGGTGATTATGTTTTTGTTACTGTAAAAAATCTTGATAAAATTGGCAGAAATGACACGATCTGTGAATTTAAAGAAGAGGAAGGAACGACGATCGTGATCGAAAAAAATAAAGCTGATACCTTAAAATTGAATTATACATTTATCGCTTCATGGATCACACTTACAATTCACTCATCGCTTGATGCGGTGGGTCTTACGGCAGCATTTTCAGGAGCATTGGCAAAAAATGAAATAAGCTGTAATGTGATCGCCGGCTACTACCACGACCACATTTTTGTAGATAAAAAAGATGCCAAAAAAGCCATGCAAACATTAACCGCATTATCACAAAACGCCTAAGAATTCTATGAAAGATCAATCTTCTAAAAAGGCTAAGCTCACCCAAGCAATTGTTGCAATGATTGCAGCCGTCATTTCCTATTTTACCCTGCAGAATTTATTCTTTAAAAATGACGTAGAGTCTGAATTAAAAAAAGCTGCTGTAGAAGTCAATAAGCAAACCCCTTTGCAAATTGATCAATATACGCGGTTAGACAGCGCTTCGTCAAAAGGCAAAGAAAATTTCATCTATTATTATACGCTGGTAAATACTTTAAAATCTGAAGTAAATCTGGATACGGTTAATAAATACGTTAGAACTGGTTTAATTGATAACGTAAAAAATAGTCCTGAATTAAAACCATACAGAGAAAATAACATTACCATGAATTACAAATACTACGATAAGGAAGGAGAATTTGCCCTTGAGATTGCTGTAACACCAGATCTATATAACAACTAGCGAGTAATCTGATGCCATGCTTTTTTGCCTACAATTTTTGGCTTTTTCCATCCTTTTGCGGAAATCCCTCATACTAATAAGGGAAAAATAACTATTTTGAAATTTCAAAAACCACAGTCTCCCCTCTGTTATAAAACGAAAAATCAAAAAATATGAGTAAAATTAAATTTACCCTAGTTTTGTTATTTGCAGTTTCTTTAGAATGTTACAGCCAGCAAACCGGAAGCGGTGGAATTAAAAACACAGCGATCACAAGCGGAATAGGCTTAGGCAGTGTTTTAGCTGTTGTGCTTTCCTGGGAAAGAAATAAATCTGTCCTTTTAGCCTTTTTGCATGGAATCTTTAGTTGGTTCTATGTAATATATTTTGTCATTACCAGAAAACCCGAAGAAAGAAAACCAAAATAAAAAACAGCAGTTTACCATTAAAAATCGGGTAAAAACAGCTAAAAACCAGTACTTACCTCCTCTCCTCATACTAAACCTGCTAACTTTTTCATGAAAAAATATTTTCTCTTCATAATCTTCCTGTTCTCAGTCAAACTTTTTTCCCAAGAAATTTTGAAATTCAATGAAGCAGGATTTGAATTTTGTCTTACGAAAGTTTGTGAAGAGCAAGAGTGCGAAATAACAAAAATCGAGATTATCAAAAACGGAAGTTTATTACAAGAAATAACACCCGGTAAAAACTACTTCAGCACAACTTTTCCTAACGACCAGCTCTTCGCTATTGAAGACATGAATTTTGACGGAAAAATTGATTTTAGGCTGATTGAATTTCTGCCGGCCGGGCCTAATGTTCCTTTTCTCTTCTGGATATATAATCCGGCTAAAAATATCTTTGAAAAAAACACAGAATACGCAGCTATAACTTCACCTGAATTTGACCATCAAAAAAAAGAAATTAATAGCGCCTGGAGAGACGGCTGCTGTCGGCACGGGCGTGATATTTTTAAATTAAAAAACGGCGTCCCCAAAATAACAGAGCGATTTATAATAGGTCACAATGAAGAGGATAAAGAATATTACGAACATTGGAAAGCTGAAAACGGAAACTTAAAACTAGTTGAAAAAACTGTCGACTAAAAAACCCCCATACTCTTAAAAATCGCTCTTCTAACCACAAAAATCAGCTAAAACACATACAAAAACGCTTGCATTTTTAGGTGTTTTGAGCCGTCCATATCCTGTATCAGCATCATTAATCTTTGAAATTTTCCGGATAACAAATTTTATGTATTGCATTAATTTCACTAAAAGGCCTGTTGTAAATTGCTTATAGATTGAATAGTAGATAGGAATATTAACTATGGAGTTGTGCCTCTGCACTGCCATGATTAAACTTAAAAAAATGGAAAAGATTTATAAATTATTTTCATTAATCCTGATTACAGTACCATTAATAAGCTCCTGTGGTGATAAAACTGAATCTAGTACAGAACCACCCGGAAAGGAAAAAACTACAAAGACACAAGTTCTTGAAGCTGGAGCCGAAACCCTGCAAGGTAAAGACCCTTTTAAACCTATGGATATATATCTGGTAGGTTTTCATCCTATGAAAGATGATCCTACACATCAAATGGAAGCGCATCATTACTGTACACAAATTAATGAAGATTTTGCGCAGTGCGCCCTTTTTGACGGTAATACCGAAGATGCAAAACTTACCGGTATAGAATATATAATCTCAGAACGATTATTTGATTCTTTACCGCAAGCAGAAAAAAAATACTGGCATCCGCATAATTATGAAATACTTTCCGGCCAACTGGTTGCTCCGGGATTGCCAGATGTAGCAGAAGAAGAACTTATGGAGAGTAAAATGAACAGCTATGGCAAGACCTGGCACGTCTGGAGCACAGGAAGTGCAAACGCAGAGAATGGCTCAAGCTTTCCATATGGTGATCCTAAGCTCGCCTGGTCATTTAATCGAGACGGTGAGGCCAAACCAGAACTGGTAGAAAAACGCGATAAAAAAATGGGTATAGACAGCAAAGAAAAGCGGGAAGAAAGAAAAGAATTAATACCAAAGGCAAAACCGCAGGAAGGTGTAGATGTGCTTAAAAATAAATTTCCCGGTAAGACTGTATCAATACCCGGTGTAGAAAGTAAAGATCGCCCTTAACTAATTAACTTAAACAGGCTATGAAATAGCAACATTTTTCAAAAACCGATAAACCGGCTGGCGAGCGCGTGCGCAGAAATACAACCATTAAAAAGAACAGCAAAATTGATGAACAAACATTAGAGAACATACGCAGATTTTCTAAAAGTTCATCTACAGCAATATCAGACAGAATAAGTAAATTAGATAAAGAATGGGATATAGAAAGAGTGCTTGAAACAAATATGTCTATACTCGCTTTAACCGGTCTCGCGCTGGGTGTTTATCTCAATATTTACTGGTTCATTCTGCCGGGAGTCGTTTTACTTTTTTTCTTACAACATGCTTTACAAGGATGGTGCCCGCCGGTTCCGGTTTTCAGGGCGTTTAAGGTACGTACCCGCCCAGAAATTGATCGTGAAAAATATGCTCTAAAAGTACTTCGGGGTGATTTTAATAATCTCGATGATCTACCTGAACAAATGAAGGCTTCCTCTGCTCTTGAGGCTGTAAAGAAGATCTAGTTGAGTCGTGCAGAGAACTTGCTTCCTCACATTTTTTAGACATAAATAGCATACTGAAGCTAAATAACATTTCGCTTAAAGCGAAAAATCGTTCAAAAAAGGTAAAAAATCGGCGATTTTAAGGGTGATTTTTAAACGAAGGTTTAGCTTTCTATCGTAATGCCAGACTATTTTTACGACAAATTTTCTAGCATTGCTTAGCAACTTAAGACTTGTAAAACGAGAACAAAATGTTACAACTACGCTTAAATACTTCAGACAATATTAGCTTACAACAACGTGTTAATGCGCTTTTGATTCCTTCAGAAGTTATTCAGGATAAATTAGCAGAAGCACCTCTTTTAATTGACGGTGATCATAAAATCACCGGCAAAGTTGAGATTAATGAATACCTCGATAAACTAGACGGTTTTGTAAAGCAATGGTATGCTTGTCGCTGCGATATGTTTCCGTAACAATATTTCAATTAGTCAATATCTTTTAAATCAGGAATTAGCTCCTTTTTTGTAACTTTAATCTCAAGAAAAAGAATACGCTATGATTACTTCTCCACGTTTAGAACAAGCTATACGCAAATTATATACTGCTTTTCATAATGGCGAACTTCACCCTGAGTGCAGCAAAAGCTGCGCAGTGGGTAATATTTGTGATAATACAGAAGCCTGGAAACATCTTACAGATCAACACGGCTCTGTGGTTCTTAATTATGTAGGGAAAGTAAATGAAACCTTTGGTCGCAAAATAAATGGTTATTCCCCATTAGAGCTTCTTAAAATTGAAGCTGTTTTTTTACAAGGCTGTGGTTATTCTGTCCCTTTGCATCATAGAGGAAGAAAACCTAAAGATCCTACTTCTAAAGAAACACAATTTAACGGGCTTTGCGCTGCAATCGCATTTTTATGTGAGCTCGATAATGTGCCTAATGTCATGGATTATTCAAAACTGTTTGAAATCGACACCAATCAAAATGCGATTCACGAGTTGGCATTACCAGCTTTATAAGAGTAAAAAATGCTACAGTAACGATGTCACATCATTAACTACAGAAGCAAACTGATAAAAAATCGGTTGTTTTAATATCAAAATCGGGATTTTTCACCCGATTTTTTCGTTCTATAGTAATAATTAATTGTACTTTCATCATACACAACCTAATACTTAATTTTTCTTCGCTTAAACCAAATTTCTTAATGAAAAAACCAGTAATACTCCTGGCATCACTTCTGCTGTTTTCTATTCTAGCATGTGAGAGTGATAAAAAACAAAATCCAGATTTAGCCAGTGCAGACACAATGCCAGATGCAGATCGATTTACTAAAACGCAGCTTGTACAGGGCGACTTTTTTGAACCTACCGAGATGACCATTCTTCCAGATCTTGATATTCTGGTAGCACAAAGAAGGGGTGAAATTATGCTGTACAAGCAGGAAACCAAAAAGGTAACACAAGTAGGTTTTCTCGATGTTTACTGTAAAACGCTGCACACACCCGGCGTAAATGCAGAAGAAGGTGTAATGGGATTACAAAAAGCTCCTGATTTTGAAAATAACCACTGGGTGTACGCCTATTACAGCCCAACGGGAGATAGATCTATAAACCGTCTATCGCGTTTTAAATTTGAAGATGATACTTTTAAAACCGATACCGAGCAAACAATTCTAGAGATTGATACGCAACGCGAAATTTGCTGTCATACGGGAGGTTCTATCGCCTTTGGACCCGATAATTTGCTCTACCTGTCTACAGGAGATAATTCTACGCCTTTCGACGAAAAGAACGCAGAATATGTAAACAGTGGTTTTGCACCGCTTAACGATTTGCCAGACCATCGCCAGTTTGATGCACGCCGCTCTGCAGGAAATACAAATGACCTGAGAGGTAAAATTTTACGTATAAAAATAAATGAAGACGGGTCTTATGATATTCCCAGCGGTAATTTATTCCCTGAAGGAACTGATAAAACACGCCCTGAAATTTATACAATGGGACATCGCAATCCTTATCGCATTTCTGTAGATGCAAAAAACGGAAATCTTTATTGGGGTGATGTAGGTCCAGATGCAAATAATGACAGCTTGCAAACTCGTGGTCCTCGCGGTTATGACGAGGTGAACCAGGCAAGAAAACCAGGTAACTTTGGCTGGCCATTATTTATAGGTAACAACTATGCATATCGAGATTATGATTATGCTACAGGCAAAAGTGGTGAACCCTTTAATCCTGAAAAGCCTGTAAATGATTCTAAAAATAATACCGGTTTAGAAGAATTACCACCTGCGCAACCGGCTTATATTTGGTATCCGTATACAGCTTCAGAAGATTTTCCTGACGTAGGTCAGGGCGGTAGAAACGCGATAGCGGGACCTGTATATTATACAGATATGTATCCTAAAAAATCAGCTTTACCAGAATACTACAATGGTAAATTAATAATCTACGACTGGATACGTGGCTGGATGAAAGCCGTGACTATGAAACCAAACGGTGACTTTGAAAAAATGGAACCTTTCGCTCCCTTAATAAAAGTAAATTCTCTAATAGATATGGAAGTAGGTCCTGATGGTAAGATCTACCTGCTTGAGTACGGTAGCGGCTGGTTTACAAATAATGATGACTCGGGTCTGGCGCGTATAGATTACAATGGCGGTAACAGACCACCGTTAGTAGAAGGTCTAGAGATTGATAAAACTTCTGGCGCTGTACCGCTAAAAGTAAAAGTAGCAGTTAATGCCAGAGACCGTGAGAAAGACGAGGTTACTTATTTGTGGGATCTTGGTAATAACGAGACTAAAGAGACCACAGAGCCAGAGCTGGAATATACTTACTCAGAACCGGGTGAATATAAAATTTCTGTAAAAGTCACAGATAACAAAAATGCATCGGCGAGCAGTGATGTCATTAATATTTATGCAGGTAATGAAAGACCTAAAGTAGATATCGCGATCACAAAAGGAAACAAATCATTCTTTATGCCTGGTGTACCTATTCAATATCAGGTAAATGTTAGCGATAGTGAAGATGCAAGCCAGATAGACAGTACAAACGTTTATGTCGCTATAGATTATGCTGAAGGTTTAGATAAAGCTTCTTTGGCTATGGGTCATCAGGAAGTTGCTGCTTCTATCATGGGTAAAACCTTAACGCAAACTATGGATTGCCGCAGCTGCCACAAGATCAATGAGAAATCTGTAGGACCTTCTTATACAGCCGTTTCACAAAAATATAAAGACGATAAGAATGTCTATGATTATCTGGGCAAGAAAATCATTGCCGGTGGTGCGGGCGTTTGGGGTGAGGTTATGATGCCAGCGCATCCTACTTTAACATCAGAAGATACAAGACAGATCACAGCTTATATTTTGTCTTTAACTCAAGGCGAAAAAAACAAATCCCTGCCAGCTTCCGGGAAGATAATTCCACAAGAAAAACCTGCAGGCAATACACTGGTAGTGACCGCAAGTTATACAGATCACGGTGCTTCCGGAAGCAAATCCCTAACGGGGACATCTCAGCTTCTGCTACCCGGCAACAATATTTCTATTTCTGAAGACATGAAGACAGACGGTTTTAAGATCATGTCTATGGGCGGTAAAGACATGCTTATTAATCCTGAGAAAATGGGCTGGTTTGCAATACCTCATCTTGATCTTACAGATGTAAAAACAGCAAATCTTACAATTGGCTGGCAGGACACGTTAGACGCAGGTTTTGATTATGAGATCCATCTTGATGCACCAGATGGTAAACTAGTAGGTAAGGGAACGCTTCCGGCTTCTAAAGCTTCTCAAAAAACAGCTCAATTACCCATTCAAGTAGATCCGGTTACAGATGGTGATTTCCACGAAGTGTATTTCACGTATGTGCCTAAAAATTCTCCCAATCAAACCCAGTCAACATCTGCTGTGACAGGAATTGAATTTGAGGGCAAGTAAAAATATTTAAATTAAGAACCTTATAAATGCCTGTGAATTAGTAGCAATAACTAATCACAGGCATTTTTGCTTTCTAGATAAAATTGAGCAATAGCATAAACCAGCCTGCGGCCAGAAATAAGCCTCCTAACGGAGTTACAGGACCTAGAAATTTCCATTTTTTGCCGGCGGCTGCGCTAATGCACAAACCATAGATGCTAAAAGAGAATAAAAAGGTTCCTATAATAAAGCAATAAATCGCATACGTCTCCAGAGCGCTTGCACTGCCCAACACAAGACCAAGTACGACCAGAATTACTGCATGATACATCTGGTATTTTACCCCGGTTTCAAATGAATTGAGTTGATCTGCGGTAAACTTCTTTTTTAGCGCGTGGGCGCCAAATGCACCAAAAATAATAGCTAAAAAACCAAATAATGAACCAAAAATCTGGGCAAGTAAAATTTCCATAGAGAATGAATTAGATCATAGAAGTTTCAAAGATACGCTAGAGAACTTCAGCAGAAAATGATATATTTCTCCCATGAACCTGAAAGAATTTATACACGATATCCCAGATTTTCCTAAACCGGGAATAATTTTTAAAGATATAAGTCCGCTTTTGCGAAATCCTGAAGCCACCAGAGAAACTGTGCTGCAACTTGCTAAAGACTTAGACTCCACAAAAATAGATCAGGTTGTAGGCATAGAATCCCGCGGTTTCCTATTAGGTATTTTACTTGCTCAACATCTACAGGTGGGTTTTACACTTATGCGAAAACCGGGTAAACTCCCCGGCAGGGTTATTAAACAATCATACGCACTTGAATATGGTGAAGACGCTATTGAGATACAGGAAAATGCGATCAAACCAGGTCAAAAAGTTATTCTGCATGATGATGTTCTGGCAACCGGCGGTACAGCTGCCGCTGCACAACAACTTATACAAAGTTGCGGGGCAGAAGTCATTGAATTCAATTTTTTAATGGAATTAGATTTTCTAAAAGGAAGAGAAAAACTGGGTGAAACACCTATAAAATCACTCCTAAACTACTAAAAATCGGTTCTTTTTTATAAATATTTTAGGTAAACCTCAGACTATTTAAGCAAGACAATGAAATACACTATTCTAGTTTGGTTATTTACAATCATCATTTCTCCACTTTTATTAGTTTTGATGTTAAGCATAATAACAAACAAAGCTAGTCCTGACAGTATTTTAAATTCTTATGAAGTGATATTCGCTATGATCATAATGGGCTCATTGCTGTCAATTCCCGCTATGGCAGTATTTTGGTTTATTAAACGGAATTTGAAGTCTGATTATTTAGTGTGGCAAAAGAAGACCATATTATCATTATATTCTTTATTCTCTGTTTGGATGACTTTTTTTTAGTAGATAATGGTTTTGTTACAAGATTCTCCACACAAACAATATGGATTCTAATATACTCCCTAACTATAGTTTTAGCTGTTTGTATTTTTAAATTTCAAGAAATGAAATTTCCTGAAGAATAAACACTTAGAATAAAGGCTGAAACAAATTCCATAACCCTTGATTAAAACCTACAAACTGGGTAAAACACCTATAAAATCGCTCCTAACTAGTAAAAATCGGTTCTTTTTACCTTTTCTTCATCTATAAATATGAGATTATTTGAATAGTTTAAATCGATTGCGTAAAACATGGTTTTATTGGCTATATTTCTTCCTGATTAACCAATTCTAATAAACATGCCTTTTAAAATTTGGGTAAGCATTTGTTTAACCGCTTTTATTCTAACCAGCTGCGGGAAGAAAGAAAGAACTGAAACCGCTTCAGCAGAGCAACCAGAACAAGAATATTTTAACAACCCCATTCTTGCCGGCTGGTATCCAGATCCCAGTATAACAGATGATGGTAAGGGTAATTATTACATGGTAAATTCGTCATTTGCCTTTTACCCGGGAATCCCCATTTTTCACAGTACAGATCTTATAAACTGGAAACAAATAGGAAACGTATTAGACAGACCAGAGCAATTACAATTAGAAGGTTTTGGTGTTTCAAGAGCCATTTTTGCCCCAGATATTAGTTATGACAATGGTACATTTTATGTAACCTGTACTTTAGTAGATGGCAAAGGTAATTTTGTAGTTACAACTAAAGATCCAGCCGGTGACTGGTCTAACCCGGTTTGGCTTCCGGAAGTTTCAGGTATTGACCCAGGTCTTTTCTTTGATGAGGACAAGGCATATATCGTTTATAATAGTGACGCTCCAGATAACAAACCTTTATATCAGGGTCACAGAACAATTAGACTTCTTGAATTTGACAAAGAAAACCTAAAAGTTATAGGCGAGAATAGAATTCTGGTAAATGGCGGCGTCGATATTTCGAAAAAACCTATCTGGGCGGAAGGTCCGCGCATTTATAAGCTTAATGGTTATTATTACCTCATGACGGCAGAAGGCGGCACGGCCATTGATCACTCTGAAGTTGTTTACCGTACTAAAGATATAAATGACAAGTTCATTCCTTATGAGAATAATCCTATTTTAACGCAGCGTGATCTAGACCCAACAAGGCCAAACCCTATCACTTCAGCAGGACATGCAGATATTACTCAGGCACCTAACGGTGATTGGTACGGTATTTTTTTGGCATGCCGCGCTTACGGTGATGATTATTATAACACAGGTAGAGAAACTTTTCTTGCCCCGGTAAAATGGGTAGACGACTGGCCGGTTTTTGATCTTAAAGGTGAATCTGTAAAATACAAATATCCCGTTCCTGACGGAGTGACAATTGATAAAAACGCATTTCCCTTAAGTGGAAATTTCACATTTAAAGAGGATTTTGAAGCTGATTCACTCGGTTTTAACTGGCTATTTATACGAACTGTAAATGATATGTGGTACAACTTTACAGATCGCGCAGGAAGTATTGCTTTAGAAACAAGACCCGAAACTATTTCAGGCAAAAGCAATCCTAGTTTTATAGGTCACAGACAGCAACATTTAGAAGGTTCTGTCGCTGTAAGCCTAGATTTTAAACCAGAATCTGATAATGAAAGTGCCGGTATTGTGGCTTTTCAAAATGAGACTCACTTCTATTATTTGTGTAAAAGTATAAAAGATAACGTACCCGTTGTAGAACTGCGAAAAAGCAACGAGGATAGCTTTGAGGTTTTAGCCGAAAAAGAAATAGAGGCAACAGAGAGCGAGCTCGAACTAAAAATAGAATTTCATACAGATCATTACAATTTCTATTACGGCAACAATAATAATTGGAACTCCTTAGCTGAAGACGTTGATGGAAAATACCTGAGCACCAAAGTGGCAGGTGGTTTTGTAGGCGTAACTATTGGTATGTACACCACCTCTAATGGTAAACAAAGTCCTTCTAAAGCATACTTTGATTGGTTTGAATATACAGGCAATGATGTGGTTTTTAAAGACGAGGCAGCAACAGTAACAGAATAAGTTTGGGTACTATAAAAAGAAAAACCTCTGCTAGTGCAGAGGTTTTTCTTTTTATAGATATTCTTAATTATTCTGCTTCTACCATAGCATCAACAGTTTGAATTGTGCCGTCGTCATTATAATGAAGTTCTGTTACCTTCACGCTACGTAAATGGGTTTTACCACCAGATAACGAACTATCATGATAGAACAAATACCACTTACCGTTAAATTCTACAACAGAGTGATGATTTGTCCAGCCTAAAACCGGCTTTAATAAAACTCCCTGATATGTAAAAGGACCATAAGGATTATCACCTGTAGCATAAACTATATTATGCGTGTCACCTGTAGAATAAGAAAAGTAGTATGTACCGTTGTATTTGTGCATCCATGCAGCCTCAAAAAAACGCTTGTCGTTTGCACCTGTAGTAAGCGGGTCACCCTCTTTATCAAGAATCTGAATATCTTTAGGAGCTTCAGCAAACTCAAGCATATTGTCACTCAATTTTGCAATTTTTGGGCTTAATGCCGGTTGGTCATCTGCAGGATATTTATCTTCATTAACATATTTTCCAGAAGTCCATCGTTGTAATTGGCCACCCCAAATTCCGCCAAAATACATGTAATATTCACCATCTGTATCTTCAAAAACCGCCGGATCTATGCTAAAACTACCTTTAATAGGCTCTTTTTCGGCTGTGAAAGGACCTGCTGGATTTTCGCTTGTAGCGACACCCATTCTAAAGATATCTTCTTTATCTTTTACAGGAAAGTATAAATAGTATGTACCATCTTTCTCTGCAGCATCTGGTGCCCATAACTGGCGACCCGCCCAGGAGATATCTTTAATGTCTAGACCAACACCATTATCTGTAACCTTACCTCCTACACTATCCATAGAAAGAATATGATAATCTTTCATATCAAAGTGACTCCCAAGGTCATCTTCAGGTATACCAGATTCATAATCGTGAGAAGGATATACATATAACTTACCGTTAAAAACGTGTGCTGAAGGATCTGCCGTATAAATATTAGTAACTAAAGGCTCATCATTTAAATTGCCACTAGCAATTGTATCATTTACAGCACTATTTTCTGTTTCTGCAGACGCCTTAGAAGACTCATTATTCTTGCAGTCGGTAGTGGTTGCAAGTGTAATGGTGAGCAGTGCTACCGCATTTAACTTCATGTAAGATTTAATCATTTGGTGTTTGTTTATTAAATTAAGAATCAAATATATAGAAAAGCGCATATGAACACTCATTTGCGCATCGCTAAGTTATTCAAAAAAAAATCAATCGTTTTCTTAAAATTAATTTAATATTTAATTATCTGATTTATAGCATTTTAACATAATAAAGTGACACCGTTAAAAGTTAAATTCACAATAAATTAGCATTTTTTTTACGCAATCGATTGCATCATATTATAATTTGTGTATTTTTATGACATCAAAAAAAAATGGCTGTTCTTTTTAAGAATTCGCCTGCCAGGCATCTTTAAATCAAAAAAATTAACAAAATGATCAATCATTTACTCAATGAACAACATTTAAAGCTTAAAAAGCTTTTCTTTTTTGTTCTGTTTTGTGCTTTAGCCTTTCCGGCCTATTCTCAAAATGGAACTGTTAATGGTACCGTTTCTGATGAAATGGGACCCCTGCCCGGAGTAACTGTGTTACTCAAGGGAACAAGCAATGGTACAGCAACCGATTTTGATGGTAATTTTACCTTATCAAATGTGCCTTCAGATGGTGTATTACAATTTAGTTTTGTAGGTTTTGCAACTCAGGAAATACCGGTAAATAGTCAGTCTACATTTAATGTGACTATGGCCGCTGATGCTGAGTCTCTAGCCGAAATCGTTGTAGTAGGTTATGGTACACAGCGTAAAGAATCTGTTACAGGATCTGTAGCATCTATAAAAGGTGATGAGATACGTGAAGTGCCTTCTGCTAACGTGTCTGAAGCTTTGCAAGGACGTTTACCCGGGGTAGAACTTTCACGATCTTCATCAAAACCGGGTTCTACAAGACAAATACGTATACGGGGTGTACGCTCTCTTACAGCAAGTAATGACCCGCTTATTGTTCTGGATGGTATTCCTTTTTCTGGATCTATAAGTGATATTAGTCCTAATGACATAAAAAGTATAGATATTTTAAAAGATGCTTCTGCTACCGCTATTTATGGATCACGGGGAGCTAATGGCGTTGTTTTAATTACTACTAATAGAGGACAAAAAGGTCAAACTGCACAATTTACATATAACAGTTTTTCAGGACTTGCTACCACATTTTCTGAATACCCTATGATGAATGGTTCACAACTCGCTGCCCTTCGAGATGCAGCAGGTCTATACCCTAATGATGGTACTGATGAATCTCGCGATGTAAATACAGATTGGCAAGGTATGTTTTACGCTCCTGGTTTAATTATGAACCATGATATGGGTGTTTCAGGAGGCGGTGAAACAGGCAACTATAACTTTGGGCTAGCTTATTATAAGGAAGAGGCTGTTATACCAGATCAAGACTATCAACGTATATCATTAAGAGGCGCTTTGGACCAGCAAATAGGAGAGAATATTCGTATTGGTTTTAGCACTAACAATAACTATTCAATTAGCAATGGGAATAATTTAGGATTGTATGGAGTTCTTAGCAGTTCGCCTCTTGCAGACCCTTATAATGAAGACGGAACTTTAAAAAGGGTTATTAGAATGCCTTTAGACGATCAATGGGTATATACAAGAGAATCTGTAAAGAGTCTTGGTGACCGTTGGGTTGATCACACAAAATCATTCGGTTCATACAACAGTATGTATGCTGAGATCGCTATACCAGGTGTAGAGGGATTAAAATTTCGCACCAATCTTGGTCTTAATTTTAATGTGTCTAATGATGGTGAATATACAGGTGAAGGCGTTTTTAGTGCTCAGCCAGATACACAATCTGTAGCTTCAATTGGTAATTCACAACAAACACGATGGTTAATTGAGAATTTAATTACTTACGATCGTACTTTCGCAGAGAAACACAGCCTTAATGTTGTAGGCTTATTCTCTGCAGAAGAAACAAATTATAACAGATCTTCTATTGTTGCACGTGATATCCCATCAGATGCTTTTCAGTATTACAATTTAGGACAGGCTAATGGTGAGATATCTATTAATCCTGATACACAGGTGTATCAAAAATACGGCTTAATGTCTGTTATGGGAAGAGCCATTTATTCTTATGATGACAGATATCTTTTCACGGCAACCTTGCGTACAGATGGATCTTCTCGTCTTGCTGAAGGTTATAAATGGAATACCTATCCTGCTGCTTCTGTAGGGTGGAACATTAAGAACGAATCTTTTATGGAGCCGGTTGAATGGCTTAATCAATTAAAACTACGTGCAGGATATGGTGAAACATCTAACCAGGCAATTGCTCCTTATGCAACTTTAGGTCGCCTGGGTACGAGACCCTATAACTTTGGTGATGAAAATTATCAAACAGGCTATTATGTGACTGAACTGCCTAACTCTGAATTGGGCTGGGAATACTCAACTACATGGAACTTTGGTATTGATTTCGGCTTTTTTAATAATCGCCTTTCAGGTACTGTAGAATATTATAAAACCAATACTAATGATATCTTACTTGGAGTAAGTCTTCCTAGTACCGCAGGTGTTGGGAGTTATACAGCAAATATTGGTGAGACCCAGAATAAAGGTGTAGAAGTTTCTCTTAATGGTGTCATTATAGACAATCCAGATGGGTTTACCTGGGAAGCAGGATTTAACCTATATGCAAACCGCAATGAACTGGTTTCTCTCTCTTCAGGACAAGAACGGGATGAAGCAAATGGTTGGTTTGTAGGCCACCCTGTTAATGTGATCTATGATTATGAAAAAATAGGATTATGGCAGGAAGGTGATCCTTATCAGGATATTCTTGAACCTGGTCCTTATGGCGCTACTGATCAAGGTACTGTGTTAGGTTCTATTAAAGTGAAGTACACAGGAGAATACAATGATGATGGCACTCCTGTAAGAGCAATAGGTCCAGACGATAGACAAATACAAGACACTAATCCAGATTTTCAGGGAGGTTTTAATACCAGATTAGCTTATAAGAATTTTGATCTAACTGCAGTAGGAGCATTTCAAAGCGGAGGAATCCTGATAAGCACTTTATACGGTTCTTCAGGTTATTTAAATATGCTGAGCGGCCGTAGAGGAAATGTAGATGTAGATTACTGGACACCTCAAAATACGAGTGCAGATTATCCTAATCCTGCAGGAATAAAAAGCGGAGACAATCCTAAATATGGCTCAACTCTAGGTTATTTTGATGGTTCATTCCTAAAGATTAGAACTATTACGCTCGGTTACAATTTTGAGGATGAATTTCTTGAAAAACTGGGTGTAGACAGATTTAGACTTTATACTACAGTTCAAAATGCATTTGTGCTTTTCTCACCTTATAACAGAGAATCAGGAATGGATCCTGAACCTAACTCTTATGGAGATGAGAATGCTGCAGTTACTACTAGTTACAACAGAAGGTTGCTAACCATAGGTACTAATACACCTTCAACCCGCAACTTCCTTCTTGGAATTAACTTAACATTTTAAAAAACAGCGATGAAAAGAAATTATTTTAATATCATACTTGGCACAGTCATCATGACCATGTCATTAATGAGTTGCTCTGATATTTTAGATGAACAACCCAGAAGTATTTACGAGCCCAGTTATTTTAAAACTGAACAAGGTGTATATGGTGGTTTAACTTCTCTATATGCTCACTTACGATATATTTATGGCCAGGCGTATTACTATAATACCACAGAGACTGGTACAGATGAGGTAACTTATGCTCAAAGTGCCGACCAGAATTTCCAGGTAATGGATATGTCTGGACAAGGAGATATAACCTCTACAAGTAGTCGCTCTGATGCCTTGTGGGGTGCTGCTTTTCCTAACATTAATACAGCCAGTGGAATTATTGAAAACGCTACAGAGGTAGGTACAATTTCAGATGCTTTGATTGCAGAAGCCCGTTTCTTTAGAGCATTTGATTACTTTATTCTTGTGCAGACCTTTGGTGGTGTTCCTTTAGATTTGGGTGCCGGAGAATTACAATTTAATACAAATCCAGTACGATCATCTGAGCGCAATACTGTTCCTGAAGTTTATACGAGAGCTATTTTCCCAGACCTGTTAGCTGCAGTTAATGACCTTAATGATGAACCTAGAGTAGTAGGCGGGGTGACTAAAACAGTGGCTCGTCTTTATCTTGCTAAAGCGTATCTTACTTATGGCTGGTGGTTACAAAATCCTGATAACATTCCTACTTATCCAGAAGCTCCCAGAACAGACCCAGACAGTCATGACCCACAATGGTATTATCAACAAGCTTATGATATTGCTACTACAGCAATTGCTAATCCCGGTCCCTTTGGTCTACAGGAAACATATTATGACGTAAACCTGGCAGAAAATGATCGTAATAATGAGATTCTTCTTTTTGCAGATCATACAGAAACGAGTGAATTTTACAATGGAGGAAGCCTTACTTATAGTAATGGCGGTGCTCCTGATAACTTCGCCGGTTGGATGATGACTTGGAATTATACAAACATAAGAAGCAGCTCATCAAACTCTTCATGGGAATCTATTAGTTCTGTACAACGTGAGGCAGAGCAACATTTAGGAAGACCATGGACGCGTATGTGCCCTACAATTGAAGCGGTGACTAATACTTTTGCAGATAAAACAAATGACTCTAGATACGATGGTACTTTTACTACAGTTTACAGAGGTAATTGGGATAAAGCAGGAATTGAAGGACCTTTATATAATGCAAACCTTTTAGAAGTTAATCCGGGTGATGCCATTCTTACATTCCTCGATGAAGAGCCATCAGGCAGTATAGATTATCCTAATGGTGGTAGTGATAGCAATATAGGTGCAGGTGTGCTTCCCGGCAGGTCAGATTTTGTTATCGCACCTAGCGGAATAAGCAGAATCGTATATCCAGGACTTTGGAAATTGGGGCCATATCGCACAAATGATGGTGATGGTTTAGGTCAGCCTAATGCTGCTAGTACTCGTCCTTTTAATATTGCTAAATTTTCTGAGCTATATTTTATAGCCGCAGAAGCTAAGGTAAAAGGTGCGCAAGGAGCAGAAAGCGCTAGAGATTTAGTAAACGTGATCCGAGCACGTGCAGGAGTATGGCGCTGGGATAACAATGGCAATGAAGAGAAGTTAGAAGATAACAGTGCTGAAATGATGGCCGCTACACCTGCAACAATTGACATAGAGTATATTCTTGCTGAACGCTCTCGCGAATATTATGGAGAAGGTTATCGCTGGTTTGACCTTGTACGAACACAAAAGTGGGAAGAGTTAGCTTCCACTTATACAATTGGAGGCAGTAATTATGGAGATCACACTCCCCAGACAGTAAATCGGGATATTCAACCTTATCTTTATCTACGTCCCATCCCACAAGGTCAACTTGATGGTATGGAAGGTGACATAGCTAATTATCAGAATCCAGGATACAATTAAAATTAAGAACAAGGGGGATATATCCCGTTGGGATTAACAAATAATACAAAGGTTCCTCATAAATTGGGGAACCTTTTTTCTTTGAATCAGTTAGTATCATATCTTATAAAAAGACATAAAAACATTAAATTATTTTAATTATAAACTCAGGACTCAATGAGAAGTATTCAGGCATTTATAACGGCAGTTTTACTGCTCCTAACAACAGCTACATCAATTGCTGAAGTCAGGTTACCAAAATTGATTAGCGACGGCATGGTTTTGCAACGAGATAGAAAACTACCCGTTTGGGGCTGGGCAGACGCTAATGAAAAGATTACCATAACATTTAATGGAAAAAAATATAAGACCATAGCATCTTCAGACGGAAAATGGAATGTAGAACTTCCTAAAATGAAAGCCGGTGGTCCTTATAATATGACCGTTTCAGGAACTAATACCATAGAAGTAAAAGACATTTTAATAGGGGATGTCTGGCTTTGTTCCGGGCAATCTAACATGGTGCACCAGATGGATATTCATGATGTTACCTATGCTAATGAGATCGCTACCGTTAATAATCCCCAGATCAGACATTTTAAAATCCCAACCACTCCTGTACTTGATGGTCCACAGCCGCAGCTTGAAGGAGGTGAATGGCAAAAAGCTGTAGGCGATGAAGTACGACCTTTTTCTGCAGTAGCATATTTCTTTGCTAAAAAAGTCTACGAAAAATACCATATCCCCATTGGGCTTATCAATGCCAGCGTAGGCGGAACGCCCATAGAAGCATGGATACCGAAGGAAGGTTTTAAAAAATTTCCTGATGTTGAAAAGATAATCAAAGAAAATCAGGACACCGCTTTTGTTAATAACCAGTTGCAAAATAATCCTTCTAATGATGCTTCGGCACAACCTAAGGATAAAGGGTTAATAGGAGATAAGAAATGGTATGATGTCGATTTTTTACCTAAAGATTGGCGACGTATCAATATTCCGGGATATTGGGAAGATCAGGGTGCCAAAGACCTGAATGGTGTGGTTTGGTTTCGTAAAGAGATCGAGTTACCAAAAGATATGGCAGGCAAAGAGGCTACTGTCTTCTTAGGACGAATTGTTGATGCCGATGAGCTTTACATTAACGGTGAAAAAGTAGGGAATACTACTTATCAATACCCACAAAGAAGGTATGATGTATCAGCCAATCTACTCAAAGCAGGAAAAAACACATTTGCTATTAGAGTAACTAACAATTATGGTAAAGGCGGATTTGTACCTGACAAGCCCTACTACATTTTTACAGATAAAGATACGGTAGATCTTAAGGGTTACTGGCAGTATAAAGTAGGTGAAGTTTTTAAACCTTTTGATTATGCAGCCGCCTCTCAGGGTAATCAAACCCGCAGGATAAATCCACAAAATGAACCTACGGCTCTTTTTAATGGGATGGTAGCTCCGTATACACAATATCCCTTCAAAGGAATTTTATGGTATCAGGGAGAGAGTAATTCAGGCCATCCTGAGACTTATGAAGCCTATATGGAATCACTTATTGAAAGCTGGCGAAAGGTTTTCAAGGCTCCTGAAATTCCGTTTATCTATGCCCAACTTCCTAATTATATGGATGTGTCTTATCTGCCCACTGAAAGCAATTGGGCTGAGCTACGGGAAGCACAACTGAAAGCACTTAACGAACCTAACACAGCAATGACTGTAAATATTGATTTAGGAGAATGGAATGATATTCATCCGCTAAACAAAAAAGATGTAGGTGATCGTATGGCGTTGGCAGCTTTAAAACTAGCCTATAATGAAGATGTTGTGTATTCTGGGCCTTTGTATGAAGATTACACAATACAAGATGGTAAAGTATCTCTTTCATTTTCTCATGTTGGGAGCGGACTTGTGACTGACGACGGTGAAACTTTAAACGAATTTGCCATAGCTGGCGCCGATAAGAATTTTGTTTGGGCGAAAGCCAAAATAGAAGGAGACCATGTAGTTGTGTGGAGCGATGAAATTAAAGACCCAAAATATATACGCTATGCTTGGGCAGATAATCCTGACAATCCTAATCTCTACAATAAAGAAGGATTACCGGCATCACCTTTTAGAGTAGAACTGAATAAGGATTAATGAATTTATTCTTTTTATATATGAATATTATTCAAAGGTGCTTCCCAAAAATCCGGACAAAATTGGTAAAAATCCCCTTTAGCATGTAAAAAATCGGATTTTCTATACGAATTATTAGAAGTACCTTTTAAGTAAAAAACCTGTCAGCATTAAGCTGACAGGTTTTTTATGTGACCTTGGTAAGTTCCCAATTAACTAACCGGAAAGGAATAATTTATATCCTGTTATTTTACTTTAGGACTTTCTGGCAGACCTAAGTAAGTTTGCTTGAGATCTCCTGTTTCAATCACTATTTTCTGAAGAACAACACCACTGTCTACCATGTAATATTTTAATACATGATTGCCAGCCTCTGAAAGTGTATGTGTTGATGTAATTACTTTAATATTGTTTGCAACAGATTGATTCCAGTTTGCGTCAGAACTATCTTTATTCAGATTAACTATCTGCGCCTCTTCATCGTCAAAACCAATCCCATATTTAAGTCCGTCGCGGGTTGTATAATTAATTGTAGGAGAAAAATAAGCGTAAACTTTTACTTCACCTTTAGATTCTAAATGAACATTATATTCTAATCTTGGCGAACTATCAGTTATTTCCTGTGGACCTACAAATACAGGCATTGGCGTAACTCCAGAACCGGTTTTACCTAGATTATCAATAACCCCCCAATTGAAGTCATTATCGGTCTTTTTAGATGAAAAATCGGCCGCTTCAAGCGAAATATAGCCATTCATTTCTGCGAAACCTTTAGCGTCATCAGCAACACCGTTGACGATATTGACCGTAACTGAAACTTCCTGCTTTCCTGAAGAAACAGTGATTGTTGCACTGTTCTTTCCTTTTGGCGCTTTTTTCCAATTTACACTTACTTTTACCGGTTTTTCGGTAGAAATTACCTGATTTTTATCTGGTAAAATCAGCCAGTTTACATCCGATTTTATAGTGTATTTAAGCGATTCTTTCCCGCGATTAAAAACCGTCAGGTTATAAACCGAATCATCAAATGAATAGAAAGTCGGTAACACAGCTTCTCCTTCTGCATTAGGCCACCACTTTTCTGAACCATCTACAGCAACACCCAAAGATGCTTCCTCTGGAAGTTCAATGGTTTCAGTTTCCGGAATATTATTGTTTTCGGGTTGCTGCCAATACGTATAACCAATGTGCGTCTGAGACATCATATGGTTCCACTTTCCATCAGCTAACTCGGTGTGATAATAGTCGGCCAGTTCAGCATCCTTATCAAAAAGTTCTTTCACCTTATCTGCATATTCGTTTGTCGCTGCTCTCCCCTGCTCTGCATACCATTTATTTTTCGCGGCAGCTACATACATTTCGTTCAAATTTGCACTTGCCAAAACCGGAAATAAAACCAACTCATAATAAGCATCTTTAAATTCTGCCGGAAGTTGGTCGTTTATTTTTTGGGCTTTCGCCGCAAGGCTATTATATTCTTCAACAACTCTATTTGCTTCATTGTAATTGGTCAAACTAAAGGTTGAAGCATCGATGAGTTCAGGTTTACGTCTTGCATTATATTTGGTGTATTTTCTTAAAATATCGGCGATTTCCTCAGTAAAATTGTCATCAAACGTTTTTGCTGCCCATTTTGTATAATAATCCTGCAAGTTTGAAGTGTCTATAGCTTCAGGGTCCCAGGCATAATCCAGAAAAAAGGAAATAGGGAATTCCATAGGTTTTAGATCGCCCACATTCACTATCCAGACTTCATTAGCTCCAAATTCATATGCGAGATGCATTTGCTCCCACGTTCTTTCAATTTGGTTCGTATTGATCCATTTATAATTTCGAGGTCCACCTACATAATCAAAATGATAATAGATACCGTAACCGCCTTCACGTGGTGCGGCATCAAGCTCCGGCAATTTGCGTATGTTGCCCCAGTTGTCATCACAAAGTAAAAGCGTAACATCATCTGGCACACGCATTCCCTGATCATAATAATCCTGAACTTCTTTGTACAGCGCCCACATTTGCGGAGTTTCTTCTGCGGGTTTCCCCGTTACATCTGCGATTATTTCACGCTGATTTTTAACTATATCTTCAAGTAAACCAATAGCTGTTCCCTGTGTCATGGGCTCATCGCCATCTCCGCGCATACCAACGGTTACTATGGCTTCTGTATCTCCTTTACGCTGCATGCCTTCTGTCCAGAATTCTTTAAGATTCTCAGCGTTTTTGGAGAAATCCCATGCTCCCTCACCAAAATGTTCCCACTCGGCATGAGCTCTGGTTAAAGGTTCGTGATGCGAAGTTCCCATTACAATACCATATTCATCAGCAAGTTTGGGATTTTCAGGATCATCTACGTAGAACATTCTGCCCCACATTGCGGGCCACAAATAATTGCCTTTTAGACGCAGGATCAATTCAAAAACATGATCGTAAAATTTGGCATTAAATCCGCCAAATTTCTCAAATGCCCAGCCCGAAAGCGCCGGAGCTTCATCATTTAAGAAAATTCCTCTGTACTTTACTTTAGGCTCTCCTGCAGTGTGAATTCCTGGCAGCACATCAAGTTCGCTATGTTTTTTTACCGGAACATCTGCCCAGTAATACCAAGGCGAAACGCCGATTTGCTCAGAAAGATCGTACATGCCATAAATGGTTCCGCGTTTATCACTTCCCGCAATAACCAAAGCTTTCTCGACACCATCCATAGGATTTTCTACTACCTGAGTAGTAAATTTCTCCCATTTTCCATCTAAAGCACTTTCGTCAATTTTGCCATCTTTTGCCAGCTTATCAATCAATGTGCTTTTTCCCAAAGTCCCAATAATAACTACGGTTCCTTTAGCAGATTCTCCAATAATTAACTCTGGTTTTTTGCCACTTACTTTTTCGATATCCGTTTGTAAATGTCCTGCGACCCTTAGAACGCCGGGGAAATCTGAATCGCTAACTAAGAGTGATGCCACTTTATCTTGTGAAATTAAAGGAAAGTTCTCCGGCGAAATTTCTTCGGTCACATAATTTTCATTCACTTTTTGGGCGAAAGAAGCCGATGTTGTAAGAAAAGTAACGGTTAAAACGAAAAGGTTGAGTAAACGGAATTTCATAGCGATATTTCTTTTCTGATTATCAGTTGTTAGTAATAATTCTCCTTTTGTCATGCTGAACTTGTTTCAGCATCTCATCCTGCTATTAAATCAATGATGATGAGACCTTGAAATAATCCCGAAAGCTTTCGGGACAAGGTGACGATAGACTCAAGACTTATTACGGATATTAAAATTTCTTTTTATTCTTTAAATTCTACAACCTCATAAAAGGCTTTTTTAGGCTGCTGATTTTCATCAAACAGTAACGGATAGTTCTTTCTACCATTCACAGGATAGGTGTCTAACCAAGAATATCTATCTGAAATATTCCAGAAAGTCACACCGGTCAACGTGTCTTTGTAATCCCTAAAAACTTTAAAGAACATAGCGTATTGATCTACCTGTTTTTGTTCTAACTCGGGAGTAAATTCATCACTTTCATCTTCTCTCAATTCTCTGCGTTCTTTCTCCCACTTATAAAGAGATACATCTAATTCTGTTATCTGTACGTCTAGACCTAAAGACGCATATTTATCCATTGCAGTACGTAATTCCTGCTCGCTTGGTTCAAAAATCGACCAATGCGCCTGAATACCTACTCCATTTATGGGAACACCTGCATCAACCAGTTTTTTGACTAACGTATATATACGCTCTGCTTTTTCAGGACGAACCGCGTTGTAGTCGTTGTAAAATAATTTTGCATCGGGATCTGCCTCATGCGCATATTCAAAAGCTTTGGCCAGATACTCCTCACCGGCAATCTGGTAATACGGCGATTCCTGGCGATAAACGAAATTAGAATCATCTGAAACTGCTTCATTAACCACATCATAAGCATAGATCTTACCTTTATAACGAGTCATCACATCTGTGATATGTGTTTTCATTCGTGCAAAAAGCGTGTCTTTGCTTATTTGATTTCCGTCTGCATCTTTAAAGAACCAGTCCGGATACTGTTGATGCCAAACTAAAGCATGACCGCGCATAATCATATCATTTTCTTGCGCAAAGTCTACTATCGCATCTGCCGGACCCCAATTATACCTATTCTGCTCGGGGTGAATAGGTCCCATTTTCATCACATTTTCAGGTGTCATGCTTTTAAACTGGGTTTTGATCAAGTTGGCTTCTGCGGAATCTTTTAAAGCTCGGGGCGAAACCGCAACTCCTACAGGGAAATAATCTTTGTAGTAATCTTTTAAACCTTTGTTTTCAGCAACAGACTCATCTTTTACTTCAGCTTTATCTGTGGCATTTTTACAGCTATATATTGTCCCTCCAAAAAGAAGAAGAACCAGAACGCTTTTTAAAATATTTTTTTTCATGATGGTTAAGATTGATTATGCATTATTATAGATGTCTTTAAAAGTTCTTTAATCCAACGTCACCCTGATGGTATTGCAGGATCTCACCAGATAATTTATTAGTCATCAGACTGAAGATGTGATGTTGAAACAAGTTCAACATTACCAAAAAAATATTAGGACTAATCACAGGAATCAGGGTTAAGCATAGAGTTTGTAAGAGAGACCTAATTCTAGTCCGCGTATTTCTGCAAGTCCTTTAAGACGACCAATTAACGAATAGCCGGGATACTGCTCCTTATCACCTTCCATACTAAAAAGGAATCCGTGATCGGGTCGCATAGGCAGGCCAATATTTCTTTCCTGCATAAGCAGAATGAGTTTTTCTACCACAGCCTCCATAGGATTATCGCCATTTAAGTGCTCAGATTCCCGAAAAATGCCATCATTTTCCCGTTTTACATTACGTAAATGCAGAAAATGAATACGATCACCATAATTATCGATCACTCGTGTCAGGTTATTTTCAGGTTGTGCACCTAATGAACCTGTACAATAACAGAGTCCGTTGGCATTTACAGGCACTGCTTCAAAGATTTTTTTAAGATCTTCTTCTGTACACACAACTCGTGGCAAACCTAAAACCGAAAACGGCGGATCATCAGGATGAATAGCGAGTTTTACGCCCAATTCTTCAGCTACAGGAGCAACTTCAGAAAGGAAATAAATTAGATTTTCGCGTAGCTTATCATCATTGATATCCTTGTAATTATCGAGCAAATCCAAAATCTCTTCTGCCGTAAAATTCACCGTACTGCCGGGCAATCCTAAAAGCACATTTCTAAACAGCTTTTCCTTTTCTTCCTGTGATAATTTTTCGCCGTAGGCTAGAGCTTCGTTCTTCTGCTTATCAGAATAATCATTCTCAGCATTGGGACGCTTGAGCAAAAACACATCAAAGTAGATGAATGCTTTAGGATTATAAAGCAGCGCTTTTGTACCATCAGGATTAAGATGTGCGTGGTGCGTACGCACCCAGTCCAGAATGGGCATAAAATTATAGGTCACCACTTTTAAGCCACATTCAGCGATATTTTGCAGGCTGATCTTATAATTCTCAATGTACTTTTTATAATCTCCCAGGCCTCGTTTTATATCTTCATGCACCGGCAGACTTTCTATCACAGTCCACTCCATCCCTGCATCATTAATAACTTGTTGCCGTTCTTTTATGTCCTCAACCGTCCAGACTTCACCCACAGGAATCTGGTGGAGCGCCGTGACAATACCGGTCACACCCGCTTGTCTGATATCTTTTAACTTGATCGTATCCTGAGGACCAAACCACCGCATGGTTTGCTGCATCTTAATCATACTATTTTCGTTTTAAAAACCAATACTGTTACCGCCGTCTACTGGCATTACAATACCTGTAGTAAATTTAGCTTCGCTTGAAGCGAGATAATAAACCGCATCTGCAATATCTTCCGGCTCACCCATTTTACCCATAGGTGTTCTTGAAAATACTTTGTTTTTACGATCAGGATCGCTGTCTAAAGCGGTTGCTGTCATAGGTGTTTTGATAAATCCCGGAGCCACACAGTTCACGCGGATGTCATATTGCGCAAGATCTACAGCCATAGACCGGGTCATACCCTCTATCGCAGTTTTGCTGGCAGAATAGGCTATCACTTTTGGTATACCATATTGCGCAGCCATAGAACTGATATTCACAATGCTACCACCGCCGTTGTCTTTCATGATTTTAACCACCTCTCGGCTTATCACAAAAACACTGGTAATATTTGTATGAATGATCTTGGTGAAATCATCATTTGTAACTTCGGTAAACTCCTTCTTCATGTTGATGCCCGCATTGTTTACAAGCACATCTATCTGCCCTTCGGCTTCTGCAATTTTGTGCACCATCTCAGGAATTGCTTCCAAATCTGTAAGATCAAAAAGTACAGGTATCGCATTAGGACCCATTTCCTGACAAGCTGTTAAAGTCTTCTCTTTACTGCGACCTATCACATAGGTTTTATAATCGTTATCGCAGAATTTTTTAGCAGTTGCGTAACCAAGTCCAGAATTCCCGCCGGTTACTATAGCTATTTTCGTCATTATATAATTTTAGTTAGTTGTTTTTAATCCCATTGTGGTCGTATTCCCGGTGAAAACGGAAATTTTAAAGACTCGTAATATTCCAGATCATGAGCCGGTTTTTCAACTCCTTCTGGTAAAGACATTCCTGAATATTGCTGAAAATACAACAAGCACGCATCACGCCACCATTTCGCTTCTTTTAATTGAATATCGAGCAGCATGCTCACTTCTTCAAAACGCTGCGTATCTACATAAGGTTTCATTTCGCTCCAGGTTTTTTTCATCTGCTCTACCTCTTCTACTCCCTGCTGGTATTTATTTGCAATTCCGTTCCATAAGGTTTCGCCGTTTTTCAGTTTATAATCCCATGGTAAATGATGAAACCATAACAATAGATTTTCAGGCGTAGTTTTAGGATCATCAAATTGTTTAGCGACTTCTGCGGAATATTGGGCGGTGGCTTTGCTTCCGGTTTTAGAACGGTCAAAACCTATTCCCAGGCTATCAGCTTTATGATAATAAACAGGATTCCATTCTGGTCGTGACAGATTACTCACCCAAGGTCCCGGCCCGTAATGATGCCCGGTATTCATGATATGATGTAGTCCTAACGGAGTCATATAATTAACCACAGCTTCTCGGGATTTTATCAACATATCTTCCATAGGTTTTACAAACTCCTCTTTATTAGAAAAAGTTGCGCGCAGCCATTCATCTGCTATTTTTTCTGAGCTCATTTCAGGATCCCAAGCGAGTCTTCCAAAGCCGTACCAGTTAGATTGGCCAAAAATATGCCCCGTCCAGTTGATATCTGTCCCAATATTAGCCACACCGGCCATACCTGTAATTTTCTTATTGTCAAGCGAGCCGTCAATTACTTTTGCTACTGTTGAGCCTTTTCCTTTTCTGTAGGTATCTGCTTCAAGAACTTCTTCAAAAAGCTTTGGCAAAAAGACCAGATTTGTACTTTGACCTAAATATTCCTGAGTGATTTGAAATTCCATCATCAGGTTAGTTTTTGGCATTGCGCCAAACATAGGATGAAACGGTTCACGCGGCTGAAAATCTATCGCCCCATTCTTGACCTGAATTAATACGTTGTCACGAAATTTCCCATCAAAAGGCACAAACTCGCTATACGCCTGTTTTGCACGATCTGTAGGATCATGTTCTGAATAAACGAAAGCTCGCCACATCACAATTCCGCCGAAAGGCTTAACCGCATCTGCCAGCATATTTGCGCCATCTACATGTGTGCGGTTGTAATTTTGTGGCCCCGGTTGGCCTTCTGAATTGGCTTTTACCAGAAATCCGCCGAAATCCGGCACATATTCATAAATTTCTTTTGTCTTTTCTTTCCACCAGTTTTGCACATCAGCATCAAGTGGATCTGCTGTTTTTAAACCGCCTATTTCAAGGGGTGCCGAAAAGCGTGCTGTTAAATAAACCTTTATGCCATACGGGCGAAAAACATCTGCTAATGCCTTTACTTTTTTCAGATACTGCGGCGTAAGCACCAGCGCATTTGCATTTACGTTGGTTAGCACCGTTCCGTTAATTCCTATTGAGGCATTGGCACGTGCGTAATCTATGTAACGCTGATCGATATATTCAGGGAGTTTATGCCAGTCCCAAATCGAAAAACCGGCATAACCGCGCTCTACCGTTCTATCCAGATTATCCCAGTGATTTAAAACGCGCAGGTCGATTTTTGGCGCGTCAGCGAGGTTTATGGCAGATAAATCCCGATTTTCCTGCATAAACATCAATAACCTGAACGTCCCGTACAAAATCCCCAGATCGTTGTTTGCGGTAACGAGAAGCGTATTTTTTCCGTTTTGTTTAAGTGTCCTTATTATAAAGCCATCTTTTCCCAAGTTTTCAAGTTGGCTTTTTACAGCTTCAGCAAGAGTTTCATTTAAACTCCCGACCGTTGCAATTACAGTAGTGTTATCTGCAGAGAATTTTTCGCTTAAAGCGAAATCTGCACCCAGCATTCCTGCCAGTCCACGTTTCAATTCATCCTGTGCGATTGCAATTGTTGCATTGCCATCATTAAAATAAACCGACTCAAATTGTTGTCGATACTGAGTCGCTACTTTTTCATTATCAATAGGTGCATATCGCAACCACAGATTATAACCATTAGAAGCAAAACCAGCCGCAATCACAAAGAAGTAGGCAAAAACCGAGAATATTAAATGTCTTTGTTTCAAATTAAACTTTTTAAATTTCGAAATCGATTGAAAAATCGGGTGAAAAATGCCAAAAATCGGCCTTTATTATCCAATAATTAACCAAATATAGCTAACCTCAACAAAATATCAACGCAATCGATTGCATTTGTTGTCAAATTATGTGACATTTGATTATCGTTTAGCAAAAATCAGCTTGTATCAACCTAAATATATATGAAAAAAACACTATTCTGTCTGTTAGGAAGTTTTCTTCTCCTACTATCCTGCGACACAAAAAAACAATCGGAAAAAGGTGATCTAGCCTATAATTTTTCAACAAATACCTCAGCACCCGACTTTCCGTTTTACGACACTTCGCTTTCAATAGATGAGCGGGTGAACGATCTTATCTCGCGTCTTTCTTTAGAAGAGAAAGCGATGCAAATGACGCATAACACACCGGCGATTGAACGGTTGGGAATTCCGCCTTACAGTTACTGGAATGAGGCTTTACACGGTGTAGGCCGCGGTGGTATCGCAACGGTTTTTCCTCAGGCAATAGGCTTAGGCGCCACTTTTGACAGTGATCTTGCGTTCAGGGTTTCGTCAGCAATTTCAGATGAGGCACGCGCTATGCATAATGCCGCTAAAGCGAAAGGTTATCATAAGCAATACGGCGGACTCACATTCTGGACGCCTAATATTAATATATTCCGTGATCCACGTTGGGGACGCGGTCAGGAAACTTACGGCGAAGATCCTTACCTCACTTCTATTTTAGGTACTTCGTTTGTAAAAGGCTTACAGGGCGACAATGATAAATATTTAAAAACTGCCGCTTGCGCGAAACATTTTGCGGTACATAGCGGTCCTGAAAAGTTGCGTCATGAGTTTGATGCCGTGGCTTCTAAAAAGGACATGTGGGAAACTTATCTGCCAGCTTTTGAAGCCCTGATAGAAGATGCGCATGTAGAGGCTGTTATGTGCGCGTATAACAGCACAAATGGCGAACCTTGTTGCGCAAACAAATATTTGATCTCTGATGTATTAAGAGACAAATGGAATTTTAAAGGGCATGTACTTAGCGATTGCGGAGCTATACAAGATCTGTACAATCAGGAAAATGGCCACGGTACTGTGCAAACAAAAGCTGAAGCAGCAGCACTTGCCGTAAACAGCGGCGTTAGTCTAAACTGTGGTGATACTTATCCTGCGCTGCCGGAAGCTGTAGAAAAAGGCTTTATTACCGAAGAAAAGATAGACAAAGAACTTGCGATTTTACTGCGCACAAGATTTAAACTTGGTTTATTTGATCCTGCCGGAAGCAACCCGTATGATAATATTTCTGGCGATGTGGTTAATAGTGATGAGCACAGAGCTCTTGCTAAAGAAGTAGCACAAAAAGGAATTGTCTTATTAAAGAATAACGGCACGCTTCCGCTTAAAAAGGATTTATCTAAATACTTTGTAACCGGCCCAAATGCTGCAAATACAGATATTTTATTGGGTAATTATTACGGTGTCAATCCTAAGCTCGTAACTGTACTAGAAGGTATTGCCGCAAAAGTTGACCCGGCAAGCCAGTTGCAATATCGCATTGGCGCACTACTTGATCGCGATGCTGTAAATCCTATCGACTGGGCTTCAGGAAATGCCGGGAACAGCGATGCTACAATTGCAGTATTAGGAATTTCAAGCCTACTGGAAGGTGAAGAAGGAGAATCACTGTCATCAGCTACTTTTGGTGATCGTCTTGATTATAATATTCCGCAGAATCAAATTGATTACCTGCAAAAACTACGTAATGCTGCCGGAGATAAACCTGTCATCGCAGTGGTTACAGGCGGCAGCCCAATGAATTTAGCCAAAATAGATGAACTGGCAGATGCCGTTCTTTTAGTGTGGTATCCCGGTGAAGAAGGCGGTACTGCAGTGGCAGATATTCTCTTTGGTGATATTTCGCCATCAGGCAGACTACCTATTACATTTCCAAAATCTTTAGATCAATTGCCTGCCTATGAAGATTACACCATGAAAGGCAGAACCTATAAATATATGAATGCAGAGCCGCTTTACCCGTTTGGCTATGGATTGAGCTACACGACATTTTCTTATTCACAGCCTGAAGTCTCTACAACCACATTTTCAAAAGACGAAACGCCAACTGTAAAGGTTACTGTTACAAATACCGGCAAAACAAAGGGAGATGAAGTGGTACAATTGTATGTTACCGATGTAAAAGCTTCGGTAGATGTACCCAACTTTCAATTGTACGGAACCAAACGTATTACGTTAGAACCCGGAGCTGCTCAGGAAGTTTCTTTTAAGATCACGCCGCAAATGCTCGAGCTGGTCAATAAAGACGGGGAGCGTGTTCTGGAAAACGGGGATTTTAAAATTTACATTGGCGGGTCAAGCCCCATGCCCAGAAGTTTTGACCTGGGAGCGCCAAAAATGGCCGAAACAACCCTTAAATTGCAATAAGCACTTATACTTAAAGATGATGGAGACGACAAGTTTTATTCATGATGATTTTCTTTTGGAAAATGAAACCGCCAAAGCATTATATCATGATTTTGCCAAACAACAACCTATTATAGATTACCATTGCCACCTTCCTCCGGATGAGATCGCAAATGACCGGAAGTTTGAAAATATGACGAAACTCTGGATAGAAGGCGATCATTATAAATGGCGTGCGATGCGCAGTCTGGGTGTTCCCGAAAAATTCATTACCGGAAAAAGTTCTGATAAAGAAAAGTTTGATAAATGGTCGTATACCATTCCGTATACCATGCGCAATCCACTTTTTCACTGGAATCAACTGGAACTAAAACGGTATTTTAATGTTGACGAAATTTTGACTCCGGAGAACGCTTCTGCTATTTATGAGCATTGCAACAGCTTATTGCAAAAGCCTGAATTCTCTGCCCGCGGACTCATAAAACAAATGAACGTAAAGGTAGTGTGTACCACAGACGATCCACTGGATGATCTGGCTCATCATAAAAAAATAGCAGAGTCTGACACTGATGTACAGGTTTTCCCCACTTTTAGACCAGACAGCCTGATTTTCATCGAAAAAGTTGACTTTACAGATTATCTTTCTACCCTTTCACAGATTACAGATATTGAGATCACAGATGTAGAATCGCTTAAGGCCGCCATCAAAAAGCGTGTTGATTATTTTCATGAACATGGCTGCCGACTTTCAGATCACGGTTTACCACATGCTTATGGAGAATCTTTTACAGAGGAAGAAATAAACAGCATTTTAAAAGACAGAATCGAGGAGAAAAACCTGTCAAAAAAGGAGATTTTTAAGTATAAATCGGCGATTTTATACTATTTAGGCTGCTTTTATGCCGAAAAAGACTGGGCAATGCAATTGCACCTTGGCCCTATACGCGATACCAACAAGGCATTACTGGAAAAAATAGGAATAAACGCAGGTGTAGACAGTATTGGCGACTTTCAGCAAGCGGAACAATTGGCTCAATTTCTTAACAATCTGAATAACAACGGCAGTTTACCGAAAACCATCCTCTACAATTCAAATCCCGTAGACAATGAGGTTTTCGCCACAATGGCGGGTAATTTCAGCGGTGAAAATATAAAGGGAAAAGTTCAGTTTGGCGCAGCCTGGTGGTTTTTAGATCAAAAAGATGGCATTACAGACCAGATAAACGCACTTTCTAACATGGGACTTTTAAGTTGCAGCATAGGAATGCTGACTGACAGTCGTAGTTTTGTGTCTTACCCGCGTCATGAATATTACAGGCGTATTTTGTGTAATATCTTAGGAAATGACATAGAAAAAGGAATTCTACCAAAAGATATGAAATGGTTTGGGAAGATTGTTGAAGACATTTGTTATAAAAATGCCAAAGAATATCTTAAATTTCCCAATATTATTTCGAAACAATTAAATAATGTCATCTAGCACTTCCGGTAAGAAATTAAAAAAAGTTGTAACATTTGGTGAGGTTCTCCTTCGTTTGTCACCTCCTGATAATCTTCGTTTAAGTCAGGCAGATACTTTCTCTGCAGTTTATGGCGGCAGCGAATTAAACGTTGCCATCTCACTTGCAAATTTTGGTTTGCCTGTAGATTTCGTAACACGTTTACCGGAAAACAAATTAGCCAAAAGCGCCGTGATGGAAATACACAAATATGGTGTTTCTTCAGAAAATATAGTTTATGGCGGGGATCGCTTAGGTCTTTATTTTATTGAAGTAGGCGCCGGCTTACGCGGAAGCAGCGTTGTTTATGACAGGCAGTTTTCGGCAATGACAACCATTGAAAAAGGAATGATTAATTGGGAAGAAGTATTTGCAGATGCGCAGTGGTTTCACTGGTCTGGGATTACGGCTGGTATTTCAAATTCTGCGGCAGAAGTTTGCTCTGAAGCTATTGAAGTTGCAGAAAAAATGGGCTTAACCATTTCTACAGATTTCAATTACAGAGCCAATTTGTGGAAGTATGATAAGAGTCCGCAGGAAATTATGGAACCCATGATAGCCAAATGCGATGTTGTTTTAGCTGGAGAATATGCCTGCGCTCAATATTTTGGTATCAAACCTATTCACTCACATGTACATCAATCACTCGCACAACAACTTGAAAGCAGGTTCCCGAAATTAAAATATGTTGCGATCACGCATCGCGAAATGATTAGTGCCACACATAATAAATGGTCTGCTGTTCTTTATAATAAAAAAGAGGAGTTATTACATTCAACGGTTTATGATATAACTGATATTGTAGATCGTATAGGCGCGGGAGATAGCTTTATGGCAGGCTTGATCTATGGGTTGATCGCGCTTGATGATGATCATAAAGCACTTGATTTTGCAGTGGCTGCATCTGCTTTAAAACACACCATTTACGGTGACGCAAATCTTGCTTCTGTAGAAGAAGTAGAAAATCTTACAGACGGAGATCTGGGCGGGTTAGTTAAAAGATAAATTGAATAAAATAATAGCTGGTTATTAGCAGAATTATGGAATATACAAGAATAGAAGTTGCTTTAAAGATGGAAGAAATTGGGTTTGTGCCTCTTTTCTACCATGCTGATGCTGAAATTGCAAAAAAAGTGGTGAAGGCCTGTTATGATGGCGGTGCCCGGCTATTAGAATTTACGCACAGAGGGCTTTTTGCCCAAGATGTGTTTCATAAATTAAGCACCTATTGCGCTCAGGAATGTCCTGAAATGATATTAGGGGTAGGGTCTGTTACAGATGCCGCTACTGCATCCTTGTATATGAACATGGGCGCTCAATTTATAGTTACTCCGGTTTTCAGGGAAGACATTGCCAGGGTTTGTAACCGCAAAAAAATACTTTGGGCTCCGGGATGTGGCTCCTTAACTGAAATTGCCACAGCAGAAGAATTGGGTTGTGAAATCGTAAAATTGTTCCCGGGAGCTATTTATGGACCTGAGTTCGTAAAAGCTGTAAAAGCACCTCAACCATGGACTAAAATTATGCCTACAGGAGGTGTAAATGCAACTAAAGAAAATTTAACAGATTGGTTTAAAGCTGGTGTAACCTGTGTGGGCTTAGGGTCTCAGCTAATTACCAAAGAAATAGTCAACAATGCCGATTACGCATCTCTTACTGAAAAAACAAAAGAGGTCCTCGCTATCATAAAAGAGATCAAGAAGGCATGAGATTAAAGTTCTTCTTGATTCCATGTATATTATTGCTGCTTTTTTCCTGTGAAAAAGCTACCGATACGAAAACGATTAAGTTAGCACACAGCTTAAGCACTAATCACCCTGTGCATGAAGCAATGGTTTATCTGGCAGATCGAGTGGCTGAAAATTCAGATGGAAAATTACAAATTGAAATATATCCTAATAGTCAGTTAGGCTCTGAAAGACAATGTCTTGAACTGCTGCAAATAGGCAGTTTGGGGATGACCAAAGTTTCAGCCGCGGTTATGGAGAACTTTTCGCCTGATTTAAAGGTTTTTGGCTATCCTTATCTTTTTAGGGATAACGAGCATCGATTTAAAGTCTATGATGGACCGATAGGTCAAAAATTGTTACTTGAAGGAGAAGAGTACTGGCTACGCGGACTTACCTATTTTGATGCCGGAAATCGCTCATTCTACACGAAAAACACTGAAATTGATAAACCTTCTGATCTTGAAGGGCTAAAAATAAGAGTGATGCAAAGTCCCACAGCTATTAACCTCGTTAAAAGTTTTGGTGGTGCTCCTACTCCTATTTCATGGGGAGAATTATATACAGGACTACAACAAGGAGTTGTGGATGGGGCTGAGAATAATTTGCCCAGTTTTTACACCTCAAAACATTATGAAGTCTGTAAATATTTAACGCTGAATGAGCATACTGCAATCCCTGATATTCTGGTGATAAGCACAATAATCTGGAAAGATCTAAATGCTGATGAAAGAAAATGGCTGACTGATGCTGTGGCAGATGCTACTGTTTACGAACGCAAATTGTGGCACGAATCAGAAATTGAGGCACTTGACGCTATAAAAAAAGCTGGCGTTCATGTTACATATCCAGACAAGGAATTGTTTAAAGAAAAATCTGAAAAAATGATTGAAGATCTTAAAACAGAGAATCCCAGATTGTATGATCTGGTTGAAGAAATTAAAGAAGTTAAGTAATGCGATCTAAACTCGATAAAATTCTAGAATGGGTGCTGGCAGTTCTACTTGGCTCGATGACACTGGTTGTACTCTGGGGTGTTTTGACTCGCTATGCTTTTGGCAGTCAAAGTTCATGGACAGATGAGTTGGCGCGTTTCTTCCTTATTTGGGTAGGAATTTTGGGAGCAGCATACGCCTCAGGCAGAAACCTGCATATTGCTATAGATCTTTTACCTCAATACCTCAATCCTAAAAACAAGAGAAAACTAGAAATATTTATCGCCTCTTTAGTAGTAATTTTTGTTACCGCTGTTTTCATCGTGGGTGGTATCCGCTACGTATATATATCATTTATACTTGGCCAGGCATCTGCGGCTCTAGACATTTCTATGGGTTACATCTACCTCGTTTTTCCTATTGCAGGGGCTTGTATAATCTACTACAGATTAAATGACCTTTATCACTATTTAAGCACTCCCAATAAATAATTTAATGGAAATTACCATACTCGTTCTCGCCTTTGTAATCCTTATAGCCTTACGGGTTCCAGTTGCATGGAGCATAGGTATTTCAGGTTTGCTTACTATTTTAATAAGCGTCAAAACCATACCTGCTTTAACTACAGTGGCACAACGTGTTATTACAGGATTAGATAGTTTTTCGCTTTTAGCGATACCATTTTTTATTCTGGCGGGTCATATTATGAATAAAGGCGGAATAGCTAAACGGCTTATAGAATTTGCCAAAGCTCTGGTGGGCTCGCTTCCTGGTGGCCTCGCACATGTAAATATTGTAGCTGCAATGCTTTTTGGCGCAATTGCAGGATCTGCAGGTGCAGCAGCGGCAGCCATAGGAAGCTTCATGTCTGATCAGATGGAAGACGAGGGCTACGACAAAAACTATGGTGTGGCCGTAAACGTTACCTCAGCAACCACCGGATTGTTGATTCCTCCCAGTAATATTTTTATAATTTATTCACTTGCCAGCGGCGGAGTAAGTATAGGGGCACTATTTTTAGCCGGCTATATTCCGGGGTTATTAACCGGATTTATGCTTATGCTTGTCGCTTACATCTGGGCGAAAAAGAAAGGGTACCCAACCGCACAACGCAGTAATTTTAGAACCATCGCAAAATCATTTATAGGGGCAGTCCCCAGTTTATTTCTATTAATCGTTATTATTGGTGGAATAGTAGCCGGAATATTTACCGCAACCGAAGCCTCTTCTGTAGCCGTTCTGTATTGTTTTATTCTTGCATTTCTCTATAAGGAAATCAAAATAAAAGATATTAAACCCATACTCGTAGAATCATCTGCAACAATTGCTATTGTAATGCTGCTTATTGCCATGTCTATTGCGATGTCGTGGGTCATGTCTTATGAGAATATTCCGCAGACGGTAACAGATGCCTTGCTTAGCTTAAGCGATAATAAAATAATGGTTTTAGTACTTATAAACCTGATTTTGCTTTTTGTAGGCATTTTTATGGATATGACACCGGCGGTTTTAATCTTCACTCCTATATTTCTTCCCGTAGTCACTGCTCTAGGCATTGATCCCGTTCATTTTGGGATTATAATGGTACTTAACCTTTGTATTGGTTTATGTACTCCACCCGTAGGTGCGGTATTATTTATAGGTGTGAGCGTAGGTAAAACTTCCATTCAAAAAGTGATCAAGCCTTTGTTACCACTTTTCGCAGCCATGCTTGTCTCTTTAATTTTAATTAGCTTGTTTCCGGAATTAAGCCTTTGGTTGCCCCACTTTTTTGGTTTCTAAACAGGGAATTCTTTGAGACGATTCTCTAATTACCAGTTTTGTATTGAGAATGGTCACTTCAGATATGCTCTCATCATAGGTTTCTGTAGAATGTTCTAAAACTCTTGACGCAGAAATATTGCCCATTTTAGTAGCAGGATGAGTAACAGTTGATAGTCCGGGATCAACAATAGATGCGATAGGATCATCATTAAACCCAATGATCGCAAGATCCTGAGGTATTCTTACTCCATGTTTTTTAGCATACATAATTGCACTAACCGCTGCGGTGTCGTTTGAAGAAAATATACCATCTGGCGGATTTTTCATCTTCAGGAGTGTTTTTGTGGCCTTTTTACCCTCTTCAAAACTTAAAGTTTCAAATTCAACAATAAGATCTTCTTCTATAGGCAAACCATATTCGGTTAGAGCTTCTATATAACCTTTCTTCCGCTCCTCATAAACATTGCGGTGTTGCGCACCGGCAAAATGTGCTATGCGCTTGCAACCCTGCTCTATAAGGTGCTTGGTCGCCATATATCCTGAAGAATAATTGTCTATTATAACTCTGTAGGATGTGAAATTTTCAGGAACCCTGTCTACAAATACAATAGGAATACCCTGATCTACAAATTGCTGAAAATGCCCATAATCTGTAGTTTCCATAGCAAGTGAAACTACAAGACCACTTATTCTGCTATCATAAAGCGCTTTGGCATTATTGATCTCATTCTCGTATTTATCGTTGCTTTGACTAATAATCACATTATAGCCCGCCTTTCTGGCTCGTTCTTCTACCCCACTAATCAATGAAGAAATAAACGGTCTGTTGATGCGAGAGATCATGATACCTATTGTATTACTGCGATTATTGCGCAGACTTGCGGCTAATGAATTAGGACGATAGCCCATCTCTTTAGCTGCATCTTGTATGATCTTTACCGTCTTCTTACTTATACTACGATTGTTGTTTAAAGCTCGTGAAATCGTAGAGGGTGAGTAATTTAACGCTTTAGCAATATCATAGATGGTAATCTCTTTTTTAATACTCATGTAGTGTAAATAAGTGCATCAGCCCGCAAATAGTAGTATGAACGGTAACTTTCAAGACATCTAAAATAGTTTAAATAAAAATTATATAAAATCTTTGCAATAGGTAAATGCTAAAAATTGCATAAATTAAGCAGCTTTTTGACATCAAGAGGCGATTTTTTCGCATATAAATTAACACTTCCGTAAAAAAAGAAGTGCAGTGAATGATTATTCACAACCCGGTTGAATATAAAATAAGATTTATCTTCATGCAATCGATTTCGTTATTTATATTTGAAAAACTTTTAACCTTAAGCCACCTTAGTAATTTATGTTTTGGATAGGATACGATATTGGCAGCTCATCAATTAAAGCTGCTCTCATTAATGAAGAAGACGGAAGTACGCATGGCATTGCTCAATACCCTGAAAAAGAAATGCCCATAGATTCCCCAAAAATTGGCTGGGGAGAGCAAGACCCAAACATGTGGTGGGAGAATCTTTGTAAAGCGACCGCAAAACTCTTAAAAGATACTTCTGTCTCTGCAGACGATATAAAAGGTATAGGTATCTCTTACCAAATGCATGGTCTTGTATTAGTAGATAAGGATCTTGAGGTTTTACGCTCATCTATAATATGGTGTGACAGCCGCGCGGTAGAAACAGGGAACATCCTTTTTGAAAAAAGTGGAAGTGAAAAATGTGTTGAGCGTCTTTTAAATTCGCCAGGCAACTTCACTCTTTCAAAATTAAAATGGGTAAAAGATAATCAACCAGAGATCTACGAGAAAATTTATAAATTCATGCTTCCCGGTGATTTCATTGCCATGAAACTTTCCGGGAAATGTGTAACCACCCCGTCTGGACTTTCTGAAGGTATCACATGGGATTTTAAAGATAATGCGTCTGCAGAATGGCTTTTAAAAGATGCCGGGATCGACAGTAACCTTATACCAGAGATATTACCTTCATTTGCTAATCAGGGAGAAGTAAATAGCGCAGCTTCTAAACAAACAGGATTGCCCAAAGGTATTCCTATTATGTACAGAGCGGGTGACCAACCCAATAATGCCATTGCTTTAAATGTGTTGAACCCCGGTGAAGTTGCTGCTACAGGTGGTACTTCTGGTGTGGTGTATGCAATATCAGACAGAGTAAGCACAAAAGAGAGTACGCGCATCAATAGTTTTGCGCATGTTAATCACACTGCAGATGCGCCTCGTATAGGTAAAATGCTTTGTATTAATGGTACCGGAATTCAATATAGCTGGGTGCGTAATCAACTTACTGATAACCTGCCTTACGGCGAAATGAACAAAATGGCATTAGAGGTACCAATAGGTTCAGAAGGATTAAGAATTCTACCTTTTGGTAATGGCGCAGAGCGCATGCTCAATAACAATAATGATGGTGGTCGCATATTAAACCTCAACTTTAATATCCATAAAAAGCAACACATTTTTAGAGCAGCTCTTGAGGGTATCGCTTTTTCATTTGTGTATGGCCTTGAGATTTTAAAGAATGATGGGGTTGACCTTTCTACTATAAAAGCAGGAAATGATAATTTATTTCGCTCAGAGATATTTTCTAATACGATCTCCACATTAACCGGAAGTGAAATAAAAATAGTTGAGACAACCGGTGCTGTAGGTGCAGCACGAGCAGCCGCTTACGCCGCAGGAGATTTTAAATCTTTTGATGAAGCTGTTGCAACAGATGAAGTACAATTTACTTACAAGCCTTTAGCAGATAAAGAACCTTATCAAAAGGCTTATGACTTATGGAAACAAGAACTAACTGAATATATTAATCGATTTTAAATATAAAAATTATGACTACCCTAGGTGACAAGGAATACTTTAAAGGTATTGATAAAATTAAATTTGAAGGGAAAGAATCTACTAACCCGTTAGCCTTTAAATATTACGACGCAGACAAAGTGGTTGCAGGCAAGACCATGAAAGAACATTTTAAATTTGCCATTGCCTACTGGCATACATTCACAGGTACAGGAGGAGATCCTTTTGGTGCTCCTACACAAAATTTTCCCTGGTTAACAAATAGTGATCCTATTCAGCAAGCCAAAGATAAAATGGATGCTGCCTTTGAATTTATTACTAAAATAGGTGCAGAATATTACTGTTTTCACGACTTTGATCTTATCGCAGAAGGCAGCTCTCTTGAAGAGTCTGAAAAGAGATTGAACATCATTACAGATTATGCTCTTGAAAAGCAAAAAGCTTCCGGAGTAAAATTACTGTGGGGTACAGCAAATTGCTTTAGCAACCCACGTTATATGAACGGTGCTGCAACTAACCCAAACTTTGATGTTCTTGCTTATGCAGGTGCACAGGTAAAAGGCGCGCTTGATGCTACAATTAAATTAGGCGGTGAGAATTACGTTTTCTGGGGTGGCCGTGAAGGTTATATGTCTCTTTTAAATACAGACATGAAACGTGAGCAGGATCACATGGCTCGCTTTTTACATTCTGCAAAAGATTACGCACGCAAACAAGGATTTAAAGGGACCTTCTTTATAGAGCCTAAGCCTATGGAACCTTCTAAACATCAGTATGATTTTGATGCTGCAACTGTTTTAGGTTTCCTTACTAAATATGATCTATTAAACGATTTTAAATTAAACATAGAGGTTAATCACGCAACGCTTGCACAGCACACTTTTGAGCATGAATTACAAGTTGCTGCAGATAACGGACTTCTGGGTAGTATTGATGCTAACCGCGGTGATTATCAAAACGGTTGGGATACAGATCAGTTTCCTGTAGACGTTTATGAGCTTACTCAGGCGATGATGGTTATTCTTCAGTCTGGTGGTATACAAGGCGGCGGCGTGAATTTTGATGCAAAAATTAGAAGAAACTCAACAGATCTTATCGATATCTTCCACGCGCATATAGGTGGTATGGACGTTTTTGCAAGAGCACTTATTAATGCAGATGCTGTGCTTGAGAAATCAAACTACAAGCAGATGAAAAAAGAGCGTTATGCTACTTTTGACACCGGTGCAGGTAAAACTTTTGAAGAAGGAAAATCAACTCTTGAAGATCTTCACGCTTACGCGAAAAGTCATCAGGATATAAAACCTGAAAGCGGTCAACAAGAACTTTATGAGAATATAATCAATCAATTTAGTTAATAAGTAGATTATGGCAATATCAAATAATACTACCTATTTACTTAAGTTAACCTTAGTGGCCACCCTTGGTGGCCTCTTATTTGGTTATGATACAGCGGTAATCTCTGGTACAGTTAGCTCGTTGGAAAGCTTTTTTGTTCTTCCATTTGGTCTGGACGAAACCAGTGCAAATGCCAGATTAGGCTTTGTAGTGTCAAGTGCACTTATAGGCTGTATCATTGGTGGTCTTTCTGGAGGTGTAATTAGCAAGAGTATGGGCCGTAGAAACGGTCTTCTTCTGGCAGCATTCTTATTTCTTCTTTCGGCAATAGGATCTGCAATGCCAGAAATGTTCTTTAAACCAATAGGTGAAGGAGATCATACCTATATCTATATTTTTATAGTATATAGAATTATAGGTGGTATAGGAGTAGGTCTGGCATCTATGCTCTCGCCTTTATACATATCTGAAATAGCACCGGCTAAGATTAGGGGTAAACTGGTTTCTTTAAATCAGTTTGCTATAATATTTGGTATGTTGATCGTCTATTTTGTAAACTATTACATTGCCAGTCAGGGTGATGATAGCTGGTTAAATACTGTAGGGTGGCGATATATGTTTGCTTCAGAAACTATACCCGCTACTCTATTTTTTGTTTTATTATTTTTTGTTCCAGATACACCACGTTCACTTGTTCTTAAGAATAAGCCTGAGAAAGCTCTCGAGGTTTTAACTAAAGTAAATGGACTTGCAGAAGCTGAAAAAATCATCTTAGAAATTAAGAGTACAGTTGTACACCATTCGGGTAAATTATTCTCTTACGGTGTTCCTATAATTGTAATAGGTATTTTAATATCGGTTTTCCAGCAGTTTGTAGGTATAAATGTGGTTTTATATTATGCTCCTGAGATCTTTAAAGGGATGGGCTCTGGTACAGATACAGCCTTACTACAGACAATCATTGTAGGTGCAGTGAATTTATTATTTACAGTTCTGGCAATTTTAACCGTAGACAGATTTGGCAGAAAGCCTTTAATGATAATAGGTGCGCTAGGTATGGCGTTATCAATGTTTGCACTGGGTACCGCATTCTTTTCTCAAACCGTAGGTATCGTGGCATTAATATGCATGTTACTGTATGTAGCGAGTTTTGCAATGAGCTGGGGGCCTATAGCGTGGGTTTTGTTAGCTGAGATATTTCCTAATAAAATACGAGGTAAAGCAATGGCAGTAGCTGTAGCAGCGCAATGGATTTCTAATTATTTAGTATCATGGACGTTCCCTTTAATGGACAAAAACAGTTATTTACTTGAAAAATTCAATCACGGTTTCGCCTATTGGATCTATGGAGTTATGAGCATATTAGCTATGATTTTGGTTTGGAAATTTGTTCCGGAAACAAAAGAAAAAACACTAGAAGAGATGGATAATCTATGGATTAAACCAGTAAAAGAAGTAAAATAAAAGGAAGTTTAGAAAGAAATTTCTTCTCCTTAAATAGAAGCCTACCTGTAATTTGCATCTGCAAACGGGTAGGTTTTTTTATTTTAATCAAGAGCATTTTTAGTTACCCAAAGTTTGTAACCAAAAATTGCCAGTTGCAATTTACTGGCTTTTGTAAGATCAAGGTTCTTCTTAGTAAAACTAGGAAGTACTTGCTTATTGATTTTTGCTAATGCCTTAAACAGTTTTTTCTTCACCTATGGTCAATTTTAGTAATCGTATCAATTTGTAATCTATCAAAGTTATTGAAATTAATAAGATTCTGAGCGCGCTTTCAGAATCTATTAAATAGGTGGTTAGCCAAAAATTGTTTCGATTAGTTTGATAATTACATTGATCATGATTGAAAAATTTTAAAGGTTACTATTAGTTTAATGATTGATTAAATGAAATAAATGTTCGTTGTTGATTGATGAATGATGATTTGATTGATGAACGAAATTCGATTTTGATTGATGATTTTTTAATTGATTAATACTGTTTTTTGATTTATTGATATACAAAGTATGTAAGTAAAAATCATGTGGGCAAGCAATTAGTTAATTATCTGTGAAATTGCCTATACAGTTGTAAGTAAAAAAATAGGTTATATTATTTATTTATAAATTTTCCCTTCAAACAAGTTATCAATCATAAGGAAAAATTGCATTAAAGCTCAAATACTGTAATAATTGTAGGGTATTTTTCTACGATTTTTGAGATCCCTAGGCGATTTTTAACCCAAAAAGGGCGATTTTACACATATTCATTATTGGGCCGCTAATTTTTTGACATAAAAAAGCCCGATTTAGTAGCTCTAAATCGGGCTTTTTTTATTGAAGACTTACTTATTTTTCTTTCGTAGTAATTAAAATCACACCACGTTTTCCTTCCATTTTGTCTTTATATTCTTCTGTGGCTTTGTCACCTTTCAACACATTTACCGATTTTATGTCGAGTGGATCAATTTTATTTGCTTCTTCTAAATCAATTTCTTTACCATCTAAAATGTAAAGAACATCATCTTTAAGCTTTATAGGCCCTATTGTACCAAGTTCATTTTCAGAAACAACAATATCTTTCATTTCCTTTTGGCGCTCCTTCATCTCCTCCATGCGTGCTTTCATTTCTTCCTGACGTTCTTTACGCTCGTCTATAAGATCATTTTTTCTCTCCTCATATGCTAATGCGCGTTGATTTTGCTCTTCCTGTTGCTCTTCTGTTAATTGCTCTACACGTCGCCTTTCACGCTCTACAATTCGCTGATTTGCATCTTCCTGACGTTTTACAATGCGGCCTTCACCTTCTATTCGCCTCTTTTCCTTTTCTATTTTTCGCTTCTCCACCTCTACCTGCCGTTCCTGATTTAAAGCGTGTAAACTATCTCTCTGTACATGAAAACGCGTCCCACTACCGTATAAATTTCTTGTTTTATCTAAATATTCTGTCATGGTTTTACCAGAGCCAAAACTTAGTCCGCCACTTTTTGTACGTTCAATTACAATAATACCAACACCTTCTTCATTAGATTTTGTAGATTCTTTCTTTAAATTGAAGTTACCGGTATTACCAGTCTGGTTATCTTTTATTTTTAATGTAATTCCAGAAATTTGATCATCGCTGTTATATTTTAAATTACTTACACGTAATATCACATCGTAGTCGCTCTTTAATTTATCTACCACAGCATCAACCTCGTCTTTTGACATTGTTTGGTTTATTGTAACCCTAAATGGGTCATTTATTTTGATGCTTAAAGTTTTTAGAACCGGTATTTTAACAAGAGTATCCTTTACCATCTTGTAGCCTTTTGAGGCTTTGCCAAGAGAATCCAGGACTCTGTAATTGCCAGTTAGCGTATCCTGCTGTATTATTCCTTTCACTTCCTGAGCTGAAGTTGACATTTGCGCATTATTTAGTTCAGGATTTGCTGTAGATTTAGCAGATATACTCTTGCTTTCTTTAATCCTCACTTCTTGTTTCACATTAAAACTCCATAAAAACAGCGCTATAAGCGGAAGTACCACAGCAATCTTAAGTTTACTGCTGCGACGAGACTCATTTTTGTTTAACATAACTATTCGTTTTTTGATAAATGATTGATAAAAATTATTGGCTAAAGCCGGGGTATTTCCGGCAAAAGAAACTTTGAGAAGCGTAAGTTGATAAGTCTTACGATTTGTTATTTCGCTTAAAGCTTCTTTATCTGCAAGAAACTCAAGATTCTGTTCTATTTTCTTTTTATAAAACCATGCGATCGGGTTAAACCACTGTACGATTAGTAAAACCTGGGCAAGCAAAATATCAAGAGTATGTAGTTGTCTTGCGTGTGTTTTCTCATGCGCTAAGATCATTTCCAGTTCATCTGCCGAATGATTTTGCGGATTGTAGATAATGTAGTTAAAAAATGAAAATGGTGCGTCCAGGTCTTCATTTTCTATAAATCTAAAACCAGTTATTTTCTTTCCCGGTTTCCCGAAAAGGAATTTGAACATACTTCCCAATTGCATTAAAAATCGGGCGGTCATTATTAAAAATCCGGTAAAATAGATATAAAATCCCCATTGCCACCAGTTGATAGATGCAGCTGTACTTTCATTTGATTCTATTACGAGCATAGATTGATCTATCTGCAAACTATCTACAGGCAGCGGGTCAATGTATACAAGTTGCGTAAATGTGAGTATAGGGAAGGTTGCTGCGCATAAAATACCGGCGATCAAAAAATGCCTGTTTGTGCCAAAAAACGTCTCTTTCTCAAGAAAAATCCGGTAAATACTATAGAAAATCGCCAAAACAGCGGCGCTTTTTAGCAAGTAGATCAAAGCTTCCATATCAATCTTTTTTAGATTCTATAATTTCTAATATCTCGCGCAGCTCTTTTGCTGTGATCTTTTCTTCTTTTGCGAAAAAGGAAACCATGTCTTTGTATGAACTGTCAAAAAATCGGCGGGTAGCCTCATTTAAAAATTTCTTGCCATAAACTTCTCTACTTATAACAGGAAAGTATTGATGTGTTTTACCAAAGGCATTGTGCCCCACATATCCTTTCTCTTCAAGGTTGCGTATAATTGTTGATACCGTATTGTAATGCAGGTTTTCTTCAGCGAGTTCTGCCTGCACTTCTTTTACAAATGCTTTTTCCAGCTGCCACAGCACATGCATGATCTCTTCTTCTTTATTGGTAAGTTTTTCCATAATAAATGCAATACATAATGAATACATATCAAACTTAAAACGAAATTTTTAGTTACACAACTATTTTTATAGTTATTATTAAATTTGGCACTTTTAACTAAAGTTGATAAATTTTGGAGTAATACATAAAGTGAAATCACTACACTTTAAATTTTCTCTTATTTTTACAAAAACCTCATCATTTGGACATTTTAGAAAATTTCAGAATTTTAGATATCATAGATATCCTGCTGGTTGCTACTCTTCTCTATTATGTTTATAAACTTGTAAAAGGTACGGTTGCCATAAACATCTTTCTGGGTATCGTTATCGTCTGGGGAATCTGGAAGATCACAGAGATCTTAAAGATGGAAATGCTAAGTAACATCCTGGGTGAGTTTATAGGTGCCGGTATGTTTGCTTTGATCGTGGTTTTTCAGCAGGAGATAAGAAAGTTTCTCCTTATGATAGGTTCTACAAAACTGGGCCGAAAAACAGGCTTTTTAAAACATATCAAATTTCTACAGGATGAATCTATATCACCCACAAAGGTTGAAGATATTATACGTGCCTGTGAGAATATGGCACAGACTAAAACCGGTGCCTTAATAGTTATACAGCGCGCCACTAATCTCGACTTTATAAAATCTACAGGAGATTCTATGAATATTGAGATCAACAGACCTATACTCGAGAGTATCTTTTTTAAGAATGCTACCCTGCATGACGGTGCCGTAATTATAGAAGAAAATAAGATCACAGCGACCAGAGCAATTCTACCTGTTTCTAACGAAAGAAATATCCCGCTGCGCTTTGGTCTGCGCCACCGGGCTGCGGTAGGTGTAACCGAAAAAACAGATGCTCTTGCAATAGTTGTAAGTGAAGAAACGGGGCAAATAAGCTATTTAAAAGATGGAGAATTTGTACTCTTTAAAAATTCTGAAGAGCTCATAGAGCTTATACGTAAAGATCTGTCTTAATCTCATGGGCGAAATACGAAATACCCATGTCGTTCACATAAAAAAATGTCTCAATTGTAGTTCTAGCGTTCCGCCAGCAATGTCTTATTGCTCTTCCTGCGGGGCTAAACAAATAGAAAACAGACTAACAACCAGAAATCTTCTTGAAGAATTCTCAAGTAGTTTTTTAAATCTTGACAATTCATTTTTTAAAACCTTTATAGCTCTTTTTACAAAACCGGAAGATGTTATAGGCGGTTACATAAAAGGGATGCGCAAAAGATATATTAGCGCTGTTGGCTATTTTGGGATCTCCTTAACCGTAACAGGTATCTACGTTTTCTTTTTTAATAATTTCTTTCTTGATGATCTGTTTAACGGTCGTGTATATGGCTCGTTGCGTGTAAATTAGCGATTATTTTCGGTTTAAACACAAGCCAGATTGTAAAAATTTGGCGACTTTCCAAATATGTTTTAACTTCTATTAAGTAACCAATTAGCTATGAGATATAGCATCTATGTAAAAGCAGCGTGTCCACTATCTTTAAAGTTCTCTAAAAATTTAAGATATGGAATTAGAACACACTGCTTGCCCGAATTTATACATTGGTATTGACATTCACAAGCGTAGCTGGAAGATACATTGTGCTACAGATCTTTCAGTAGGGAAGACTTTTTCTATGGATCCTGATCCAGATAAGTTGTGGGATTATGTTTCACGCCACTATTCAGGTTATAAGGTTACCACGGCCTATGAAGCGGGATGTTGCGGGTATTATGCGCACCGTAGTTTTGAGGGTTATGGCTGGAAGTCCCTTGTGGTTAACCCTGCGGACATTTACAGAACAGGCAAGGCGCGTCATACCAAGACCGATCGCATAGATGCCCAGTTGATAGCCAGAGAGCTTAAGGACGGTCGCTTAGATAGTATTCACGTTCCAGATATTCAGCGGGAGCAACTGCGCAGTCTTTTTCGCCGTCGCAATGATCTTGTGAAGGATTACCGCCGCATCAAGAGTTTGATCAAATCACAGCTGCTGTATATGGGAGTAAGCCTGCCCAAGGAATATGATAACAGTCATTGGAGCCATTCTTTTAGGGATTGGTTGGACAACCTTGAGTTTGCCTATAGCCCTGCGCGTGCCACCCTTGATAGCCGTATGCGTATGTTTCGTTTCATCGATCAGGAGGTTCGTGATGTTTCAACGGGCCTACGCAGGTTCTGCAAGGTATATTACAAGACGGATTATATGCTTTTGCGCAGTATACCCGGCATTGGTGGTATAGTTGCCTGTGGTATTTTATGTGAGCTGGGAAACCTTCGTCGTTTTCGGGATTTAAAACACCTCTCGGGCTATGTGGGATTGGCTCCTGGAATACACCAGAGCGGTGATAATTTACGTACTACCGGTATAACTCCTCGCGCGCACCGTTTGATACGCAGCTATTTTATAGAGGCCTCCTGGCAGGCAATCAGGACAGACCCTGTAATGCAGGAGTATTACCGCAAGCACCAAGGAAAGAACGTAAAGAGTATCATCGTCAAGGTGGCCAGGAAACTATTGAGTCGAACCCTTGCGGTAATTAAAACAGAAACACCCTATGTCATAGGTGTAGTGGCTTAACATAAACTAGATAACAAAGCTCAACCAAAAGTAGATACAGCCCGGATCACAAAACACCGTAGGTGACCCTTAATTCAAGAAGTGGATCACATTTTATAGCAAGTGAACGGGCTTATTATAGCTTATAATCATACAGATGCTGGTGGCCATTTAAGATGGACCACATATAGGATGCGGAGCAAGTTATATGGTGTTGAATAATGGATAATCCTATCGGAGTTATCAACTATTCAACACCTCAAAATCATCATTATGAACTAATTAAAATTTAAATATTAACTTTGGAAAAGTGGATTATTGCTTTTCATAGGATACGGTGTTGTGGTTAGTTTTTTTAGTTTAACAAATTAATGACAAAGTGAATACCGAAGATCAATATAACAAATCCAATTATTGAGAAAACTAAATCAGCATCACTTACTTCTCGTTCTTCACCTATTTCTCTATCTCTAATATTATATACATTAATTATTAATTCTTTTTTAAAAATCAGCCGATACAAAAATCTTAATAAAGAAAAAGTAATTATTAAAATTGGCAACATAATTAGATATTCTAAATATGAAGTTCCTCTCGCACTAATGAAATCGGAATTTTGCTTATAAGTTAAGTAAAGTCCAATTTGAAGTATTGCAATAAAAGACCAAATTGTGATAACTTTTAAATCTCTGAATCGTTTATAATAAAGACCATAAAGTAAAAACGGAAAACAAAAACCAAATGCTAATACACAATTATTAATTATCTTTTGTGGAAGTAGTGTTTGATAATAAAAAATAAAAATCAGAAAACCGATTATTAAATATAACCCGAGAACTAAATAGTCTATTTTTCTTAAATTCCTTTTTTTCATTCAGTTTTTTCCAAATTAACCACAACTCTGAAATATCAGGACAAACAGGTGATAAAAGAACAGTCGAGATCACTAAAAAGGTACTTCAAATAGCAACCAACTATTCTGCTCTCTTAAAGTTTTGCACTATTCCGGTTTTAGCGGCACTGTCAAGACTTGTTTTTATAACCAACAAGAAATACAATTACCTGGAGCATCTTATCATATTTCTGTATTTATATAGCCAGTACAGTATTATTACGTCAATTCTATCGCTTATTACTGCTCCTTTTTTCACGCTAAATTTAGTAATAGCAAGTACAACACAACTCTTACTCCTATTCTATGCAGGATATGTATTTAAGAAGTTATATGCCATAGATTGGGGAGAAGTTATTTTAAAAGCCCTGCTTTATTTGCTCATTGCCGCTTTCTTAATAGCGATTATATCAATTGCAGCCGGAATTATTGCCTACAAACTGGGTTTACTTGAGTCATTTGTGAAAGCTAATACTAATTAAATAGTTTCTTCTGCCATGAATTGAACTTCATAAAGATTGCGGTAGTGACCACCTTCTTTTTTGAGCAATTCTTTATGTGTTCCAGACTCTACTATTTTACCTTTTTCCATCACAATGATCTTATCTGCTTTTTTAATGGTAGCAAGGCGATGCGCAATGACTATAGAAGTACGCCCCTTTGTGATCTTATTTATTGCTTTTTGAATAAGATGCTCACTGTATGAATCTACAGATGATGTAGCCTCATCAAGCACAAGTATGCTTGGGTTGCTTACATATGCACGCAAAAATGCTATCAACTGGCGTTGCCCGCTTGACAGCATTGCACCGCGTTCTTTCACATTATAATGATAACCCCCGGGAAGCGTTTGTATAAATTTATCTACGCCAATGGCTTTTGCGGCATCTTCTACATCCTGCTCTGTAATAGTAGGATCGCTAAGAGTGATGTTATTTAAAATAGAATCTGCAAACAAGAATACATCTTGTAAAACAACCGCTATATTATTTCGTAAAGAAGCAATCGAGACATCTTTAATATCAATACCGTCAATACTTATTTTACCGCTATCAATCTCGTAAAAACGGCCGAGTAAATTAATTATAGTTGATTTACCTGCGCCCGTAGAACCTACAATTGCAACTGTTTCGCCAGCATTTACAGTAAGATCAATACCTTTTAATACTTCTTCATCAGGCACATAACTAAAATGCACATCATCAAACTGTATTTCACCTTTTATAAATTCCAGCTCCTTTTTACCGTTATCTGCAATAGTAGAATCTGTGTCAAGAATACCAAAAACCCTGCTCGCAGCCACCATACCCATTTGCAGCGTATTAAATTTATCTGCTATCTGTCTTAGCGGAGTAAATAACATCTGCGCAAATTGAATAAAAGCCGTGATAAGGCCTATAGTTATCACATCACTTTGTGCAGCTTTTAGACCGCCATACCAAACCAATAAACCTATTGTGATAGAAGTAGACATTTCTGCTACAGGAAAGAATATAGAATTGTACCAGACGGTCTTATTCCATGCTTTCATGTGCTTTTTATTGATCTTGTCAAACTTCTCCTGCTCTATTTTCTCACGAGAGAAAATGTGAACGATCTTCATTCCGGTAACACGTTCTTGTACAAAAGAGTTAAGGTTTGCGACCTGTGTGCGCACTTCTTCGAAGGCAAGTTTCATTGCCCGCTGAAAAACGCGCGTGGCGTAAAGTATAAAAGGCAGAATGGCGAAAACGATCAAAGAGAGTTCCCAGCTTTTATAAAGCATAACACCTATAATTACGCTCATCTTCAGCAAGTCGCTTATAATCATAAATAAGCCTTCGCTAAAGATACTCGCGATCGTTTCAATATCGTTTACAGCTCTAGTGACCAGCCTGCCTACGGCAGATTTATCATAGTACTGCATTTTGAAGCGCAGCATGTGGCCAAACAATTTAACGCGCATATCGCGTATCACATTTTGACCTAACCAACTTGCAAAATATATAAATATCAATTGAAAGATAGCCTCACCCATCAACACCACAAACATCAATACGATGTAGTGCAACATTACATCAAGACTCTTGGGCTTAATACCTTCGTCTATGGCGAGTTCAAGATAAATCGGTCTTAGAACAGCAAAAAGTGACATTAATATAGCAGAAATCGCTACCAGAAAAACCCTTGGCTTGTAGGGACGGGTATAAGTCATCAAGCGTCTAAAAAGACCAAAATCGAATGCGTTGCCTTTACTCTCTGCCATTTAAATAAATATTTCTTCAGGGTATTTTACAGAAACGAGATATAAACCATGCGCCGGTGCAGAAGTACCCGCTACTCCTCTATCTCTGCTTGCCAGAACATCCTGCATGTGAGCCACACCTTGCTTCCCTTTTCCTATTTCAAGTAAGGTACCCACAATTGCACGTACCATATTTCGTAAAAATCGGTTGGCGCTTACGCGAAATATAAGCTGGCTACCACGTTGCTCCCAATAAGCTTCTGTTACGGCGCAAATATAGTTGTTAACGTCGGTATTTGTCTTGCTGAAACACTTAAAATCCTTGCTGCCAACTAAAAAATTAGCCGCCTCGTTCATAGCATCTATATTCAGCCTGTGCTGAAAATAATAGGCCTGACCGGTAGTAAAAGGATTCTTCTCTACATTTATAATATATTCATAGCTTCTGCTTACTGCGTCAAAGCGTGCATGAGCATCCATCTTTACGGGTAATATATTTAAAATAGCAATGTCTGCGGGCAAGAAGCGATTGAGTTTATATTTGAACTGCTCACAATCTGAAGCATCCCAGTTTTCATCGAGATCTACATGAGCAAATAATTGTTTAGCATGCACCCCGGTATCTGTGCGACCGGCACCGGTGATAGAAATTGGGGCGCGCAATATTGTACTTATTGCTTTTTCCAGCATTTGCTGCACAGAACTACTTTGAGGCTGGCGCTGCCACCCATGGTAATTAGAGCCGTTGTAAGCTATTTCAATAAAATATCTCAATCCTACTTTTTCTAATTAAGTTTGCAAAGATACATCTTTGAGGTGTTTTTACTCTGTACCTAATAACAAGTCAACACAGCCCGACCAACTTTACTTTATGAAAAAAATATTGCTCCTAAGTGATACGCATAGTTATATCGATGATCATATTTTAAAACATGCTCAAAAAGCAGATGAAGTATGGCACGCCGGTGATATAGGTGATCTTGCGGTAACAGATGCGCTAAAAAAGATAAAACCTCTTAAGGCCGTATATGGAAATATTGACAATCACGAGATAAGAAATGAATTCCCTTTAAATCTCAGATTTTATTGTGAAGATGTAGAAGTATGGATCACCCATATAGGCGGTTATCCCGGAAGATATTCTCCTGCAGTTCGCGACGAAATAAGAAATAATCCTCCTCGAATTTTTATATGTGGACATTCTCACATTTTAAAAGTGATGCCAGATAAAAAACTTAATCTTATACATATGAATCCCGGCGCAATAGGTAAACATGGTTTTCATAAAGTGCGTACTATGTTACGATTTACCATAGATGGTAAAAAAATAGAAAATCTGGAAGTGATAGAAGTACCTAGATGATTTTTATGGTAAAACGCAAAAACCCTGCAGTTGGCATACTGCAGGGCTTACGCACTAATGAACTAAGATTATAGGTCTATCGCAACCGATCTACAGATTTTACAAGATCTTCATCCCGCTTGATTGCCCTGTTGGCCAAAGCAATAAAAACGATAGAAATAACGGGAATAAACATCCCAATACCCTTCTCTGAAGCATCAGCTTCTCCGGATAAGATTTGCGATTGGTAAATTAATACACCTAGTAAAATAAAGTTTAATATTATATTGAGTCGTCCCAGCACAAACTGCAACTTCCTGTTCTTGTATAAAAATAAAGTAATTAAAGATAGTATTGCGCTTGCTACAAATAAGCCAAGATAAACCAGGTTATCCTGAGCAAAAACTACACCTTCTTCCGCATTAGCGTATAATGGAAAAACAAAAATGAGACCGGCAGAGGCTGCAGCTGCAAGAATAATATAAATACTTTGTATGCGTTGAATCATTTTACAAACCCATTTGGGCTGACAAAAATAACAACTTCTTTTAAACTCAAGTAGAATATTGTCAAAATAATGTTGTATAATTGCAAGACGAAATGTAACCACCTCTGAGTTGGTTACTTATCTTGCCAAAAATTTCTTAGAATCTTCTCTCAAGATCTTTGTTAGCATTCAAAACCAATACGGAAATCTTATTTTTAATTAATGTTTGACATTTCAGAATTAAAAGCTAAAAAGCTTCCTGAACTACAGGATATAGCAAAAGGCCTTGATGTTCCCAAGTTCAGGACCTTAAAAAAACTTGATCTTGTTTACAAAATACTCGATCAACAAGCCGCAAATCCTAAAGCTGTTGCAGAGGTTGTACAGGAAACTTCGCCCTCAAAAACTGAGGAAAAGCCAACTCCTAAACGCGAGCCCAGAGCACCACGCCCTCAAAAGAAAATTACCCAGGAGCGCAGTAAAGTAGAAAAACCTACAAAACCCGCCTCAAAACCTACTGAAAGCGAAAAAAGTGATTCTGCTAAAAATCAGAATGACAAGCCGGCTTCTAACGATTCAAAATCTAATAAGCCGACTCGCGCTCGCAAGGACAATAGCAATAGCAACACTACTAATACTTCTCATAATTCTAACAACTCTAATAGAAGCCAGAGAAGCAACAATAATAATTCTAACAGTAATCGCAGCAACAGCAATAACGGGAATAAAGATTCTCGTAATCGTTACCGCGAGCCAGATTACGAGTTTGAAGGACTTATAGAAAGTGAAGGCGTACTTGATATTATGCAAGATGGCTATGGCTTTTTAAGATCTTCAGATTACAACTACTTGTCATCTCCTGATGATATATACGTTTCACAATCGCAAATAAGATTATTTGGTTTAAAAACCGGCGATACCGTACTTGGAGTAATACGTCCTCCTAAAGAAGGAGAGAAATATTTTCCACTTATTAAAGTGAGCAAAATAAATGGTCTTAATCCAGATGTAGTTAGAGACAGAGTTTCTTTTGAGCACCTTACTCCTCTTTTTCCCAAAGAGAAATTTAATATAGGCGATCGCCAAAGCACAATATCAACACGTGTAATGGATCTTTTTGCTCCTATAGGAAAAGGACAACGTGGTATGATCGTTTCTCAGCCTAAGACTGGTAAAACGATGTTGCTTAAAGATGTGGCAAATGCAATTGCTGCTAATCATCCCGAAGTATATCAAATGATATTACTTATAGATGAGCGACCAGAAGAAGTAACAGATATGCAACGTAATGTAAAAGGTGAAGTTATCGCTTCTACTTTTGACAAAGAAGCACATGAGCATGTGCGCGTGGCAAATATCGTATTAGAAAAAGCAAAGCGTCTTGTAGAATGTGGCCATGATGTAGTTATACTTCTTGACTCGATCACCAGACTTGCTCGCGCATACAACACCGTACAACCAGCCTCAGGTAAGATTTTGAGCGGTGGTGTTGATGCTAACGCACTTCATAAGCCAAAACGTTTCTTTGGTGCTGCCCGTAATATTGAAGGAGGAGGATCTCTTTCTATAATTGCAACTGCCCTTACCGAAACCGGCTCTAAAATGGACGAAGTTATTTTTGAAGAATTTAAAGGAACAGGTAACATGGAGCTTCAGCTTGATCGTAAGATCGCTAACCGCAGAATCTTCCCTGCTATAGACCTTACTTCTTCAAGCACACGTCGCGATGATCTATTGCTTAGTGATAATGCAATACAACGCATGTGGGTTATGCGCAAATATCTTGCAGATATGAATCCTATTGAAGCAATGGAATTTGTAAGCGAGAGAATAAAGCAAACAAAGAATAACGAGGAGTTTTTAATCTCTATGAACGGCTAAAAACCTCCTTTTTTAATACAAAAAGCTCCCTATAATACTCAAAAATAGGGAGCTTTTTTATGCAATACTTTCGCGATCGTATTGAATTTATGGCATTAAAAAACTCCTAAACATCTGTTGATGCAAAGGAGTTTTTCAATAAACAAATAAACATATTAACCAACAAAAAACTCCCACTACTGCAGGAGTTTAATATTATAATAAACTTAAACTCTTATAAAGCAGCTACGTGCTTAGCAAGCTGAGATTTAAGATTAGAAGCTTTGTTGCTATGAATGATATTTTTCTTAGCTAGTTTATCAATCATAGATACAACTGATGGATACAACGTTTCAGCTTCTTCTTTTTCAGAATCACGCAATTTCTTAATAGCATTACGTGTCGTTCTATGCTGATATCTGTTTCTCAATCTGTTGCTCTCGCTGCTTCTGATTCTCTTTAAAGATGACTTGTGATTTGCCATTATTTTGTTTTTTTAAATTGTAGCCCGTAGGGGAATCGAACCCCTCTTACCAGGATGAAAACCTGGCGTCCTAGCCGATAGACGAACGGGCCATTATGTCAAATTTTAAATGCTTAAGGTGCATTTACTAACCTCTTGTAGTCCGTAGGGGAATCGAACCCCTGTTACCAGGATGAAAACCTGGCGTCCTAACCCCTAGACGAACGGACCGGTTTAGTTTCGCTCAATTGCGGATGCAAAAATACAACTATTTTTGAATGCCGCAAGCGTTACTAAAACTTTTTTAAAACTAATATGCTTTTGCAAATAAAACTCGCTTACTTGCCTTGTTTCCGCTGTACATACAAACACCCTCTTCTTCATGAGCATTAAGCGGTATACAACGTATGGTTGCTTTAGTTTCTGCTTTTATCTTTTCTTCTGTTTCAATTGTCCCATCCCAGAAAGCGCTCACAAAGCCACCCTTCTCTTCAAGAACTTTTTTGAACTCATCGTAAGTATCAACCTGAGTTATGTGCTCATTTCTATATTTTAAAGCTTTATTGAATAAAGCCGCCTGCATCTCACGTAATAATTCCTGAACGCGATCTACAATATTATCTTTAGAAACAAACTCCTTAGTCAATGTATCTCTTCTGGCCAGCTCAACCGTACGCTTCTCAAGATCTTTAGGACCTATACCTATACGTAAAGGCACACCTTTTAGTTCGTACTCATTAAACTTCCATCCCGGCTTATAAGTATCTCTATCATCAAATTTCACAGAAACACCTCGTAAACGCAATTCTCTCTGAAGCTCATTAGCTACCTGCGAAATTGCCTCTAGCTGCTCCTGCCCTTTATAAATAGGCACTATAACCACTTGTATAGGTGCAAGATTAGGTGGTAAAACCAAACCTTTATCATCACTGTGTGTCATTACCAAAGCACCCATCAATCGGGTTGAAACTCCCCATGAAGTCGCCCAAACATATTCCTGCCCACCATCTTTAGATGCAAATTTTACATCAAAAGCTTTCGCGAAATTTTGACCTAAAAAGTGAGATGTACCTGCCTGCAAAGCTTTACCATCCTGCATAAGAGCTTCAATACAATATGTTTCTAACGCACCTGCAAAACGCTCACTTTCTGTCTTAGTACCTTTTACAACAGGAACCGCCATAAAGTTTTCAGCAAATTCAGCATAAATATTCATCATCTGCTTCGCTTCTGCTACAGCTTCATCACGAGTTTCGTGAGCCGTATGGCCTTCTTGCCATAAAAATTCAGAAGTACGTAAAAATAACCGCGTACGCATTTCCCAACGAACCACATTTGCCCACTGATTTATAAGCAAAGGCAAGTCACGATAAGATTGAACCCATTTTCTGTAAGTATCCCAGATAATGGTTTCAGACGTTGGTCGTACAATAAGTTCTTCTTCCAGTTTTGCATCTGGATCAACGATAATCGATCCATCTTCGTCATTTTTTAATCTATAATGCGTAACTACCGCACATTCTTTAGCAAAGCCATCTACATGACTCGCCTCTTTACTAAAATAAGATTTTGGGATAAAAATAGGAAAATAGGCATTTTGATGCCCTGTTTCTTTAAACATACGATCCAGCTCTGCCTGCATTTTTTCCCAAATTGCATAGCCGTATGGTTTAATAACCATACATCCTCTAACTCCTGAATTTTCAGCTAGATCTGCTTTAACAACTAATTCATTGTACCATTTAGAATAGTCCTCTTCGCGCGTGGTTAAATTCTTGCTCATATATAAATAATTGGCACAACTATTGTGACTTCGTTAATAGTTAAGTTTTTGACTAATCAATGTTAAACCCCTTAGGATTGACGGCAAAACTAACTAAATTTACATTGTACAACAATAAAATACCGATAGATATGCAACGCGCTCTTGTACCTCAAAATATATTGATAAGATCACTTTTTTTATTTTTAGCTACTGCCGGATTAATTTCCTGCGGTACATCTCAATATGCAACTTCAGAAGACGGGATTTACTCTTCTGGAACAGAAATATCTGAGAACACTTATAACGCAAACACGAGATCAGAATATTATTCAGATTACTTTAATCAAGGTGCTGAACAATTAGATCAGGCCAATTCTGAAGGAACTATTTTCACAGACGTTGATTCATACAGCTCTGCATCTGGTTATCTAGAAGATGAACAAATGTTTCAGGAAGGAGATACGATTTATAATCCTAATGCGGGGTGGGGCGACACTTATGACAGAACAATTGTAAATGTCTATCCTTCGTTTTATGGAAGATCTCCTTATTTTGGATTTGGTAATTACTGGGGCTTCAGCAATGGTTTTGGTTATGGAGGCTGGGGCTATGCAGGTGGTTATGGTTATGGTTACGGCTATGGCAACCCTTACTTTTATGGCGGCTTTGGCGTAGGTTTATCTCCATTTTATGGTGGGTTTGGTTACCCTTATTTTGGCGGGTTTGGCTACGGTTACAACCCATACTTTGGTTATCCTTATTATCATGGTTATAGAAATTACTATAACAATTATTACAATAATAGTTATACTTATAGCAACACACGTAGAAATGATTACAGATCTGCGACCGCTAACAACAGAAGCAACCAACAAGCAAATTACAGAAGAACAGAACGCACATACAGCCGTAACAACGTTGGGGTAAATACTTCAAGATTATCAAGAAGTAATAACAACGCTACAGTGAGACGGGCAGACAATTCTAACCGTTCTATATACAATTCAACTGCTCAGCAGCGCAGATCAACAGGTAACAACACCTACACCCGCAGAGCAAATAGCACTAATGCAAATACTGCTGTGAGACGCTCTAATAACTCAAGTTATTCAAGAAGTAACAATAGCACATACTCCAGAAGCACCCCGGCGCGTAGCTCTAGCAACGTGTCAAGAAGTAGTGCTCCTGCTCGTAGTTCTGGCACAACCAGAAGTAGCGGCGGTGGCGGCAGTACAGGTAGAAGAGGCGGTGGTCGCGGATAAACTTTTCTGATTCTTAATTTTGATCTTCATTTTAAATCATGAATAAAATCAATTTTCTTTTAATGGCTCTTCTTGCCATAGGTACTTCTTACGCTCAAAACATTAATGATGCAGTACGTTACAGCACACAAAATATTAGCGGTACCGCAAGATATCAAGGTGTGAGCGGCGCCTTTGGCGCTCTGGGCGGCGATTTATCTGCTATTAATAACAATCCTGCTTCTTCAGCAATATTTACAAATAGCTATGCCTCTATTACTGCTGCATTAGACATGTATGATAATTCAACCCAATATTTTAATGGAAGTATGCCTACTGATGACTCTGATATCAATTTTAATCAGGGCGGTGGCGTTTTTGTTTTAGACAATAACGACGAGAGTTCGGCTTTTAGAAAATTGGCGATCGCATTTAATTATGATAGAACGGCAAATTTTGACAATGTTTATACAGCTTCCGGAATTGGCAACACTTCTATAGATGCTTACTTTTTACAATTTGCACAGGGCACACCATTAGATTTACTACAATACAGATCTGGTGAAAACGTAGACGATCTGTACGATTATTTGGGGGAAAATGAAGGTTTTGGCGCTCAGCAGGCGTTTTTAGGGTATCAGGGATATATAGTTGATCCCGCGGAAGACGATCCTGACAATACAAGCTATTCCTCAGCTATAGGCTCGGGGAATTTTGATCAGGAATACACATCATTAGCTAGCGGTTATGCGGGGAAAGCGAGTTTTAATATTGCTACTCAATATAAAGAGAAATTGTATGTAGGTCTCAATTTGAATTCGCACTTTATAGACTACAGACAATCTACCATTCTATTTGAAGATAACGCTAATGCCAACAGCCAGGTAACAAATCTGCGTTTCGAAAATAATTTAAGCACACTCGGTAACGGTTTTTCTTTTCAAATAGGAGGTATTTATCATCTATCACCCAGTTTACGCGTTGGTCTAACTTATGACTCACCTACCTGGTACAACATAGAAGAAGAAACTACACAACGCCTTACAACTTCAGGAGTAAACGGTAATGTAACTCTTGACCCAAGAGTTACAAATGTTTATGATGACTATACATTACAAACACCAGGAAAAGGAACAGCCGGCTTGGCTTATATTTTTGGCAGCAATGGTTTCTTAAGTTTTGATTATTCTTACGAAGATTTTTCAAGCGTGACATTTAAACCAAAAAATGACACCTTTTTTCAAGGATTGAATGATGAAATTGACTCAAATCTTAAAGCGGTTTCTACTTATAAAGTGGGTGGCGAAATTAAAGTAAGAAAATGGAGCTTTAGAGGTGGTTATAAGTATCAGGAAAGTCCTTATGAAAATGATGATATTATGAGCAATCTGTCAGGTTTTTCTGCCGGACTAGGATATTCATTTGGATCTGCCAGATTAGATTTAGCTTATTCAAGATATACACAAGAAAGTAATCCACAATTGTACGATACAGGTCTAACATCTACTGCTTTTGTAGACGGTGTAAATTCTACAGTAGCTGCGACATTCAGCTTTAGACTTTAATCGCACAGCATACAGAAACATAAACTCGACTTTCACAGTCACTAATTAACTATAGAAACTGCTTACAGCTGCATAGATACAATTTTAACAAATAGGTGATTAAATATTCAAATTACTTATCTTTGCAAGCCTTTAGCGCAAGTTACGACTATAGATTTATGAAGATGAATTTTGAAAAACAACCCATCGCGGAAACCGACTCCTTAGGAGACGATCACGTGGGAACCTCTGCAGAAACTCCTATGCGAGCAGATGCTTTCGCTTTAAGCGATATAGAAAAAATAGCTTTAATCAAGGAAGATGTTGAGCACATAATGAAGACCTTAGGTCTTGACCTTACAGACGATAGTTTAAAAGGCACACCTAATAGAGTGGCCAAAATGTTTGTGAACGAGATCTTTAGCGGCCTTCATCCTGACAGGAAACCTAAAGCTTCTACTTTTAAAAATAGTTACAAATACGGCGAGATGCTGGTAGAAAAGAACATTACTGTTTATTCTACTTGTGAGCATCATCTATTGCCTATTGTAGGGAGAGCGCATGTTGCTTATATCTCTAATGGTACGGTTGTAGGTCTTTCTAAAATGAATCGCATTGTAGATTTTTATGCAAAGCGTCCTCAGGTACAAGAGCGCCTCACCATGCAAATTGTTCAGGAATTACAAAAAACCTTAGGCACAGAAGATGTTGCCTGTGTTATAGACGCAAAACATCTTTGTGTGAATAGTCGTGGTATACGCGATATAGAGAGTAGCACGGTAACAAGTGAATTTGGTGGTAAGTTTAAAGAGAACGCTGTAAGAAGAGAATTCTTAGACTACATCAAGCTTGAAACCCATTTTTAAACTCTTTTAGCTGATTTTTAGCCTCAGCAACCCGATTTTTTTGTAGTATTTTTAGCCCTTAACAAAACCTAAAAAGCATCAATGGCGGCTGCCTTATACCAAAGTCAAAACTTATCGATTTACAATTCACTTTCTGGAGAGAAAGAACAATTTAAACCTCTTCTTGAAGGTAATGTAGGTATGTACGTCTGCGGTCCCACCGTTTACAGCAATGTGCATTTAGGTAACGTAAGAACGTTCATGTCTTTTGATATGATCTTTAGATACCTTAAACATTTAGGGTATAAAGTGCGCTATGTGCGAAATATTACAGATGCCGGCCATCTGGAAGATGATGCAGATCAGGGCGAAGACAAGATTGCTAAAAAGGCCAGACTTGAGCAGATAGAACCCATGGAAGTCGTACAGCAGTACACGATAGACTTTCACAATATCCTGCAAAAATTCAATTGCCTCCCTCCTAGCATAGAACCTACAGCTACGGGTCATATTATAGAACAGATCGAAATCATTAAACAAATACTTGACAATGGCTTTGCCTATGTTGAGAATGGTTCTGTTTATTTTGACGTGCTTAAGTTTAATGAAAGTCATGATTATGGCAAGCTAAGCGGAAGACAGCTTGAAGATATGATTGCCAATACTCGTGAACTCACCGCTCAAAGCGAAAAAAGAAATCCACAGGATTTTGCCCTCTGGAAAAAGGCCGAACCACAGCATATTATGCGCTGGCCATCGCCTTGGGGAGACGGTTTTCCCGGCTGGCATCTTGAGTGTACAGCAATGAGCACAAAATATTTAGGCGAAAGATTTGATATTCACGGTGGCGGTATGGATCTTAAATTTCCACATCACGAGTGTGAGATCGCACAAAGCGAAGCTTCATCAGGACAAAACCCAGTGAATTATTGGCTTCACGCAAATATGCTTACGCTTAATGGCAAAAAAATGTCAAAGAGCACGGGGAATAATATCAATCCCGGACAGATTTTTACCGGTGAAAGTGAGTTTTTAACCAAAGGATATTTACCTGCTGTAGCCCGATTTTTCATCATGCAGGCACATTATAGAAGTGTTCTCGACTTTAGCAACGATGCGCTGCTCGCCAGTGAAAAAGGGTTTAATCGTCTTATGGAAGCTGTGCATCTTATTAAAACGTTACCCACTTCAGGTAAGAGCAGCTTTGACATTACAACCTGGAAGCAGGCATGCTATAACGCGATGAATGACGATTTTAATACACCTATTTTAATCGCTCAGCTTTTTGAAGCCGTTAAGTATATTCATCAGATAAAAGACGGTAAAGCAACTATTTCTAAAGAAGATCTTGAAATTCTTGAGCACACAGTGCATTCATTTGTATTTGATGTTTTAGGTCTTGAAGATACAAACGTTGCTAATGAGGCAAACACAGATAAACTGAATGGTGCTATAGAACTCTTGATAAAGCTTAGAAACGAAGCCCGTGCAAATAAAGATTTCGCCATGAGCGATGTAATTCGTGATGAACTGCAGGAAATGGGCATACAGTTAAAAGACGGCAGAGAAGGCACCTCATACAGTCTGCTGTAATGCAAGCCTCACAATTAATAGCGGCACCATTTATATTCTTAGTACGTCTTTATCAACAATTTATATCACCGTTTTTACCATCCTCCTGTAGATACTCCCCTACCTGCTCACAATACACTATAGAAGCATTAAAGGCGCATGGTATTTTAAAAGGTGGCTGGCTCGCAGTTAAGCGCATCGCAAGTTGTAACCCTTGGGGCGGTTCTGGTTATGACCCCGTGCCACCGGCAAAGAATGAGTCTTCTAATACAGCAGATAAAAATTGAGATATAAAGCTGATGAATTTAGCTGCTTTCATATCTTTACCACATACTGATAAATGCAAAATATGCTCGCTTTAAAAATGACCTGGAACCCATCTACGGGCCTCGATCTAGGATTTTTTACCCTTCACTATTACAGTTTAATGTTTGTCGTTGCTTTTATGTTAGGCTGGTACCTGATGAAAAAAGTCTATGAACGGGAAAATGTATCAATAGAAAAACTAGACCCGCTTTTTATATATTCTGTTCTTGCGATTTTAATTGGTGCAAGATTAGGTCACGTTTTCTTTTATCAAACAGAACTTTTATGGCAGGATCCTCTTTCTGTGGTATTGCCATTTCGCTTTGTACCTGAGATCGAGTACACAGGTTTTCAGGGTTTAGCCAGTCATGGCGCAGCGATAGGAATGATCATCGCCATGTATCTTTACAATAAAAAAATACTTAAAAAGAGTATTTTATGGCTCCTGGATCGCGTTATTTTACCGGTCTCACTAGGCGCTATTTTTGTGCGAATTGGAAATTTCTTCAATTCTGAAATGGTAGGTAAAGTTACAGACAGCAATCTTGGGATTAAATTTGTTCAGGATGAATATTCAGAATATCAGGCGCAGCGCATCACTAGCATTCCCAATGGGCGTAAAGCACTACAAGCCTTGACAGACGATCCTCAGTTTTCGCAATATATTGCCGAAATACCTTATCGTTTTCCGGGTCAGTTAATGGAATCATTCGGCTATGTTTTTGTATTCTTAATTCTAATGCTTGTTTATTGGAAAACTGATCTGCGCAAAAAGGAAGGTTTCATATTTGGCCTTTTCCTCACACTTCTCTGGACGGTACGTTTCATCGTAGAGTTCTTTAAAAGAGCACAGGTAGAAGGTCGTGAAGATTGGGTTTTAGGCCTCAACACAGGGCAAATCTTAAGTGTTCCCTTTATAATAATAGGTATATTCTTAATGATACGGGGGATGCAACAAAAAGAAGCAAAGGTTTATTAGTATGAAAAACAAAATCGCTCTCCTCTTAATACTCTCAGGGCTTGTATTTACAAGCTGCAAGAATGAGAACACTACATCATATAAGGAAGATGCGATTGCTTTTACTAAGGAAGGTACTCTTAAAATTATTAAGCCAGACAGCACGGTTGCTGCTTCTTTAAAAATAGAAATCGCTGAAACTGATTACGAGACCGAAACCGGACTTATGTATCGAAAGAGCATGGCTGAAAATGAAGGCATGCTGTTTATCTTTGATGAAATACAGGAACGTTATTTCTACATGAAAAACACAAATATTCCCCTTGATATTATCTACATAAAAGCAGATAAAACAATTGGGAGTATTGCTAAAAATGCCAAACCTCTAAACGAGGAAAGTCTCCCTTCAGGCCTTCCCATTCAGTTTGTACTTGAGGTAAACGCAGGACTTTCTGATAAATGGAATTTGCAACCAGGCGATTCTGTAAGCTGGGAACGAGATTAAACTCTGTAAAAATGTCTTCACCACAATCTTTATTCATAAAAGAGGCATGTGTTGAAACACTTGAACAAGCTACAAGAGCCGCAGCAAATGGAGCTAATCGCATAGAATTGTGCTCCAGACTTGATCTCGAGGGCTTAACTCCTTCTCACCAATTGATAGCAGAGATCAAATCTATTTTAAACATTCCCATACGGGTCATGATTAGACCACGAGAAGGCGATTTTTGCTATTCTAATGCCGATTTTAGCATCATGCAGGCAGATATTGAATTCTGTAAAAAGGTAAAGGTAGACGGTGTTGTTTTTGGCGCAAGCCGTCCAGACAAAACGTTAGACATCGCAGCCATACGAATGTTAGCCCAATGGGCCTATCCTTTAAAAGTGACAATTCACAAAGCCATTGATGACACTCCTGACATTTTAAAAGCAGTTAAAGACCTAATTCATATTCCTGAGATTACAGGAATACTTAGCTCCGGTGGGGCAAAAACCGCTCAGGTGGGCAGTAAAACCTTGCTAAATATGCTAAAAATCGCCGGAGAGGATATAGAAATAGTTGCTGCAGGAAAAATTACAGGTTATAATGTTGAAGAACTCCATAGAATTATAAATGCGCGCGCTTACCACGGGCGCAGCATAGTATAATTTTTAATTAAAGCTATTTGCAAAAAACTCTCTTTTCAATTATTTGGGTGGGTTAAGAAGTAAGTCCTCAGATAGCTCTTTCTGATTGCCTTTAAACTTTGTCTTTCCAAAAGGTTCATTTCTCACATCCCAATACAATTCAATCTGTACACTATCAGGATCATAAAAATATAGAGACCAGCTAATCTGGTTATTCTTCAACTGCAGAGCTATGTTCTTATTTTTTAATTGTTTGTAAAAATCTACCAATGTTGCATGATCATTGAGCTCAAAAGCTAGCTGCTGTAAGTAGCGGGTATTAACGTGACTGTCATTAGCGGTTTTTCTTTCCTGCAACACAAGTTCATGATGCTCATCATCACCAGACGCAAGAAAAACTCTGGTTTTACCCTGATATGTAGCCTGCTCATGTGTTTTCATATTTAAGACATCTTTATAAAAATCCTGAGATGTTTTTAGGTTAGAAACCTGTAATACAATATGCCCTAGTTTCTTTTCGTCCTTATCCTCTTTTTTATATGTAAATCCCACAATTACAATCAATATTAGAATAAGTGGTATACATAAGCTATAGATCCTTTTCATACGCGCGATTTTATAGATAACAAATTAACTATCATAAAGTTAACAATTGCACTAAGCTTAACTCAAAACCTTTCATCTAAACATTTCTTAAATTTACTGCATAAAAAAACTCCCAATGATGGGAGTTTTTTTATAGAATTATGAGAAAGTATTAAGCAACTTCCTCTTCTTTTTTCTTCTCAGATTTTAGTTGCTTTTTCTGTATTGTGTCATACATAACAGGAGTCGCGATAAATATAGAAGAATAAGTACCTACAACCACACCCACAATAAGTGCAAACATAAAGCCCATTATACTAGCTCCGCCAAAAGCGAAAATCGCAACTAACACTATTAATGTTGTCATAGAGGTATTTAAAGTACGGCTTATGGTGCTGTTAATCGCCATATTTATTATTGTACCTATACCCTTAGATGAAGTCTCATGCTCTTTAAGATACTCACGTATTCTATCAAAAACAATTACCGTGTCATTTAAAGAGTATCCAATTACTGTAAGGATCGCTGCAATAAATGATTGATCAATTTCCATGTTAAATGGTAAGAACTTATACGTAAGAGAGAAAATACCAAGCACGATTAATACATCATGGAAAACTGCAACAACCGCTCCGGTTGAGAATTGCCATCTTCTAAAACGCAACAATATATATAAGAAAACCACCACTAAAGAGCCTAAAACTGCCCATAGCGAATCTTTTTTAATATCGTCTGCTATTGTAGGTCCTACTTTATTATACTCTAAAATACCTATCTTAGATCCACTAGACCCCTTTACAAATTCAGCGTAAGTAAGATCCTGTGGGAAATAAGATTTAAGTGTATTATATAATTTCTGTTGTATCTCGTCATCAACTTCAGAAGATTCTTCATCAATTCTGTACTTAGTTGTAACCTTTAATTGGTTTGCTTCACCGTAAGTTTTCGCCTGAGCGCTACCAAATGCATCGATAAGTACACCTTCAACTTCTGAAGCGTTTACAGGGCTCTCAAAACGCACTGTATAATTACGCCCTCCTACAAAGTCAACTCCCTGATCAAGACCATTACCAAAGAATAATGAACCAAGACCAATAAGTATTACTGCACCACTTACAGCATAAGCAATCTTGCGTTTTGCAAGAAAATCTACATTGCTATGAAGGAACAGATTTTTTGTGATAGCAGTAGTAAATGAAAGCGACTTGCCATTTTTACCATAACCATCTATAAATAATCTTGTTATAAAAATTGCTGTAAAAAGAGAAGTACCAATACCTATCATTAATGTGGTTGCAAAACCCTGAATAGGTCCTGTACCAAATAAGAACAAGATAAGTGCTGTTAAGAAAGTCGTGATGTTTGCATCAAGAATAGAGGATAAAGCATTGTTAAAACCATCTTTAATAGCCTCTTTCTGAGATTTACCTTTCCGGAGTTCTTCTTTTATTCGTTCAAAAATAAGCACGTTTGCATCAACAGACATACCTATGGTTAAAACGATACCGGCTATACCGGGCAAAGTAAGAACAGCTCCCAGACCTGCAAGAATACCAAATATGAAAAGAATGTTTACCGCAAGAGCAACATCAGCATAAATACCGGCTCTGCTATAATATAAGAACATCCACACAAGCACTAATATTAGCGCTATTATAAATGACATTAACCCACTGTTTATAGCTTCCTGACCAAGAGAAGGCCCAACTACGTCATAAGATATGATTTTCGCTGAAGCGGGAAGTTTACCAGCTTTTAAAACATTAGCTAAATCCTGAGCTTTATTTACAGTGAAATTGCCAGAAATTTCTGTTGCTCCACCTGGAATTTCTTGTTTCGCTGTTGCTGCAGAGTAAACTACATCATCAAGAACGATAGCTATTGCATTTCCGTCTTGTGCAACTTCGCGCGTTAACTTTGCCCATTGCGCAGGTCCCTGACCATCAAAATCAATCCCTACTGAAGGAAGACCAGTCTGTGTATATTGCTGTCTTGAATCTTGTACTATATCTCCATCTATTGCAGGAGTTCCACTTCTGTCTGATTGTAGAGCATAAAGCGGAACTATGTTAGACTCTTTATCTTCTGTAATACCCCATCTAAATTTAGCAAAACGTATTTCTTGTGGGCGCATTCTTACGATCTCAGGAAGAGAAAGATATCTGTTGATAGTTGCTGTATCCTGAGCTGCTGCATAACCTACAACTGCTGACTGTCCATATTGCTGAAGAGCAGGATTAAACTGGAAGACCTCAAATAAAGGATTGTTAGCATTAGTCTGGCTTAAAGAATCTTCATCTTCACTAGCTAATAGCTCTTCTAGAGAATCATCTGCAGTTTCGGTAGAATCTTTTGTTGCCTGAGTTTCTTCTGTTTCAGCAGGAGTAACAATATCTTTTAAAGCTGTATTTACGTTAAATAAATAACCAGCTACATCACCCGCATAATGCGTTTTATAGAACTCAAGTTGTGCAGTACTTTCTAATTGAAATTTTACACGCTCGATATCTGTAGCTCCCGGTAATTCAATTAAAATACGAGAACGGTTATCAAGTCTTTGAATGTTAGGTTGTGTAACACCAAATTTATCAATACGATTACGTAGTACCTCAAAAGCAGATTTTATAGACTCTTCAACTTCGTTACGAATGACAGGCTCAACCTCATCATTTGTCATATTAAAGTTGATCTTATCTCCTAAGGTCGTATTTGCAAATATATCTGGAGAAGCTAGTTTGTTATCACCAGGAATATTTTCAAAAGCATCAAAAAAGTCTTCTAAAAATGGATTCTGACTATCTTTTTGAGCTTCGGCAGCTTCAGCAAGAGCTTGATTAAAAGCAGGGTCTGTACTGTTATTGCTAAGTCCTTTTAGAATATCTGCAACAGATATCTCTAAGATCGCATTCATCCCACCTTTAAGGTCAAGACCTTTATTCAGCTCTTTTTCTTTAGCGTCATTATATGTAATACCTAAAGCTATAGGATCATTACCTATAGAATCAAGATATTGACGCTGTACTTCACCTCTGCGATCAACATAGTCTTCTTCACTTGTTGGCACCTTTGCGGTGGCATAAGCCTCTGCTTCGTCTTCAACTTTATTTGTGAAATAAGTAAAAGAAAGTTGATACAAACTCACCAACCCAAACAAAATTGCAAATACTCTAATGAGTCCTTTATTCTGCATTATTATTTAATATTTATTAGTTGAGCCAGAATAGACATCCGGCAATTTTATAAAACGTGCAAATATAGGGTTTCAGTGTAGAAATGCCAATAAATATTCTTTTGATTTCTTTAACATTTTTTACAAGAAAAAAGACTGCAAAATGCAGCCTTAATTACTTAATCTATAAAATATTAGACCTTTAAAAGATTTAAAGAATATTAATATTATTATCTTTTTACAGCTCTAGAAGATCATTAGTTTTCTTCACTGCTGCAGCACTTTCCTGAAGTTTAGATTTCTCGGCATCAGATAATTCTACATCTACAATTTGCTCAATACCATTGCGACCTAAAATAACAGGAACACCTATTGCTATATCATCAAGACCATATTCTCCCTCAAGAAGTGTTGAGCATGGGAACATTTTTTTCTGATCACATGCAATTGCCTGAACCAGACCAGAAACCGCTGCTCCCGGAGCATACCATGCAGAAGTACCTAAAAGTTTAGTAAGCGTTGCGCCCCCTACTTTAGTATCTTCCATAACCTGATCAAGACGATCAGCCTCAATAAATTCAGAAACAGGTACACTATTTCTGGTCGCTAATCTTGTTAAAGGTATCATACCTGTGTCGCTATGACCTCCTATTACCATACCATCAACATCAGAAATTGGGCATTCTAAAGCTTCTGCCAATCTATATTTAAAACGAGCACTGTCTAAAGCACCGCCCATACCTATGATCTTATTTTTAGGCAGATTTGTGGTTTTATGAACAAGATATGTCATCGTATCCATAGGGTTACTTACTACAATTATAGTAACTTCTGGAGAATGCTTAATTAGGTTTGATGCTACGTCTTTTACGATACCTGCATTAATACCTATTAATTCTTCACGAGTCATACCCGGTTTACGTGGTATACCACTTGTAATTACAGCAATGTCTGTACCTGCTGTTTTAGAATAATCTCCGGTCGTACCCGTTATGCGTGTGTCAAATCCATTTAAAGAAGCGGTTTGCATTAAGTCCATCGCTTTACCCTCTGCATATCCTTCTTTTATATCTAAAAGAATTACATCAGATGCAAAATTTTTCATGGCTATATATTCGGCACAACTTGCACCTACAGCTCCTGCTCCTACTACGGTAATTTTCATTATTATGTTGTATTGAAATTAATATTGATTTAAACGAAAAATCACCCTAACAGACCGATTTTCGCGTCTTTAGTGCGAAAATACAATTTCTTTAACACTATTATGCTAAGTAAACTTTAAAGTTAAATGAAGGAATAAAAAATTTCGCCGGCAGCGGAAAAACCATTTATATCTCAAAGAAGAATCAAATCATTAAGCCAATTGCTCTACTGTATTTTTAAAGTAAATCTTAAAAATCGAGCCCACATCAGGAGTACTTTCAACCTCAACTTTGCCACCCATGGCCTCAATTTGGTTTTTGGTTATAAAAAGACCAATACCGCGTGAATCTTTATTTCTATGAAATGTCTTATACATACCGAATAATTTAGAGCCATGCCTTTTGAGATCGATACCTAACCCGTTATCTTTTATTTCCAGAACAGTGAAATCCTTTCGCCTGTGAGCAGAAATCACAACTTTTGATTGGCGTTTGTCACAACTGTATTTAATTCCGTTTGTGATAAAATTTAGCACAATACTGTCTAAATAGGCGCTCACACCTAAAATATCAATATCAGACTTTACTTTATTTTCTATTGCAACACCCTTTTCTTTAGCAAGCTGAATTACATTTTCAATTGAAGAACTTACTACCCTTTTCAGGTTTATAGGCTCGAGATTCTCATTAGTCAAAGCATTAATTGCAACAACCTCATTTAAATGTTCTATTGTTTCTTTTAAATTATCACATCCTGTTTTCAAAAAATTAAAGATCTGATTATCTTTTTCTTCAGGTTTATCTTCTAAATATAAGGTAAGCAACATCTCCATATTAGAAGAATGCGACCTCAAATTATGTGATACGATATGAGCAAAGTTTTTAAGTCGGCTATTTTGATCAATTGTGATATTTAAGAGATTTTTCATTTCCGCTTCGGCCTTTTTTCTCACAGTTACATCACGTATTGTCACCGTTAAATAATCTCCATCTTGAGTTTCGAACGTATTGAGATTGATCTCGACAGAAAATTTAGTACCATCTTTTTTGATCGCGTAAATATCTTTGTCTATTTTCTTATCGTTTATTCCTTCAGAAAAATCGGTCAAAAACCTTGAAAAACCGAGCTTTGGAGGCAAAATAACGTCCAGATTTCTGTTTTTTATTTCGTCACGCGAGTAACCAAAAGCCGTAACAGCTTCTTCATTCAACAAGTGAATATTTCGATATTCATCTACTATAAATAAAGCATCTGGCGTTGCATCAAGAAATGTGCGTAAGCGAGAAAGACTACCTTCTGCAGCATTCTTTTTCACCTCAATCAAATTAATCTCTTTTGCGACCATCAATATGAGACAGAGAGCAATTATAATAAAAGAAATGGCATGCAGCGTAATACCAAATTCTACACTCACAAGATTATATCTGGCAAGAAGAATGCGTAAGTAAGCGACCACTATAATAGCTATCGCCATTTTAAAGAATAAACGTCGCGCCATTATATTCCCTATACGATGTCCCGTGAACAAACCTGTTAAACCATACGTGGGGTTGAACAATGAAGCAACCATTGATATCGCTAAAAATGCCAAAGCGGTATGAATGGCCATTGTAGTAAAAAATGAGAGTTTTGAAGCCGCCTCTATATCAAATATATAAGCCAGTGTCGCTATAAGCGAAATTAAAGTAACACTATGAAAAGCTAGTTGAGCGACTGTTCTAAGACTTGAAGATCTAAAGTAATTGAAGCCAAAAGCCGACATTAATATAAAACACAAAGCGGTCACCTGAGACATTCTTCCCGGGGTGGGGTGGCTTATAGCAATAGATTCACTGTCTTTAAAAAAAAGCTGATCTATACCCAGATCCTGCTGAAAAATATATTGACTTATTGATGCACATCCTAAAACTAGCAGAAGGAAGAGAAAAAATAGCCCAATATGCTTGGTCCAGTTTTTCCGCATTGATAAAAGCATGATGCCACCACCCAGAAACAAAAAGCCAAGGGCTGTATTAAATTTCATGGTAGGATAGTCTGGCACCACACTGGTTAAAACACGTATACCAAGAATCCATCCTAATATTACAGCTATCGCAAGAGCTATTAATATAGATGTTGTGATTTTAATATAAGAAGCGTAATAATGCGTACCTATTCTCGTATTTTTCTCTGTGTGCGAGGCAAGTTTATCCTGGAGGTTCATTAGATAATAGAATTAATGCCTATAAATAAGTACTAAATATAGGCATTACTTTAATAATTAGACACACTAAAAATGCATCCTAAGAAATTCAAAAACAGAATACTAACTACCTAAAACTAAGAGCTACACCTGCTGTGATATTGTTGTAATCCTGAAGAGTATAATCTGCAAATATTTTAAAAGCAGAAAGATTAAGTCTCGCTCCCACAGTAGCCCTCATGCCAGAAGGATCATATTTTAGATCGATGGGGTCTTCATAAGTTGTGGTTCTCACAGGCACACCTTCTACAGAATATGTAACCTCGTATGTTCCTAAAACTTTTAAATTAGAATTACCTCCCGTATATCCTACACCACCGTAAATGCTAAATACAGGAAAATCAAGAGATGCTAAAGCCTGTACGGTATAAGCATTCATGTTAAATTCTGCTCGCTGACCACTACCATCAAATACGTTTCCATCTTCAATATCATAATCAACTTTCATATTTGTGAAAGCCCACAATAGCGATGCATTAAGCGGCAACTTATCTAACGGACCAAAATATTGCATCAAATTATGCTTTAACCCAGCTCCTAATATTCTTCCTTTAACATCGTCACTACCTACACGCGGTGTGTATCTTATAATAACATCAGAATCAAGAAATAATCCCACACTCCCCTGCAGTGTAGGAGAAGGCATCGCGCTTAAAGGCAAATCATTCTTAATACCTTCGGGCATTGTAAATTGCACCTGCTCACCAGTTTCTTCTATTCTAACCGTAACAAAAGAAGGATCAATATCTCCCGCAACAGTAGGAGTACCATCTGGTGAACCTGTAATAGAATTTTCAAACTCGAGACTAGAGATAGCAAACATTTCCTTATCAGAAGGAATCAAAGAAGCGTTTAGAGCAATTGTAATATCAAAGCCAAATTGTTTATGCGTTTTAGCTGTGCTATACCAGCCGCCGTTCATAGCATAAACCAGACCTTCCATTGCAGGCTCAAGATAAGCCCCCATTAAAACTGAGGCATCTTTATCACCAGCTCCCAGAACTGCTTCAAAACCACCTCCATAAACTTGTGCTTTAACCATACCGCTACAGCATAGCAAGCCTAACATAAAAATATATTTTTTCATTTTGGGTAAATTTGGTGCGGCTAAAATAAAAAAATAGTCACGCTCTTCGTCGAAGATTTGACAAAAAAAATGCCTAGTCTTTAAAGACTAGGCATCAAAACATTTAAATAATTTTTATTTACACATCTATATTTGCATAAATTGCGTTTTTCTCAATGAATTCTCTTCGCGGCGGCACTTCATCTCCCATTAACATAGAGAAGATTCTGTCTGCCTCTGTACCGTTATCTATAGTAACCTGTCTAAGCGTACGAAATTCAGGATTCATAGTTGTATCCCAAAGCTGATCTGCATTCATCTCACCCAAACCTTTATAACGCTGAACGCCTACACTACCACCCATTTCCTCATTATATTGATCACGCTCCTTATCACTCCAGGCGTATCTCAATTTTTTACCTTTTTTCAATAAATACAGAGGCGGCGTTGCAATGTAAACATGCCCATTCTCTACTAATTCACGCATATAGCGAAAGAAAAAAGTAAGAATTAAAGTTGCAATGTGGCTACCATCTACATCGGCATCACACATAATAACAATTTTATGGTAACGCAACTTAGAAAGGTTAAGTGCTTTACTATCTTCTTCTGTACCAATGGTAACACCTAAAGCTGTAAAAATGTTCTTTATTTCTTCATTTTCAAAAACCTTGTGCTGCATAGCTTTTTCCACATTAAGGATTTTTCCTCGAAGTGGTAAAATAGCCTGAAACTCACGATTACGGCCCATTTTTGCAGTTCCACCTGCAGAGTCACCCTCTACCAGAAACACCTCACAAGCAGCAGGATCAGTTTCAGAACAATCTGATAATTTTCCAGGTAATCCACCTATACTCATCACCGTTTTACGCTGCACCATCTCACGTGCTTTCTTAGCCGCATGTCGGGCTTGAGCAGCAAGAATTACTTTCTGTACAATGATTTTAGCATCATCTGGATTCTCCTCAAGATAAATCTCAAGCATTTCTGAAACTGCTTGTGATACCGCAGCTGTAACCTCTCTATTCCCCAGTTTAGTTTTAGTCTGCCCTTCAAATTGAGGTTCACCTACTTTTACTGAGATAATTGCTGTTAAGCCTTCGCGAAAATCATCTCCGGCAATATCAAACTTGAGTTTATCAAGCATTCCAGAGGCATCTGCATATTTCTTTAGAGAACCTGTAAGTCCACGACGGAAACCAGCTAAATGTGTCCCACCTTCATGCGTGTTAATATTATTTACATAGGAGTGCAGATTTTCAGCATAACTGTCGTTATAGATCATCGCAACTTCTACAGGTATGTCATTCTTCTCACCTTCCATAGAAATAACATTCCCTATAATAGGCTGACGGTTTCCATCCAGAAAACGAACAAATTCTTTCAGTCCTTCTTCAGAATGAAAGGTTTCAGATACAGGCTCACCATTATCGTCTTTTTGGCGTTTATCTGTCAACGTGATCGTAATACCTTTATTAAGATAAGCCAGTTCACGCATACGGCTAGCCAAAGTGTCATAGCTGTATTCTATGGTTTGCTGAAAGATCGTAGGATCTGGCAAAAAGGTTACAATAGTACCCGTGTAGTCTGTAGTGCCTATAGATTTTACAGGATATAAAGCTTTACCTTTCTCATACTCCTGTTCCCAGATAGTACCATCACGATGTACAGTTGCTGTTAAGTGATCTGAAAGTGCATTAACACAACTCACACCCACACCGTGTAAACCACCGGAAACCTTATACGAATCTTTATCAAATTTACCACCTGCACCTATTTTAGTCATAACAACCTCAAGTGCAGATACTCCTTCTTTTTTGTGCAGGTCTACAGGAATACCTCTACCATTATCTTTTGTTGTGATCGAGTTATTCTCGTTAATAACAACGCTAATCTCATCACAATAACCACCCATCGCTTCATCAATGGAGTTATCTACTACTTCATAAACAAGATGGTGCAAACCTCTTACACCTACATCACCAATATACATTGAAGGGCGCATACGCACATGCTCCATTCCCTCAAGCGCCTGAATACTATCGGCCGAATATTGCTGCTTATTAACTTCTTCGCTCATATTTCACTTTTAAATTTAGGGTCTTAGCCATTCTTATACAGCTTGTTAACCAAACGTAATTAGCCCTTAAAAACATCGTTAGCTGGATGTTTACGGGTGGCAATTTCGCTAGCAAACAAATATAAAGAAAGACAACCCTTTACCTGAGCAAAACCCGCGCCAAACCTGTTAAGTTATCAACAATCTGTGGAAAAAACAGCCCTTTTTTGCGGATATTTAAAATAGTAGCTTATTTGAGGTGATAATCGGTCAAAAATGACCAATTATCGCAATAAAAAAGCACCCCAATACGGAGTGCTTTTCTCTTTAAGTTTAAAACGAAATTTAAGCTTTTACGTATGCATCTGAATGAACATTTGCAACTGCTCTACCGCTAGGGTCGTTCATATTCTTAAACGCTTCATCCCACTCTAAAGCAATTCTTGAACTACAGGCCACAGATGGCTCTTGCGGCACACTTAAGGCTGCAGCATCACTTGGGAAGTGACCTTCAAAAATTGAGCGGTAATAAAACTCTTCTTTATTCTGTGGGGTTTGTATTGGGAATCTATAATGAGCGTTAGCAAGTTGTTCATCACTTACTTTTTCATTTACTACTTTCTTCAAGGTATCAATCCAGCTGTAACCTACACCATCAGAGAATTGTTCTTTCTGCCTCCAAGCCACACTTTCTGGCAGATACGATTCAAACGCCTTACGGATTACCCATTTCTCCATACGCTCACCGTTTATCATTTTATCCTGCGGGTTAATACTCATGGCAACATCCATAAATTCTTTATCTAAGAATGGCACACGACCTTCAATACCCCAGGCTGCAAGACTTTTGTTTGCTCTTAAACAATCGTACATATGTAACTTATCAAGTTTGCGTACAGTTTCTTCATGAAAATCTTTAGCACTTGGCGCTTTGTGGAAATATAAATAACCGCCAAAGATCTCATCTGCTCCTTCTCCAGATAGTACCATTTTCACACCCATAGACTTTATCACACGAGCCATTAAGTACATAGGGGTTGATGCTCTAATTGTTGTTATATCGTAAGTCTCCAGGTTATAAATCACATCTTTAATCGCATCTAAACCTTCCTGAATAGTAAACTTGATCTCATGGTGTACGGTCCCTATATGATCTGCTACTTTCTGTGCAGCAGCCAGATCTGGAGAACCCTCTAAACCTACAGAGAAAGAGTGCAATCGCGGCCACCACGCTGCCGTAGTATCGTCTGACTCAATTCTTTTTTCTGCATATTTTTTCGCTACAGCGGAAGTGATTGAAGAATCTAATCCACCAGAAAGCAATACACCGTAAGGTACATCAGACATTAGTTGTCTATGCACAGCAGCCTCTAAAGCATCTTTTAACTTCTGAATACTTGTTTCATTATCTTTTACCGCATCATACTCCATCCAATCTCTTTTGTACCATCTGGTTACCTCACCGTCTTTGCTGTATAAATAATGTCCCGGAGGAAAAAGTTCAATTTTTGTACACGTACCTTCAAGGGCTTTTAATTCTGAAGCTACATAAAAAGTGCCGTATTGATCCCAACCCATATATAGTGGGATAATACCCATATGATCTCGCGCAACCAGATACTCATCTTTTTCTGCATCATAAAGTGAAAAAGCAAAAATCCCGTTAAGTTCATCCAAAAAATCAGGTCCTTTTTCCTGATAAAGCGCAAGTATTACCTCACAATCAGATTCAGTTTTAAAATCATATTTACCGGCAAATTGCTTTCTTAACTCTTTGTGATTGTAAATCTCCCCGTTAGCAGCTAAAATCAACTTCCCGTCAGGACTTAATAAAGGTTGTTTTCCTGAGGCAGGATCAACTATAGAAAGACGCTCATGGGCTAAAATTGCTTTATCATCACTATAAACACCATTCCAGTCTGGACCGCGGTGTCTTATCTTTTTAGACATTTCTAAAATTTGAGGCCTTAAATCTTCTGCTTTTTGTTTAAGCTCGTAGGCACATACTATTCCGCACATAACATTTGTTTTAATTTGAAAGGTCAAAGATGCACAAGCACTTCTAAACCTGAAAGCAAATTACATTATTAACTTACATATTATAACAATAATTTCAATTTTAGCGATGATTGAAAATCATTAATAAAGCTTAAGCTGTTATAAATAATAAATGAGAATTTGCTTCTTCCATTTTATTATTGTCTTAACGTAGTTGTACTTAAAAGCTTGTAATTTTGCAAAAATCAATTATATAACTATTATGAAATCTTTTGTAGTCACCACTTTAATATTGCTATTCACATTTACAGCAGTAGCACAAGAACCAAAATTTGCAAACCTTGACCCAAGTCCTATGGATATTGCCATGTACCGAGGTCAGGATAAAGCGCCTTTAATACGTGTTATTTACAGCAGACCACAGAAAAAAGATCGTAAGATCTTTGGCGAACTCGTAAAATACGATGAAGTATGGCGTACCGGAGCAAATGAGTCTACAGAGATCACTTTTTATAAAGACATGACAGTAGGCGACAAAACCATTAAGGCCGGAACTTATTCTTTATTTACTATACCGGGAGAAAAAGAGTGGACTATCATATTTAATAAAGACGTTAACACCTGGGGAGCTTTTGGCTACAAACAAGAACGTGACGTAGTTAGAATTAAAGCTCCTGCAAGAAAATTATCTAATCCTTTAGAATCATTTTCTATCTCATTTCAACCTAAAACTGATGGAACAGATATGCTTTTAGGATGGGACAACACTTATGTTCAGGTTCCTTTTGAGCAGATGTAATCTCAAGAAAAATCGGTGTATAAATATAAAAAAGCTTCCATTTAGGAAGCTTTTTTCGTTTACGGTATATTTAAATATTTATGTGTCTGTAAGCTAATCTTCCATTTAGGATTGCTCATCACATATTCTACTATTAAAGGTGTCATTTTCTCGCGCACACTCCATTCAGGCTGAAGATACAACTCGCAATGAGATCCTACTTTTGCTGCATGTTCTTCGGCGAAAGCAAAATCTGCTTTGTTGTAAACTATCACCTTAAGCTCATGTGCAACAGGATAGATCTCTGCTGTAGGCAGCATTCTCTTTTTAGGCGAAAGACATATCCAGTCCCAATGACCAGACAATTTATAAGCTCCTGAAGTTTCTATATGAACATTGAGCCCTTTCGCTTTTAGCAAACCTGTAAGGTGATTCATATCCCACATTAAAGGTTCACCACCGGTAACAACAACTGTATTACTATATCTGGAAGCATGATCTGCTATTACCTGCGCTTCTGTAGGCGGGTGTATAGCCGCATCCCAACTTTCTTTAACATCGCACCAGTGACATCCCACATCACAACCGCCCACGCGTATAAAATATGCCGCGGTGCCGGTGTGATATCCTTCCCCCTGTATGGTATAGAATTCTTCCATTAACGGTAGTAATTCTCCTAACTCTACTCTACTTGCAATTGCCTCTTTTGTCATAGGCCGCAAAGATAAGGCATTTCATAAAGTTGAGATAAAAATTAGATACAAGTAGTTCCCCGCTTTAATAATAAAATTTGCAAGTGCAGCTTTTCTTATTTAATCATTATTTTTGGCTCAAATAAGGCTCATGAGCAAAATAGAAGCATTCACAGAAAGCATAACTACTGGTAACACCTTTAAAGGAGACTCTATAATTTTAGGAGCAGCCATGTTAGATGGTGAGACGATTACAGATGCCCACGTAAAAGTACCGTTAAAAACATTGAACAGGCACGGTCTAATTGCAGGAGCAACCGGGACAGGTAAAACAAAAACATTGCAGGTGCTTGCAGAAAATCTTTCAGAAAAAGGAGTGCCGGTTCTGCTTATGGATATGAAAGGTGACCTGAGTGGTATTGCAAAAGCCAGCGCCGGACATGCAAAAATCGATGAAAGACATGCAAAAATCGGTTTACCTTATACGCCTAAAGATTTTCCCGTAGAGATTCTTACCCTTTCAGAACAAAACGGAGTGCGTTTGCGCGCGACTGTTAGCGAGTTTGGGCCAGTTCTCTTCTCGCGAATAATAGACGCTACAGACGCGCAATCTGGAATTATCTCTATTCTATTTAAATATTGTGATGATAATAAACTCCCTCTTTTAGACCTAAAAGACTTTAAAAAGGTTTTGCAATATGCTACCAATGAAGGCAGAGCAGAAATGCAAGAATCATACGGCCGTATCTCTACAGCTTCTGCAGGTTCAATTTTGCGTAAAATAGTAGAACTTGAACAACAGGATGCTGATATTTTCTTTGGCGAAAAATCATTTGAAGTTCAGGATCTACAACGCCTTGATGAGAACGGAAGAGGTGTGATCAGTATAATTCGCCTTACAGACATTCAGGACAGACCTAAACTTTTCTCTACTTTTATATTGAGTTTACTGGCCGAAATCTATAGCACTTTTCCTGAACAGGGCGACAGCAACCAGCCAGAACTTGTCATTTTTATAGATGAAGCTCACCTTATTTTTAAAGAAGCTTCTAAAGCGCTTCACAGCCAGATCGAAAGTATAGTAAAATTGATACGCTCAAAGGGCGTGGGATTATATTTTGTCACCCAGAATCCTACAGATGTACCAGAAGGAGTTCTTAGCCAGTTAGGGTTAAAGGTGCAGCATGCTTTAAGAGCTTTTACCGCAAAAGACAGAAAAGCTATAAAACTAACCGCAGAAAACTATCCTATCTCAGAATATTACGACACCAAAGAGGTTTTAACTTCGTTAGGTATAGGAGAAGCCTTAGTTTCTGCCCTTGATGAGAAAGGCCGTCCTACTCCGCTTGCCGCCACAATGATGCGAGCACCTATGTCGAGAATGGATATTTTAACTCAAGATGAAATTAACGCGATAAACAATAGTTCATCTTTAGTTACAAAGTATAATAAATCTATTGACAGAGATAGTGCTTACGAAATTCTTAATGAGAAAATAGAAAAAGCCGAAAGTGAAGAGGTAAAAGAAAAGGCTAAAAGCGAAAGAGCTAAAATGTCTTCTTCAAGAAAAACAACTTCACCATCTAGCACTACAGAACGCGCTATAATTAAAGTTCTCACAAGCGCTACCGTTATACGCGGAGTTCTGGGGATATTGGGAAAAATGATCAAATAGACCAGAAAACCCAGATTTCAGCACAAAGTATCAAAACAACATTTAGAATTAATTTCAATAAATAAATTACCTATGACCAAGCGATTAATCGTTACATTTTTTGCCTCTTTATTTTTAATATCATGTAATAATGATGATCCTTTTGCAATTACCTCAACCAGCGTAGGACCGCTAACTCAGGAATCTACTGTAAATGAACTGGAAACCCTCTTTAAAGATCAAAAAGTAGTTAGTAAAACCAACCCACAGGGAGCAAAAATCGGTTCAGATGCCATAGAAATCTATGAGAATGACGCACAATTGCTCAGTTTAAAACCTAAAACAGACGAGAAAACAAGTACCATAAAAACAATCCAGATCTTTGATCCTCGTTACAAAACTGAAGAAGGTATTACTCTCAATAGCACTTTTAAGGATATTAAAAATGCCTATAAAATTTCTAAAATAGAAACTCTTCTTACGAGTATCGTGGTTTTTGTAGATGATATCAACGCCTACTTTACAATAGATAAGAAGGAACTGCCCAGCGAATTACAATTTGACATGTCTGCTAAAGTTGATGAAGTACATATACCAGATAGTGCTAAGATCAAATATTTTATGATTGGCTGGTAAGAATCAATTCTATGAAGAATTACAGAGTACAGAAATCGCCTTTTATTGTCCCCACAGATGACGGTAAAAAAATAGCCGAGCATTTTGGCCTGGCAAGCGATGGCAACAGCGATATTAGCATTGCACACATGATCGCTCCGCCAGGGTGGAGTGAACCTTATCAAAAACCAGAATTTACTGAGTATACCTTTGTTATAAGTGGTAAAAAACAGTTTAAAATAGAAGAGGAAACTGTTATTTTAAATGCAGGCGAATCAATTAAGATAGACGCTAATACACGTGTGCAGTATAGCAATCCTTTTGATCAACCCTGTGTTTATATTTCTGTTTGTACTCCCGCTTTTAATTTTAACCTGGTACATCGCGACGCAGAATGAAAAAAATAATCCTGCTTTTGTGTCTTTGCTTGACTGCATGCATGCGGCAGGATTTTTACCATCTTGACACATTTAATGAAAACGGCATACTTCAGGCTGTGGTAGAAATACCTGCCGGCACCAACTTAAAAATAGAATACAATAAAGAGCTAAAGCAATTTCTGCCAGACCAAAAAGAAGGTAAAGACCGTTCTATAAATTTTATAGGATATCCCGGCAATTATGGGTTTATACCTTCAACATTAAGTGACCCAGAAAAAGGTGGGGATGGTGATGCTCTTGATGTTCTTGTTTTAAGTGAAAGTCTTCCCACTGCAACCGTAATAAACATTATACCTATAGCTGTATTAAAATTGATAGACAAAGGCGATCAGGATTATAAGATAATTGCGGTTCCTGCTAATCGAGATGAGCGCACGATTGATACAGAAACCTATCAAAGCTTTGCCACAAACTTTAAAGGTGCTAAGAAAATAATTGAATTATGGTTTGTAAATTATGATACAGATCAACTAATTATTGAAGGCTGGGGCGATGAGCAGGAAGCGATAAGCGAAATAAAAAAATTGATCGAGTCAAAATAAAAGGAAATCACAAATACCACTTAATGCGGCGTTAATCTTCTGGTTTGTCTCTGTGAGAACCTCTAATTTCAATGAAATTTTAAATCTCCAATAATGATAAAAGTATTAGGAATAACTCTAACTATAGGTGGCGCTATTTCCCTGGTTTTTGGCGTTTTGGGAATCTTTGGAAGTTTTGAATTAGGACTCAGTCCGTGGGCTCTGGCTATTTTAGGCGTTATCTTCTTTTTATCAGGTATTTCTTTACTTAAATATCACGACAGCAACAATAGCGCTGATTAAATTATATTCTTCTTAAGAACCACTATCTTTGACAATAGTTAAATGAAAGGTTTTTATGCGTGAAAGTTTAAAGCGATTTGTTCCCAAGGCTATAGGTAAATACATCAATACATTGTCTATAATAGCTCCAGACAGGGCAGCTCATCGTGCATTTGCGCTCTTTAGTAAACCCAGACAAGGCAAAGTAGGCGATCATCATAAAGATTTTATGGATCCTTCTCGCGACAGGACAATCACAGTTGAAAATCTAAAATTACAAACCTACAGATGGGCCGGCAGCGGCAAAACCATTCTTCTAATTCACGGTTGGGAGAGTCACACCCACAGATGGAAGGTTCTTGTAGAACAACTGCATAAAGAAAATTACAATATAATAGCTTTTGATGCTCCCGCACATGGTTATAGTGATGGCGACAGATTGTACGTTCCCATTTACGAGAAGGCGCTGCAGCAGATGATAGAAATTTACAATCCTGAATTTTTAATTGGTCACAGCATTGGCGCACTTACTGCCATCTATAATCAAAGTTTGCATCCATCAGCAGATATAAAAAAATTGGTAATTCTTGGTCCTCCAGATCAATTAGAGACGATAATTGCAGATTATCAGCAGATTTTAGGCCTTGATAAGCGGGTTTTAAACATTCTGGATGCATATTTTCAGAAGAATTTTGGCTTTAAGACCAAAGAATTTTCAGCTTCAGCTTTTGCTCAAAAACTAGATGTTCATGGTCTGATCATTCACGATAAAAACGACAAAATAACCTCAGTAGAAGGTTCACGCAATATTCATAAAAATTGGAATAAATCTAAACTTATTGAAACCGAAGGATTAAATCATTCGCTCTATAGTGATTTTGTGAATGACGAAATTATAAAGTTTTTAAAAGAAGATTAAACCTATCACAGTATCCATTTGATGGCAGAAGAGAATCTAACACGTATAAATAAATACTTAAGCGAAGTAGGCTACTGCTCAAGACGTCACGCAGATAAATTAATAGATGCAGGCCGCATTACTATTAATGGAGCCATTCCAGAAATGGGTACTAAAGTTAGCGCTGCAGATGAAATACGTGTAGACGGCAAGCTTATAACAGAGCGTGAAGAACCACTTATCTATATCGCTTTTAATAAACCTGTAGGCATTGTTTGTACTACAGATACGCGAGTAGAAAAAGATAACATCATAGATTACATAAATTATCCTTCCCGTATTTTCCCTATTGGTCGTCTTGACAAAGCAAGTGAAGGTCTCATCTTTCTTACCAACGATGGTGATATTGTAAATAAAATTTTACGTGCCAGAAACAATCACGATAAAGAATATATTGTAAATGTTGATAAGCCAATTACTGCGCAGTTCATAGCACAAATGTCTGCGGGAGTTCCTATTCTTGATACTATTACCAGAGAATGTGAAGTAGAGCAGATAGGAAAGAAGCAATTTAAAATTATTCTTACCCAAGGCTTAAACAGGCAGATACGCCGCATGTGCGAATATCTGGGTTACAACGTCACAAAACTGAAACGTGTGCGCATCATGAATATTTCACTAGACGTTCCCGTTGGTCAATATCGCAATTTCACTAAAGCAGAACTCTCTCACTTACAAGACCTGCTAAAAGACAGTAGTAAGACGTATGAGGAGCACGCCGCCCCTTCTAAACCAATCGAAAATAAATACAGTAGCCCGCATATTTCAAAAAAAAGAAGAAGGCGCGAGAGCTAGATTTAATCTTAATTTCTATTAATTCTTTTTTAAACCCTTGTTAACCTTTATCACAGGCAAGGAGCTTCTGCGTACATTTAAGTGAGAAATTAGTAAAGTATCATTTAAAGTATACAGCCATGCCAAACAACCCACGTATTAAAAATGAAAAGCAATACGACGCTTTAACAGATAAAGGATACAGCAAAGAGAAAGCAGCACGCATAGCAAACACAGAAGATTCTGGTAAAAAAGGTGGCAAAGCAAATAAGTATGAAGATCGCACAAAAGAAGATCTTTACGAGGAAGCAAAGAAAGTAGGTATTGAAGGCAGATCTAAAATGACTAAAAAAGAATTGATAGATGCTTTAAGGAATAATTGATAATTCTGAGATCATTTAAATTACTGTTTATCTAATTATTATATTTACCTGTAACCTAACCATGATTTAAATGCCTGCACCTTTTCATCTAGCCATTCCTGTAGACCAACTTGACGAAGCCCGAAAATTTTATCGTGACACCCTTGAACTTACTGAAGGTCGCTGTAGCGATCAATGGGTAGACTTTGATTTTTTTGGTCATCAACTGGTTATTCATTATAAGCCAAAAGAAGAATCAGCTGCTGTACATCATAATGCAGTTGACGGCAAAGCAGTTCCGGTACCTCACTATGGCGTAGTTCTGGAATGGAATGATTTTCAGAACTTCTCTAAAAAATTAACTGCAAAGGGAATTAATTTTATAATTGAACCCTACATACGCTTTAAGGGGCAAGTGGGCGAGCAAGCAACAATGTTCTTTTACGACCCTTGTGGCAATGCCCTTGAATTTAAAAGCTTTAAAGACATGAGTCAATTATTCGCTAAATAACATGCCACAACAACTAAAACCAACCTTAGTAAGACAGTTGTTCATACTTCTGCTCATTCTATTTTTATTTGTTCTGATTTTTCTGGAAATGATTCCTTATCTCTCAGGAGTATTAGGAGCAATTACTCTGCATGTTCTCCTTAAAAAATGGATGAATAATCTGGTAGACAGAGGCTGGAACAAAAGTCTTGCCGCTGCTTTACTCATGGTTTTTTCCTTCCTGGCGATTTTAGTTCCTGTGGGGTTGATTGTCTTAATGCTAACTAACAAAATAGGTAAGGCTGTATCAAATTCGGCTAAAGTTGTAGACGCTATTAAAGAGCATGTCTCGCAGTGGGAATCACAATTAGGGTACAAAGTAAGCGATTCTATAGATACTAATGCGGTAACAGAATGGATCTCTACTCACCTGCAATCATTAGCCGGGGGAACTTTCACAGCATTTATTGCAATAGGTATCATGTATTTTATGCTTTACTACATGTTAATCAACAGAAAGACATTGCAGAATTCGCTGTATGAATATATTCCACTAGCTTCAGACAATATTAAAACCATTGCAACAGAAAGTACGGCTATGGTAAAATCTAATGCTTTAGGTATTCCTCTTGTGGCGCTGGCACAGGGTATCGTTGCATTAGTAGGCTTTTTTATATTCGGTGTTCCAGATCCATTCTTTTGGTTTGTCATCACTGCCATTGGCTCTATGATACCATTTATAGGCACGCTACTTGGCATAGTTCCCGTTACGATTTTGCTTTTTTCCAGCGGTGATGTAGGCCAAGCAATTGGTATTGCTATTTATGGGTTTGTTGTGGTAGGTTCTACAGACAATATCATTAGACTTTATGTACTTGAACGTCTCGCTAATGTACATCCTCTGGTAACTTTATTTGGAGTGATTGTAGGTGTTCCTCTATTTGGATTTATAGGGCTAATATTTGGCCCACTCTTAATAAGCCTGTTTTTACTTATTGTGAAAATTTATAAAAAAGAATACGGCAAACAACCGCCGGCAGAGACAGAAGAGCGGCTATAGAACTTTGCATTTTGAGCTAATTTTTAGCCTTTTTGCACCAATTTTTAGCCTCTGCAGGCAGATTTTTTCCTATTCAATTTCCACCAAATTTGCTTTCTGAAGAAAAATTAAGTCATATTCTTCGGGTATTGATAAATATTCCTTTTTTTTGACCCCACAAAACTAGGGTATATGGAAATTTTGGGAATTGATGTAGGAGGCACAGGAATAAAAGGTGTTCCGGTAAATTTAGAAACTGAAGATTACATAGGTGAACGCTATAGATTGCCTACTCCTATCCCTCGTACTCCTAAGGCCATGGTTAAAACCATTGGGGAAATTGTGAAAGAATGGGACTGGAAGGGTCCTGTAGGAGTTGGTTTCCCCACTGTTATACATAGAGGAAAAGCTTTACAACACGGAAATCTCGATCCCGCCTGGGTGGGAGTTCAGGTAGACGATATGATCTCACAGCATATAGGTCTTCCCGTTGCAGTCATAAATGATGCAGATGCTGCTGGTCTTGCCGAAATGACATTTGGCGTAGGCAAAGATGAAAAAGGTCTGGTTATGGTTTTTACTGTAGGAACAGGAATAGGCAGTGGAGTTTTTTACAATGGCGAGTTACTCCCTAACTGGGAACTTGGCCAGCTGCCCTATAAAAAAGGAATGAACATAGAGCAATATGCTTCAAGAGCAGTACGTCTGCGTAAGGATATGAGCTTTAAAAAATGGGGTAAACGCTTCAATAAATTTTTACAGATCGTCACAACTATAAGCGATCCCGATCTTATCATAATAGGCGGTGGTGCGAGCAAAAACCTGGAAGAATACCGAAATAAATTGAAAGTTGATGTGCCAATCGTTGCTGCACATACAAAGAATCACGCCGGTATTATAGGTGCTGCCCTGGCAGCTCGTCACCTCTATATTGAGTAAAAAATCAATTATGCTTTTCTGGCGCGATGGCGATCTCTAGCAAGCAGTGTGTTTTTAAGAAGCATTGCGATGGTCATTGGTCCTACCCCGCCAGGTACAGGTGTAATGTAACTCGCTTTTTTACTTACGTTCTCGTAATCTACGTCACCGGTTAAATAATAGCCTCTTTCACGAGTTTCATCTGGCACGCGAGTAATACCTACATCTATAATTACAACATCATCTTTTACCATTTCGGCTTTTAGAAAGCCGGGCACACCTAATGCCGAAATTATAATATCTGCCTGAGAGGTGATTTGCGTAATATTCTTTGTGCGGCTATGAGTTAATGTAACTGTAGAATTTCCCGGGAAACCTTTTCTTCCCATTAAAATACTCATAGGGCGACCTACAATATGGCTTCTCCCTATAACTACTGTATGTTTACCTTGTGTTTCTACTTCATAACGCTCTAAAAGCTCAAGAATACCAAAAGGAGTTGCCGGTATAAATGTGCTCATATCTAAAGCCATTTTCCCAAAGTTTGTAGGATGAAAACCATCTACATCTTTATCAGGATTTACGGTCATTAAAACTTCCTGAGTATTGATCTGCGGGGGTAAAGGTAGTTGAACTATAAAACCATCAATATCGTCATTCTCGTTGAGTTCTTTTATTTTAGAAAGTAACTCATATTCACTTGTGGTGCTGGGCATACGCACCATAGTAGATTCAAAACCCACACGTTCACAGGCTTTCACTTTACTATTTACATATGTAAGACTGGCACCGTCATTACCCACGATAATTGCTGCAAGATGAGGCACTTTCTCGCCTCGCTCTTTCATCTTATTAACCTCAGCGGTAATCTCGTTTTTTATGTCGTTGCTTACTTTTTTTCCGTCAAGAATAGTCATAAATAGCAGTGATTTTTAGTAGTATTTAACTGATTTTTAGCCTCTAAAACCCGATTTTTATCGCATATTATTCATCATCTGCATCATCTTCTGGCCGCCGCCACCCTGCATCATTTTCATCATTTTGCTCATTTGGCCAAATTGCTTAAGCAATTGATTCACTTCCTGTACGGTTGTACCAGAACCTTTGCTTATTCTCTTTTTTCGGCTGCTGTTGATGACTGCAGGTTTTGTACGTTCTTCCGGAGTCATTGAGTGAATTATAGCTTCGATGTGTTTAAAAGCGTCATCGTCAATATCAAGACCTTTTAACGCTTTACCAGCACCGGGAATCATACCTATAAGGTCTTTCATATTCCCCATTTTCTTAACCTGCTGAATCTGCTTTAGAAAATCATCAAAACCAAATTGATCTTTAGCAATTTTCTTTTGCAGCTTGCGGGCTTCTTCTTCATCAAATTGTTCTTGTGCACGCTCTACAAGTGAAACAACATCTCCCATCCCAAGAATACGATCTGCCATACGAGAAGGATAGAATACATCTATCGCTTCCATCTTCTCACCTGTACCAATAAATTTGATGGGCTTATTTACTACTGTCTTAATAGATAAAGCGGCACCACCTCTGGTATCACCATCTAATTTAGTAAGAACAACACCATCAAAATTTAGCGTATCGTTGAATGATTTTGCCGTATTCACAGCATCCTGCCCGGTCATAGAATCTACAACAAATAAGGTTTCCTGTGGCTGGACTGCATCACGTATGTTTGCGATCTCTGTCATCATCGCCTTATCTACTGCTAGTCTACCCGCAGTATCTATGATCACAACATTATGACCGTTTTGTTTCGCGTAAGCGATAGCCGCATTAGAGATAGAAACAGGATCATTATTCTCTCTATCTGAAAATACCTCTACACCTATTTGATCACCTACAACATGCAACTGATCTATTGCCGCAGGACGATACACATCACAGGCTACAAGAAGAGGTTTCTTCGTTTTCTTGGTCTTTAAAAAATTGGCGAGTTTACCAGAAAATGTGGTTTTACCAGATCCCTGAAGTCCTGACATTAAAATAACGGTAGGATTACCAGAAAGATTGATTCCTTCTGCTTCACCACCCATTAAATTTGTCAACTCATCTTTAACGAGTTTTACCATTAACTGCCCTGGCTTTACGCTTGTAAGAACGTCTTGCCCCAGTGCTCTTTCTTTAACTGTACTGGTAAAATCTTTTGCTATTTTGTAATTAACATCTGCATCTACAAGCGCACGTCTTACTTCCTTAAGAGTTTCGGCAACATTTATTTCTGTAATCTGGCCGTGCCCCTTAAGCACATGCATCGCTTTATCCAGCTTATCACTTAAATTATCAAACATAGGTTTCGCTTCAATTTTATGACAGCAAATTTAAGGTTTTGAAGCCTAAGTATAAAGAATTATTTACTGCTTAGTCTTCATATATCTGTAACATAAAAACCGCCCTACTCCATATTTAGAGTAAAGGCGGTTTCTCCCAACTTCCCGAACATTAAATCAGGTTATTCCATTTTTGTAAGCACTAAAGTAACTGCGCTGTTAGTAGAACTTTGTAGCTCTATTGTACTTTCATTCTGGCTCACTACTTCAAATTGATCACTTATGATATTAAAAGTGCTATTACCTGCAAAAGACAGCTCTAGATTTACATTTGTTTCAGAAACTACCTGAAAGCTTCCTTCTATACTTGCAGCTGTATTTGTAAGTGTATTTCTCACGATCACCTCACCGTCATTAGCAAACTCTAAAGTAAACTCAACAAAATCTTCAGTAAATTCTACTCCGTTATTAATACCTGTCTCAACTTTAAAAGTTGCATCTGTTAATATGGCCTCAAGTTCATCTGCGGCAGCTTTAGCTTCTGCTTCTGCTTGTGCCTGCATATCGTCATCTGCTTCACAAGATTCTAAAGCGTTTTTAAATTCTGCATCAGAGTTGATCGTGATTGCAGAGTTACCTTCTGCCATAAGGCTTATAGGATAGCTTACGCTGAAGAAATCACTCTCACCAAGATTATTTAAGAAAACATACGTTTCCTGCTCACCATCAAGAACTACACTACCGGTCTGTTCTGCATTTGCATCGTAAGTAAAAACAGTGATCGGGTAATCTATATCAAGACAGTTTATAGCATCTTCTTCTTTGCTGTCTATTTCTGTACAGGTATCTTTTAAAGTGTCATACTCGGCCTGATTATTAATTACAACCTCAGTATAATCACTCATGGTAACTGTGATAGGAAACTGAAAGTTCACCTCATCGTCATCATTTGTAAATTGAGCAAAAATGTTTGCTATAAGCGCAAAATCTGACTGACTAATTATTGTTAATTCCTGCCCATTCACTTCTGCTACAACAGGAAGCACTATAGATGAGCAGCTTAAACCGTCAAGAAAATCGTCTTCACTACCATCATGCGCAGTATTACGTGCCATAAGATCTGCGGTTTCAGAGTCGGCGCTGTTTGTACTTTGATTTGGGTCGTCTCCTATCGTTACATCTTCTTCACTTTGGCAAGAGGCAAAAAGAAATAATGACAGAACCGTTATTCCCAAAATTGATTTTAAATTTTTCATACTATTAGATTTTGATTTTTTTCAATTTATGCGAGTTGGTTACTGCTCGCTTTCGGTAGTAAAACAATTGGGAATGAAATTACCCTACCCCGATTTCTACTTTTTTTTCGCCTAAGCAATAAAAAACACCTCTAGTTACTCAAAAACAGCCTGTTAACACCATTAAAAAAATAGTGTCTTTTCACTCTCATCACCCCAGATCAAATTGAAGTTAGCGGTCGCTAAGCCTTAAGTTTATTAGAAAAGCTGTATTTTTAGCCACCCTTAATCGTTCATTTTGAAGAAAGACCTACAACAAAATCTCTGCGATGAAGCCTCTTTTAATGGCTTCTATACCAGCTACATTACAAACGCTAATAATTTTGCATACTACAAATGCGGCGATAGTGATAATGCGCTAGATCTGGCGCAGGAAGCCTTTATAAAAATCTGGGAAAACTGTGGCAAAATCGACTTTACTAAGGCAAAAACCTACCTTTTTACCACAATAAACAACCTGTTTCTCAATAAGGTAAAGCACCAGAAAGTTGTGCTTAATTATAAAAATGAATATCAGGGACCAGATAAAACAAATCTGAGTCCGGAATTTGTTTTAGAAGAAAAGGAGTTTAAAACTAAACTGCAAAATGCAATTGCAGACCTTACTGACGGGCAACGTGAGGTTTTTCTCCTAAACAGAATAGACGGGAAGAAATACCGCGAAATTGCAGAGATGCTAGACATTTCTGTAAAAGCCGTAGAAAAAAGAATGAGTGGAGCGTTAAAGATTTTAAAAGAAAAAATTCCAACTCTTTAAAAAAGACAATTTTAAGGTAGGGTAAAACGGGTTTTAATTGTTCTACTATTGATAGCATACTAATAATGAAAGACGAAAAGCAAATACACCGCTGGCTTAATGGCGAGATGACCGCTCAAGAACTGGAGGCTTTTAAGGCTACTCAGGATTATACAGATTATTCTGCTATAGCAGAATATGCCGCAGATCTTGAAGCTCCAGCGGTAAATAAAGATGAGGCTCTGGCAGACTTAAAAAAACGTCTTGCTGATCGCGAAAAGAACAAAGTCATAAAGCCAAATTTTAAAGGTTTTTATCAGGCGGCCGCAATTTTGATTGTCCTGGTCGTTTCTTCTTATTTTATTTTCTTCAACCAATCTACAACGGTAAAAACTAAAATTGCAGAAACTACGACTACCTTACTACCAGATAATTCTGAAGTCGTCTTGAATGCACAAAGTAAAATTGCTTACAACGAGAAAAAATGGAAGGAACAAAGAGAACTTACTCTTGAGGGAGAAGCATTTTTTAAAGTAACAAAGGGCAGTGATTTTGAAGTAAGAACTTCAGCCGGAGAAATCAATGTTCTGGGTACGCAATTCAATGTAAAAAATAGACTAAACTATTTTGAGGTAGAATGCTATGAAGGCAGAGTTGCCGTGACTTATAACAATGAAGAAATTATTCTTACACGAGGTAATAAATATCGCGTAGTAAACGGCAGAGCAGAAAAAATTGAAGGTCTTTTAGGCTCTCAACCTTCATGGATGATGCACGAGAGCAGTTTTGTAGCAGTGCCGCTAGAACAAGTAATCGCCGAAATAGAAAGACAATATGACCTTACTATAAATGCTTCAAAAGTTGACACTTCAGCGTTATTTACGGGTAGTTTTACACACGACGATAAAAATATCGCACTACAGTCAGTCACAATTCCGCTAGGTTTGAGTTATAAAATAGACGGCGACAAAGTAGAATTATACAATTATGAGGGTGAGTAAATTTATCCTGCTCACAATGTTCCTTTTTGCTTTGCCTACTTTCGCTCAGCAAAATTCTGTGGTGTCATTACAAAAATACCTTTCTGAACTTGAGACCAGATTTGATGTAAAATTCTCTTACGCTGTTGAAGATATTGAGGGCATAGATATAGAAGATATTCCTACTGTTGAATCTATAAAAGAGGCGCTAAATTACCTCAACACAAATACACCGCTTCTTTACGAGAATCTCAATGACAGATACATCACGGTTTCTCGCTTAAATAAGAAGATTACCATCTGTGGAATTCTGCAGGATGCCATAAACGGTGAGCCTTTAACGGGCGCAAGCATTGTTCTTAAGAATCAATCACAGGGCACCATCACATCAAGTCTTGGTGCTTTTAATCTCAAAGACGTTAGCGCTTCCGCGGAAATTTTAATTTCCTATTTGGGTTATGGTGAAAAGACAATTAAGGCATTAGACCTTTTTACTCCCGATGAACCTTGTAAAATAATCAATCTGAATCAACAGGATTATGCTCTTTCTGAAGTGATCGTGACTAAATTCCTAACCACGGGTTTGCAAAAATCAGTTGATGGAAAAACGGTCTTAAACACTGAAAAATTCGGTATTTTACCCGGATTAATAGAACCTGACATTCTGCAAACCATTCAGGTGCTTCCGGGTGTGGAAAGTGTTAATGAAAGTATCGCCAACATAAACGTGCGCGGCGGTACTCATGATGAGAACCAAATGCTTTGGGACAATATTACGATGTACCATTCTGGTCATTTCTTCGGACTTATATCTGCCTACAATCCTAATCTCACGCAGCGTGTAGAAGTAAGCAAAAATGGAACGAGCAGCCAATATGGTGGCGGTGTGAGCAGCACAATTAGCATGTACACTAAAGATGAAATTCCGGATCATGTAAAAGGTGGCGCCGGCATTAATTTAATTAGCGGTGATGCTTTTGTTGAGATTCCGTTAAGTGATAAATTAGCTGTGCATCTATCGGGCAGAAGATCTGTTACAGATGGTTGGAACACGCCAACGTATGATGAGTACTTTAGAAGAAGTTTCGAAGACTCTGAAATTCGCAATAGCGAAAACAATACTAGTCAAGCCAATAGCGAATCACAATTCTATTTTTACGACTATACTGCAAAATTGCTTTATGACGCGAATGAAAAACATAAGTTTAGAGCAAATTTTATAGGCATAGATAACAAACTTGACTACAGTGAACATGTGATCACAAATGGAGAAATGGCGAGCAAATCGAGCCAATTAACTCAAAAGAATATGGCTTTTGGCGGAAGCTGGCAAGCTGATTGGAATTCTCGTTTTCACACAAAATTAAACGCGTATTATACTAAATATAATATTGACGCAAACGATCTGCGCATTGAGACAGACCAGCTGCTAACACAGCAAAATGAAGTGCTGGAAACCGGAATAAAACTAAATGCTTTTTACGAGATCATGACCCATTTTAAATGGTTAAACGGTTATCAATTCACAGAAACGGGAATACGCAACGCAACCCGTGTTAGCAATCCGTTATTTAATGAGCGTAAAAAAGATGTGCTGCGCAGTCACAGCGGTTATAGTGAATTAGAATACAACCACGGGACGACATTCATACGCGGTGGTGCTCGTGTTACTTATTTTGAAGAATTTGATAAAATCAGGGTTGAACCCCGATTAAACATTCGTCAAAAAATATCGGGTCAAATTGCCCTAAAACTGCTTGGAGAGTACAAATATCAGACTGCGACGCAAATTATCGACTTTGAAGATGATTTTCTGGGTGTAGAAAACAGACGATGGATTCTCGCAAATGATGAAGATATTCCGCTTATTCAGAGCAAACAGATTTCTTTCGGTATAGATTTTAAACAAAATAACTGGTATCTTGATGCGACCGGTTTTTATAAAGAAGTAGATGGTATTACGGCATCAAATCAAGGTTTTCAGAATCAGTTTCAATTCTTAAAAACCACAGGGAGTTACACCGCAAAAGGTTTTGAATTTATAATCAACAAAACCACTAATAAATTTAGCACCTGGCTTAGTTATACTTTTTCGCAGAACGATTATACGTTTAAAAACTTTATCCCAACGAACTTTCCAAATAATACAGACATTCGCCATTCATTCACGCTGGCAACCAATTATGATATTCTTAAAAATCTCAAGATTTCAGCTGGTGCTTTATATAGATCTGGTCATCCTTACACTGCACCGATTGAAGGTGAAGAGACCGTTCAAGACGGAAATAACAGGGTTGTAAACTACGCCGAACCAAATGCTGAAAATCTGGATGATTTTGTGCGCGTAGATGTTTCAGCGGCTTATGATTTTAAGATTAGCGAAAGTGTAAATGCAAAATTCAACGTTGGGGTTCTCAATGTTCTGGATAACGAAAACATCCTGCAGCGTTATTACCAGGTAAATGCAACCGATGAAACTAAGGCAGTCGAGATCAACAAAAACTCCTTAGGAATTACACCCAACGCTAGTTTTAGAATATACTTTTAATAGTAAGTAACTCGCTTTTGCAGTTCTTACATTCTTTCAGGAACAGTAATTCCCAAAAGCTTAAAAGCAGACTCAATTACGTCGCCTACTTTACCTGATAATGCAACACGAAAGCTGATCTCTTCTTCGGTATCTGCTCCCAGAATAGATACATTTTGATAAAAAGAATTAAACTCTTTTACAAGATCGTAGGTGTAATTTGCAATAATTGCCGGACTATGATTTTCTGCCGCCACCTGAATCATGTTAGGATATAACGCTATCTGTTTAAGCAATTCTTTCTCTTTGGGATGAAGATCTTTATGAGCAACCTCAACCGGTATTTTATTTTCTATTGCTTTGCGTAAAATTGACTGAATACGCGCGTAGGTATACTGTATAAAAGGACCCGTATTTCCCTGAAAATCTACTGACTCTTCCGGATCAAAAAGAATGCGTTTTTTAGGATCAACTTTTAAAATGTAATATTTTAAAGCACCCAGACCAATGGTCTTATAAAGTTCTTTCTTTTCTTCTTCGCTGTAGCCGTCAAGTTTACCAAGTTCGGTTGAAATTTCTTCGGCAGTATTTGCCATTTCTGCAATAAGATCATCTGCATCAACCACAGTTCCCTCGCGGCTTTTCATTTTTCCACTTGGCAGATCGACCATTCCATAACTTAAATGGAATAGATTTTTTGCCCAATCGTAACCCAGTTTTTTCAGAATAAGAAAAAGCACTTTAAAATGATAATCCTGCTCGTTTCCTACGGTGTAGATCATGCCGCCCACATCAGGATTATCTTTTACGCGTTGTATCGCGGTACCAATATCCTGAGTCATATAAACAGCTGTACCGTCACTGCGCAGAACTATTTTTTCATCAAGTCCGTCTGCTGTGAGATCACACCAAACTGAGCCATCTTCTTTTCTGTAAAAAACTCCGTTTTTAAGCCCTTCTTCTATATTATCCTTACCTAATAAATAGGTGTTGCTTTCATAATAATAACTATCAAAATCTACTCCCAGAGCTTTGTAAGTTGCCTCAAAACCTTCATAGACCCAGCCATTCATAGTTTTCCAAAGTTCTACAACTTCAGGATCGCCTGCTTCCCATTTAAGTAACATTTGCTGAGCTTCCTTTAAAAGTGGAGCTTCTTTTTCTGCCTCTTCCTGCGTTTTTCCCTGAGCAACCAAATAAGAGATTTCCTCTTTGTAGGCTTTATCAAACTTCACGTAGTAATTCCCAACAAGCTTATCGCCTTTTAATCCTGTAGATTGCGGAGTTTCCCCATGACCAAATTTCTTCCAGGCGAGCATACTTTTGCAAATATGAATTCCGCGGTCGTTTATGATCTGTGTTTTGTAAACTTTCTTTCCGGAAGCTTTGATAATCTCAGCAACAGAATACCCTAAGAGATTGTTACGCACATGCCCTAAATGCAGAGGTTTGTTTGTATTGGGCGAAGAATATTCTACCATCACCGCTTTTCCTTCGGCTGGTTTTCTGCCAAAGTTTGCATCACTTCTAATTCCTTCAAAAAAATCAAGATAATATGAATCTGAAACCACAAGATTTAAAAACCCCTTTACGACGTTAAAATCGGCTATTTCAGGCACATTTTCGGCCAGATATTTCCCTATTTGTTCACCAATAACAGCGGGATTACCTTTTACAACGCGAAGTATTGGGAAAACCACAACTGTAATATCACCTTCAAAATCCTTTCGCGTAGGCTGAAGTTCAACATTTTCAAGTGTTGCATTAAATATTTGGGATACCGCATTTTTAACGGCTGGTATTAAAATCTGCTCTAGGTTCATATCTATTTTTATGAAGGCGCAAAGATACGTCTTAAAGCTGAAAATTTGAAAGCCCTAAGAGAACGCTAAAAACGACTCGTAACTCTATCTTTATCACAGCAATTCGTATCTTTAAAACAAGAAAAAGATTATGCTGTTAAACGTCTCTTACAACAATCCCAAAATAAAAACGCAAATCAATGAAGAAGTTGGCCCGCCTTTTACACTCCGGGAGCGTATAAAAATGGGCGGCATTGGCTCATCTAAACTTTTCATAACAAGTACGAGCGTAGAAATAAATAACCTGCTTATTCTCGACAGCTACATCAACACTTGTAATATCGAGATGCGACCCAAAGGAATAATTGTAGGTTTTAGGTCACTTTTAGAATCATACGCGCTAATAATTCCCTATTACAAATTATCTCTCTACAAAGGCAAAGCCGAAGAATACAGCATTTACAGAGATAATTATTTCATTAAAATAAGAGCCAGATCAAAAGATAGCGCTACTCATAAATTTGTAAAAAAAGTTATGTCTTACAAAGCAGAGCAGTTCTCATCTGGCCCAGAAGATATGTAACAACCTTTCTTATCTAACCACATTAAGAATTGATCAAATAAGTTTACATCTCATAAAATGAAAATATTACTTACAGGTGCAAATGGATATATTGGTTTGCGATTGTTACCTCAACTTCTGGAATTGGGTCACGATGTTATTTGCACCGTACGCGATAAGAAAAGACTAGCAGTTGATAAAGAGCTTAAAGAAAAAATCACCATCGTTGAGATTGATTTTCTTAAAGAACCTCAACCAGATCTGTTGCCAAAAGATATAGATGTAGCTTACTATCTAATTCACTCAATGACGTCATCAACAGATGACTTTGACGAAAAGGAAGAACGCTCTGCGAAAAATTTTAAAGAATACCTTTCACACACTAATTGCAAACAGGTTATTTATTTAAGCGGAATTATAAATGAAAAGAATTTAAGCAAGCATCTGCGTTCCCGTAAAAATGTAGAGGAAACTCTTTACAAAGGCAATTTTAATCTTACTGTATTACGTGCTGCTATCATTGTAGGTTCAGGAAGTTCTTCTTTTGAAATTATAAGGGATTTATGCGAAAAGCTTCCCGTTATGGTCACTCCAAAATGGGTGAAAACCCGATGCCAGCCTATTGCTATACGCAACGTTATGCAATACCTCACCGGCGTTCTGGGAAACGAGAAATGTTATAATGACTCTTTTGACATTGGCGGCCCTGATATTCTCACGTACAAAGAGATGATGCTTAACTATTCAAAAATAAGAGGGCTTTCACTAAGCATTATAGATGTTCCTGTGATGAGTCCAAAACTATCTTCCTATTGGTTATATTTTGTTACCTCAACCTCTTACAAGCTTGCATTAAATCTGGTTGACAGTATGCGCATTGAAGTTATCACTCGAGACACGAGACTTCAGGAAATTCTAAATATAGAACCCATTCATTATGAGGGTGCCATCAAACTGGCCTTTGAAAAAATAGAGCAAAATCAGGTTGTCTCCAGCTGGAAAGATTCTATGATAAGCGGAAGATTTAGAAAAGACCTGAGCAAATACATAAAAGTGCCTGAATTTGGTTGTTTGAAAGACAGGCAGCAAATCCCACTTAAAGATCCTGAAAGTGCCTTGGAAAATATATGGTCAATTGGCGGCGAAAGAGGTTGGTATTATGGTAATCCTCTATGGAAAATGCGAGGTTATATGGATAAACTGGTGGGCGGAGTTGGCCTCCGTCGAGGGCGTACACATCCTAATCGTATTTTTGAAGGTGATTCACTCGATTTTTGGCGCGTTCTTCTAGCTGATAAAGATCAAAAAAGATTGTTGCTTTTCGCGGAAATGAAAGTTCCCGGAGAAGCCTGGCTTGAATGGGAAATAGATGATAATAATGTTTTACACCAGACTGCTACCTTTAGACCTAAGGGTTTATTTGGAAGATTGTACTGGTACACGATGCTTCCCTTTCACTATTTTATTTTTGAAGGCATGATACGCAACATCGCCAATTATAAACCAAAAAACCAACTCGCATAAAACTACTCTCCTATTTAAAGCGCAATTCCCTGCTCAGTATTTCACTGGGTATTTTACTTGTGTTTTCATTTTTCCTCTACGCTGAAACGCTAAGTACATATAATGCCATTGAAGAAGCATCACTATGGGTGCGAACTTACTTTGGCCCTTTCTATTTGTATTTGGGGTTAGGCTGCGTTTTACTTTTAGTTGTGATCGCTTGTTCGCCTTGGGGTAAATACAAAATAGGAAAACAAGATAAAAAACCGGTTTTTTCGCGCCTAGCGTGGATTTCTATGCTATACAGCGCAGGGATGGGAGCGGGTATTTTACTACGAGCTGTGCAGGAACCGGTATTTATGCAGCAACATCCACCGCTGGCAACCCAGTCTACAGCAGAAACAATTGCACTAGAATTTACATTTTACCAATGGGGTTTTACAGCCTGGGCCTTTTATGCTGTATTTGCGCTCGCCATAGGCTACGCAATTTTCAAAAGAGAATTGCCTGTTGCCACCAGCAGTACTTTTGCAAGATTACTACCGACTAAAATTAATGCTGAAAAATCACCGATTTTATGCCAATTTATTGACATTTTGACCATATTAACGACGGTTTTTGGGTTAGTTGCCGCAGTAGGTTTAGGAGCTTCACAAATAAAAGGAGGTCTTAATCATCTTTTTGAAATAGACTTTGGATACACTACGATTATCGCACTTGTAGTTTTGATTGGTTTTCTCTCATTATTTTCTGCATTGAGCGGTGTAGATAAAGGGATAAAAAGGCTTTCTACTTGGAATATTTATCTCACAGTCGCTTTGCTTCTTTTTGTTTTTATGCAATGTGATATTCCGGCTGTTTCAAAGCAGTTTTTTACCTCATTTTATCGTTACATCATAGACTTTATCCCGATGAGTCTGGCAATAGGAAAATACGATCCCGGGCAAGCTTTTTTAACTGATTGGACTTATTATTACTGGGCATTCTGGCTGGCATGGGCGCCATTTACCGGAATATTTATTGCAAGAATATCTCAAGGACGTACGCTGCGCGAAATAATAATCGGCGTCTTATTGATTCCATCGCTGGGAACATTTTTTTGGTTCACTGTTTTTGGGCAATCAGCTTTTGAAATGATAAACAGTTGGGGAAGTTACTCCGGTGAGTTTGATAATGTGTTCACTTCAATATTTGTATTTCTGGAGCATTATCCCGCTCAGGGTTTTATAAATATGGTTGTGATCATTTTGCTGGTGAGCTTTCTTGTAACTTCGGTAGATTCAGCAATCTATGTTCTGAGTATGTTTACAGATAAAGGCAATCCAGACCCCAGTAAAAAACAGAGATTAATGTGGAGTATAATTTTGACGGTTTTTTGTGTGGGAATTGTGTTACTAGGTCACGCAAAAGCAGATAGTGATGTACTTACCGCCATGCAAAAACTGCTTATCATAACCTCCTTACCTCTAAGTTTGTTAATGGTCCTGATGATTGTTTTATGGGTAATTGATATTTCGCAAAAGCGAAAAGAATCTATTTCTTAGGCAGAAAAACCTCAGCCATCATACATCTCGCACTACCGCCACCGCAGGTTTCTATCGTCTCTATGTTACTGCTTACGATCTCGCAATATTTCTCTATAGCTTCAATCTGATTTTGATCAAGACTTTTATAAGCAGAATTGCTCATGATAAGGAATTTCTCCCCGCTTTTACTACGCACCTGTAGCATATTACCTGCAAATTGAGCAACTTGTTTTTCAGTAATAGCAATAATCTCTTTGCCGCTATCACGTAAGTGATCTATCACAACGCTTCTTTCTTTCTTATCATCAATACTGGAAAGACAGATCACGCAGAATTTTTCTGCAAGACACATCATCACATTAGTATGATAAATAGGAAGTCGCTCCCCAGAAACCGTCTGAAATGCAGTAAAAACCACCGGAAAATAGCCAAAATCCTCGCAGAACTCTATAAAAAGCTCTTCATCTGCTCGAGGCGAAAGTGCACAATATGCCTTTTCATTCACTCTGTCTAGCACAATGCTTCCTGTACCTTCCAGGAAGATATCTTCTTCTTCTGCAGCGGTATAATCTACAACGGAATTAATGGCAAAACCAGCAGTTTCCATCTTAGTAAAAAACTCTTCTCTGCGCTCTTTTCTTCTATTTTCAGCATACATGGGATAGATCGCAATGTTACCATTCTCATGTGTACTGATCCAGTTATTGGGAAAAATGGAATCTGGCGTATCCATTTGCTTATCATCTTCAATCACCAAAACATTGATCCCAATGCCGCGTAATTTAGCCACAAATGAATCGAATTCATACTGTGCTTTTTTATTAATTTCAGCATTTTTAAGATCGATATCTTCCTGAAAATAATTATTTACAGCCGTTTGCTCGTTCATTCTAAAGGCCACGGGCCTTACCATTATCACCGTATCTGTAATTTGTTGCATGTAGGATTGAAAGTTATTATTAGGTGCCGCTAAAGTAAGTAAAAGGTTAAGATTGTAGTGTAAAAATTAATCTCTAACTAAGGGTAATGTGCTGCAGCGTAAAAGACCTTCCTGCTTAGCGATTTCGGCATAATAGACCTCTTCTACCGTAATGCCATTTTTGCGCAGCCAAGTGTTTAATCTTGTGAACTGCCGCTCTGAAACAACCACATCTGGAGCTATAGAAAAGATATTAGAATTCATATTATACATCTCTTCTGCAGTGATCTCAAAAATATTTTCCTGACCAAAAAAGTCAACAAGCCAGTTATATTCTGTTTCGTTAAGAAAACCATTTTTATGTAAGATCGCCTTATCATTACCCACTGGTTGAAAGCAACAATCCAGATGCAAAGCATTTGCATAAGGATCTGTATTTGATTTCCTAAGGTTGAATGAAATTACCTTTTTCTCCGGAAACAAATTTTGCAAATGTTCTACAGCAAGCATATTCGTTCGCGCGATTATAAAATCACTATAATCTGGCTCTCTGTATGTCCCCACAAAAAGATAATCACCACAAGGCATAACATCGCCACCTTCTATATGAGCTTCTTCTGGAAAACGAATAACCTTGGCAGGATCAATTTGACCAATAATATGCTGAATAGCATCTATTTCCTGTTCTCTGTCTGGCAGAATATTAGCTTTTATAAAATAATCATCAATTACAAAACCAATGTCTCTGGCAAATATCTGGTTATAATCTTTTATAAGCTTTGGTCTAAAAACCTGCACGCCGTATCTATCAAAAACCTCTGCTATAGACTCAATTTCATGAACCATATCCTCTTCTTTAGGATATGTACCTTGCTGTATATGAAAGGCTGATTTAGGGTCGTACGCATCTGCAAGGTCTGGAGTACCCCCAAAACTTTTTGCAGTACCAAGTATCACAGCTCTAAGTTGAGAAACCTCGTCTTTGATATTAAGTCTTATCATTTTTTCGCTGCTTTGAAACAAATATAAATACAAAAAGGTTCCTAATAGTAAATCAGGAACCTTTATAAACATGTCATTGAAGATTTATCTGTCTTCTATTTTTTTGAAAGGTCGTAGTGTTTCACCAATGTATACCTGACGTGGGCGGCCTATTGGCTCTTTACGAAGACGCATTTCTCTCCATTGAGCGATCCATCCCGGTACGCGACCCATTGCAAACATAACGGTAAACATCTCAACAGGAATACCCAAAGCTCTGTATATGATTCCTGAGTAAAAATCTACATTAGGATATAGTTTTCGTTTTACGAAATAGTCGTCTTCTAAAGCTTCTTTTTCTAATCCCTTCGCTATATTAAGCACTTCATCTTCTACACCTAACTGACTTAAAACGTCATCTGCAGCTTTTTTAATGATCTTAGCTCGTGGATCAAAATTCTTATAAACACGATGACCAAAGCCCATTAGACGGAATGGATCTTCTTTGTCTTTAGCCTTAGCCATATATTTTTTAGTATCACCACCATCTGCCTTAATACCTTCAAGCATTTCTATCACAGCCTGGTTAGCGCCACCATGAAGTGGACCCCAAAGAGCAGAGATACCAGCAGAAATAGAGGCAAATAATCCGGCCTGTGAAGAACCTACAATACGCACAGTAGAAGTAGAACAGTTTTGCTCGTGATCTGCATGCAGAATTAAAAGTTTATCAAGTGCTTCAATAATTGAAGGATCTGCCTTGTATTCACTGTTAGGCTTAGAGAACATCATTTTATGCAAATTCTCTACATAATCAAGGTTGTCATCACCATAATCAAGTGGTCGACTCATTTTAGTGCGCATGGTCCATGCTACCAGAACAGGAAATTTACCAAGAAGCTTAACTATCGCACCGTACATTTCTTCTTCAGAATCTACGTTCACCGCTCCCGGATTAAATGCTGTAAGGGCAGAAGTTAAAGATGCAAGAACCCCCATAGGATGAGCAGATTTAGGAAAACCATTAAGAATTTTCTTTACATCTTCATCTACATGACTCTCTTCCTTGATATCTTCATGAAATTTATTAAGTTGATCTGAAGTTGGCAATTCACCAAAGATCAGGAGATAGGTCACTTCAAGAAAACTGGCTTTTTCTGCTAACTCCTCAATTGCATAACCCCGATATCGCAAAATTCCTTCTTCACCGTCTAAAAAGGTTATTGCGCTCTCGCAACTTCCTGTATTTTTATAACCCGGGTCAAGAGTAGTAATCCCCCCCGTAACTACCCTAAGGCTTGCTATATCTATTGCTGTTTCTTTTTCTGAACCTGTAACAAGAGGAAATTCATAGGATTTACCATCTATGGTAAGCGTAGCATTATCCGCCATTAGTATACTTATTTTAGCTTATTATCTATTAATTTGAGAAATGCTAAAGTACAAAATTAACAGGGATTTATAAAGTGAGAGCGGGCTCTACAGGTTAAATAAACCTTAAAAAGAAAAAGGGGTAAGCACAATTGATGTAGCATACCCCTTACCCAACTTCAAACCTAGTCTTCAATTTTGTAATATTTGGTAAAGATGAGCGGATGCTACTCTATTAAATTTCACATCCGCCCTCTTACCCAACTTAAAATCTTAAGTATCTTTTAGTGGGTCTGAAGACCAAATCTTCTATTGTTTTTCTGATGTGATAAAGCTAATAAAATTTAGAAATAACTAACACTTTATTTAAATAATTTAAACACTATTATTCCTACATTAAATTAAACAAGATTTATTATACAAATAATAATATTTTAGTGTAAAAATTCATTTTCATTGAAATAAAATCAAATAAAAGTTTAAATTAATTAATTATCAATATTTTTAAATTTCATTCCTTTATTTAATAAAGTTAACTATTCACTATTAATTGTGTATTTCAACGATATTAACACATGATTAAACGTCAAATCAACATACACAGTAACTAAAAAAGCACCCTAAAAGGGTGCTTTTTACCGATTAAATACCGATTTTTATTTTATTTCACTTTAAACGCATTTGTTTGCGGAAAGTAAGCAGTAGATCCCAACTCTTCTTCGATTCTTAAAAGCTGATTGTATTTTGCCATACGATCACTACGAGAAGCAGAACCCGTTTTAATTTGACCGGTATTAAGTGCCACAGCAAGATCTGCAATTGTATTATCTTCAGTTTCACCAGAACGGTGAGACATTACAGAAGTATAACCGGCATTATGCGCCATATTTACTGCAGAAATCGTTTCAGTTAACGTTCCTATCTGGTTAACCTTTATAAGAATTGAATTTGCAATACCGTTTTCAATACCTCTAGATAATCTCTCTACGTTAGTTACGAAAAGATCATCACCTACTAATTGTACTTTATCACCAATCTTGTCAGTTAAAGATTTCCATCCTTCCCAGTCATTCTCATCCATACCATCTTCAATAGAAATAATAGGATATTTTGATGCTAGTTCTGCAAGATATTGAGCCTGCTCTTCGCTTGTGCGCACTACACCTTTGTCTCCTTCAAATTTGGTATAATCATATTTACCGTTCTCATAGAATTCTGCAGCAGCGCAATCAAGAGCGATCATCACTTCATCACCAAATTTATAACCTGCATTTTCTACAGCTTTTTGAATACTTTCTATAGCATCTTCTGTACCCTCAAGCGTTGGTGCAAAACCTCCTTCATCGCCTACAGCAGTGCTTAGACCACGGTCATGCAATACTTTTTTAAGATTGTGAAAGATCTCTGTTCCCATTTTCATAGCATGTGTAAAGTTTTCAGCTTTTACAGGCATGATCATAAATTCCTGAAACGCGATAGGCGCATCACTATGAGAACCACCATTAATTATATTCATCATTGGTACAGGAAGTGTGTTTGCACTTACACCACCTACATATCGATACAATGGCATGTTCAACTCATTAGCTGCAGCTTTCGCACAAGCAAGAGAAACACCTAAGATCGCATTAGCACCAAGATTTGATTTATTAGGAGTGCCGTCTAGCTCGATCATTGTTTGATCTATCAAGTTCTGTTCAAAAACAGAAACTCCTAATAACTCTTGAGCTATAACAGAATTCACGTTGTCTACAGCTTTAAAAACTCCTTTACCCATGTAGTCCTTACCACCGTCACGTAGCTCTACAGCTTCATGTTCTCCTGTTGATGCTCCTGATGGTACAGCAGCACGACCCAGAACTCCGTTTTCGGTTATTACATCTACTTCTACAGTGGGATTTCCACGAGAATCTAAAATTTGACGCGCATGAATATTAATAATAATGCTCATTTCTTAAATATTGGATTAATTAATTTAGCTGCGGCAAGATACGCAATAACGTATTAAAATTTCCTGACGCGACGCTGGTTTTCAAGGTTTTTAATAAATTTTAAATATTACTGACGTAATAGTAACCTAAAGTTTACCCAGTGGTAAAAAATCGGTTAAAAACATCAAAAAATCCTCTTTTTAGGAGGATTTTTCGCTTTAAGCTGTAACTTGATTCATTCGTTCTACAAACTCATCAAAAAGATAAGTAGCATCGTTAGGTCCTGGTCCTGCTTCAGGGTGATATTGCACAGAGAAGCAATTCTTGTTCTTCATGCGTAGCCCCATTACCGTATTATCATTAAGATGCTGGTGTGTAACTTCTATATCTGGGTTATTTTTAGCCTCTTCATAATTTACAGAGAAACCATGATTTTGAGAAGTAACCTCTCCCTTACCGGTACCCCAGTTTTTAACAGGATGGTTTATCCCTCTGTGACCATGATGCATTTTAAAAGTACTTATACCATTAGCGAGTGCAATGACCTGATGCCCTAAACAGATACCAAAAAGTGGTGCATCATCTTCTAAAATTTGTTTGGTTACTTCAATCGCTTCTTTTAAAGGCTGAGGATCGCCGGGACCATTTGACAGAAAATAGCCGTCAGGATTCCAAGCTTTCATTTCTTCATAGGTCGTATTATAAGGAAATACCTTTATGTAAACATCACGTTTTGCAAGGTTGCGCAGGATGTTCTTTTTAATCCCAAGATCTAAAGCAGCAACTTTATATTTAGCAGTTTCTTCACCAAAATAATAAGCCTCTTTTGTAGAAACTTTTGAAGCTAGTTCAAGTCCATTCATATCAGGAACCTGAGCAAGCTGTTTTTTTAATTCTTCAATATTATCAACATCTGTAGAGATTGCCGCATTCATAGCACCATTATCCCTTATATATGCCACAAGAGCTCTGGTATCTACATCTGTTATCGCCAGTAAATTATTACGATCAAGAAAAGCTTCTAAAGATTCATGAACACGCTCTCTAGAATAGTAATAGCTAAAATTACGACAGATTAAACCAGATATTTTAGCTGTTTCAGACTCAGTCTCATCATTATTCCCGCCGTAGTTACCAATGTGTGCATTAGTGGTTACCATAAGCTGGCCATAATATGAGGGGTCTGTAAATATCTCCTGATAACCGGTCATACCGGTATTAAAACATACTTCGCCAAAGGCTGTCCCTTCTTTATCTCCCACAGATTTACCATAAAAAATGGTCCCATCTGCAAGAAGAACTATAGCTTTAGATTTCGTTTTATATTTCATTACTTGATTTTAAGTATGATATAGGTAAATGTTTTGACAAAATTAATCATAAAAAAAAGGATAAGCTTAAAACAGCTTATCCTTTTAATTTATAGTAGAGAATAAATATTTTTATTCTTCTTCATCATTTGCTTTAGTTTCTTTAGCCGGAGCTTCAGTTACTGCTTCGCTTGATTTTTTACGACCCGCTCTACGAGTAGATTTCTTCTTATCAGATTTATCTACATTGTAAAGTTCGTTATAATCTACAAGTTCAATTAAAGCCATATCTGCGTTATCACCTTGACGGTTACCCAATTTAATGATACGCGTATAACCTCCTGGTCTGTCACCTACTTTTACAGCAACATCTCTAAAAAGTTCTGCAACCGCATCTTTTTGACGTAGTTTGCTCATTACGATACGACGGTTATGTGTAGTATCTTCTTTAGATTTTGTTACTAAAGGCTCGACAAATTGCTTAAGCGCTTTTGCTTTTGCCACAGTAGTATTGATGCGTTTATGCTCAATTAAAGAACAAGCCATATTGGCTAGCATAGATCTTCTATGCGCTGTCTTTCTTCCTAAGTGGTTTATCTTCTTTCCGTGTCTCATGATTCAATATTTTTTTCGCCAGAGCGAAAAAGACCTCACTAGTCTTTGTCTAATTTATATTTTGAAAGATCCATACCGAAGTTAAGTCCCTTAACATTTACAAGCTCTTCAAGCTCTGTAAGTGACTTTTTACCGAAATTACGGAACTTCATCAAGTCGTTCTTGTTATAAGATACCAAGTCACCTAAAGTATCAACTTCTGCTGCTTTTAAGCAGTTTAAAGCTCTTACCGATAGATCCATATCTACAAGTTTAGTTTTTAGAAGTTGACGCATATGAAGAGACTCTTCATCGTAAGTTTCAGTTTGAGCAATTTCATCAGCTTCAAGCGTGATGCGCTCATCAGAAAATAACATGAAATGGTGTATTAAGGTCTTTGCAGCTTCAGTCAATGCATCTTTAGGATGAATAGAACCGTCTGTAATGATCTCAAAAACCAGCTTTTCATAATCGGTTTTTTGCTCTACACGGTAGTTTTCGATGCTATATTTCACGTTTTTTATAGGCGTGTAAATAGAATCTGTAAATATTGTACCTACGGGAGCGTTTTGTTTCTTGTTCTCTTCTGCAGGAACATATCCACGACCTTTCTCTATAGAAATCTCCATATTAAGGTTTACATTCTTATCCATATTGCAGATAACTAAATCTGGGTTAAGAACCTGAAAACCTGAAATAAACTTCTGGAAATCGCCAGCTACTAATTGATCTTTATCTGAAACAGAGATAGTAACAGTCTCATTATCTATCTCGTCTATTTGTCTTTTAAAGCGTACCTGCTTTAGATTTAATATTATCTCGGTAACATCTTCTACAACTCCAGATATGGTTGAAAACTCGTGATCTACACCTTCTATGCGTACAGAGGTGATAGCAAAACCTTCTAATGAAGAAAGAAGCACTCGTCGCAATGCATTTCCTACGGTTAAACCGTATCCTGGCTCCAAGGGTCTGAATTCAAACTTACCTTCAAAGTCAGTAGAATCAATCATTATGACTTTATCGGGCTTTTGGAAATTAAGTAATGCCATATTATGTTTTCTAAGAGTTGTTATTATTATTTTGAGTACAATTCAACGATGAATTGCTCATTGATGTTTTCTGGTATTTGGATACGTTCTGGCACAGAAACAAAAGTTCCCTGCTTAGTATCGTTGTTCCATGTAATCCATTCATAAACATGATTAGCATTTGCTAAAGAGTTCTCGATTACATCAAGAGATTTTGATTTCTCACGTACAGCAACAACATCACCAGCCTTAATATTATATGAAGGAATGTTTACTAATTCTCCATTAACAGTAATATGTCTGTGAGAAACTAATTGACGTGCAGCTCTTCTAGAAGGAGCGATACCCATTCTAAATACTACGTTGTCTAAACGAGATTCACATAATTGTAAAAGTACAACCCCGGTAATTCCTGTAGCACGGGTTGCTTTTTCAAACATATTGCGGAATTGACGCTCTAATACACCATAAGTGTATTTTGCTTTTTGCTTTTCCTGTAACTGGATAGCATATTCAGACTTCTTACCACGACGTCTGTTGTTTCCATGTTGACCTGGAGGATAGTTTCTTTTTTCAAAAGATTTATCATCTCCGAAAATCGCTTCACCAAATTTTCTAGCGATTTTAGTTTTAGGACCGGTATATCTTGCCATTCTAAATAATTGTTTTGTGGGGTGGTTAAGGAATTAAGGTCTAGTCCTTCGCAGAACCAATACTCCCCGATTGATATGATTTATATTAAACTCTTCTTCTTTTAGGAGGACGACATCCATTATGTGGTAGTGGAGTTACATCAATAATTTCTGTAACCTCTATACCGCTATTATGGATAGAACGTATAGCAGACTCACGGCCATTACCGGGACCCTTAACATATACTTTCACTTTACGCAATCCTGCTTCATGAGCTACTTTACTAGCATCTTCAGACGCTAATTGAGCTGCATAAGGAGTATTTTTCTTAGATCCTCTAAAGCCCATTTTACCGGCAGAAGACCAAGAAATAACATCACCTTTTTTATTTGTCAAAGAAACAAGGATGTTGTTGAAAGAGGCTGCGATATGAGCTTCACCTACAGACTCAACAATTACCTTACGCTTTTTTGTGCTCTTAGCACCTTTTGCACTTTTAGTGTTTTGCTTTGCCATTGCTTACTTATTATTTAGTCGCTTTCTTCTTGTTAGCAACAGTTTTACGCTTACCTTTTCTGGTTCTAGAGTTATTCTTAGTACGTTGACCACGTAAAGGTAAACCAGTTCTGTGACGTATACCTCTATAGCAACCTATATCCATAAGACGTTTGATGCTCATTTGCACCTCACTTCTTAACTCACCTTCAATTTTAAAAGAGCCTACAGCCTCGCGTATGCGACCTATTTGATCATCATCCCAATCAGAAACCTTAAGATCTTCATCTACATCAGCCTGAGCTAAAATTTCTTTTGCTCTACTGTTACCTATTCCAAAGATGTAAGTTAAAGCTATTACACCTCTTTTTTGTTTTGGGATATCTACCCCTGCAATTCTAGCCATAATATTAACCTTGTCTTTGTTTGAACTTAGGATTCTTTTTGTTGATTACATATAATCTGCCTTTGCGACGTACAATCTTGCAGTCGGCACTTCTCTTTTTTATTGATGCTCTTACTTTCATCTCGTCTTAGTATCTATAGGTTATTCGAGCCTTACTTAAATCATACGGGCTCATTTCTAATTTTACTTTATCTCCAGGTAATAATTTTATATAATGCATACGCATCTTACCTGAGATATGCGCAGTCACTACGTGACCATTTTCTAGTTCTACACGAAACATTGCATTAGACAACGCTTCAATAATAGTTCCATCTTGTTCTATTGCTGATTGTTTTGCCATTATGCTACTGCTTTTCTGTTTTTACCTGTTTTCATTAGACCATCATAATGTCTATTTAAAAGGTATGAATTAACCTGTTGCATTGTATCTATAGCAACACCTACAAGAATAAGTAAAGATGTACCACCATAAAATAAGGCCCATCCTGTTTGCATACCTAATATACTTACTGCGATTGCAGGAAATACTGCGATAAGAGCTAGAAATATAGAACCCGGCAAAGTAATCTGTGACATTATACGATCAAGATATTCCGCAGTTTCAGTACCTGGCCTAATACCAGCTATAAAACCACCACTGCGCTTAAGATCATCTGCCATCTTGTTAGTAGGAACCGTAATTGCAGTGTAGAAATAAGTGAATATAATAATCAATAAACCGAATACAAAATTGTACCAGAAACCAAAGATATTTTTAAACTCTGATGCTATTGATTGCGCCATTGCTGAATCTGATAATCCAATCGCTGCGGCAGGTATAAACATAATTGCCTGCGCGAAAATAATAGGCATTACTCCAGAAGCATTTAGCTTTAAAGGAATATACTGACGACTACCAAAAACATTTCTTTCATAACTCCCGCTAGCAGTTCTTCTCGCATATTGCACAGGTATTTGACGTACAGCCATTACCAGCAATATTGATAGAAGAATAATAACAAACCAAATAACTAATTCTATAAGAATCATTATTAAACCACCGTTAGACTCAGTAACACGTGAAACCCACTCCTGAATAAAAGCAAGTGGTAAACGTGCGATAATACCCACCATAATCAATAGTGAAATACCATTCCCAATACCTTTATCTGTAATTTTCTCACCCAACCACATTGCAAACACACAACCGGTTGCCAAAATAATCACAGATGACACTACAAATGTCATATCATTACCTAGCACAAAAGCCTCGGCAGGCAGGATATTATACAAGTTAAGAATATAACCAGGTCCCTGAACCAAAGTAATAGCAATAGTTAACCATCGTGTGATCTGATTGATCTTACGACGCCCACTTTCACCCTCCTTTTGGAGTTTTTGCAAATAAGGAATAGCTATACCCATAAGCTGCACCACAATAGATGCAGAGATATAAGGCATTATTCCTAATGCAAAAACGGAAGCATTAGAAAAAGCTCCTCCTGTAAACGCATTTAATAAACCTAAAAGACCGCTATCTGTCTGCTGGGACAAATTAGCCAGTTGAGAAGCATCTATACCAGGTAGAACTATCTGGGCACCAAAACGGTAAACCAATAGTAAACCTAAGGTAAGTAAGATCCTATTCTTAAGTTCCTCTATTTTCCAGATATTTTTTATCGTTTCTATAGCCTTCATTCGAATCGTGATTATAAAGTTACCGCTTCACCTCCAGCAGCTTCAATAGCTTTTTGTGCTGATGCTGTAAATTTATGAGCTGTTACCTTTAACTTAGCTTTAAGCTCACCACGACCTAAAATTTTAACTAAATCATTTTTACCAGCTAGTCTATTCTCAACTAATGCGTCAAGAGTTACTTCTTCACTGATACGACCAGCGTCTACATATTCTTGTAAAGTATCTATATTGATACCAGCATATTCCTTACGGTTGATGTTGTTAAAACCAAATTTAGGAACACGACGTTGAAGTGGCATTTGACCACCTTCAAAACCTACTTTCTTAGAATATCCAGAACGTGACTTCGCACCTTTGTGCCCACGACCTGCGGTACCACCATTACCAGTGGCTTGACCGCGGCCTCGCCTGCTGTCGTTCTTTTTTACCGAGCCTGCTGCCGGTTTTAAGTTATTTAAACCCATTTTATAAATGTTTAAGCTTCTTCTACAGAAACTAAATGATTCACTTTGTTTATCATTCCCAGGATGTTAGGAGTATTTTCATGCTCAACAACCTGTCCTATTTTCTTAAGACCCAATGCTTCAAGGGTTCTCTTCTGGTTCTGAGTACGGTTTATAGCACTTTTCACCTTTGTTACTTTAATCTTTGCCATCGTCTTAATATTATCCTTTGAATACTTTGTCTAAAGAAATACCACGTTGCTTAGCTACAGTATCAGCACTACGTAATTGTAATAATGCATCAAATGTTGCTTTAACCACGTTGTGCGGGTTTGATGAACCTTGATTTTTAGAAAGTACATCATGTACACCTACTGCTTCAAGTACAGATCTTATAGCACCACCGGCGATAACACCGGTACCAGGAGCAGCCGGCAACAATAGAACTCTCGCCCCACCGTATTTACCTTTTTGCTCATGTGGCAAAGTACTTTTACTAAGCGGTATTCTTACTAAATTCTTCTTAGCGTCTTCTACTGCTTTAGCAATTGCACTAGCAACCTCTTTAGACTTTCCAAGACCATGTCCTACTACTCCATGCTCATCACCTACAACTACTATAGCAGAAAAACCGAAAGCTCTACCACCTTTTGTTACTTTAGTAACACGTTGTACACCTACTAAACGATCTTTAAGATCAAGTCCACTTGGTTTTACTAACTCTACGTTTTTATATTTTTGATACATAACTTCTTAGAATTTTAATCCGCCTTCTCGGGCTCCTTCTGCTAATTGTTTTACTCTTCCGTGGTATAAGTAACCACCGCGATCAAATGATACAGCCTCAATACCAGCCTCTGTAGCTTTAGCGGCAATTGCTTTACCTACAAGCTTAGCAATCTCTGCCTTATTGCCCTTTTCAGCAGCAATATCTTTATCTCTTGAAGAAGCAGCGCTTATTGTTTTTCCAGTAGTATCATCTATAATCTGAGCATAGATCTCATTATTACTTCTATATACAGAAAGTCTGGGTCGCTCTGAAGTACCAGTAAGTGACTTACGAATCCTTCTACGGATCTTGTTTCTCCTATCTAACTTTGAAAATGCCATAACTTTATGTCTTATGCAGATTTACCTGCTTTTCTTCTTATTTGTTCTCCTACAAACTTAATACCTTTTCCTTTGTAAGGTTCTGGCTTACGGAAAGCTCTGATTTTTGCAGCAACCTGCCCTACAAGCTGCTTATCATAAGAACTAAGTTTAATAACAGGATTCTTACCTTTCTCTGTTACAGTTTCAACAGCAACTTCTGGAGCTATATCTAAAATAATGTTATGAGAGAAACCAAGTGCAAGATCTAATTTTTGACCTTGATTACTTGCTCTATAACCTACCCCAACAAGTTCTAGTGATTTTGTGTAACCATTAGATACACCTTCAATCATATTACTGATCAAAGCGCGATACAAACCATGTTTAGATTTGTCTTCTTTCTTATCTGAAGAACGTTCTAAAGTAATCACACCATCTTCGATAGAAATATCGATAGCTGAAAATTCCTGCTTAAGTTCTCCTAATTTTCCTTTCACTGTTACAATACCATCAGTTACATCAACTGTAACACCTTGTGGAATTGTAATTGGATTTTTACCTATTCTTGACATCTTTTCGTCTTTTTAGCTGGTTAGTATACGTAGCAAAGTACTTCACCACCTACATTTTCCTGCTGAGCTTGCTTGCCTGTCATAACTCCCTTAGAAGTTGAAACAATAGCTATACCTAATCCGTTAAGGATACGAGGTACCTCAGATGAAGATGAATACTTACGTAAACCAGGTTTACTAATTCTTTGAATATCCTTGATTACAGACTCTTTAGTCTCTTTATCATATTTCAAAGCAATTTTAATTGACCCCTGCGGAGTATTGCTCTCAAATTTGTAACTAAGAATATAACCTTGATCAAACAAGATTTTGGTAATTTCCTTCTTTAAGTTAGAAGCGGGAATTTCCACTACTCGGTGGTTTGCCGCAGCTGCATTTCTAATTCTCGTTAGAAAATCTGCAATTGTATCTGTATACATTTCTATTAATTTGCGGTTTTGGTTTTCATTGCCACGATGACAAATGAACCTGAAACCAATTTAATTTATAAGTCTATTACCAGCTAGCTTTCTTCACACCGGGAATAAGTCCCTGGTTTGCCATTTCACGAAAAGTAACACGTGAAATTCCAAAAGTTCGCATATACCCTCTAGGACGACCAGTTAATTTACAGCGATTGTGCTGACGAACTGGTGACGAGTTTTTTGGTAATTTCTGCAAAGCCTCATAATCTCCAGCTTCTTTTAAAGCTTTACGTTTATCAGCATATTTCGCAGCCAATTCCTCGCGTTTCCTTTCACGGGCTTTCATTGATTCTTTTGCCATAACTAATTCTTTTTAAATGGTAATCCCAATTCGGTTAAAAGTGATTTAGCTTCTTTATCTGTTTCAGCAGAAGTTTCAAAGGTAATATTCATTCCCTCTATCTTTCTCACTTTATCAATATCAACTTCAGGGAAGATGATTTGCTCTGTGATTCCTAAGCTATAGTTTCCACGACCATCAAAACCTGAGGCTTTAATACCGTTGAAATCTCTAACACGCGGAAGAGCACTTGTGATCAATCTGTCAAGGAATTCATACATACGCTCACCACGTAAAGTAACTTTTGCCCCAATAGGCATACCTTTACGCAATTTAAAAGCAGCAACATCCTTTTTAGATATTGTCGCTATCGCCTTTTGACCAGCGATCATAGTTAATTCATCAACTGAATAATCTATAAGCTTCTTATCAGCCACTGCTGCACCTACACCTCTAGATATTACTATCTTTTTTAGTTTAGGAACCTGCATGATATTCTGATATCCAAATTCTTCCTGAAGAGCAGAGATTACTCGCTCTTTATACTCTTTCTTAAGTCTTGAAGTGTAAGCCATAACTATATTACTTCATTTGATTTTTTAGAATAACGCACTTTTTTACCATCTTCAATACGGTACCCTACACGTGTAGTATCACCGTTTTTATCTACAAGAGATAAATTTGAAATCTGAATTGGCGCTTCCTTTTTTGCTATACCACCCTGAGGATTAGATGCGCTAGGCTTTTCATGCTTAGACACTAAATTTACACCCTCAACGATAGCTTTATTTTTCTCTATTAGGACACGTTGTACCTTACCTTCCTGACCTTTATGATCACCAGCAATTACCTTAACGTTATCACCTACTTTTATTTTAAGCTTTGTCATTTTATAATGTATTAAAGCACTTCTGGTGCCAATGATACAATCTTCATGAACTGCTTATCACGAAGCTCTCTTGCAACAGGACCAAAAACACGTGTACCACGCATTTCTCCCTGAGCATTAAGAAGCACACAAGCATTATCATCAAAACGGATGTAAGACCCATCAGGACGACGTACTTCTTTTTTAGTGCGCACTACAACAGCTGTTGAAACCGCTCCTTTTTTTACCTGACCATTAGGTGTTGCATCTTTTACAGAAACAACAATCTTATCGCCAACAGAAGCATATCTTCTTTTCGTTCCGCCTAATACACGAATAGTCAAAACTTCTTTTGCCCCCGTGTTATCTGCTACTCTTAATCTTGATTCTTGCTGTAACATAATTATTTGGCTCTTTCAATGATTTCTACCAGTCTCCAACATTTAGATTTACTTAAAGGTCTTGTTTCCATGATCTTTACTGTATCTCCTATATTGCAGTCATTTGTTTCATCGTGTGCTACGTATTTTTTCGTTTTCAAAACGAATTTTCCATACATAGGGTGCTTTACCTTTTTAACCTCTGCAACAACAATAGATTTTTGCATTTTGTTACTGGTAACTACACCTATACGTTCTTTTCTTAAATTTCTTTTTTCCATCTTAAGCAGCATTATTGTAATTCTCGTTTTGTAAGCTCAGTAGCTATACGCGCTACCGCTCTTCTAAGACCTCTAAGCTGAATGGGATTTTCCAAAGGGGAAATAGCATGCGCCATTTTAAGATCCATATATGCTCTTCTGGCTTTCACAAGTTCCTCCTGTAATTCTGCTACAGATAATTCTTTTACTTCTGATTGTTTCATTTTTCTAGAATTTAGTCAGCTTGATAATCCCTTGCCACAACATACTTTGTTCTTACTGGAAGCTTTTGAGCTGCAAGTCTTAACGCTTCACGCGCTACAGGCTCAGCAACACCACCAATTTCAAACAACATTCTACCCGGCTTTACTACTGCTGCCCAATACTCAACAGCACCTTTACCTTTACCCATACGTACCTCAAGAGGCTTTTTGGTTATAGGCTTATCTGGAAAGATCCTAATCCATAGTGATCCTTCACGTTTCATAAAACGAGTAGCTGCGATACGAGCGGCTTCAATTTGTCTTGAAGTAACAAAAGTGGAATCTAATGATTTGATACCAAAGGTACCATTTGAAAGTTCATGCCCTCTTCCGGCATTACCTTTCATCCGTCCCTTTTGCTGCTTACGGAATTTTGTCTTTTTAGGCTGTAACATCTCTCTTTACTTTAAAAAATTACTTTCTACGACGTGATTTATTACCACCACTACCGCGTCCGGCCTTTCCTTGTTTTTTGGCTAAACCTACTAAAGGAGATAATTCTCTTTTTCCGTAGACCTCACCTTTCATGATCCATACTTTAACACCCAATCTACCATAAGTAGTGTGAGCTTCAACTAAAGCATAGTCAATATCGGCTCTAAATGTTGATAATGGAATACGACCATCTTTGTAAGATTCTGAACGTGCCATTTCAGCACCATTCAATCTTCCAGAAATCTGAATTTTAATACCTTCAGCATTCATGCGCATAGCAGCCGCTATAGCCATTTTAATTGCTCTTCGGTAAGAAATACGATTCTCGATTTGACGAGCAACACTAGATGCAACTAAAAATGCATCAAGTTCTGGTCGCTTAATCTCAAAGATATTGATCTGAACTTCCTTATCTGTAATTTTTTTAAGCTCTTCTTTCAACTTGTCTACCTCTTGACCACCTTTCCCAATAATTATACCAGGTCTTGCAGTAGTGATAGTAACGGTTACAAGCTTAAGCGTACGCTCAATAATTACTCTAGACACACTAGCTTTAGATAAACGAGCGTGAATATACTTTCTAATCTTATCGTCTTCGGCAAGTTTATCGCCGTAGTCGTTACCACCATACCAGTTGGATTCCCATCCTCTTATGATACCTAGGCGATTTCCGATTGGATTTGTCTTCTGTCCCATTTATTATTTGCTTTGTGTGTTATCGTTAGCACCAAGCACAACTGTAACGTGATTGCTGCGTTTTCTTATTCTGTGTGCGCGACCCTGTGGAGCTGGACGAAGTCTCTTTAACATACTTCCACCATCAACACGAATCTCTTTTACAAATAAATCTGCTTCCTCAACACTTCCTTCTTCATTCTTCTCTTGCCAGTTGGCAATTGCAGAAAGCACAAGCTTCTCAACACGACGTGAAGCTTCTTTATTGCTGAATTTCAATATTTGAAGCGCCTTCTCTACTTTCTCCCCTCTTACTAAATCTGCAACTAGTCGCATCTTTCTGGGTGAAGTAGGGCAGTTGTTAAGTTTAGCAAAGGCTATATTCTTCTTAGCCTCTTTTATCTGCTCTGCTCTTTCTTTTTTACGAACTCCCATAGCTTCAATTATTTTTTACCTTTATTTTTTGCACCAGCATGACCCCTAAAAGATCTTGTAGGTGAAAATTCTCCTAACTTATGACCCACCATGTTCTCTGTAACATAAACTGGTACAAACTGGCGACCATTATGCACTGCGATTGTTTGACCCACAAAATCTGGTGTTATCATCGAGGCACGAGACCAAGTCTTAATAACAGTTTTTTTGTTTGCTTCAACATTAGCAGCTACTTTTTGCTCTAATTTATAGTGAACGTAAGGTCCTTTTTTTAATGAACGTGCCATATCTTATTATTTCTTTCTACGTTCTACAATATATTTATTACTCGCTTTAGTCTTGCTACGCGTTCTGTAACCCTTAGCAGGTATACCTTTTCTAGAACGTGGATGACCTCCAGAAGAACGACCTTCACCACCACCCATCGGGTGATCAACAGGGTTCATAACTACTGGTCTTGTTCTAGGTCTTCTACCTAACCATCTACTTCTACCAGCTTTACCAGAAACAAGTAATTGATGATCGCTGTTAGAAACAGCACCTATTGTAGCCATGCAGTTAACAAGAATTAATCTTGTTTCACCAGACGGTAATTTTACAGTAGCAAATTTACCATCACGTGCCATAAGCTGAGCAAATGCACCTGCACTTCTCGCCATTATAGCTCCTTGACCAGGACGTAGTTCAATACAAGAAATGATAGTTCCCAAAGGAATATCTGATAAAGCCATTGCATTACCAATTTCAGGAGCGACACCTTCACCAGAGACAATGTTCTGCCCTACCTGAAGACCATTAGGAGCGATAATATAACGCTTCTCACCATCCTGATAATTCAACAAAGCAATAAAAGCAGTCCTGTTAGGATCATACTCTATAGACGCAACAGTTGCAGGAACTCCAGTTTTGTTACGTTTAAAATCAATAATACGGTAACGTTGTTTATGACCACCACCTTTGTAGCGCATAGTCATTTTACCTTGACTGTTTCTACCTCCAGATTTTTTCTTCGGAGCCAAAAGGCTTTTTTCCGGCTTATCAGTAGTAATGGCGTCAAACCCATTTACTACTCTAAAACGCTGACCTGGAGTGATTGGTTTTAATTTTCTTACTGACATTTTTTAGTCTTAAATATTACTATAAAAATCAATCGTATCACCTTCCGCCACCTGTACAATAGCCTTCTTAAAAGACTTTGTTTTACCAGTGATCATTCCCGATTTTGTAAAACGAGTTTTACGATCTGGACGGACGTTCATAGTTCTTACTTTAATAACTGAAACGCCATAAGATGCCTCAACAGCATTTTTTATTTCAATCTTGTTAGAACCTGGATTCACTTCAAATGTATAGCGGTTATTCACCTCACTATCCATTGTAGCTTTTTCTGTAATCACGGGTTTTATTAAAATACTCATAACGCTTACTTATTTAAAGTTTGCTCAATTTCTTCTAGAGACCCTTCTAAAAACACAACATTATGAACATTCATAATTTTGTAAGTGCTTAATTCTGAGCTTTTTACGACTTCAGAGGTCCTTAAATTGCGTGACGACAAATATACATTATTATTCGTGTCACCCAACACAAACAGAGATTTTTTATTCTCAAGCCCTAAAGCTTGTAAAACATTGATAAAATCTTTCGTCTTAGGAGTTTCAAAATTGAAATCCTCAACTACTGTTATTGCCTTATCATTAGCCTTAATAGTTAAAGCTGAACGACGTGCTAAACGCTTTAATCCTTTATTTAATTTAAAAGAATAGTTACGTGGACGTGGACCAAAAGCGCGACCCCCTCCTTTGAAAACAGGAGACTTTATACTACCAGCACGAGCTGTACCAGTACCTTTTTGCTTTTTAATCTTACGTGTACTTCCAGAAATCTCTGCACGCTCCTTAGATTTGTGAGTACCTTGTCTTTTATTAGCCAGATACTGCTTTACATCTAAATAAACGGCATGATTGTTAGGTTCAATACCAAAAACATCATTAGAAAGTTCAACCTCTCTACCTGTTTCTTTACCTTTTATGTCAACAACTGCTAGTTTCATTACTTCTCAATAATTACATAAGAGTTCTTGTGACCAGGTACACAACCTTTAACAACAAGCAGATTTTTATCTGCAACCACTTTTAAAACTCTTAAATTTTGAACTTTCACTTTCTCAGCTCCCATTTGTCCAGCCATGCGCATTCCTTTGAATACGCGAGCAGGATAAGATGCCGCACCAATAGAACCAGGAGCTCTTAAACGGTTATGTTGACCGTGAGTAGACTGACCTACACCACCAAATCCATGGCGCTTTACTACACCCTGAAAACCTTTACCTTTAGAGGTACCTGCCACATCGACAAATTCTCCTTCTCTAAAGACGTCCACAGTAATAGTGTCTCCTAAATTATAATTATCCTCAAATTCCTTAAACTCGGCAACTTTACGCTTTGCAACTGTTCCTGCTTTTTTGGCGTGGCCTTCAGCAGATTTATTTGCAGTCTTTGCGTCATCGAAACCAAGTTGAAGGGCTTTATACCCGTCTACCTCTTCGGTTCTGACTTGGGTAACAACGCAGGGTCCAGCCTGAATGACAGTACAAGGAATATTCTTTCCGTTCTCGTCAAAGATGCTGGTCATACCTACTTTTTTTCCAATTAACCCAGACATATTTAGTTATTAATTAATGATTATTTACTTATTTAAATCACCTACCGGTGAAAATATCTTAAAAAAAACAGGGTCAAAATACCTTCAACCCTGAATGTATTTTTACCGTTTTTCCCTTGCGCGCAGCTCAGGACATGTAACTTCAGACAGCAGTCTAAAATTGAGATAAAATAACTATACTTTTATCTCTACTTCTACCCCACTAGGAAGTTCTAACTTCATCAAAGCATCAATAGTTTTTGAAGAAGAACTATAGATATCAAGTAAACGCTTATAAGAGCTAAGCTCAAACTGTTCACGTGATTTCTTATTTACGTGTGGAGAACGTAACACTGTAAATATTTTTTTATGCGTAGGTAAAGGTATTGGCCCGGTTACAACAGCACCGGTACTCTTTACTGTTTTTACGATCTTCTCAGCAGACTTATCTACTAAGTTGTGATCGTAAGATTTCAATTTAATTCTGATTTTCTGACTCATTTCTTAGTAAATTAAGCGTTAGCAGTTCCTTTAGCCGCAGCGATTACATCTGCTGAAATATTAGCAGGCGTTTCTGCATAGTGTGAAAACTCCATAGTTGACGTTGCACGACCTGATGAAAGAGTACGCAAAGTAGTTACGTAACCAAACATTTCAGAAAGTGGCACAGAAGCCTTAACTACTTTAGCACCGGCACGATCACCCATACTGTTCATTTGACCACGACGTCTGTTCAAGTCACCTACAATATCACCCATGTTTTCTTCAGGAGTAATAACCTCAAGCTTCATAATAGGCTCAAGAATAACAGCTCCAGCTTGTTTTGCAACAGCTTTAAAGCCCATTTTTGCAGCTAACTCAAAAGAAAGAGCATCTGAATCCACAGGGTGGAAAGAACCGTCTTTAAGAGTTACTTTCATACTATCAACCTCAAATCCTGCAAGAGGACCATTGATCATAGCTTGCTTAAATCCTTTCTCTACAGAAGGGATATATTCTTTAGGAACGTTACCACCTTTAATAGCGTTAACAAACTCAAGACCTATTTTGCCTTCTTCTGCGGGCTCAAGCGTAAATACGATATCAGCAAATTTACCACGACCACCAGATTGTTTTTTATAAACCTCTCTGTGATCTGCAGCGCGCGTGATAGCTTCTTTATACTCAACCTGTGGCTGACCTTGATTAACCTCTACCTTAAACTCACGTCTAAGACGGTCTACAATGATATCAAGGTGAAGCTCACCCATACCAGATATAATAGTTTGACCAGAAGCCTCATCAGTACGAACCTGGAAGGTTGGATCTTCTTCAGCCAATTTAGACAGAGCCATTCCTAGCTTATCTACATCAGCTTTTGTTTTAGGCTCTACAGCTATACCAATTACAGGGTCTGGGAAGTCCATGCTCTCAAGAACAATAGGATGCTTCTCATCAGACATAGTATCACCTGTCTTAATATCCTTAAAACCTACAGCTGCACCTATATCTCCAGCTTCAATAAAATCAATAGCGTTTTGCTTGTTTGAGTGCATCTGATAAATACGAGAGATACGTTCCTTTTTACCTGAACGGTTGTTCAAGATATAAGAACCAGCCTCAAGACGACCAGAATAAGCACGGAAGAATGCAAGACGACCAACAAAAGGATCTGTAGCAATCTTAAATGCTAATGCAGCAAAAGGAGCAGTAACATCAGGCTTACGTAATTCTTCTTTTTCAGTGTCAGGATTAATACCTATAATACCTTCTTTATCTACCGGCGAAGGTAAATAACGACATACAGCATCAAGTAAAAATTGAACACCTTTATTTTTAAAAGCAGAACCGCAAATCATTGGGATGATAGACATATCCATAACAGCAGCGCGAAGAGCAGCATGCACTTCATCTTCTGTAATAGAATCTTCATCTTCCATGAATTTCTCTAGCAAGTTCTCATCATAAGCTGCCACCTCTTCGATAAGCAGAGCACGATATTTTCTTGCCTCCTCTTTCATATCCTCAGGAATATCGATCACATCGAAAGTAGCTCCCTGAGTTTCATCATGCCATACTATAGCACGGTTCTTAACTAAATCTATAATACCTTTAAAGTCTGCTTCATCCCCAATGTTTAAAACAATAGGCACAGCATTAGACTTCAACATATCTTTTACCTGCTGGCATACAGCAAGGAAGTTAGACCCAGAACGGTCCATCTTATTCACAAAACCAATACGAGGTACGTGATAATTATCTGCAAGTCTCCAGTTAGTTTCAGATTGTGGCTCAACACCATCAACTGCACTAAACAAGAAAACTAAACCATCAAGAACTCTTAAAGAACGGTTTACTTCTACAGTAAAGTCAACGTGTCCCGGAGTATCTATAATATTAAAATGGTAATCTTTCGAATCAGGAGTAGGCTGGGCATTTTCCATTGGGAACTTCCAAGAACAAGTCGTTGCAGCAGAGGTAATTGTAATACCACGCTCCTGCTCTTGCTCCATCCAGTCCATAGTAGCTGCACCATCATGTACTTCACCTATCTTGTGACTAACACCAGTATAGTAAAGTATACGCTCTGTTGTGGTAGTTTTACCAGCATCAATATGCGCAGCAATCCCTATATTCCTTGTAAATTTTAAATCTCTTTGTGCCATTTTATTTTCTAGAATCTAAAGTGAGAGAATGCTTTATTTGCTTCTGCCATTTTATGTGTATCAACGCGCTTCTTAACAGCAGCACCTTCTTCTTTAGCAGCAGCTAAAACCTCAGCAGCTAATTTAGAAGCCATTGATTTCTCATTACGCTTACGCGAATAGCTAATTAACCACTTCATCGCAGTCGAAATCTTGCGATCTGGGCGTATTTGCATAGGAATCTGAAATGTAGCACCACCTACTCTACGACTACGCACTTCTACGTGAGGCATAACGTTTGAAAGCGCATCTTTCCAGATCTCTAATGATGTTTTCTCATCATTGTTCTTTTTCTCCTCCACAATATCCATTGCATCATAGAAGATTTTAAAAGCCACCGACTTCTTACCGTCCCACATCATCATGTTAACGAAACGAGTTACTAACTGATCGTTAAAGCGCGGATCTGGTAAAAGTGGTCTTTTTTTGGCCTGTCTTTTTCTCATTACTTCTCTTTAAAAGTTTTCTTAATTACTTTTTAGGGCGTTTTGCTCCGTATTTAGATCTACGTTGTAGTCTTCCTTGCACACCTGCGGTATCCAAAGCTCCACGAACGATATGGTATCTAACACCAGGCAAATCCTTCACCCTTCCACCTCTAACCAATACTATCGAGTGCTCTTGTAAATTGTGACCCTCACCACCTATGTATGCGTTCACTTCCTTACCATTAGTTAACCTCACACGAGCTACTTTACGCATAGCTGAGTTAGGTTTCTTAGGTGTAGTAGTGTACACACGGGTACAAACCCCGCGGCGTTGTGGGCACGAATCTAAAGCAGCCGATTTACTCTTCTTGGTTATTTTGGCTCTTCCTTTTCGTACTAATTGTGAAATTGTTGGCATAATTTCTTTTACCTAATTATAGTTTAAATATAACAACCCCTGTTCTAAGGGCTGGCAAAGGTATAAATAAATTCCACTTAATCAAACCTTAATTGATTAATTTTCAAAGGGATTTGTACAATCTTTTTTCTAGTGTACATTTATTCACTTAAAAAATCGTTATTTATTGCATAAAAACCTGCTTTTGAAGCCCATTTTTCAGATTTTAGCTATTGCTTTCTTTTGCCTGACCGCTACCCTGCCCGTTATGGGTCAGAATCTGCAGCTCAATATTATAAACGCGAAAAGTCAAAAAGATTCTATAATTAGGAATGAAAAATTTACCGAAATTTCTGCTCTTCAAAAAGCTCTAACGCAATACAAAGATTCATTAAAGCAAGCGGGTTACTTTGACATTAAATTTGGTGAGCTTAAAGCGAAAAATGATACTATCTACAATGTAACAGCCGATTTTGGCCCTCAAAATGCCGATATTCATATTAATTTCACCGATTCTTATTTAACGAAATATCTCAAACAGATAGAGTTAGCCTATAATGATAACTCCTTCACAATTTCTGCAAAAGACGTTGAAAGTATTTTTTATCAATTCACAAAGTTAGAGGCACAAAATGGTCACCCGCTTACTTCGTTTCAGCTAAAGAATATTACCCGCCAAAACAATCACTTAATTGCAGACCTGGTTGTAAATCGTGAAAAAGAGCGCACTCTGGATAACGTAGTTATAAGAGGATATGAAAAATTTCCAAATTCGTATTTAGAGAATTATGCTCATATAAAAAAGGGAGAAGTATATTATGAAGAAAAAATAATATCTAAAACTGAACTTCTCAATAATCTGCCATTCATAAATCAGGCACGCAGTGCAGAAGTACTTTTTACTAAAGACAGCACTTCTCTTTATTTATACCTAGATAAGGCCGGAGCAAATAATTTTGATGGTCTTCTTGGTTTTCGCTCAGATGAAGAAACTGGAAAATTACGACTGGATGGTTATCTTAACCTTCAACTTATTAATAATTTGAATTACGGTGAACGCCTGGATCTTCAATTTAAAAGTGACGGGAATGATCAGCAAGCTTTAAATATTAATCTGGAGCTACCTTTTCTATTTCGATCTCCCATAGGCGCAGATTTTAATTTAAATCTTTTCAGAAAAGATACTACCTACTCTAACACACGACAGCAACTTTCCCTGTTTTATCAACTAAACTACAAAATGCGATTTACTGCAGGTGCACTTTTTGAAACCTCAGACGACCTAACTAATCAGGAAATTTCAAATACAGATATAGGGGATTATAAAAAAACTTTCATAAGTGGAGGTCTTTCAATATTACAGCCATCTGTTATTAAGTTTCTGCCTACTCTTTATCAATTTAAACTAAATGCCGGTATTGGTAATAGAAATACAGATAGCGAGAAAAGTGAACAACTGCTCATTGAAGCTTTAAGTGAATACACATTTTCAATAAACAAAAAATTTAAAATTTATACGGGAAACACTACCAAATCCCTTTCTTCTGACACCTATTTCACAAATGAATTATTCAGATTTGGCGGTATTAATAGTATAAGAGGTTTTAAAGAAAATAGTATTAATGCAAATTTTTACACTGCCTTTCGTACAGAATTTGCCTTCCTGCCTAATCCATCACTGTACTTACATACAATCTTTGATGTGGCATATTTTGAAAATAAGAATTTACAGCAGGAAGATCTAATATACAGTTTAGGTCTGGGTACTGGTCTTTCTACAGGTGCAGGAATTTTAAATATCAACCTCGCAAACGGAATACAAAAAAATAATTCTTTTAAATTTTCAAACACAATTCTTCACGTCAGCATTCTTTCTTCATTTTAACACTTTTTAACAGGATACTACAACGTTATATTGTTAAAATATTAAACATCAATCAATTACTCGTTGATTATTTGATTTTTAATGCACATTTTTATGATGGCTAATTTCAAATAAATCATAAATGAAAAAACTACTCTCCAAAATGCTAATACTATTTCTGGTATTGGCAGTGCAAACTGTATTTGCACAAACAAAAACAATCACGGGAACCGTGACAGACGATAATGGAATGCCCCTGCCGGGTGTTAATATTGTCGTTAAAAATTCATCCCAAGGGACGCAAACAGATTTTGATGGCAACTTTTCTATTGCCGCATCAGAAGGCGATATTTTAACTTTTAGTTACATAGGCTTTGCCCCACAGGAGGTGACTGTAGGCATTGGTAATCGCATGGACGTCGAGATGGCTGCTGGCGAGGCGCTTGAAGAAATAGTCGTTCTGGGCTATTCATCAACTCGCAAAACAGAACTTACAGGCTCCACCGTTCAAGTGGAATCTGAACAGATAGAGCAAGTTCCCGTAGCTAGTGTTGATCAGGTGCTGCAAGGTAAGGTTGCTGGTCTGGTATTTAATAATAATTCAGGTACCCCGGGATCTGCTTCAGATATCAGGATAAGGGGTATTAGCTCAATAACTGCTGGTAATGAACCATTATATGTAATTGATGGTGTGCCTGTGGTCAATAGCGACGTTTCTGTAGCGGCATCAGGATCCTCTCTTTCACCCCTTTCTAGTATTAATAGCAATAACATCGCCAGTATAACTGTACTAAAAGATGCCTCTGCAACAGCCGCGTATGGGGCACGGGGATCTAATGGTGTAATTGTAATTACAACTAAAAGCGGTACCGCAGGCAAGACTACTTTTAATTTTAGCTCTTCTTTTGGTTTTTCAAATGACGCCACTCACGGCCCTGATGTATTAACAGGAGCAGAAAGAGAAATGCTTTTTTATGAAGCTATTTACAATACATATGGCGAAAGCAACGGTTTTACTGAAGCTGGGGCACGAGATTTCTATGAAGCTAATCCTACTACATTCGGCACAGACTATGTTACATGGAACGCGGCAGGGCGCCCAGAGGCCAATTGGGAAGATTATATTACAAACGATGATGCTCCGGTATATGAATACAATCTCTCTGCAAGCGGCGGTGGCGACACTTATAATTTCTTTACATCTATAGGATATTTTAAACAGGAAGCAACAGTAATAGGATCTGATTTTGACAGGATTTCTGGATCTTTAAATTTTACTAAGAATCTTACCGAGAAACTGAGATTTAACACCTTAAATCAAGCCTCATACTCCTATCAGGACGGTTTGCTTGAGACAAGTGCATATTTCTCATCTCCCAGAACGGTAAAATACTTTATGCCCCCTATTGATCAACCTTACACGGCAGATGGAGAACTTAATACAGATATTTCTCTACCTAATCCTATTTACATATCTCAAAACGATATTGATGATAGCAAACTCACCAGAATTATTACAAACAACTCTCTAGATTGGGAAACTCCTATAACAGGCTTGACAGCTACGAGTAGAATAAGCATAGATCTTCAGGTTTACAACTACAAGCGCTATAGAAACAGAATTGAGGGAGACGGAGCCGGAAGCGATGGTTCTGGACAGGTAGCTAATACTAACAGAGCAAATTATGTGTTTCAGAATTCATTGAATTACACATGGAATATAAATGATGAACAATCTATCGATTTTACTGCATTGCAGGAATATCAAAAAAACAGATTTAATTATTTACAAGCTACTGCTGACGCGTTCTCTGATGATGGGCTTACTAATTTAAATTCTGCAGGTAACCCAACCTCAGCAAATTCTTATTATAATGATTGGTCTGTAGCCTCATACTTAGGCTTGGTACATTATAGCGGTTTTAATGGTAAATATATAATTGATGGTACCTACAGACGCGAAGGTAATTCTCGGTTTGGGCAGGACAATCGATGGGGTGATTTTGGTTCAGTAGGTGTTGCCTGGAATATTTTTAAAGAAGATTTTGTAAAAGACATAGGATTTGTTAATAATCTTAAGATAAGAGGTTCTTACGGAGTTACAGGTAATGCTAATATTGATTTGAACCAGTATCAGGCATTATTAAATTATGATTCAGACTATGCGGGGGAGGGAGCTTCTTACCCGGGAACATTTGGCAACAGTGATTTGTCTTGGGAGACTTCACATACTCTGGATGTTGGGATCGAGTTTGGCATTTTACAAAACAGAATTTCAGGAAGTGTGGCATACTACCGCAGAGAATCAAAAGATCTTTTGCTTGATGTTCCTCTTTCTCTAACAACAGGTTTTGATGAGCAGACAAGGAATATTGGTAGTATGGAAAATAAGGGATTTGAATTTGAATTAAATACTAATATAATTCAATCAGAAGATTTTAATCTTTCCATAGGAGGTAATCTGGCTACAAATAAAAATGAGGTTCTTGAACTTGCGACCGATGCAAATGGCAACGAAATAAATATCACTACACAAACTCAACGTGTGGAAACTGGCCATCCGGTTTATGGCTGGTATATGCCAACATGGGCAGGAGTTGATCCTGAAAACGGTGATGAGTTATACTATACAGAAGGCGAAGGTAGTGCTACAACAAATAATTTTAATGATGCTGAAAGTGAATGGCAAGGAGGAAGCGCAATACCAAAAATCACCGCTGGCCTTAATTTTCACGTAGATTATATCGGCTTCTTTTTAGATGCTAATGCTTATTATTCTGGCGGCAGTAAAGTATATGAAGAATGGCATCGTTATACGAATGCTATAGACTTGTATTCTTTACTTTATTATCAAGGGGTAGACGCAATTCTCGACAGATGGCAGGAGCCCGGCGATGTAACTCGTTTTGGCCGAGTTCAGGCAACAACTTTTCCATGGCAAAGACATTCTAAATTTTTATATGACGGGGATTTTATGAGAATTAAGAATATAACATTTGGTTACAATTTTAAAGGAGAATTAATTGAAACAATAGGACTAACCTCAGCGCGAGTATTCTTAAGAGGAACAAACATGTTTACATGGGTTAAAGATGACAATCTAAAATATGATCCAGAGACAGCCGCTGATGGTTTTACAAGGCTTACAACACCTCCTGTAAAATCTTTAATTTTTGGTATAAATCTTAAATTCTAAGAAAATGAAAAATATACATTTTAAATATAAAATTTTTGCTCTTCTGTTTGCAATGACCATAGGAGCATGCACAACAGAAGATCTTGATCCCTCTACAGAACAGAATAAGCCCGTTGAAGGCGGAATTACATCAGTGACTAATGTATATGGCCTTCTTAAAGGTGCATATAGCGGGATGACGGGTTCAGGTTATTATGGCAGGGACTATATTATAAATAATGAGGTGCGTACAGACAACGCCTTCTCAAATGGTAACTCAGGAAGATTTACCACAGAAGCTTCGTTTTCATACAATGCCAATACAGGTTTTTTCTGGGATGACGCTTATCGGGTAATTGCGAGTGCCAATATTATCATAAGCCAGGATGAAACAGGTTTGACAGGAGATCTTGATTATTTGACTCATATGAAAGGTGAAGCATACGCTATAAGAGCACTTGTACATTTTGATCTTCTTAAACAATATGGGCAGATGCATACTGGCGGCACTTTAGGCGTACCCTATGTAACTGAATTTAAAGGAGAAGATCTCTTCCCAGCCAGAAATACAATTGATGAAGATATGGCTATGATATTTGCAGACCTAGACACGGCATTCAGTCTCATGGACGAGAATTTTTACGATAGTAGTAAAGAGTTTATGTCTAAGTATACTGCCAAGGCTATAGAGTCTCGAGTAGCTACTTATTTTAGCATGTGGTCAAGAGCAATTAGTGCTTCTGAAGCAGTGATCAATTCTGGAGATTACTCTATAATCCCAGCCAGTAATTTTGTTAGCTCTTTTAGCTCAGACTCCTCAGCTAACTCCATATTCGAGCTTGCTTTTAACAGTACAGATAACCAGGGAATAAATGGATTAGCATACATATATCGAACTACAAGTGGTGGAAGCTACGGTGATGTACAGGTCATTGATAACGTAATTGATCTATACGAAGATGGTGATGTAAGAGCAGATATATTAGGTTATGAGGGAGATATGCTTAGAAATATAGGAAAGTATCCAGATAACCAGGGTTATGACAACGTAGGCGTATTAAGATATGAGGAAGTGATTTTAAACTACGCCGAAGCACTTTTTGAAACGGGTAATACAGCAGCAGCCATAGTGCAGATCAATACGATTACATCAAACAGAAATGCTTCATCATATACAACCCTAACCAAAGATGATTTACTTCTCGAAAGAAGAAAAGAATTCATATTTGAAGGCATGAGATATGATGACCTCTTGAGAACAGGAATGGATATTACGAAATTTTCAACACAGCAAAATTTTACGAGTACAATACCCTATGGAGATCACAGATTAGCCTGGCCCATTCCACAGGCAGAGGTAGATGCTAATTCAAATATTACCCAAAACGACGGTTATTAATCCATTTTTCAGATAATTAACTAGATATGGCTGCTCCAAAAGGGCAGCCATTTTTAATAAATAGAGATTAAATTGATAATTATTCATCAAATTAAGAATTTTTAACACTACTATATCGTTATATTAACAATAATTAAAAATATAATGAATAAATTATTGGTCATTTAACTTTTTATCTTGATTTTTGACGTGGCTAATTCAAATAAATCAAGAACATGAAAACAAAGTTTAGTGGAATGCTGACGCTTTTTCTTGCGTTGGTAGTGCAACTCTCGTATGCACAAACAAAAACAATTACCGGTACGGTAAGTGACGACAGTGGAGTACCTCTCCCGGGAGTGAACATTGTCGTCGAAGGATCCTCAACAGGTACACAAAGTGACTTTAATGGAAATTATTCCATTCAAGCTACTATTGGTGATGTCCTGACATTTAGTTACGTGGGTTTTGCCCCTCAACAAATTATTGTAGGCCCGGCAGATCGAATAGATGTAGCAATGGCTGCAGGAGAAGCTCTGGAAGAAGTGGTTGTAACTGCACAGGGAATCCGTAAAGAAAAACAAGCATTAGGATATGCGGTTTCTGAAGTTGACAATGAGCAACTGGAACAGCGTGCTGAAGGCGACGTAGGTCGTATTCTTTCTGGTAAAGCCTCTGGTGTGAATATTACCGCCCAAAGTGGTTTATCTGGATCAGGGACAAACATTGTAATACGCGGATTGAGTAGCTTTAGCGGCAGTAATCAACCATTATTCATAGTTGATGGCGTCCCTTTTGCCAGTGACACTAACAGTCAGGGAGATTTTGTAGATGGTAACAATGGCTCAAGTAGATTTCTTGATCTTGACCCTAATAACATTGCAAGTGTAAATGTTCTTAAAGGTTTAGCAGCAGCTACACTATATGGTACAGCTGGTAGAAACGGGGTTATCCTTATCACTACCAAAAACGGTGCAGCTGGAAATGCTATGAAAAAGAGCGAAATTACTGTAAGTAGTTCCGTTTTTTTTAATGAGATAGCCTCTCTTCCCGACTATACAAACAAATACGGCAACGGTTTTGACCAGGCCTTTGGGTGGTTTTTCAGTAACTGGGGCCCTTCATTTGAAGAAGAAGGCGTAGCAGGTTGGGGCGGTCAGGCTGCCATAGATGAAAATGGAACTGTTGCTCATCCTTACTCAACATCAACCTCGTCAGTTCAAGCTGCATTCCCTGAATTTCAAGGAGTGCGTTATGACTGGAAGCCTTACAACAGTGTTGAAAAATTCTTTCGCACAGGCGTAGTAAAAACTAATTCTGTAAACTTCTCAGGATCTTCAGATAACGGCAAAGTATCGTATAATGCAAACTTTGGCCATTTAGATGATGAAGGTTTTACACCTGGTAACAACCTGCGTCGATACACATTAGGTATGGGAGGAAAAGCTATTCTTTCTAACAAATTCTCCTTTTCAGGTACAATGAACTATGCAAAAACAGATTTTAAATCTCCACCTGTAGCAGCAAGTACTGGTAACAGTGTTTTTGGCGAAGGTTCATCAATTTTTGCCAACCTTTTCTATACACCCAGAAGTGTAGATATCCAAAGCCTGCCTTATGAAAGTCCCGTAGACCACTCTAGTGTTTACTATCGCCAGGGAAATGACATTCAGCACCCATTGTGGACGGTGGCAAATGCGCAGACCAGTCAGGTAACAAATCGGGTTTTTGGGAATGCATCATTTACTTACGATATAAATGATAATCTAAATCTTACGTATCGTTTTGGTCTTGATGTGTATAGTGAGAACAATACTAACTCTCAAAATAAAGGTGGTGTAGGCGGAAGCGTTGCCACACAAAGTGGTATTTATGAAACCTGGAATAATACTAACACGATCAATGATCATAATATTATCCTTACGGGTCAATATGAATTATCTGAGTTAATTGGTTTTAGCTTTAATACCGGGGCAACAACAAGACGTGAAGTATTTGATCAAAATGGCGTTTCGAGTTCGGGCCAACAGGTTTTTGGTGTATTGAGACATTACAACTTTCAATTACAAGATGAGATCCAGAGATATCAGGAACGTAACATAGCCGGTATGTATGGGCAGTTAGATTTGGATTATGATCGTATGGTTTATTTAACACTGGCAGGAAGAAATGACTGGGTTTCTAACTTAGCCTCAGACAACAGATCAATATTTTATCCTAGCGCAAGTGTTTCCTTAATTCCGACAAGAATATTTGAAGGTCTTAAAAGCCAGGGCGGTATCAACTACTTAAAATTAAGAGGTGGTTACGGTACATCTGCTAACTTCCCAACTGGATACCCTGTAGCAGCAACTTTAAGTTTGAACACTCAAGCTTTTCAAGACGGTTCTGGAACTGATGTAGTAACAAATACAAGCGCAGATCGCTTAGGAAACCCCAATCTTCAGCCCGAACTTCTTACTGAAATTGAGGTTGGTGTCGAATCTCGCTTATTAAATAACAGACTTTCGCTTGATGCTTCATACTACACAAGAACAACAAAAGACTTAATTGTAGATCGCCCTCTTGATCCATCAACTGGATACACCCTTACCAAAACCAATGTGGGAGAAATTAAAGCACATGGTTTTGAAGTTGATTTAGGTCTTGACATTTTTACTGCGGACAGTAAAGACGATTTTAACTGGAACATCAATGCAAACTGGACGACTAATGAATCTGAGGTTACAGATCTTGGTCTTGACACCGATATTGTTGTATATGCCGGTTTTAGCGACTTAGGTAATGCTGCTGTAGTTGGTGAACCTTTAGGAATAATCGTAGGTAGCCGTATTCAGCGTGATGAAAATGACAATTATGTAGTAAACGGTGCCGGTGATTATGTGGTAGAAGCAGGCACTTACAAAATAGGTGATCCTAATCCAGACTGGCAGCTAAACGTAGGTAACAGCATTAGCTATAAAAATTTCAGCTTTAATTTCTTAGTAAATTATACACAAGGTGGAGATATTTATACAAGAACTGTTTCTTCGTTATTAGGACGAGGATTAACAACTGATACAGATGATCGCCTAAACAGTTATATTCTACCCGGAGTACAGGCTGACGGCACACCTAATACTGTACAAATTAACAACTCGGCATTTTACTTCAATAATGTGGTATTTGGTCCTGATGAATTAGGAGTTTATGATGCAACTGTTATTAGACTGCAAGAAATATCATTAGGATATTCTGTTCCTACTCGATTATTAGACAGAACACCATTTGGCTCATTTAGCATTACTTTATCTGGCTATAACATGTGGTATGATGCAGTTAATATGCCAGACGGAACCAACTTTGACCCTAATGTGGCAGGTGTGGGTGTAGGTAATGGTAGAGGTTTTGACTACCTGAACGGACCAAGCTCTAAGAGATATGGCTTCAGTATAAAAGCTACATTTTAATTAAAAAAAAACAAATTGATCATGAAAAAAATATTTACATATTTTTCTATCGCTTTGATAGGAGCACTATTTTTTAATTCGTGCGAAACAAGCGAATTGAATCTTAGTGACGATCCTAATAATTTGACACCCGCTCAGGCTGATCCTGATTTTTACTTAAATGCGGTACAGATAAACTTTGCAAGACTTGTCGAGTCATTAGGAGAAACAGGCGCCGAAGTAACAAGAATTGAAAACATGGGTAGTCGTAACTATCAGAATGCGTACTCACCCTCTGGGTTTGATACAAACTGGCAACGCGCCTATCAGGGAATTTTAAAGAACATTGCAGACATGAATGTTCTTGCAGAAGAAGCTGGCCTTACTAAACATATTGCAATAGGTCAGTTTATCGAAGCTTATACGATTACTCTAATGGTAGACTACTTTGGCGATGTGCCTTATTCAGAAGCTCTTAATGCGGAAGAAAACTTAAACCCTGCTGTAGATAGCGGTGCAGATGTGTATGCCGCTGCTTTGAGTTTATTAGATAAGGCTATAGTAAATTTTAATGCTGAAGCGTTGACAGATCCCCAGTATGATTTTTATTACGACTATGATTATGACAACTGGATAAAAGCATGTAATACGCTAAAGCTTAAATTAGATATTACTACAGGAAACATTCCGGCTTTTAACAGCATAATTGCTTCAGGAAATTACATTGATGAAGTAGCAGAAGATTTCCAATTTACCTGGGGATCTAATCAGGTTCAGCCAGACACCAGACACCCTAACTATGCAGACAATTATGAGAATACCGGGGCTAATGATTATCAATCAGTATGGTTAATGGATATGATGGATACATCAAACGATCCTAGAATTCGTTATTATTTTTATCGTCAAAGCGAAACGGTACCTGGTTCTGATGGCACAGACCCCAATGAAGAAACACTAGACTGTTCTTTGCAAGCACCCCCGGCGCAATATGTTGCAGGTGGTTATGCATTCTGCACTCTTCCTAATGGCTACTGGGGCAGAAACCATGGTAATAACTCTGGTATACCACCAGATGGTTTGTTAAAAACTGCTCCGGGTGTATATCCTGTTGCAGGAAAATTTGATGACGATTCATTTGATGAAATTGCATTAGGAGCCGGTGGTGGTGGGTCAGGAATTACACCTATTATTTTATCTTCATGGGTAGCCTTCTGGCAAGCTGAAGCAGCAATGCTTACTAGTCCTGCTGCAGGATTGCCATTTATCCTTGATGGTACAGAAAAATCTATTTCAAAAGTTATGACATTTGGAAGTGTTGATCCAGATGCAGATCTTACTTTCGAACCAACTGAAGATGATGTTACGGCATTCATGGATGCTCTTGAAGCATCTTTTACCGCAGCTGGAAGCGAAGAAAAGTGGAATATAATGGCGAAGCAGTTCTTTACAGCTCTTAAAGGGAACGGTATTGACGCATACAATTTCTACAGAAGAGAAGGATACCCTACAGATATTGAGCCAAACCTTGAGCCAAATCCCGGAGCATTTATAAGATCGTTCTTATATCCGGCAAATTTTGCAAACACTAACTCTTCTGTACAACAGAAAGCATCTGTAACTCAACAAGTATTCTGGGATGATAATCCGGCTTCACCGGGATTTCCAGTAGGAAACTAATAAAAAAGATAAACAATGAAAAAAATAGCAATAATAATAGCAATATTATCTGCCGGCATTTATTCATCGTGTTCAAGTGATGATAAGGTGGTAGATAATGTTCTTGATACAGTTACAAGAGGCGCTGTCTTACGTACAGTAAGCTTAAATAGCAGCAACTTCAATGCTTTTGATCCAGAGTCCATATTCTCGGTTACTTTAGAAGAACAAGATGTTGAAGATGGAGGTTTAATGTCTAGTGTTGATGTCTTAGTATCTTTTACAGATAATCAGGATGATCCTGTAGACATAAGTGTAGAAGAGCAATTACTACTTACACTTCAACCTTCAGATTTTACCACAGGACCAAATGGTTTACCCAGAATTACTTTTGAAACAAGTCTTTCTGCTGCCGCTGCGGCTGTAGGTCTTTCACCAGGAGAGTATAGCGGTGGTGATACCTTTACATATCGTTTGGTTTTAAATCTTACTGACGGAAGGTCTTTTACTAATACTGATGCTAGCGGTACTATTTCAGGAGGATCTTTTTTCACTTCTCCATATTCATATCTCGTAGGTGTTAACTGCACACCTACTTCACCTATTGCAGGTGATTATAGCGTCACAATTGAAGATAGTTATGGTGATGGATGGAATGGCGCTTCTATTACAGTAGAAATTGATGGTGTAACTACTGACTATACTCTAGATGACGGCGCTTCTGGTTCATTTGATTTCACAGTTCCTGAAGGCACTTCAACTTTCTCTATGACTTTTAATTCTGGAGATTGGGATTCTGAAGTAACATTTCAAATATTTGCACCTAATGGTAAAATAGCCGCAGATGCAGGACCGAGTCCGGAAATAGGTGAAATAGCATTAAGCATATGCCCCGATTAATGATCATTTTTAGCCAATTTTTATATTAAATAAGGAGGTTATCCCACATGGGTAACCTCCTTTTGTTTTTAATTATGAAAAGAAATATCTTAAAATATAGTCTTGCCTTAATCCTGGTATTATTTACACATGAATATTATGCGCAAATTTCTGGGCTGAATCCAGGCGTATCTGGCGGTAATCCGTTATTCTCAAGAAATTCAGACGGTAACTTAAGTAAGATAATTAGAGAGGCTGGCAAATCTAGAGTTCTTTATGATGGTGAAACTGTGGGCTCCCCCTATCCTATTGAAAATTTTATTCCTGCACAGATTTACTACAGCGATGAATACGTAGGCACACATCTAATCCGTTACAATGCATGGCGCGGTCAGATGGAAATTAAAGAAACTAATGACCCTGATGAAGTTTATAAAATTTTTCTTGTCGATAAAAATATACATTTAGTATACAATGGGCATTTATTAAAATTCAGGACATTTATTGATGATAAAGGTTCAACGATTAATGCCTATCTCACTACACTTATTGACAATCAAAAATATACTTTGTACAGGCGATTAGCAGTGAAGTTTTCAGAAGGAAAAGCCGCTGTCAATTCTATGGTAAATCCCATACCCAGCAGATTTACTCATTTTACAGATTACTACTTCTCGAGACCCGGTGAACCTATAATCCTATATGTAAACCAGCGAAGACAAAAATTTATTGACCAATTTCCAGAAAACCTCCAAAAAGAGGTCAAAACCTTCCTCAAAGAGGCAAAAATCGATCTGAAATCAGAAAAAGACTTAATTAATACATTTAACTATGTCAACACTTTGTAGAAAATTTAGGCTTTACGCATTTACCTTATGTGCACTCACCGGTAATTTTATATATGCACAAGTTGATGCTCAAGCCCCCCAGATAGGAATGGTAGAGAGCGATCCATATGCTAATTATTTTCAAAGAAGAACTCCTGCAATGGACTTTCTACTTAGCCAAATTCAAAATCCTGGTGATGAAATTAAATATGACATAGGCCAAATACAAGGTTCTCCATATGAAAACGCAAGCTTTACAAAGGGTGACCTACTTTACAAAGGCAAACTCCTAAAAAGTCTCTTCTACAGATACAATTCTTACTCAGATGAAATAGAAATAAAGGAAACTCTTTTACCAGAAGAAGAGTACAAAGCCCTAATAAAAGATTTTGACTTAACTCTTGTAAGTGACAAGGCGATATATACACTCAGAACTTTCAAAAAAGACAAAAAAGAAGCGACTGGTTATTTTAAACTAATAGAAGGTGGAACATATTCCGTCTTCACACATACTTACACGAAATACAAAGAAGGTAAGCCAGCAGCAAATTCTATGGTAAACCCTATACCAAGCAGATTCACAACCTACATTGATTATTTTTTAAGTGGCCCCTCAATTAAGCTAACTTACATAGAGAAAAAAAAAGACATACCTAAGACTTTTTCAAATGAGAAACAGAAAATCATTAAAAATTTAATTAAAGACAATAATCTCAACTTTAAAAATGAATCTGATTTTATATCCTTGGTCAAATTACTAAACTCACAAAAATTATAAAATACATCTTCCGTTTATTGAAAATGAGCGAAAATTTTCAGTTAAGTTTTATGCATTATTTTTAATTTACTTCCAATTAATTTTATCACAAAACGCAACCAGATTTCAAGATTATCAAATCATCATCAATTATGATCATATATCCTTGAAATAGTGTTCTTACCAAAACATTTGTTCACAAAAACGTAACCTAATTCTCACTTTATTTAAGGATTTATTAACTGTTAAATTCTTAAAATGACTTAAAAAAGTGTTTTTATATTTTTTTTTGTAATTGAAAAATAGCACTTTTGGCGCGGCTAATTCAAATAAATTATAAAACATGAAAACAAAGTTTAGTGGAATTTTCACGCTATTCTTAGCGTTGGTTGTGCAAATTTCTTTTGCGCAAACCAAAACAATTTCTGGAACGGTTACCGATGATAACGGGGCACCACTTCCAGGGGTAAACATTGTAGTTAAAGGTACAACTACAGGAACCCAAACAGATTTTGACGGACTCTATTCTATAGAAGCAAGTACAGGCGATGTTCTTACTTTCTCTTATATAGGATTTGGGGATGAAGAGGTTACAGTAGGCTCATCTACAACCGTAGACGTACAACTTAAAGCCGGAGAATCTCTGGAAGAGGTTGTTGTTACAGCTTTAGGTATAAAGAGAGACAAGAAAGCTCTGGGTTATGCAACTCAGCAAGTTGATGGTTCTGAAGTTTCTGATGTTCCCACTCAAAACTTCGTGAATTCACTATCAGGTAAAGTTGCTGGTTTAAAAATTACCAACACAGGTACCTTAGGTGGATCTTCTAACGTTGTTATACGTGGAAATTCATCTTTAACAGGTAATAACCAAGCTCTTTTTGTAATTGACGGTACACCTGTAGGCAATGAAAACAATAACAGAACGGGACAATCTTCAGGTCGTGGTGGTTACGATTATGGTAACGCAGCATCTGATATAAACCCAGATGATATTGCTTCAATAAACGTACTAAAAGGTGCGGCTGCAACCGCATTATATGGTGCTAGAGCTGCAAACGGTGCAATTATAATTGAAACTAAAAAAGGAAGCAAAAACAAGGGAATTGGCATAGCAGTTACTTCAAGCCTTATGATGTCTGATGTGAATAAGGAAACTCTTCCTACATATCAAGACCAATATGGTGCTGGTTATGGTGCTTACTATGCTTCTGAAGATGGGTATTTCAATCTTTCTGATATAGATGGTGACGGAAATCTTGATGAAACAACTCCATTTACGGAAGATGCTTCTTTTGGTGCTGCATTCGATCCTAACAGAATGGTTTATCAATGGAACTCTCTTTATCCTCAACTAGATACTTATCAACAAGCTACTCCTTGGGTAGCGGCTCGACACACGCCAAACGATATCTGGAAAACAGGATATACATCAATTAATTCTGTTGCTTTAGACGGAGGTACAGATGTAAGTTCATTCCGTGTGAGTGCAACTCATTTTAATCAAGAAGGTAACCTGCCTAATAGTAACATTAAAAGAAACACTATTAAATTTAGTGGTTCTCACGATTTTACTGACAAATTTAGCGCTCAAACCAACGTAACATTTACTAAAACTGATGGTAAAGGACGTTACGGTACGGGATATAGCGCTCAAAACATCATGCAACAGTTTAGACAATGGTCTCAAACTAACGTAGATGTATACGAGCAAAGAGATGCTTACTTTGCTACAAGAGAAAACATCACATGGAATCCAAATGGTCCAAATGATCTTTCTCCTATTTATTCAGATAACCCATATTGGGTTTTATACGAAAATTACGAAACTGACACTCGAAACAGATATTTTGGTAACATAAATCTTAATTACGAGATAAGCGACGTTTTTAGCGTATTGGGTAGATTTACTTTTGACACATACGAAGAATTACAAGAAGAAAGAATTAACGTAGGAAGCGCAGATGTGGCTAAGTATAGCAGATTCAATAACAGAGCTGCTGAATATAACTACGATCTTATTCTTAATTTCAACAAGGATATTACAGACGATTTAAACTTAGATGGTAACCTTGGGGTTAACCTTCGTAGAAACGAAAGAAATTATATTCTTGCCAGCACAAACGGTGGTCTTAATGCACCTGGTTTTTATGCTTTAAGCAACAGTGCAAGCCCTATGAACCCACCTGATGAGTATGACATGAAGAGAATGCTTGACGGTGTTTATGCCAGAGCAGGTGTAGGTTATTTAAACACTTACTTTGTAGAAGGTACTATTAGAAGAGACCGTTCTTCTACTCTTCCTATGGAAAACAATACTTTTTATTATCCTTCGGTATCTACTAGTGTTCTTTTATCTAATGTGATTGAAGCAAACTGGTTAAACTTTGCTAAACTAAGAGCTAACTATGCAGAAGTAGGTAACGACACAAGTCCTTACAGAGTATTTAATACTTATTCAATTTCTGCTCCTTTTGACGGTGCGGGTTGGGCTAGTAACAACTCACAGCTAGCTAATCCTGATTTGAAGCCAGAGCGCATGAAATCATATGAATTTGGTCTTGAAGGAAATATTCTTGATAGAAGAATAGGTTTTGACGTTTCTTATTATAACTCGAAAACTGAAAACCAAATTACTCCCGTACCCGTATCTACAGCAACAGGTTTTACATCAAAACTTTTAAATGCAGGTACAATTGAAAACAAGGGTGTGGAAGTTTCGTTACGTCTTAACCCGATCAGAACAGAAGATTTTAGCTGGAACATGAACATTAACTGGTCTAAAAACAAAAGTTCAGTTCTTGAATTAACAGACGGTATCAACAACCTTCAGTTAGGTAGCTTTCAGGGTGGCGTAAGTATTAATGCTGCACCAGGTCAGCCATATGGAGCTATAAGAGGTACTGCTTATGTTTATGATACAGATGGTAATCGTGTTATTACTGATGCTGGTTATTATGAGACTACTCCTAATGCAAACTACATCATTGGTAACATTCAGCCAGACTGGACAGGAGGTGTATCTAACACTTTTGACTACAAAAACCTAAGTCTTAGCTTCCTTATTGATGTACAACAAGGAGGAGATGTATTTTCTCTTGACACATGGTATGGTTTTGCTACAGGATTATATGATCAAAGTGTAGGAACTAATGATCTTGGCAACCCAATAAGAAATACTATTGCTAATGGTGGTGGTGTGATCTTAGATGGTGTTCAGGGTGATGTTTCATACAACGACGACGGAACATACGTAGTTTCTAACACTTCTGCGAATACTGTAAGAGCTAGAACAGATTATTATGGGAATCCTTATGGATATGGTAGAGATGCTAACGAAGGGCACGTTTATGATGCTTCATTCGTTAAACTAAGAGAAGCTAGTCTTACTTATAGTTTTGGTAAAAAAGTTCTTGATGTTGTTCCATTTACAAGAGGTTCTATTTCAATCATAGGAAGAAACCTGTGGATCATCCATAAGAACATTCCATATTCTGATCCTGAAGCTGGTTTAAGTTCAGGAAATATTCAAGGTTACCAATCTGGTGCTTACCCAACAATGAGAGAAATTGGTGCTAGCCTTAAACTTAACTTTTAATAAAAATAATTATGAAAAAATATATTGTAGCTCTTACAGCACTTGTATTCTTTTGGTCATGTCAAAGTGATGAGGATTATGAAAACCTCAACCGTGATCCAAAAAATCCAACTGAAGTGTCCTCTGAGTTTTTATTCACAGCTGCGACAGTTAGCTTATCAGACAACATGGCTAGTCCTAATGTGAATGATGGACTTTACAGGTTTCTTTCTCAGTACTGGACAACAACTACATACTTAGATGAGCCTAATTATAATCTATCATCTAGACAAAACCCTGATAATGTATGGTCAGAATTATACCGAGATGTAATTTTTGATATTCAGGATGCCAAGAAAATAGTAGCAGCAAACACAGAGCTTGAGCAAAGTGAAATAAATGCTAGATTAGGGCAGTTAGAAGTGATCGAAGTTTATGCTTGGAGCGTTTTGGTTGATACCTTTGGTGATGTGCCTTATTCTCAAGCTATACAAGCAGATGAATTCCCACTTCCTGAATATGATGACGACATGGCTATCTACGAGGATCTTATCGCAAGATTAGGTTCAGTTAATGCAATGTTATCTGCAGGAACTGGTTACACATCAGCCGATGCTATATACGGAGGAGATATGGACCTTTGGATTAAATTTTCAAATTCATTGCGTCTTAGATTAGGAATGAGAATTTCTGATGTTAATGCTACTCTATCACAAGCGACTGTAGAAGCTGCTGTTGCGGCTGGTGTATTCACATCTAATGATGATAATGCTACTGTTGTTTATCAAAGTAATGACCCTAATACCAATCCACTTTGGGTTGATTTAGTTCAAAGTGGTCGTTCAGATTTTCTTGCATCTGCTACAATTGTAGATTACATGAATGAATTAGAAGATCCAAGAAGAGAAGCTTACTTTGATGAAAATCTTGAAGATGGATACGTTGGTGGTGTATATGGAGGTAGTAACAACTATTCTTCTTATACTCATATAGGAGATCCTTTCTTAGATCCTACAAGAGAAGGTATTTTAATTGATTATGCTGAGGTTGAATTTAACTTAGCAAGTGCTGCTGAGTTAACTTATTCTGTAGGTGGTACCGGCGAAAGCCATTATAATGCTGCTGTTACAGCATCTATTGAATACTGGGGTTTTGCTGATACTGTTGCTGAGGACTATCTTGCGCAGACTGACGTGACTTATGATGGCACTTCAGAGCAATTAGCAAAACAATTCTGGATCGCAATGTTTGACAACCCATTCCAAGGTTGGTCTGTATGGAGAAAATTTGATGCTCCTGAATTAGCAATACCAGAAGAGTATGAAACTCCGGTACCATTGCGCTTTACGTACCCTGTAGATGAGCAAAACTTAAATGTAGATAATTACATTAACGCATCTTCTGCAATAGGTGGTGATGATCAACAAACACCGGTATTCTGGGATGTGAACTAATTAGTTCGTAGAATAAATTATATTCAGGCCTGTGAAGAAATTCTTCACAGGCCTTTTTATTTTTAAAGCTATACACCATTCATTTTATAAGTTTCATACATTTGCTGCATGAATCAAAAAATCTACGGCACACGCGCTATTATTGAAGCCATTAAAGCAGGTAAGGAAATAGGCAAAATATATCTTCAAAAAGATCTTACTAATCCCTTATCAAAGCAGCTAGAAGGATTAATACAAACAGAAGGCATCTCAGTTTCCTATGTTCCGCCTGAAAAATTACATAAGCTATCTGACCAAAATCATCAGGGAGCAATAGCTACTATCTCCCCTATTCAATTCGCGAATTTTGAAGCCACAGCTGAAGCTATTCTAGCAGCAGAAAAACCAGCACTATTTCTTTTGCTTGACCAACTTACAGACGTTCGTAACTTTGGAGCTATTATTAGAACTGCAGAATGCACGGGAGTTGACGCTATTATTATACCAAAATCTGGTGGAGCGCCGGTTACAGAAGACACAGTTAAGACATCAGCGGGGGCTATTTTCAATCTACCCATTTGTAAAGTTGATCACCTTAAGGATGCTTTGTTCTATTTACAAGGATCCGGAGTACAAGTGCTTGCAGCTACCGAAAAAGCGGACAAATTAATTTATGATGTAGATTTTACTAAACCTACCGCAATTATAATGGGAAGTGAAGGGAAAGGCGTTACACAAGGTTTATTAAAGCTTGTAGATGACAAAGCTAAACTACCAATGAGCGGAAAAATAAGTTCATTAAATGTTTCTGTAGCTTGTGGAGCTTTTTTATATGAAGTGGTAAGACAAAGGTTTTAATTAATCGTCTAATTCATCCTCTACAGATTCATCTTCGTAAACAGGATCTATAAAATTACCCTGTTCATCAAATTGTCTTAGAAAAGGATCTGTTTCCGGATTAAAATCCTCTTTTTCCCAATCATATTTTTTTGGCTTGGCTATTCTATTTTTAATTAGAAAAGCTAATCCAAATCCGGATAAAAAGCCTGACAAATGTCCTTCCCAACTCATTTCAGAATCTATAGGCATAACACCCCAGACAAGGCTTCCGTAGATGAAAACCACCACAAGCGAAAAAGCCGTAAGGCGATAGTGTCTCGCCCAGATACCTTTAAAAAATAAAAAGGATGCAAGACCATAAACGATTCCACTAGCTCCTATATGGTAAGCTTCTCTTCCTACACTCCAGGTTCCTATTCCTGTTAACAAAAACAGTAAGCATATTACTGTAAGTGCGACTCTTTGATAGAAATAGAAAAGCCCTGCCATTAGTAACAATACAGGTAAACTATTACTTAGCAAATGATTCAAATTTGCATGAATAAAAGGAGCGAAAAAAATACCACGTAGTCCGGAAAGGGTTCGAGGTAATACTCCATAACTAGTAAAATCTAAATTAAGCTTTAGCTCTGCCCAAAACACCAGCCACATAAGCAGAACAAAAAGAACGGGATAGAGGATCACCCGGTTTGTAAATTTAAAATCCCCCATATCATCTTTAAAATTCATACGTTAGTATAGCAACATTTTGACCAAAAAAGAAAACTGGCAACTATGTCATATTACCTTATAAAAATTGGATAATTTTAAACCATGAACGCACCTCTAGCTGAACGATTAAGACCTCGACAACTTAGTGACTATCTTAGTCAGGATCATCTTGTAGGCAAAGATGGCTCATTAACTGTTGCCATAAATGCCGGAATTATACCTTCAATTATCCTTTGGGGACCTCCTGGTGTGGGCAAAACCACTTTAGCCACCATTATCGCAGAAGAATCAAAAAGACCGTTCTATACGCTTAGCGCAATCAATAGCGGCGTAAAAGATGTACGCGAGGTAATTGAAAAGGCAAAATCTTCTGGCGGACTATTTACACAGAAGAACCCTATACTTTTTATAGATGAGATTCATAGATTTAGTAAATCCCAGCAGGACTCACTGCTAGGTGCAGTAGAAAAAGGTTGGGTAACACTTATTGGTGCAACTACAGAGAACCCAAGTTTTGAGGTTATCCCCGCCCTGCTTTCTCGCTGTCAGGTTTACATTCTTAAACCATTTTCTGCAGACGATCTTAAGGCTCTAATTAAAAGAGCTATAAAAGAAGATTGCATTATTGCGAAAAAAAATATTGAACTAAAAGAAACGGAAGCGCTTTTAAGACTAAGTGGTGGGGACGCAAGAAAACTGCTGAATATTTTTGAGCTCATTGTAACTACTGAAGCTTCTAATGATGTAGTTATCACCAATGAAATGGTACTCAAAAAAGTACAACAAAATACGGTGTTATATGATAAAACCGGAGAACAACATTATGACATCATTTCAGCATTTATAAAATCTATACGTGGCAGTGATCCTAATGCAGCGGTTTATTGGTTAGCACGTATGATAGAAGGTGGCGAAGATCTTAAATTTATTGCCAGACGCCTTATTATTTTAGCTTCAGAAGATATTGGGAATGCAAACCCCACAGCATTGGTGATAGCAAATAATACTTTTGCAGGCGTGAATACAATTGGTTACCCGGAAGCTCGAATAATTTTGAGTCAATGCGTGACCTATCTGGCCACCTCTCCTAAAAGCAATGCATCTTATATGGCTATAAACAAGGCTCAACAACTCGTTAAGCAAACAGGAAATCTGCCTGTTCCCCTTCACTTACGTAACGCTCCTACAAAACTTATGAAAGACCTGGGTTATGGTGCAGACTATCAATATGCGCATAACGGAGCTGGTAACTTTGCAAATCAGGAATATTTACCCAATGAGGTGAAAAATACGAAGTTCTATGAGCCGGGAAACAATGCCCGTGAAGAAGGTATTCGCAAGTTCCTAAAATCGAGATGGGATGATAAATATAATTATTAGTTACTGCTGAAGATCATTTTTACTAAACCTGAAACACCTTTAATTTCTCGTTCTACAACAAATTCTCCTTCGGCATTTATATAACCAACACCCGCAAATTGAGACGTATTTACAAAATAGGAGCCAGCTGCCGTTTTAGAGGCGCTACCTATTTTGTTTTCGCCTTCATAAATATCAAAGCCTTTTTCTGTAAGTTGTAATTTATAGCTTCCATCGGTACTGGTATAGTTCTTAGCAGGGGTTTGAGCTGCTGTAGAAATTTCAATTTTCTCAGGCGATTTTACTGTCTCTTCAGGCTGATTTTGTACCTCTTTTGGTTGATTTTCAACAATATTTACCGGCTTTTCTACTTTCTCGTAACTAGAAACAACTACTGTTTTAGGCGTTTCGGCTTCAGTAACTGCTTGTGGGCTGGTAGCGCTAACAGTTGGTGCTGATGTTTCGCCTCGAGCTGTCATTGCACTGCCAGTATACTCATAGTCCATTTCTGCTATATCTGCAAAAGCGTCGCGCATGGCCTCGTGATAAGCTTCTTTATATTCTTTTATCTTACTTTTCCCTTCTGGTGAGGTGTAAACGACTTTACCCATACAATCTGCCAGAGTCAGTACAATTTTTGTACTTAAAAAACCACTGCTGGTTGCGTCTGCATAAAGTGTATTACAGTTGTTAGTGCTTGTATTTATATCATCTGGCAACTCCTCTCCTTTTATAAATGCCTCAAAGCCATATTTATTAAATAAGAATTTTGTGAGGCTATTGACCTGAAATTCATCATCTGCATTTAAAAAACCAAATTTATTGGGTACAATTACATATTTATATGCGTTGAGTTCCTGACCGTATGTGCTTAAAGAACCTATTACAAGTAAAATTAAAATCGCTGCTTTTCTCATTATTATCTTCTTTTATGAATGACAAATTGCATTCCTAATTGCATTGAAAAATTATTTGCCTTTGCTAAATTAACATACTCTAGCACATTATCTGCAGCCAGATACAAATTAAATTTATTTAGCTGCGCGGAAACTAAAAAACCCACATTAGTAAAAGAATAACTATCTACAGTGTAGGTAAGTTTACCTCTAAAAATTTCTGAAAGACCGGTGTCTACAAATCCAGTCACAGCTACTTGTGGAGATAAAGGCCTCTTTATTGCTGCAAATTGCAAACCTGCACGGGTAAAACTATCTCTTTTGTTTGGTTTTAAGCAGTCGCAACTCTGGTCACCGTTAAATGTGTAATCAATCGAGCCATATACCTTTAGTGGTCTCCATGTGAAATATTTATCATCAGAAAAATCCCCGTACTTTACATTCTTATTAAAATCGTCTTCCAGATCGTCAAAATATTCAGGATTTGCATCATCGCCTACTGCTGCGGGAAAAGCAAATCCTATCCCTTCTAATGTGTAATTACCGCGTAGATAATACTTTTTTGTTTTCGCTGTATGCGCAATTAAACCAAGATCTACAAAACTCCCCGTTACCTGCCAATTATCGGCAAATTTATAGGTAAAACCGAAATCTAAGCCCACACCCATATTACCGCTAATTAGCGAATTTTTCAGCAATTGCGAAGGAGTCAAATTGTCAAAACCATTTGTGCCTGAAGTTTGCAATACGGCATTTGTATTGATTAGTTCATGTGTATAAATATTATTTCCTTCGGGTGATAGATTTGTAACAAACTCACCTGTATTATCAATACTTTCAAAACTGAACATACTACCATAAACCTTACCTCTAAGCCCCAAGATGAGTGATTCATTTACTTTTCTGGTGTATCCTAAATGAAAAACAGACAGGATCTCACCTTTGGTCACCGCATCTGAAACATCAAAATGTTTACCGATGTAATCTGAATTACCCTCGTAAGCTAATATAGCAGGGTCTTTAGGAAAATAAAGTATAGCGTCAGTTTCCTGATACCACCCGCCAGAAAGATAATCACCATTAGGCAGACGTAAACCCAAACTTAATATTTCGAGATTTTCATTTACTGTAAAATAATCCTTCCGCGAAAGCGAAAAAACTTGTTCTCTAATTCTGTCATTGAAAGTAGAATTGTTATCCTTTTTAAAAAGATCATAAAATGTTACTCCCGTAGAACCTCCCTGTATATGAAATCCAGAGAGTAGTGGCACACCAATGTGCATATCAAAACTAACATCTGTCCCGGGATTTAAAAGCAAACTTTGTGGCAAACCATCTACATTATAAAGTTGTATCTGGTTTTGAGCCATTGTTGACCAGACTACTATGAAGATAAATATAAGTGCTAAAAAATACTTCATATCAAAAAGTCAAATGGTATCTCAACTTAGACTGAAAGTTTAGCTCTCCTGAAACAGGATTACCGTCGGGAATAATCTCTGTAGCAATTGATATAGAAATAGAGGCTCTTATCAAATCAAGATCTTCACCTGTAATTACCTCATCATAGATAGTAGTTACCGGCTGGTCATTTGTACTTCCTGTGACATTTATCTGCACGCTATACGTAATGTTGCCTTCTTCATCAAGAAAGTTGAGTGTGGTAATAAAGCCTTGAAAAAAGGTGTTTTCAATTCTCACATACAACCCGAGCTCTTCAAGGTTTTCCTGAAAAAACTCATCATCAAACAATTCTACCCGTGTTTCCTGCGTAGTAGCGGGCTCTATTATAGCTCCGGTTTCATCTGTGAAATTTTGAGCATCTAGTGTGAAGTAAATAAGATCGAGGTCAACGTCCTGCTCTGTGGCAAATTCATCTGCCTGATCGAGGTCAATGTCGCGCACGCAACCTGTTTGTAAAAGCACATATAAAATTATAAGTGCCTTTACTCCTATTCTTTTTAGCATGGAGAGTTTTATTTTGAAAAACGAGAAAAGGCTTGACTTATTGCTAGAGGTAATTAAGTATTTCTGATAGCGTATTTACAACTCGCTCATCACTGTGCAAATTTGCTTTGTGATAATTAAAGCAGATGGTTTGCATGCCAACGCCGCGAGCCCCTAGAATATCTGCTTCATACGTATCTCCTATCATAACACTTTCAGCATGGGTCGCTTCAGCTATTTCAAGGGCGTATCTAAATATTTTAGGATCTGGTTTTTTTACCCCTACAGACTCACTTGTAGTAACCGACTTAAAAAAATGATCAATTTTTGAATTTTTCAATTTCTTTAATTGCACTTCTTCAAAACCATTTGTAATTATATGTAAATGATAATGGTTATTAAGATATTCAAGCAGCGCTAAAGTACCTTCAAAAAGGTGGTTATTATCGGGTAAAAAGGCGATATAATCGTCTGCTAATTTATTGATTAAGTGATCGTCGATTTCTATATTTAGATTATCAAAAGACTTTTTCAAACGGCTATACCTCAGCTGTTCTTTTGTGATTTGTCCCTCTCTAAAATATTTCCAGTATTGAAAATTTATTGGAATATATTCTTCAAGAAATTTAGAAGTTTCTATATCAATTCTATTCTTAATAAATATTGAATCAAATGCCATTGCAGAATTTTTATCAAAATCCCAAATCGTATGATCCAAATCAAAAAAAACGTGCTTTATATTTAATATCTTACTCATGAACTAATTGTCTAAAAAATTGTTTCCACTGCCCCTCGTCGTCGCCCTTACCGGTAAATGATTTGTTCTTGAAACTGAAAATAAAATGCCCATTCACATCTTTTACTAATTCCTGCATACTTAAAAAAGAATCAAGCGCTTTGTTTAGCTGTTGCTCTGGCATATTGTGTGATTCAAAAACGCCAGACTGTGCACATACGGGATGTATTAATAACGGCGTAGGACTCTCGTAATCCATATCATAAAATAAAAAGGGCGTGCAGGTACCTGCCCTAAATCCTAAAGTATCAGGATAGCCCATTGAGTAGTCATTTTCTGCTTCTTCCTGAACCATCTCCCGGTAGTGCTCTGGCAAACTAATCATGTGATTTGTGCATCTCACAGCATTGAGCGGTTTATTGGTTATGCCTTCTATTCGCCTTTTTTCTATTTTCATTTGCTTAGGATTACCTAATGCCTCTTTAGAAAAAAGCAATCCTATCTGTGCATAATCGCCTACCATCTTAATAAGCTCTCTAAACCTCCCTTTATTGTATCTTATGTTCTTAGTGTACGTAGAATAATCACCTACCTGAAAGAAATAAATGAATTTGTGACTGGCCTTTTTTTGAACATTGATCAACCAGCTAAATGTATCATAAGGATCTTTTCGCAAACCCAGATTTACCCGTAGCCTGCCCCATATCCTACTAATGTGTAACTTAGAAAGGTCGCTGAAGATTCCGCCCAACTCCCGCATTATTCCTATTTGGTAAAAATCATAAGCCTGCTCTACATCAATTAGAGCCTGCATCTTATAAGGCTGGTCATCTGCCCATTTATATCCCGGAAATCTATCTGCTAATTGCCCCTTAAAAATAACAGCCCACATATCAATAACAGGTTGTTCTAGAAAGCCTTGTTGATAACCCAGACTTTCAGCCGCCGGAAATCTACCGGCGCTGTCTTTTACATGGGGTAGAAATTCCTCATATCTGCTTAGCAATACAAATGCCGCTGCAAAAATATCATAGGGCACCATGCTTTTAGGACCTGTAGGAAAGAAGCACTTCGTATTTTCCCACTTCTGCACATTGATCTCCATATCTGCAATGCCCTGCTCAAATAACACTTCCTGACTTTTAATATGTAGTTCTTTACCCAGCGGTTTTGTGGTGTAAGAAAGTTTAAGGCTATCATGAACGATAAACTCATCTACAGTTGTTGTAAATCGCACTGGTATTCTTAAAATGCGCGTACAGATGTGCTTAAATGAATAAATCAATCTGGGCGTTATTTTATGCGTATATACTAAAAGCATCAGAATCTATTTTTTTGGCAAAAGTCTTATTTAACGATTACATTTCTCAAATGAGACCTTCATCAGCAAAACTAAAGTATGCATTTTCAGTAACTATTAAATGATCCAAAACTTTTATATCAAGACTTTGAGAAGCTAAAGAAAGTTTTTTGGTAAGTGCCTTATCTGCCTGACTGGGTTTAAGGGCGCCTGAAGGGTGGTTATGTGCCAAAATTAATGAGGTTGCTCCTAATTCTAAAGCCTTTTTAAGCACTAATCTAACATCTACTAAAGTTCCAGTTATCCCTCCTTTACTCAACTGATTTTTTTGAATCACCTTATTTGAATTGTTGAGATACATGATCCAAAATTCTTCATGCGGTAATTCTCCCAAAATGGGCTGGAGAATCTCAAATACAGAGGAGCTGCCACTTATCTTATCGCGCTCTAATGCATCCTCACTACGGCGCCTTCTGCCTATTTCTAAAGCAGCGGCAATAGTTACTGCCTTTGCTTCACCTATACCTTTAAATTTCATTAATTGAGAAATTTCCAGCTTGCCCAGTTCATTTAAATTATTGCCTACAGAAGATAAAATACGCTGACTCAAACTTACTGCGCTTTCATTGCGGCTACCACTACCTATTAAAATAGCGATAAGCTCTGCATTGCTTAGCGACGTTCTTCCTTTTTGCAAAAGTTTCTCGCGTGGACGATCATCTAATGACCAATTTTTAATTGAAAAGTACTCTGGAGATTCTGCCATAGATGTGCTTTAGATAAAAATATAAAATGTATTTCTAATAGCTTCCTATCTACAGAAGTAAAGCAGTTTATAGAATTCTGTTTATGTCTTCAAAGTTTAGTCCGCCATAATTACCACTACTCATAAGTAGCAATGCAGTTTTATCTAATTTTAAACCAAAAAGGTATTCTTTAAAAGCTTCGGCATCTGTAAAAACCTGAAGATCTTCCCGGTCAAAAGCCTTAAAAATCTCCTCTTTTGATATGTTTTTCAGCTTTTTTATAGACACAGCTTCTGGCGAATAAAAAACTACAGCTTCTTCTGCAGCATTAAGCGAACCTTTATATAGCGAAAGAAATTCAGAATTTAAGCTACTATACGTATGTAATTCAAGACAGGCAATAAGCTTTCTCTCAGGATATTGTTGTTTTACAGCATCTGTAGTAGCTTTTACTTTTGAAGGAGAATGTGCAAAATCTTTGTATGCCACATTATCTGCGGTTTCACCTATTTTTTCTAAACGCTTTGATGCTCCCTGAAAGCTTGATATAGCCTCATAAAAATCGTCTTCATCAACTCCCATATGCTGGCAAATCCATTTGGCACCGGCGAGATTATTGAGATTGTGCGCTCCAAATACCGATATTGGCATTGGTCCTTCCGGTGTTTCTAAAAGCGTTTCTCCATTCTCTACTGTATATTCTGGAGTAGTATAAGGATGTTTACGGGTGGGCGCAGTGGCAGCTTCAGCAATACGCTTAACCTCTGCATCTTCTGCATTGTAAACTAAGATACCACCTCTTGAAATTGAATTTGCAAAAATTTCAAACTGCTCTACATAATTTTCATAAGTAGGGAAAACATTAATGTGATCCCAGGCAATGCCACTTATAAGCGCAATATTGGGTTGATATAAATGGAATTTAGGACGCCTGTCAATAGGAGATGACAAGTATTCATCACCCTCGAGTAAGATAAAATCATTATCTTCTGTGAGATGCACCATGGTATCAAAACCCTCCAGCTGAGCTCCCAACATAAAATCTACTTCGTGACCATGATAATGCAGCACGTGAAGAATCATGGATGTTATTGTGGTCTTACCGTGCGACCCGCCAATTACAACCCGCGTTTTATCTTTTGACTGCTCATATAAAAACTCAGGATAGGAATAAATCTTTACACCTAACTCCTGTGCTTGCAACAATTCTGGATTGTCAGCTTTTGCATGCATCCCTAAAATAACTGCATCTAAATCGCCGCTTATTTTTTCCGGAAACCAGCCATATTCTTCTGGCAAAAGTCCTGCATTTTTTAAACGCGTTTTAGATGGTTCAAAAATAGTGTCATCACTTCCCGTAACAACATATCCTTTTTGATTAAGTGCCAGAGCAAGATTGTGCATAGCACTGCCGCCTATTGCAATAAAATGTACGCGCATAATTATCTTTTATATATGGTAAATATAAGATTTTAGTACGCAAGAGAAAGGCGATCTTTAGTAGATCGTGAAACGAAAAATTAAGATATAATCTTACAAAAGTTGAATAGCAGATCGTTCTTCAAGTGCTTCTTCAAATTCAGGATTTTTAGCCAAAGCCTTATCAATGTATTGAAGTGCTCGTTCTTTATTCCCAATGTTTTTATAGATCTGAGCAAGTCTAAAATATGCCCAGTCTACGGGAACACCATCTTTTACAGTATGATTTTCTATGTATCGCTTTAAACAATCAATACCCAATTGCGACTCCATGTTGTATTGGGCAGCAATCTTCCCGATCTGATAATTTAATTGATTGCGTTTGTGAATTTTGAAAGATGCAGCAGCCGTGTCTATAGCTTTTTGAGGCTCATCGTTACTTTCATAGAGACTGGTCAATTTTTCATAAGTATGGGCGGAGCCACCTACTTCAATGGCTTTTTTGTAAAAATATTCTGCTCTTTCTGCGTCATGCTCATATTCTGCGATGTAGCCTTTAGAAAGATAACCGTCTACAGGAGAAATCGCTTGAAGCTCAGCGGCGTATTTTTCTGCTTTACTCACACTTCCTCCCACTATTCCCGGTAACTGCAAATAGAGTTCTACCAGCGCCCATCGTGTTTCTATATGTTGAGAATCAAGTTCTGCAGCTTTAGTAAAATGTTCTTTTATGTCGTCAATATAGGTAACTGCCCTTAATTTACTTATGCTTAGCGCTTTCATACCCAGAGCACCACCATACTTAAATTGATAATTAGCATTCTTATTATTTTCTTCAACAAGATCTTTATAATAATCTATTGCGCCATCCCAGTCTTTCGCGTAAGCGGAAATATCGCCCAGATATTCGCGGGTTTTTGGGTCTTTTGGGTGGATTTTTAGATAACTTTCAAAAAGTGGTTGTGCCTTTTGAAATTGCTCTTTTTTGAAGTAGTTCTCTGCAATCTCAAAATTGCTTTGCTGTGAAAACAAAGCAAGCGGAAAAAGAAACAGAAAAAACAGGTTGCGCATAAAATGATCAGGTTTAAACAAATCTAAACAAAAAACGCGCCAGTTCACTGAAGTATTGTGGTAACTGAAATTCTATTTCTAATTTTCAGGAGGAAATTTCTTAAATATTTTTTCCATTACTTTCGTGAAATAGTCCTGTCTGCCTTGCGGATTAGTATTTAAATTCATGTTACTATCGCTCACTGCCTGCCAGATCAAAGCATCTTTTTGTGCATCTACAAGGTCTACGGTTAAGGTTTGATGTGTGGTGCGACCTCCTATAGGAATTCCGCCGCCCACTCCTACGCCTACATTACCGCCACCGCCACCTATGCCGATGCCAATACTATTTCTGCTGGCATCTTCATACCTGTCGCTCATAAAGTTTACAAAAAGATCAGGATTAGCTGCTTTAATATAACCGCGGCTTTGCAGAATACTATCTGTTGCCTTCATAACGCGGTTTAAATCTAACTGACTTAAACCAGATTGCATATCTGGTAAGTAATTATAGGTTTTAAAACTATTGAAATTCGCCTGCTTATCATAATCATAGTCAACATTAGTAGAAGCACAAGAAGCAACTACTACTGCGAGGCAAATAAATATTAAATTTCTCATATCACTCTTTTTCTAAATGTAACGAAAAAAAGAGGTTTTCAGTTTAAAGAAAACTTAAAGTAATAGGCTGGAGGATTCTATAATTAACTTTGAAGAGCTTCGTCATTTTTATTCAGCATCGCCCAAAGTTTATCTTTTAGCTCCGTAAGCCCCTGCTGTGCTACAGATGAGATAAACATATAAGATAAAGGCAACGTCTTATCTAATTCTGCCTTCAATTCTGCTTTTAATTCCGCATCAAGCATATCACTTTTTGTTATTGCAATTAAACGGTCTTTATCAAGCATCTCAGGATTATACTTTTCTAATTCGTGTAGCAAAATGCGATATTGCTCTGCTACATCATCAGCATCTGCAGGTATCATAAAAAGCAAGGTAGAATTGCGCTCAATATGACGTAAAAAGCGATATCCTAAACCTTTTCCTTCTGCCGCTCCCTCTATAATCCCGGGTATATCTGCCATTACAAAAGTCTGAAGATCTCTGTACTGAACAATTCCTAAATTTGGTTTTAAGGTAGTAAATTCATAGTCTGCAATTTTAGGCTTTGCAGCCGTTATTACAGATAAAAGAGTCGATTTTCCTGCATTAGGAAATCCTACAAGCCCTACATCTGCCAATATTTTCAGCTCGATCGTAATATCAATTTCCTGCCCGGGAATACCTGGCTGTGCGTAGCGCGGAGTTTGATTTGTTGATGTTTTAAAATGAGAATTCCCGCGGCCTCCCATACCTCCTTCAGCAATAATATATTCCTGATTTTCCTCGGTAAGTTCAGTTATTATCTCTTGCGTTTCTGTATCTCTTAAAACTGTACCAAGCGGAACTTCAATATACACATCTTCCCCGTCTGCACCGGTACTTTGTTGCTTGCTGCCGTTCTCGCCGTGACCGGCTTTAATGTGTCTTTTAAACTTGAGGTGAAGGAGCGTCCAGAGGTTAGGATTTGTTTTAAAAATCACATGACCTCCTCTACCGCCATCACCGCCATCGGGACCACCAAAGGCTACATATTTTTCTCTGCGTAAATGGGCAGAACCCGCACCACCTTTCCCTGAGGAAATATGCATTTTCACATAATCAACAAAATTCCCTTCTGTCATGACTCTTTCTATTCAATATAATTTTTATGATCTACAACTACACTAGTTGATCAATAACCACACTTAACCTTTCAGTGATTTCCTCAATACTTCCTACACCGTCAACACCAAAGTATTTGTCTTTTGCTTCATAGAAGCTTTTTAGAATCGCAGTTTCTTCATAATATACTCTAATGCGTCTGCGTATCACTTCTTCATTAGAATCATCTGGTCTTCCTGAGGTTTTACCACGTTCTAAAAGACGTTTTACCAAGACCTCATCATCAACTTCTAGCGCCACCATTGCAGAAACTGCTGTTCCCTTACTTTCTAAAAGTTCATCAAGAGCTTTTGCCTGAGCAGAGGTTCTTGGGAAACCATCAAAAATAAAACCTTTTCCATCTGCATTTTTTTCTACTTCTGCGGCAAGCATATCTATCGTAACAGAATCAGGCACAAGTTGACCTTTATCCATATAAGATTTTGCCAGAGTTCCCAGTTCGGTCTTATTCTTTATGTTGTAACGAAAAACATCTCCTGTAGAGATATGAACGAGATTATACTTTTCTTTTAAAACATTGGCTTGTGTCCCTTTACCGGCTCCCGGAGGGCCAAACAATACCAGATTGGTCATTTGAGTCGATTTTAATTTATATACTTCATTGAGGTTACGCCCCAACCCGTTATAATCTAACCCGTAGCCCACGATAAAATCATTTGGGATTTTAAGGCCGGGATAATGTATTTTATATTCTTTAGTGTATGCTTCAGGTTTAAAAAAGAGCGTTGCGATCTTGTAGTTTGCAATTCCGCCCTGAGCGAGCATACCTATTAATTTCTCAATCGTCTGGCCGCTGTCTACAATATCTTCTACAATGATGATTTCACGATCTTCTATCTCAAAGTCAAGCGGAATATCAACTATTACATTCCCCGTACTTTCTGTACCGTCATAAGAGCTCATTTTTATAAACTCAACCTCACAGTCACCTTCAAAACGACTAATTAAATCAGAAGCAAAATGAAAAGCACCATTAAGAACCACCACAAAAATGGGATTTTTACCTTTATATTCGGCATTAATAGACTGAGCAACTAGATCAATTGCCTGTTCTATCTTGTGCTTACTAATGTACTTCTCAAAATAAAGATTGTGCAGTTTTATCATCACATTTCGGCATAAGTTACACCCTGAAAGCGGCAAAGATAAGCATTGTTAACTTTATTTAAAGGCGTTCGCTAATTAGCTGTTAATCCTTTACTTTTGCGTGGCACTTTCACGCATAAAATATCGCTTTAATCCTGCGATTTTTAGGCAAAAAAAGCCGAAAATAGTTCATAAATGACCAATTATTTTTCATCAGATTTTACCCTGGGAATTTTAGGCGGAGGCCAACTGGGTAAAATGCTCCTTTACGAAACAAGAAAGTTTGATATTGCAACACGCGTTGTAGATCCTAACCCAGAAGCACCGGCAAGACTGGCAGCAAATCATTTTGAAGTAGGAGATCTGCTCGATTTTGATACCGTTTATAATTTTGGAAAAAAATGCGACGTACTCACTTTTGAGATAGAGACCGTAAATGTTGACGCGCTCGAAAAATTAGAAGCCGAAGGTATAAAAGTGTACCCCAGCCCGCAGACTTTGCGATTAATTCAGGATAAGGGAATTCAGAAAGAATTTTACACTAAACATAATATTCCTACTGCCGCTTTCGCGAAATACAATACAAAAGCCGAATTGCAAAATGCTGTTGAAGCTTCTAAGCATGATTTCCCTTTTATCTGGAAAAGCACACAGGGCGGCTATGACGGCAAAGGTGTGAGCGTAATTAGAAAAGAGCAGGACGTTAACGATCTTGCAGACACGCCTTGCATTGCAGAAGAAATGATTCCGTTTAAAAATGAACTCGCAGTTATTGTCGTTCGCAATCCGGATGGAGAAGTAAAAACCTATCCTGTTGTTGAAATGGAATTTCACCCGGAAGCTAATCAGGTAGAATATGTGATCTGCCCGGCACGAATTGATGAAGCAGTTGCTGCAAAAGCAAGAGCATTGGCGACCCAGGTTTCAGAGGCATTTGGTCATGTGGGTTTGCTCGCTGTAGAAATGTTTCAAACCAAAAATGATGAAGTTCTGGTAAATGAAGTTGCACCACGCCCGCACAATAGCGGTCATTATAGCATTGAAGGCAGTTATACCAATCAGTTTGAACAACACCTGCGCGCAATACTTAATCTGCCTCTTGGCGAAACCGAAAGCAAAGTAGGTGCAGTAATGGTAAATCTGGTGGGTGCAGAAGGACATACCGGCCAGGTGAGATATGAAAATATTGAAAAGATTATGGCCTTGAAAGGAGTAACCCCGCATATTTATGGAAAACGGCAGACGCGTCCTTTCCGAAAAATGGGGCATGTCACCATCATAAACAGCGATCTGGCAGAAGCCCGTAAAATCGCAGAAGAAGTTAAAAAATCAATACGAGTAATTACTTCAGAGTACAAAAAATAAAGTATTTTTAAGAATGCAAATAGAAAAGGAAAATAATCAATTTATAATTAGAGTACCTGAAAACGTGGGCTTGATAGGCTTGCAACGTATTTTAGATTATATCAGATTTAGTGAGACTACTTCTAAAAGCACTGCTACTTCACACCAAATTGACAATCTTTCTAAAAAATCTAAATCTGATTGGTGGAAAAAGAATAAAGAGAAGTTTATTAAATGATTGTTGTTATTGATACGAATATCATTTTTAGCGCCTTACTTTCCCCAACCGGACATATAAGCAATGTTATATTAAGCAGTCCTAATCACATTCAGTTTTATGCTCCTTCTTTTTTAAAAGAAGAACTGGAAAATCATAAATCAAAAATTTTAAAAATTTCAAGCTATTCATCTTCAGAATTTGAGTATTTAAAGCTTTCCTTATTTAAAATTATCGAGTTTATTGATGTTGAAAATATAAAGCCGGATATTTGGCAAATAGCATACGATATCACTCATAAGATTGATGAAGATGACACACCGTTTATTGCCCTCACTTTAGCATTAGAATCTTTTTTATGGACTGGCGACAAGAAACTAATAAGAGGACTTAAAGCAATGAACTTTAAAAAATTTATAGACACTCAAGAATTAATAAAACTACAAGAGAGACTTTAAAACAAACTAATGGCTGTAGGAATAATAATGGGCAGCACCAGTGACCTTCCGGTTATGCAGGCTGCGATAGATATTTTAAAAGATTTTGGCATTGAGACAGAAGTTGATATCGTTTCAGCACACCGTACTCCGGAGAAATTATTTGACTATGGCAAAAATGCGCATGATCGTGGCATAAAGGTAATAATCGCTGGTGCCGGCGGCGCTGCGCATCTTCCGGGTATGATCGCTTCTTTATCTCCGCTTCCTGTGATTGGAGTTCCTGTAAAATCACGCAACTCGATTGATGGTTGGGATTCTGTACTTTCTATATTACAAATGCCGGGTGGAGTTCCTGTGGCTACCGTCGCTCTTGATGGCGCTTTAAATGCCGGTATTCTGGCCGCCCAGATAATCGGTGCTTCAAATGAGCATGTGCTGGAGAAAATTCTGGCTTACAAAGAAGGCCTCAAAAACAAGGTTATTGCCGGAGCAGAATCGCTTAAAAAGTAGCCTAAAACGGCCAAAAATCGGTTAAAACATATACTTTTTCGCCTTGAGCGCAGTTAGAAATCGTGAAATCAGGCGACAATTACTAGATAAAAATTAAGTCGGGTACATCCTGATAAATAAGAAGAATGAATATGCAAGAGAAATTAAGTACTACAGAAAATAGTTTACTGCAGCCTTTTAACGAGGCTCCTTTTTCACAAATACAGGTTTCAGATTACAAACCGGCCATTGAAGCTGCGATCGCAGAAGCCCGCAAAGAGATTGATGTCATTACTAATCTGCCTGAGCCTGCGACTTTTGAAAACACGATAGAAGCGCTTGATTATTCTGGTAACCAACTGGAGCGTGTGACGAGCATTTTTTTCAACATCAACAGCGCCGAAACTAACGAAGAAATTCAAAAAATTGCCCAAGAGGTTTCGCCTCAATTATCTGCCTTTTCTAACGATATTACACTTAATGAGCAGCTTTTTAAGCGTGTTAAACTCGTTTATGATAATCGTGAAAATCTTGATTTAACAACCGAGCAGAAAACATTGCTCGAAAAAAAATACAAAGGTTTTGCCCGTAATGGCGCCAATTTACCTGAAGATAAAAAAGCCCGCTTGCGCGAAATAGATACTGAGCTAGCAAAACTAAAGTTGACTTACGGTGAAAATGTGCTCACCGAAACTAATAAGTACGAACTTCATATCACAAACGAAAGCGACCTTGCCGGTTTGCCTGATAGTGTAAAAGAAATGGCTGCGCACACAGCTGAAGAAAAGGAAAAAGAAGGCTGGATCTTTACTTTAGAATACCCAAGCTATATTCCTTTTATGAAGTATGCGCAGAATCGTGAATTGCGCAAAGAGCTATCCATTGCTTTTGGTGCTAAAGGTTTTCATGGTGATAAGCTCGATAATCAGGAAAATGTGCTTAAAATCGCAAAACTTCGGTACGAGCGCGCCCAACTTTTAGGTTATAAATCGCACGCTCATTTTGTGCTAGAAGAGCGCATGGCAAAAACGCCGGAGAACGTAGATCGTTTTCTTCAGGAATTGCTTGAAAAAGCAAAACCGGCCGCAGAAAGTGAGTTTTCACAATTGGAAAATTTCGCAAAAGAATTAGACGGTATTGACCAACTACAAAAATGGGACAGCGCTTATTATTCAGAAAAGTTAAAGCAAAAATTATTTGATCTTGATGACGAGCAGCTTAAGCCTTATTTTAAACTAGAAAATGTAATAGACGGCGTTTTTACCGTTGCTGAGAAACTTTATAAACTCAACTTTAAAGAAGTTTTTGATGTTGAAAAATATCATCCTGATGTAAAAACATATCGCGTTTATAATGAAGCCGGTGAACTCGTTTCGCTATTCTATGCTGATTTTCACCCACGCCCCGGAAAACGCGGTGGCGCATGGATGACTTCTTATAAAAGTCAGATGGTAAAAGATGGTGTCAATGAGCGCCCGCATATTTCTATTGTATGCAACTTTACGAAACCTGTCCTGAGCCGTGTCGATGGGGCTACCAAAAGCAAACCTTCACTGCTTACTTTTAACGAAGTAACTACTTTGTTTCATGAGTTTGGCCATGCTTTACACGGGATGCTGGCCAATACAACTTATCCAAGTATTTCAGGAACTTCTGTGTATTGGGATTTTGTAGAATTGCCTAGTCAGGTGCTGGAGAATTGGTGTTATGAGCCGGAAGCCTTAGCGCTTTTTGCTAAACATTATGAAACCGGGGAAGTGATTCCGCAGGAATTGATTGATAAGATCAAAAAAGCAGCCAACTTTCAGGAAGGTATGCAAACTCTGCGACAGTTAAGTTTTGGTATTCTTGACATGTCATGGCATGCTGCAGATCCTGCGGGCATTACTAACGTCAAGGCGCATGAAACGGCTGCTTTTGCGAATACGCAGTTGTATCCCGATGTTGCAGAAAATTGTATGAGTACTTCATTTTCCCATATTTTTCAAGGCGGATATTCTTCAGGGTATTATTCATATAAATGGGCCGAAGTCCTGGATGCTGATGCTTTTGCCTACTTTAAAGAAAATGGCATTTTTGATGCCAAAACCGCCCAAAAGTTCAAAGAAAATGTACTTTCTCAAGGCGGAACCGAAGACCCGATGGTTTTGTACAAACGCTTCCGCGGACAGGAACCCAATCCAGAAGCGTTGCTAAAACGAGCTGGATTGATTGAGTAGAGGTAATTCAAAATTAGTATTGGAACAAAATTTGTCTTATATTTAAAAGGACTAAAACGAACTATTATGGGCAATTACGAGCGTAAAATTTACAAAGAAGGTAAAGATACAGGGGTTAGGGAAGATTACAGAGGTGCCATGTATATTGATCATAAAGTTTTTTTCTCAGATGAAAAAGTTCAAAAAATTATTAAAAATATTTCTAAAGCAGGATTAGTTAAAAAAGATCAGAATCTTCAAAAGAAGCCAGCATAATTGAACGTATATGCCGTATAATCTTTGGATATTCCCTCTTATAAGCGGCTATATAATCATCAGTAAATACATATATTTCAAATACAAATATCAAAGACTTAGCTCTCAAATACTTCTTTTACATTCCGTAATTGCGGGAATCATCTCGTACTTGATTTTTTATTCTATACGGATAATTATTGGGTGGTTATTTCCCAGTATAATTCCGTTTCTCTACCGGCAACTTTACAAACTCCCGATACGAGAAGAAGAATTATTATGGACTTCTATTTCCGGATTTCTCTTAGTGCTTATTAGCGTTTATCTCTTAAATTACATTTACAAAAAGAAGAATTATTTTTCGTGGAAGAAGCCTGTGGAAAAAGCCGTAGACGACGTAGGAGATGAAATAGAACAACTTTTTAAACAGTCGGCAACTGATAAAATTTTGATCCAGGTTACACTCAAAAATAACAAGGTATATGTAGGCTTTACTGATAAGATACCACCTCCTCAAGAAACAAATTTCTTAAAACTTGTTCCTGTAATAAGTGGATACAGAAAATCAGAAACCAAAGAATTAGTGTTTACAACAGAATACTTTGAGGCTTCCAAAATTTATTCGGAAAGTAAAGAAAAATACACACAATACGAAATGGATATAATCCTCAAGCAAGATGAAATCTTGACTGCTGGTGTCTTTGACCTGGAAATTTACAATACCTTTAATCAAGATTAAAATTTATGGATTCCTGTAAAAATTGCGGTACTAAATTTAAATTCTTCCCTGTTCTAAAAAGCTTTATTAGAAACTATAAAAATGTAAGCTGTAAGAATTGTGGTGCAGTGCATCAGCATAAACTAATCAACCGAATTTTTGGAGCTATTTTTATTGCTGTGGCATTGGCTGTTGCAAATCCGTTGCCTGTATTTCGGGATTTCAATTTTATTGACGCTTTAAAATGTATATTGATTTTTGCCGGTGCTTATTTATGGCTTGCCGCTCTGGGCGCTGTGTGGTCACGATTAAAATTAGTAGAAGAAACACGCGTTTCGCCTAAAGCTTAAAAATCTCCATTTATCCGCTCTACCCAAACCATCTGAGTTGTTGAGTGCACCGCAGGACCAAACTGATTGTAAACCGCTACATCTGCAGCATCACGACCATAACCTAATGCTACATAACCTCCTTTTATTCCTTGCTGAGTAGCATCAAAGGTGTACCATCTTCCGCCTACGTAAGCTTCAAACCAGGCATGCATATCCATAGGATTTAGATTATGAAGGTAACCCACAACCATACGCGCCGGAATACTAAGGCTGCGACACAGTGCAATACCCAAATGTGCAAGATCACGACATACACCAGATTGCATTTGGTTAACCTCAACAGCCGAAATGGGAAAAGCACTGCTCCCAGGAATGTAAGTGATGTTATGAAGCAACCAGGCTTCAATAGCTGAAACCTGATCATAGCCCGGTAAATAGCCCAAGGTGATAGATGTCGCAAGATCGCCAAAACGATCTGACTCACAATAGCGGCTGGGCAAAAGATAGCTTAGCACAGAATCTGGCAGGTTTTGAATTTCTACAAAAGGAGCCCCAGGCGATACATCAATAAATTCTGATGTTTTTATATCTGCATTTGTACTTATTGTAAAAATTCCGGGAGGGGCGATGAGACGCTGACAAAGATTACCATAACCATCTGTAAACTCAAATGCCGGGATATTAGGCAAAACTTTATATTCTTCTCGCGCAACCCATTGCTGGGTTCCACTGCGAGGGCGTAACATAAAAATAAATGGCGTGGGCACTTCAATATTAAAAGTCAATTCACAACTGGTGCGTAGCCACATATGTTTTTTTTTAAGTTGAAGTTTCTACTCGTTATACGCATAACAATATCGACTATTGTTGCACCAATAAAGTGTGTTATTTTGATGAATGAAAATAACCTTTCTTATTTTCGCTAAAAGCGAAATTTGAACTCAGTAGGTCACCCTGAACTGGTTTCAGGTTCTCACAACATCATTACTTATTTTTTTCTTCAATCCACCGGCTCATAAACTTTGTTGACTGCAGAGAGTGATGTTGCAGCATCGCTCCTGTGAAATTATGCAGACGGTGCTTTTGTAAATTAGCCAGAACATGAGCAAATCGCTGTTTTGCAATAGGAAACCAGTGTTGTTTTAAAAAACGGGTATTTATGATTTCAATGCCATTTTTCTGTGCTTTTTGCCATTTTTCTATATCTCTATAGAGATTGACAGCCCGCTCAGCAAATAGGTCTGGATCATCAATTATTTCACCATTAAAAGGAAGATTTCCGTTCATGCCCTCGGCACCAATGCTTGTAGTTACAGCCGGAGTACCACATTGCATAGCTTCAAGCAATTTACCTTTAAGGCCGGCACCGGTGCGCAAAGGAGCCAGAAGAACGCGCGAATCACCTATTACTTCAAAAGCATTTTCAGCTTTACCCATAATATAAAATCCCTCTTGTGGATTATGTAATTGCATGACTTTTTGAGAAGGATAAGAACCGTAAATTTTTAGTTGAGCATCAGGTAATTCCTTTTTGATCATTGGCCAAATTGCTTCTTTTAGATAGCGTGCACTTTGCCAATTAGGCTCATGGCGAAAGTTACCTATCGTCATAAAATCCTGCCGATTTTCATAGGTTTTCCACCGATTTTTACTTGTTTCAGTCAGTTTTTCCACCATAAATGGAAGGTAAAGTAACAGCGCTTCCGGCACATGAAAGAAGTTCTTTAGATAATCCAATTCCACTTCGGAAATAATTAACGAAAGATCGCATCTATAAATACTGGCTATCTCCCGTTTTGCATAATCATTCACCAGAAATTCTTCAGTAAATGATACATTTTGTTTTAAAGCGGCTTCTCTTCCTTTTCGTAATCCATGCAAATCTTCAGTATCAAGAATTCGCAAGGCATCAGGACAATTTTCGGCAATGCGCCAGCCAAATTGCTCTTCGACCATAAACCGATCAAACATAACGATATCAGGCTGCAACGCTTTCGCGAAAGCATCAAAACTGGAATTATTAAGCGCTATTGTATGTTCAACAATTCCTAAAATCCCAAAGTCTGCAGCTGCTTCTCCTTTAACCGAAGCACTCGCAAAATGCACTTCCCAATTCTCACTTTGAAAAAGCTCTATGAGCTGCATCATTCTGTTTCCAGCCGCAGAAGACGTGGGTTCTGGCCAAACCTGGCCTATGATTAAAACTTTCATGGAGTAAAGATAGTTTTTGTCCATTTCACAGTCTAGTTCTCAATACACTTCTCCCTACCGGTCGAAGCACTCGAACTGAAAACTGGATTTATGTCACTTCGAGTGAACTGCATGAAGCGAGAGCGGAAAGTAATTTTTATCGAGAAGATACGTGAAACTTTCAATTAAAATTGAAAGTTCATATATTTAAGCATGGAATTTACAGAAGCTAAAGAACAGTTTTTAAAAACTTGGGGCGAACTAGGTGCCAATTGGGGCATTAATAAAACTATGGCTCAAATACACGCGCTTTTAATGGTAGCTCCAGATTCCCTTTCTATGGAAGAAATTATGGAAGAACTGCATATTTCGCGCGGTAGCGCAAGTATGAACTTAAGAGCGTTAATTGATTGGGGACTCATTTTTAAAGAATATAAATATGGGGAACGACGTGAGTATTTTAAAGCCGAACAGGATATTGTTCAACTTGCCAGAAAAGTGGCTATTGAACGCCGAAAACGTGAGTTAAAACCAACCCTTGAGGTACTTGAAAATGTGCAGTCATTTAACTCAGACTCTTCAAAAGAAGAACGCTATTTTAAAGAAAAGACCAAAGAATTATTTGAGGTCGTTTCTAAAGCAGATACTATGCTGGAGAAAATTGTAAATCAAAAAGAAAACTGGATTACCCGGACGATTTTTAAGCTAATGACGTAGAAAATCAAATTAAAAGCACAAATTACGCTTTTAACTAAAAGTAAATATTAGACCTACAAGGTTTTGGAAACCTTGCAGGTCTTTCAGTTTATCAAGCTTCCATATATTCCTCAATTGGCGCGCAGGTACAGATAAGATTACGATCGCCAAAGGCATCATCAACGCGACGTACAGTTGGCCAGAATTTGTTATCTGCTACGTATTCTAAAGGAAATGCAGCCTGCTCCCTGCTGTAAGGGAAATCCCATGTATTTGCTGTAAGCATCATCATGGTGTGTGGTGCATTCTTTAGGACGTTATTTGGTTCTTCAGCAGATACATTATCTATCTCTTTTTTAATGGAGAGCATAGCATCGCAAAAACGATCTAATTCTGCTTTGCTTTCACTTTCTGTAGGCTCGATCATCATAGTACCAGCTACAGGAAATGAAACTGTAGGTGAGTGAAAACCATAATCCATAAGGCGTTTAGCGATATCACCCACTTCAATTCCGTTTGCTTTAAAAGGTCTGCAATCAATTATCATTTCATGTGCAGCCCGACCTTTTTCACCTGTATATAAGACATCAAAAGCTCCGGTTAAACGTTCTTTAATGTAATTTGCATTGAGAATAGCAGCTTCTGTTGATTGTTTTAATCCTTCTGCTCCCAGCATTTTAATGTAAGCATAAGAAATTAGGCAAACCAAAGAAGAACCCCAAGGCGCTGCAGAAATTGCAGTTATTGCTTCTTTTCCACCGGTTTTAATTACAGGATTACCCGGTAAAAATGGAACCAATTGTTCTGCCACACAAATAGGCCCAACACCAGGACCGCCACCACCATGCGGAATAGCAAAGGTTTTATGTAAATTTAAATGACAAACATCTGCGCCAATATTTCCCGGATTGGTTAAACCAACCTGCGCATTCATGTTCGCGCCATCCATATAAACTTGCCCGCCGTTATCATGAATGATTCCGGTAATTTCCTGAATGGCACTTTCATAAACGCCGTGCGTTGATGGGTATGTCACCATTAAGGCAGCCAGATTATCTTTATATTTTTCTGTTTTTTCACGTAGATCTTCTACGTCAATATTCCCTTTTTCATTTGCTTTAGTAACCACAACATCCATTCCCGCCATTACAGCACTCGCCGGATTTGTACCGTGAGCCGATGAAGGTATCAAACAAATATTACGATGTCCTTCTCCCCTGCTTTCATGATATGCACGAATCACCATAAGACCGGCATATTCTCCCTGCGCACCAGAATTAGGCTGAAGTGAAGTCGCTGCAAAACCTGTGATTTCTGTAAGCTGCTCTTCTAGTTTATTAAGTACAATTTGATAACCTTCTGCTTGGTCAACAGGAGCGAAAGGATGGATATTTCCCCAACGTGGGTCACTCAATGGCAACATTTCTGCTGCTGCATTTAGTTTCATTGTGCACGATCCCAGCGAGATCATGCTGTGATTTAATGATAGATCTTTACGCTCCAGTTTTTTGATGTAGCGCATCAATTCAGTTTCAGAATGATAAGAATTAAAGACGGCATTCGTCATGAAATCAGTCTGCCGCTGTAAATTTTCTGGAATAGAAGTTTGATCTAACAATCTGTCTACTCTCGTGAATTCTTTATTTAAAGCTTCCGCGAAAACGAATACAATTTTGTTTAAGTCTTCAAGACTTGTAGTTTCGTTTACCGAAATTGTTACCGTTTCAGTATCGGGATAATGAAAGTTGATCTGATTTTCTTTCGCAATAGCGGCAATTTTACTTACATCAGCTTTGACCGATATTGTGTCGAAAAAAGCCGTATTTGACTGGTAAAAGCCTAGTTTTTCTAAAGCATCAGCCAGAGTAACCGCAGTCTTGTGCACTTTATTTGCGATGTAGCGCAAACCATCAGGACCGTGATAAACCGCATACATACCGGCCATTACAGCCAGTAAAACCTGAGCGGTGCAAATATTTGAAGTCGCCTTATCACGCTTTATGTGCTGCTCCCTGGTTTGTAGCGCCATACGCAAAGCACGATTGCCATTCATATCTTTTGTTACACCGATAATTCTGCCGGGAATATTTCTTTTATATTCATCTCGCGTAGCGAAAAATGCCGCATGTGGACCGCCATAACCTAAGGGGATACCGAAACGCTGCGTTGTACCAACAACCACATCTGCTCCTAATTTTCCGGGAGATTCTAGTGCTACAAGGCTTAAAATATCTGCCGCTACAGCGATTTTAATATTGGCTTCTTTCGCTTTAGCTATAAAATTACTGTAATCGTAAACTTGCCCGCTAGCTGAAGGATATTGAACTAACGCTCCAAAAAATTCATTAGAGAAATCAAAATCCTCGTGATTGCCAATTATGAGTTCGATACCAACAGGAATAGACCTGGTCTTTAGCAACGAGATAGTTTGTGGCAATACTTCTTCTGAGACGAAGAATTTTACCACATTATTTTTCTTCTGATTTCTATCGCGTAATGCAGCAATTAAAGTCATCGCTTCTGCAGCTGCTGTAGCTTCATCTAATAAAGAAGCATTTGCAAGTTCCATCCCGGTAAGGTCACTCACCATGGTTTGAAAATTAAGCAAAGCTTCAAGGCGACCCTGAGCGATTTCAGCTTGATATGGTGTATAAGCCGTATACCAGCCTGGATTTTCTAAAATATTACGCTGAATAACAGCGGGTATTTTTGCCTCATTATATCCTAAACCTATATATGATTTAAAGACTTTGTTCTTAGCTGCGAGTTCGTTGATATGCGTTGCATATTCATACTCACTCAGCGCTGGTGCAAGATTTAAAGGTTTTTTAAGTTTTATTCCGTCGGGAAGAGTTTCATAGATAAGTTGGTCCATATTCTCAACCCCGATAGCTTTCAGCATTTCTTCTTTCTCACTTTCTCTGGGGCCTATATGGCGTAGGGCAAAAACGTCTGTTCTCATAGCAGTTGTTAAACGTATTTAAGTTGCGCAAAATTAGTAAACCTCACCTGATTTATATCTTAGTAAACTTCAACTTTTTAAACAAATAATAGACTTATCAACAGGTTCAATTACATTTGTGAAATGAAGTGGTTTACAAAGCTTTTTAATTTCTATATCAATAGCAGTATACACGTAGCATTGGCCGTGTGTGCTTTGACTTTGATTACACTTCAGGAAATAGACAAACCGGTTAGACAAAACCTCATTCTTTTTATTTTTTTTGGCACCATAACCGGCTATAACTTTGTTAAATACTCAGGTGTAGCACGATTACACCATCGCAGTCTTACAGATAGCCTTAAGGTCATTCAGATTTTCTCATTTATGTGTTTTGCGGCATGGGTTTATTTCATCTTAAAGCTTCCGTTCAATTTCCTTCTTCGCTGTGTCCCTTTAGGTTTACTAACCTTACTCTATGCATTACCGGTTTTTCCAAAAAAAAAGAATCTAAGGCGCGTACCAACGCTTAAAATATTTGTAATTGCTGCGGTATGGGCTGGTGCAACAGTTTATTTACCTGTAGTATATCATGCGATTTTATGGGATTGGGACCTGTTTATTGTGCTTTTTCAGCGATTTTTAATCGTTCTCGCATTAATAATCCCTTTTGAAATACGAGATTATAAGTATGATGATGCAGAGTTAGGAACAATACCACAAATTCTTGGCGTGGTGCGAACAAAACTAACAGGTATAGTCCTGCTCATTGGTTTTGTAATTCTAGCCTATTTTAAAGATAATCTTAGTTATGATTATTTGTATGCTACGCTTATCATAACCATAATTTTAAGTGTTGTGATATTGCTTACGCGAAAGGAACAATCGAGGTATTTTTCTTCTTTCTGGGTAGAGGGAATACCCATTTTGTGGTGGGTGCTGTATGCGATTATTTAGAAAGTTCTTCTAAAAGACGTTGCCTGAGTATTTTTTTATCCTCTTCGGGCATCTTTTTAACCGTAGTGTTATTGAGTAGTTTGGTAAGTTTATTATTGCGTTTTGTATAATTTCTACAAGCGGGACAATAGGTTAAATGCACTATCAACCCTATCTTCTCTTTTAAACCAGCCTCGCGATATTGACTTTTGTCACAAACAAAGCCTGCTTTCTTACAACCTACAAATAATTTAACTCCCATTAAAACCAATTTTTCTCAAGGCAATCTGCGAGAGCAGTTCGAGCTCTGTGAATGATCACCCACAAATTAGACGGTGTGATATTAAATTCATTACAAATGGTTTCAGTATCCTGCCCATCTATCGTTTTACGCCTAAAAATTGCTGCCTGTTTCTCAGGCAATTTATCAAGACAAGCAAAAATAGCAAGACCTAATTCACTATTTTCCATCTCATCTTCTGCAGTCCTGTCGTAATTATCTGCTACGCGTTCTTCTAGCCAATCGCCCTCAGACTCGTCATCTGTATAATCAATATGAACCTCTGCCTTTCCTTTTTTAGAATTGATCTTCCTGTAATGATCTATTATCTTTCGCTTTAAAATAGATATAAGCCAGGTGCGTTCACTGGCTTCTCCCTTAAAGTTCTTCATAGATTTTAACCCGGCAAGAAAAGTTTCAGATATAAGATCTTGCGCCACCTCACGATCACTCACCCTAACTATGGTGTAGTTATACAGGTAATCAGAATATTTATCAACCCATTTATGCGGGTCAAGTTGATGGTCTGGCATGGTTAATTAATAGCAATAAAAATCAAAAATAAGAAAGTTTACCCGTTATTAAGTCTAGCAGCGATAACAATTATTAGCACAACTATAAGCTTAACCTTTGTCGGGTTGTGCAAAGAGTTCTCTATTTTTGTGCGAAATAAGCGCTTACGCGAAAAAAGCATCTGGTGTACGAAAAGAATTTCCCAAATAAACGATACAAAATAACGGCAGAATTTTTAAAAGAAAATATCGCCCATGGTTCTAAAATACTTGATCTGGGGGTAGAAAATCCGTTTACTGCGATCATGCAGGCTCAAGGTTATCAAGTAGAAAACACAAAAGGTGAAGACCTAGATATTGATCTCTCAGCTGCAAATACCCAAGCTGATGTTGTAACAGCTTTTGAAATTTTTGAACATTTGCTTGCACCACTCAATATACTAAGCGCTATAAAAGCAGATAAACTTGTAGCAAGCATCCCGCTTAAATTGTGGTTTGCTCCTGCTTATCGCAGCAAGGCAGATAAATGGGACAGGCATTATCACGAGTTTGAAGACTGGCAGTTTGACTGGCTTCTTGAAAAATCGGGCTGGGAAGTGAAAAATCGGAAAAAATTCACAAATCCTACCAAACAATTAGGATTGCGCCCTTTATTGCGCAGTTTTACACCGCGCTACTATATGATTTATGCAGAACGTAAAGCATAATGAAATTCTCTATAATCATACCGGCGTACAATGAAGAAGCTTTTATAGCAAAAACGCTCGACTCTTTAGTTGCACAGACGCTGCAGCCACATCAGGTTATACTAGTAGACGACAGTAGCACAGACAGAACAGCGCATATCGCTAAAGAATACGCAGAAAAACATCACTTCATTGAGGTTATTACACGCAGTTCTGAAGCGATGCATTTACCGGGAAGCAAAGTGATACAAAATTTTAATTACGGACTTCCACATCTTAAAAATGACTACGACATACTCTGCAAGTACGATTCTGACCTCATTTTTCCTGAAAATTACCTCGAAAAAGTGGCAAAAACCTTCCAAAATGACCCAAAAATCGGGATGGCTGGTGGCTTTTGTTACATTGAGAAAAACGGAAATTGGGTTCTGGAAAGTCTAACCAATAAAGATCATATACGCGGTGCACTAAAAGCGTATCGCAAAGAATGCTTCGCAGAAATAAACGGACTCAAACCAGCGATGGGCTGGGATACGATAGATGAGCTACTTGCGCAATATCACGGCTGGAAAATAGAAACTGATGAAAGTCTGCATGTAAAGCACCTTAAACCTACGGGCGCAACTTATTCCGCGAAAGCAAAATATAAACAAGGTGAGGCTTTTTACCGCATGCGCTACGGCTATTTACTCACCCTTATAGCTTCAGCAAAACTGGCTTCAAAGAAGGGAAAATTGCAATTCTTGAGCGATTATCTCAAAGGCTACCGGCTTGCACAAAAACAGAATCTTCCATTCTTGGTTAGCGAAGATGAAGGCAAATTCATCCGCGATCTACGCTGGAAAAAAATAAGACAGAAATTATTTTAGAGAGAAGACACCTGTTAGGTTTTGAACAGTTATTTAGATCAAGACTACAAGGTTTTAAAACAATTATAAATACCAAGACCTACAAGGTTTTGAAAACCTTGCAGGTCTCTATTTCAAAGATTATTGTAAAACCTGAGTCAGAACTTTTCCTGTTGTTCCATTTGGGAATTCTATGTTTAAAAGCGCTGCAATGGTGGGTGCGATATCTGTAACATAAGTTTCGGTATATGTTTTACCGGCTTTTATTCCGTTACCGTAAAACAGTAAAGGCGCATGCGTGTCATAACTTAAAGCAGTACCGTGAGTAGAACCTTTTGCAGAATAGCTGATGTACGAAGGATCAAGAACTATAAAAATGTCACCGCTTCTCTTCTGGTTAAATCCTTTTTGTACCAAAGCAGCAGTACCATATTCATAATCAGTTTCCTGTAATTGCGCGCGCGTAAAAACCTTATCTACATGATCATATTGCAGTACAAAATTTGCAATATCTTTTTCCAACTTCTCTTCGTTTATATTATTTGCAGTGAGTGCAGTGTAACTAAAAAACACCTGATAGTTAGAAATATCTTCTATTAGATCATCCCGATTATATTTAGAAGCGACAAATTCACGTATTGCAGTTGATAATGCGCCGCTGTCAAAATAGCCTGCCGGTATCTTAAGACTGCTTAAATAACCCGGCACATTTACAGCACCGTGATCTGCAGTTAGAAATAAGGTATAATTGCCTTTGCCCACTTTCTCATCAAGTGCTTCAAGTAATTTTTTAAGTTCGAGATCAAGACGTATATAAGTATCTTCAACTTCTTTAGAATTCACACCAAAGTTGTGACCTACATAATCAGTCGCACTGTAGCTCACTGTTAGAAAATCTGTATCTGCATCTGTTCCCAGTTGCTCCCCATCTATTGCAGCCAGCGCAAAATCTGTAGTTAAACTGTTACCAAATGGAGTTAATTTTAAAATATCATAACCCCCATTACGTTTGTTCAATTTTGCAAGATCATAAGGGAAAGTTGCTTTTTCTTTACCATTAAAACCTTCTTCAAAATCGTTAAGATCAGGACCGCTTTCAGTATAGGTTTTTATGTCTGCATAAGTATCCCACGGCCGTATATAAGATTTTGCTTTCGCGGAAGCATTAAAATCCTGAACCCATTTAGGAAGTTCTTTCATGTAGTATGTACTGGTAATCCACCTGCCTTCATCTCTGCCATGAAACCAATAAGCGGCATTTGCGGTATGACCCGCTGGCAGAATTGCCCCACGATCTTTTAAAGAAACTCCAATTGTTTTACCGCGCATTTGAGTATGCACGCGATTTTGATCTGTTATCGTTGTGGTTTTCATGCGATGCGGTGACATTTTACCTGCAGCATCAGTAGTACCTACTGAAGCTACCGTACTGTCTTCTGCACAATACACTTGTTTCTTTTCAAACTTATTATACCAGTTATTTGATATGATACCATGATTTGCCGGCGTGGTTCCCGTAAATATAGAAGCATGACCGGGACCCGTATATGTGGGAATATAATTATAATGATTATTCTGGCAGTCGTAACCATCATTTATTAAACGATTAAAGCCTCCTTCTCCAAATTTATCACCAAACCTGCTTAAATAATCATATCGCATTTGATCTATCACAACACCAACCACCAATTTAGGTTTTGCCTGTGAATTTTGCGTTTGCGTCAAATTGACCTGAGCATTGGTTTGAATAGCTAAAAAAATGCTAAAAACAAGGGGAAGTAGTCTGCGTAACATAAAGGTATTTGTTTCTTTGCTCAAAAGTACGAGTTCTCTTGGGAAAAAGATTAAGCTAAAGTTAAATACTCTTGCCATCTATTTTTCATATTTTAGCCATTAAGAAAAAAGCTATGAGTTACCTAAAGGACATTGGCCTTTACTTTATAATGATTAAAGGTGTTTTTATCAAGCCTACCAAGTCATCTGTATTGCGCCAATTGATTTTGAAAGAAATAGATGACCTTATTATAGGATCTCTGGGTATAGTTGCTTTTATATCTTTTTTTGTAGGCGGTGTTGTGGCTATACAGACTGCGCTTAATATGGATAATCCTTTAATTCCTAAATCACTTATAGGTTTTGCTTCACGCCAGTCTATTATTTTAGAATTTGCACCCACGTTCATATCTATAATTATGGCTGGTAAAGTGGGTTCTTTTATTACTTCAAGTATAGGGACCATGCGCGTAACAGAGCAAATTGACGCTCTGGAGGTTATGGGTATCAATTCCCTAAACTACCTGGTACTGCCAAAAATTGTAGCCATGCTTTTTTATCCGTTTGTAATAGCTATATCTATGTTTTTAGGAATAATGGGGGGCTATATCGCTGGTGTTTATGGAGGTTTTACATCTGGCGACCAATTTATTAGCGGTCTTCAGGACGATTTTATACCCTTTCATCTCGTTTATGCCTTTATAAAGACCTTTGTATTTGCAATGATCTTAGCTACAATACCTGCATATCAGGGTTATTATATGCGTGGCGGCGCTCTTGAAGTAGGTAAGGCAAGCACCACATCTTTCGTATGGACGAGTGTGGCTATTATTCTTGCTAATTATATTATAACTCAACTACTCCTAAGCTAATGATAGAGGTACAGAATTTAAAGAAAGGCTTTGACGGGGAAATGATTCTTAAAGGGATTAGCACCACTTTTGAGAAAGGCAAGACTAATCTCATTATTGGGCAGAGTGGATCTGGTAAAACGGTATTCTTAAAATGTTTGCTTGGTCTTTTTAGACCTACTGAAGGCAAAATATTATATGATGGTGAGGCTTACTCTGAGCTTAACCCTGAAGATCAAAGAAAGCTAAGAGAGCAAATGGGAATGGTTTTTCAGGGAAGCGCCCTGTTTGATTCTATGACAGTAGAAGAGAATATTATGTTCCCTCTACGTATGTTTACTAAACTAAGAAAAACTGAAAGGCTTGATCGCGCTAACGAAGTTATAAAGCGCGTAAATCTTACTAACGCAAATAAGAAACTACCTTCTGAAATTTCTGGTGGAATGCAAAAACGAGTTGCAATAGCAAGAGCTATTGTAAATCATCCTAAATATCTTTTTTGTGATGAACCTAACTCAGGTCTCGATCCTCGTACGGCTACCTTAATAGATAATCTTATACAGGAAATCACTAAAGAGTATGATATCACGACCATGATTAATACTCATGACATGAACTCTGTTATGGAGATAGGTGAAAAAATTGTGTTCTTACAAAAAGGACATCTTGCCTGGGAAGGGACTAAAGATGAGATTTTTAGAACTGATAATGAAGATGTAACGAACTTCGTTTATTCTTCAGACCTTTTCAAAAAAGTAAGAGAATCACTTAATGAAAGTGCAGAAGAATAGTTAGTACTGAGACACTACAAGCGTATCAAGATTATACTTTAGTTTAAGCCACTCCCCTAATTTTCGCTGCTGAGTTGCTCTGTCATTTTGTGCAACTTCTTTATTCCATTTTACCAAAAATGTAGGGATTGTATCAGATTTTTTAAAATCGGTATTGACGATGTTTGAAAAACCAAATCTATCAATACCTTCATAATTTATCTTCACTTCTTTGCTCAGATTTTCAAAAGGAATTGCAGAAGCGCGCAGTTTATTTATCTCTTCTTCAAGTAATAAAATTTGTGAATTCTTATCAGAAAGCGCTTGTTGATTATTCACATACAGATCTTCAAGAATACCTGATTTTACCTGACTGCTTAACTGCTCTGCCATTGCAGAAGATTGATCTGAACCCTGATGTATTTTGAGATCCACATCTGCTAATTCTTGTGATTCTTTAAGTTCTCTTAACCATTCCTGAATCTTGTCCCGTGGCACTAAAGCTCCTATAAGGTAAACATCAATTTGTTTACTCTTGTAATCCTGCGAAAACTTAACTACCTCTGCGCCCTCATAGCGAATAATCGATTCGACAAATTGTTTGGTATCCTGCTCAAATACCTGTTGTTGTAGTAAATTCCAAAAAAGATACACACTGGGTACCATAACAATAATTGCAATTAATGAAGCAAGTTGAGCCGTGCGTTTTCTACGCTTAGAATTAGCATATTTAACTAACGGGAAACCTAATAATTTTGCTACAACGAAAGTAGAAAGTGCTATGAATACCGCATTAATTGAAAAAAGATATAAGGCACCCCCGGCGTAAGAGAAATCCCATACAGCAAGGCCATACCCAACTGTACAGAGTGGCGGCATTAAAGCCGTAGCGATTGCCACACCAAAAATTACACTGGCTATAGTTCCTTTTTTAGTTTTAGCAACAATCAACGCCAGACCACCAAAAATCGCCACTAAAACATCTAAAATCGTAGGATAGGTACGAGCTTCAAGTTCTGGTGTTAATTCGGTTAACGGTGAAACAGAAAAATATATAGTAGCAGTAAGCACACTGAGTACCACCATTACAGATAAATTGATAAGCGATCTTTTTAAAGTATCTAGATCATTAATAGCCACAGAAAGACCAACCCCCACAATAGGACCCATTAAAGGAGAAATAAGCATAGCGCCTATCACCACTGCTGTACTACTTACATTGAGCCCAATAGATGCAACAAAGATTGAAAATACAAGAATCCATGCATTGTGACCTTTAAAAGGAATATCCTTTTTAACAGCCTCAATTGTAGAATCACGATCAGTATCACTGCGGATATCAAGTAATTCTGAAAGAAAGCTTTTAATATTCTGCCACAGACTTTGAGCGTCTTTGGTAATATTATCCTTTACTTCAATTTCAGAATTTTTAGGGGAAGAATCGTGCTCCATATCTTAAACTAAATCTTGACCATATTGCTCTTTAACCAATTGTCTCATCTTTTTAACCTGCTGTTCCTGGCTTTTAGGCATGATCAATAACACATCATCGTTATCTACAACCACAAAGTCATTTAAACCATCAAGCACGACTACTTTATTCCTTTTGGTTCTAACCAAATTCCCCGAAGAGTGAGAGGCTACTACACGCGCATTAATTATCACATTAAGCTCGACATTCTTATCCATTTTATCGTAAAGAGATCCCCATGCACCCAGATCACTCCAGTCAAAACTTGCAGGTATAACTCCTACATTAGCGCTTTTTTCAAGAATCCCGTAGTCAATGCTTATATCTTCGGCATCAGGATAGAATTTATCAATAAAATCCTGTTCTTTTTCAGTATTTAGAACTTCAATTCCCTTACTAAAAAGAGCATACATATCGGGAATATATTTTTGAAAAGCCTCTGTAATTGCTTTTACACTCCAGATAAAAATACCTGCATTCCATAAATAATTACCTTGAGCCAGAAATTTCTGCGCAGTCTCATAATCTGGTTTTTCTGTAAATGCAGATACATGTTTTACCTTTTCTTCTCCGGTTTCGTAAGCTATATAACCATATCCTGTATGAGGAAAGGTGGGTTTAATACCCAAAGTAACCAGTAATTTGTCAGTTGTTTCATCCTTGTTTTGCGCCTTACACGCTTTAAAAGCCTTTTTTAAATCTTTCGCGAAAGCTTTCTCATCTTCTATCCAGTGATCGCTGGGTGCAACTATCATTGCCGCATCAGGGTTTACCTTTTGTATTTTTAAAGCAGCCAGCAGTATACAAGGCGCCGTATTACGCATTGCCGGCTCAAGTACAATGTTAGCATCTTTAATCTGTGGAATCTGCTCGTTAACTAAACCTTTGTAACGCTCATTAGTAAGAATAAGAATATTCTCTTCTGGAACCAATTGTGATATGCGACTGAATGTGCGCTGAATTAAGGTTTCTCCCGCACCCAGTATATCATGAAATTGTTTTGGAAATTCCATTGTACTTAAAGGCCAAAAGCGAGAGCCTACACCCCCAGCCATAATAACTGCGTAATAATTTTGGTTTTTAGTCATATCTTCTAGTATTCTAGATTAGTTCTACTTCTGCGTTAGGTTGAAATAAATAGATTTTCCCGGTAGCAGTCTCAGTACATTCAAATCGCTTCACACGTTTAGCTCCTTTTTTAAAAATCTTACCATTATAAATTCTAAAAAGGCTACCCTGAGGTATTTCAAATATAAAGTTTTTATCGTTCGCCGGGTCAAATTGTTTTAAAGCCAAAGAAAGTCTGGCATCTGTGTCGCTACTGGCTTTGGGGTTTTTAAAATGTCTGGCAAGATATGGAAGTATCTGCGACGGAAATATTTCCGGTCTTAAAAATGGCAGCATTAATTGCTGAAAAGTATGCTTCCACTCTGCCCCATGAGGCTTAATTCTGGCTCCGTATTTTTTAAAAGCAACCAGATGAGCTATTTCATGAATAAGGGTTATTAGAAATCTGTAAGAATTGAGATTAGTGTTGACCGTGATCTGGTGACCCCCATCTGGCAGACGCCTGTAATCACCATGCCTTGTCACTCTTTCATTAACTATCTTTAAATGGATTCCCAGATTTTTGATAAGTTCAAAAATTGGTTCTACTGCTTGATTAGGTATATAATTAGCAAGTACTTCCTTCATACATTAAGGTGTGGAAGCTGATACCTGAAGTACCTTTCCGTTATAGTATTTATTACCGGTTAAAGCAAAATCGCTTATATAATCTGCCATTTCTTCTGCCGTTAACGGGGCTTTATAACCCGGAAAAGCTTCTTCAAGCATTTCGGTTTGCACCGCTCCTAATGCCAGCGTATTAAATGCAATATTATTCTCTTTATATTCTTCTGCCAATAATTCAAATAATGTAATTACAGCACCTTTACTGGAGCTGTAAGCGGCCAGACCCGGAAATTTCATACTTCCCTGTATTCCACCCATACTGCTTACTGCAAGGACATGAGAATGTTGTTTTAAAAATGGCAACAACTCTCTTGTTAAAGCAGCTACCCCAAAAACATTCACCTCATAGATTCTTGCAAATTCTGATGAGCTAATTTCTTCAAAGGGTTTATTGAGTAATGCCCCGGCATTGTGAATTAATATGTCTACAGACTCCCATTTATTCTTAACAAACTGTACAACATCCTGTATATCACCTTCACAGGTAATATCAAAAGGAACGGCAACAACATTGGCTAGGTTCAATTTCTTAATAGGCTCGGCGTTTCTTGAAAGAGCGAGAACATTAAAACCTTGCTTACTAAACGTTTTAACCAACTCATAACCTATCCCTCTACTGGTTCCTGTGACAATAATATTCTTTTTACTCATTCCACTCAATTTCCTGTTGTGCGCTATTAACCATACCTTCTACACCCGGAATAAGATTATTGATCACTTTTGCCATAAATTCAAAATCCATTTTATCTGCTTCATCACCTACTTTATGATAATAGTCAAAATTTGTAAAATCGAAACTTGACACAGTCTGTGCCGGCATTTTGAAGGCTTCATAAAAGGAATAATTATCGCTGCGCTTAAACAGATTATATTGTTGTGCCTGCGGCAGAAAACCCATCACTTTACGACCTGAGTATTCATTGAATTTATCTGCCATATTTGAATTGTTATAACCAGTCAAATAAACCAGAAAATCCTTATTCTGCATAGGAACACCCATCATCTCTATATTAAACATTGTATAAAGATCCAGACCCTCATCTTTTAATCTCTGTGCTAAATGCTTTGACCCAAGAAGGCCCATTTCTTCCCCCGCATACAGTGTGAAGATCATACTGCGTTTATTATTTTTCGCTTTAGCGAAATATTTTGCTAGTTCTATCACAGCAGTCGTCCCAGAAGCATCGTCATTAGCGCCATTTGCGATCGTATCACCATCTACTGCTTCTGCAGTACCAATATGGTCATAGTGAGCTCCTATAATCACAAACTCATCCTTTAATTGTGGGTCTGTTCCCGGAATCATACCTACGATATTGAAGCCCTTTTTGCCTTTTGCATCAAAATCGTCTCTATAGGTCGAAAAATAGGGTTTTATACCACTTTTCTCAAACTGCTTAGTAATATATTCAGCAGCCTTCTCTATACCTTCACTTCCTGTTGCACGACCCTGAAGTTCATCTGAAGCTAGATAGGTGAGATGTTTTTTTACATCTGCAGATTTCACTATTTGCTTTACAGGTTGGCTTGATGGAGCTGATGAAGAAGTGCTAGATGCTGCAGCGGTTGAAACGGTATTCACATTAGATTGAGACGCGGCATTAGCATCAACTTCTTTTATTTCGCCTGAGCTGCCACAAGCAAATAGGCTTAATAACAAGCCGGAAAGGATTATTTTTTTCATTCTTCTAAGATAAAAAAATCCCATCGGTAGGCGATGGGATTTTTATTAAATTCTAGTACTTACTATTAAGCCAGCATTAAAACCGGATTCTCAATATACTTCTTCAGGGTTAGTAAAAATTCTGACCCAGTTGCCCCATCTACAGTTCTATGATCACAAGCTAGTGACAAGTTCATCGTGTGACCCACTACTATCTGACCGTTCTTAACAACAGGTTTTTCTATGATCGCACCTACTGAAAGTATAGCAGAATTAGGCTGATTTATAATTGAAGTGAAGTGCTTAATACCGTACATACCAAGATTAGAAATGGTAAAAGTACTGCCTTGCATTTCTTCGGGCTTTAATTTCTTATTACGTGCCTTGCCTGCTAGATCTTTCACTTCTGCATTGATCTGCTGAAGTGACTTTTCATTAGCAAAATTAACTACCGGCACTACAAGACCATCTGGTACCGCTACAGCAACACCCATATGAACATGATGATTAAGACGCATCTTATCACTAAACCATTGTGAGTTTACCTGAGGATGCTCTTTTAAAGCGAGCGCTGTAGCCTTTACCACCATATCGTTATAAGATATTTTCGTTTCTGGCAGCTGGTTGAATTGAGCACGGAAAGCCATAGCATTCTCCATATCAAATTCAACATTTAAATAGTAATGCGGTGCAGTGAATTTAGATTCACCCAGACGCTTAGCAATCACCTTACGCATTTGAGAATTGCTTATCTCATCATAACTTTCTTCACCTGTAGGAGCAAACTGTAAAGATGCACCACCGCCAGAAGGGGTGTAATTTTCTATATCGTGACGTACAATACGACCATTATCTCCAGAACCTTTTACTTTAGAAATATCTATACCTTTATCTTCAGCTAGTTTTTTTGCTAATGGTGACGCAAAAATTCTACCGTCTGCTGTTGAAGAAGACTTCGCCTCACCAGCCATTTTTGAAGAATCAGTTTCTTTATTCTTTAGTTCTTCTTTCTTTTCCTCTTTTTTAGACTCTTCTTTCTTAGTTTCTGGTTTTTCAGCCTTTTCCTCCGATTTTGACTCTTCTTTAACCGATTTTTTAGGTTCTGCCTTAGAAGCTCCTCCAGATTTAAAACTCTTTAATATACCTGAAACGTCTGTTCCCTCTTCGCCAATTATTGCGAGAAGTGAGTCTACTTTTGCAGATTCACCTTCTTGTATACCAATATGTAGAAGTGTTCCTTTGTAAAAAGATTCAAACTCCATCGTTGCTTTATCTGTCTCGATCTCAGCAAGAATTTCTCCTTCTTCTACCTTATCTCCCTCTTTTTTCAACCATGAAGCAACTGTTCCTTCCTCCATCGTATCACTTAGGCGAGGCATTTTTACTACTTCAACCCCTTCAGGAATTTCACCTTCAGATTCTTCACCGCTGCCCTCATCTTCAGACTCATCTACATCATCAGCACCTTCTCCAGATTCAGTTTCTTCTTCCGCTTCAGCGGTATCATCTTCTGCTTCTTCTTCCGCTTTAGAATCTTCAGAACTTTCATCGCCGTTTAACAGACCTGATATATCTTCACCTTCTTCGCCAATTATGGCCAGAAGAGCATCAACTTTAGCCGTTTCACCTTCTTGTATACCAATATGAAGCAGAGTTCCTTCATAAAAGGACTCAAACTCCATCGTTGCTTTATCTGTCTCTATTTCTGCCAGTATATCGCCTTCTGAAACCTTATCTCCCTTTTTCTTTAACCAGGAAGCTACTGTTCCTTCTTCCATTGTATCGCTTAGGCGGGGCATTTTTATTACTTCTGCCATAGTTATTCTGGTTTATGTGATAAGAATGGATAGTTTTCCTGATCGTAAACTACGTCATACATTAAACTTGTATCTGGAAAATCGCTTTCATCTGCGAACTTTTCGCATTCAGAAACCCGTTTTTTCACACGTTTATCAATATTCTTTATCTCTTCTTCGCTTGCAAAACTTTTCTCTAGAAGTATCTCTTTAACCTGAGTTATAGGATCAATTTTTTGATATTCTGCAACCTCTTCTTTTGTTCTGTATTTTTGAGCATCACTCATTGAGTGGCCACGATAACGGTAAGTTTTCATCTCTAAAAACGTAGGCCCGTCACCTCTTCTTGCCCGCGCAATAGCTTCATCTAAAGCTTCTGCAACCGCCTGAGGATTCATAGCATCAACCGGGCCGCATGGCATTTCATAACCAAGACCAAGTTTCCAGATATCTTCATGGTTTGCAGTACGCTTAACAGACGTCCCCATCGCATAACCATTGTTTTCTACACAGAAAACAACAGGAAGCTTCCAGGTCATCGCCATGTTAAAAGTCTCGTGAAGTGAACCTTGACGAGCAGCACCGTCACCAAAAAAGGTGAGAGTTACTGCATCTCTTTTAAAATATTTATCTGCAAAAGCAAGACCCGCACCTAAAGGTATTTGACCACCTACGATACCATGACCACCGTAAAAACGATGCTCTTTAGAAAAGATATGCATAGAACCTCCCAAACCTTGAGAAGTACCGGTTTTCTTTCCATATAATTCTGCCATTACACGTTTAGGATCAACTCCCATACCTATAGGCTGAACGTGGTTTCTATAAGCAGTGATCATCTTATCTTTAGACAGATCCATCGCATGCAGAGCACCAGCAAGAATAGCTTCCTGACCATTGTATAAATGGAGAAAACCTCTTACTTTTTGCTGTATATATACTTGTGCTAATTTGTCTTCAAACTTTCGCCAGAAGAGCATTTCTTCATACCAGTTAAGGTATACATCTTTGGTAATTTCTTTCATCAAACTTGGTTTATCGATACACCATGACGCTCAAAAAAAGCGAATAACAAAAATAGCATAAACAATAAGAATCCTGAAAGCGTTTCCTAAAAAATAAATAAAAGCTTACAAGTAGTCCTGAGTAAACAATAATGGAAGAAGATTCTCCAGTGAATGGCTTTTTAATACCTTACCAGATTCACCCATAAAATACAATTTAATAGGCTTCTTTTGCTTAACCTCATATTCTGCTATTGCCTGTCTGCAGGCACCGCAAGGTGGTATGGGAGTCAATGTGGGTTTATTTTTAGCTTTCGCTGAAATGGCGATCGTATCAATATTTACATTGGGATAATTTGCACCCGCATAATAAATAGCTGTACGTTCTGCACACAAACCTGAAGGATAAGAAGCATTTTCCTGATTACTACCTTTTACCACTTCACCATTTTCAAGAAGAATGGCGGCACCTACATGAAATTCTGAATAGGGAGCGTAGGCATTATCGCGAGCTTCAAATGCAGCACTCATAAGTGATTGAATCTCTGCCGAAAGTTCATCTAAACTATCATAAACTTCCAGATCTGACTCAATTTTAATTTTTTTCATAGGCTAGTATTCGGTGTATTCGTCTCCAAACCCAAAGGTAATACCAAAACGAAGTGTATTCTCTAATGGATTTCTCACATTTGAAGTTGAGAACAAATATGATACATCTATATCTATTGTAGTGTATTTAAAGCCCAGACCTAAGGTTGCAAATTTCCTGCTTCCTTTCATATCGCTCTCATTAAAGTAACCTGTACGCAGTGAGAAAGCGTCGTTGTAAACATATTCTGCACCTAAAGACCAGGTAACCTCTTTTATCTCTTCACTAAAACCGTCCTGAGCATCACCAAATGATTTAAATATCCCGTTAAAGAAACCTATATCATTATAAAGCTGCGCATCCTCAGTGTCATAAACTCCGTCACCATTAAGATCACCCGGAGAAGGAACTAGTAGTTTATTAAATTCTAAACCTACATTTATTGTATTATACGGGTCAAGTATAAAATCAAAACCACCACCTAATCTTAAGTTAGTGGGAATAAAATTTTCCTGACCTGCATCGTCATATTTTATTTTTGGCCCAATGTTAGAAATATTGAAACCTGCATGCCATCTCCCGTCAAAATCATTGTAAACAATAGCTTCAGATTGATAATAACCAGCAATATCTACCCCAAAAGATCCTGCTGCTGAAGCATCTCCGTTAGTATCCGGAATCCTTAAATCACTGCGTAAATAACGACCGGCTACAGCCATAGAGAATTGATCGCTTAAACGTAATGAATAAGAAAGGTCAAAAGTAAATTCATTAGGTTTTTCTGTAATCCCTAATTCGTCTGCTGTTTGTCTTAATTCTACTTCACCAAGGCTAAAATATCTGAAACTCGCTCCTACAGCACTTCTTTCATTAAGCCTGTTATAATAGGTAAGTTGACCAAGAAATATATCATTAACTAATTGACTCAAATAAGGAGTATAGTTTACACCCACGCCTTGCGACTGCTCAATAAAAGCATATTTTGCGGGATTCCACTGTTGTGAATATGCGTCTGGGCTGGTGGCGACACCCTGCTCACCCATACCTGCAGAACGAGCATCTGCGGCTATTAATAAAAAGGGAACTCCTGTTGTTATTACTCTGCTTTCCTGATTATCCTGCGCATTAATTGCATTGCTTCCAAAAATAGCAGCAAGAGTAACAAATAGAATAGATTTTCTCATTTTCAAGTATAGGACTTTAAACAAATATATATTTTAATGATTACAGGATGACCAGTTTCTCAAATTTTTCAACCTGCTTATTGGTTAACGTAGATTTTACGGTAATCTTATATACATAAACACCTTTACCAATTCTATCACCAAAGTCATCGCGACCATCCCAGGTTATCTCTCGTGATAGAAAGCCAGAGGTCACAATATTCTGATTTATAGTTTTAACAACTTTACCACTTACGGTAAAAATCTGCACTTGTACATCAAGCGGTTCAAAAGGTCTATTATGGTTAAACCAAAATTCAGTATAATTTACAAAAGGATTGGGATAATTAAGAACATTTTCTAATTCTATATCATCATCACCGGCAACCACAAACTGAAGATCAACGGTAGAAGAATTGTTATACGTATCCCACGCTTTAATGGTAACCGTATGCAAACCCGGCTCGAGATCTCTTAATTTACGTAACGCAGTACCTAAAGAGAAGTTATCTACATCACTCTCATAAAAATCATTAAGTATAATAGGATTTGTCTCATCGCCGTCAAGAATAGCAACAAGATCATGACCTATCCCGCTCGAGGTATTTATCCCGTTTACATCTTCCAGTTTAACTAAAAGAAAGGGTGATGTGTTTGTAATACCGCCATTAACAAAGCTCTCATCATTCATATAGGCTTTAATAATGGGTCCTTCATTATCTTCTGGGGCGTTTTCATTTAAACCTCCCACGATTATCTCATTATTTACTCCCGTATTATCCTCCAGCACTCCTTCTCTTTCTGAATAAAAACTAATTCTTCCATTTCCGTAGGGAATAGTGGCATCTTTTGGAACAACAAAATCAAAACTAAATTTTCCATTATTTACAGATGCCTGGCCGCGATAAAGAATATTTCCTAAAGTTTGAAAATCGAGTATTAACAATTCACCATTTGATCCTGTTGTACCGTCATTACCCAAAGTTTGCCTGTCTATATTCTTATCATATATAGTGGCTGCCAACGTACCTGTATAATCTGAAAGCAAATTCCCTTCAGGGCTTACTACTTCACCTGTTATGTTAACTCGTCCTAACGCTTTAAGCGTATCTATACTTTGTGTGATAGGAATTTCATTTATAGCAGTTAATCTTATATCCGGTTTCGCAAAAGCGAGCTTCATGGCAGGATCACCTATATAGAAAATAACGCGGCGTTTAGAATCACTGATCCTATTTTTAGTTTCTCGCAAATTCTCTGCAACGCTTCGTATATCGTTTGTGCCATACGCAAAAAGATTAGCGGCTAGTCGCTCATTAAAAGTCACACCCAGACTTACTGATATTTCACGCGTAGTTGCCACTAAACCTACAGCACCACCGTTAGCATTCCAGAATAACTCCTCGCCGGCCGCAGGCCGGGTTGGGTTATCAAAGCGTGTAAATTCACAGGTTACCGTTACTATTACCGGCAGGCGCTCTTCATTATTGAGATTCTGTACATTCTGTCTGGTAAAAATATATTCTGAAGCAAGAGCATCTTCCCCACCATGACCCAGATACGTTACCACAAGAGCACCCACTTCTATAGCGTCTGATATCGCATCATTTACCTGCGGGTAACGATCACCACCAGCAGATGACTGCTGCTCATAGCTGTCGCTGTGTATTTTTATAACATTTACAAATGGTTTTTCCTCATGAATTCTATCTCCTAATCTATCTAGAGTAGTTTGCAATTCTGTATGTTCCCATGCAAAATCTACATCGTCTGAGATCAACACAAAATTATTGCGCCATCTCCCGTAAGATGTTCGCGTGTCATAATTAATTATTTTATCTACAACTTCATTTGCCAGCTGTGGATTATCTGCCAGAATGCGACCTATTGCAATATCAAGCATATCTGAACCACCACTTCCCGCAGGGCTGCTACCTTCAAGAATACCTTCACCGGGATCTAAACACCCGTAAAAGTCATCGCTCATAAAACTTTGCGATTCAGAAAAGCTGTAGTATGTATTAAATGTGGGTATTATATTATTATTTCCCGAAATTCTGTCTTTATAATCTATAGAAGTATCCCCAAAAAGACAGAGATATTTAAGTCTGTTTTCAGGAGTGGACGCATTATCATATACGTAGCGTACAAAATTGCGAATGGCGCCTATATCTTCGGTTCCTGAATTGAACTCATTATATATTTCGCGCAGCGTAACTAGTTTTACATTTAGATTTCTATAATCTCTATTGTGCTGGGCTAATTTTTCTGCCTGACCTTTTAAAAGGTCTGAAGTGATCATTAAATAATCTACATCTTCAAAGCCATTTGCACCATTAAAGATCGTCCCTTTTAGATTTTGATTAGCGACCCTGGTATTTCCATTTTCAATTAAAGGCTCGTAAAAGTCATTGGGATCTATAGCCACATAATTACGCAAAAACCCCAGTTGAGCTTTAAAGCTTATTGTAGATGAACTTTCTGTATTGTTTACATAAGTAACAGATGAAGGATTTGTAACATCCCAAATCTGTGTGAATTGAGCCGCATCACTTACTGTGTACTCACCTATACCTATAGAACTGGCAGAACTATTTTTATGAAAAGCCAATTGCGTTCCCGCTCCTTTAAGTTCGCGCACCGCCTCTAAAGCAATAAAATCAAGATAACCCACACTAGAAGGATCGCCGTTATTTAGGTAATTTAGACCGATATCTACCGCAGAACTACCGATTTTTACAGGGGGATAATTTGACTGACTTTTAAAAGTATCGTAAAAATTATTTCTTGCCAGAACAGCATCAGTTATTGGCGCAAGCTCAATTGTTCCCCCGGATTGATTATTTAGTGTAAACTCAAAAGAAGTTTGAGAATCTGAAATTGCTGCCACGTATATTCTAACCTTCACAGGTTCTGACTGTATTAGATTAGGAAAGTTAAACTTAAAATGCTGCTCGTTGTCAAAATCAAAGCGCTCACCAAACCATCTCCTGCCCAGCCGCAAAAGATTCTCTGTATCTACCTCATGAAACTGATAATCATCAAAAGTAGTTATGGCTTCTGTGGCATTAGCTTCAGGCTGCTGCATGGGCGCTATTCGCTTTCCCGCAGAACCGCTGGCAGTTATAAAATAATATGACCTGTCGTCATATGCATTCACGTGCGTTTCACTTTCAGCATTATAAACACGGGTGCCTTCCCCATAGAATAAAACATAATCTTCATTATCAAAAGAACCATCTTCACCGCCCACGACCTCAATTGCAAGTTCACGCGGATCAAAAAGTGTATTATCTTCATTTTTTAGCGGGAGCATCGCCCCACCGTTACCATAGATCTTGATCGTTTCGGGATTGATCGCATTTACGTTCATCCCGAGATCGTTTAAAAAACGACGATCTATTTTAAATACGCCGGTAGTGTCTACATAGAATTTATAAAAATCTCCGCTCGCCAGCACAGAATTAGACTTTGGAATATCATCTATTAATGTTGCGGTTCTTTGCTGCGCTGTGGCTGCCAAACCATAGTTTACTGTAAAAGCTGTCACCCTTTTATAAATGCCGTTGTCATTAAATATGGGAGAAAGAGACACAGTGGCAAAAGTTTCACCTCTGGCTATTGATTTAGTAATATTAAAATCGGCCGTTTTAGGTATAAAATCGGGATTTAGGTCCTTTAATTCGGAAGTAGAAATCGTTTCATAGCTAATTTCAGAAATGCTGGCGCCTTTTGGCGAAAAATTATGAGTCTCCTTCCATTGATTATAATAGCGTATTCCTTCACTTTCAGAATATGAAAAATTCTCGGCATCAAAACCGGGAACTTCCACACGCTTTTCTGATGTTGAAACATTTACAGCATCCTTCCACACTATCGTAAACCGTTTATTCTGGCTGTAAGCACTTATAACAAAGACACAGGTGAGAATGAAAACAAGAGCTTTTTTCATCTATCTTTTAACGCAGTTCATTTTTAGAAAGTATAAATGTAGTATTTCAGATTTTGATAAAAAGACAATAATAAAGAAAGATTTGCAGCGTTAGTTAAGTGCTAAACGCTATAATATACTAAATTAGCGGTTTGTATGCAGCAATATCAAGTTGTAAATTAGACTGTATTGACTATATTGCAGACCCAAATTTGCTATAAATAACTTAATAAACATGAAGAAAAACTTTGTGAACAGAACTCTTGTTACTGCGCTTGCAGCACTCACACTCGCATCTTGTGGGAAGAGCAACGACTACAAGAATACTTCTCGTGCCACTGGGTGGAATATTGATGGTAGAGACGGTGGTTTTAAAGCCGCTACAGACTATCAGGAGCAGCCTAATGCGCCAGGCCTTGTCTTTATTGAAGGTGGTACTTTTACAATGGGTCGTGTACAGGATGATGTTATGCATGACTGGAATAACACCCCTACTCAACAACATGTACAGTCTTTTTACATGGATGAGACCGAGGTTACAAACCTAATGTACCTTCAATATCTGGATTATCTTAAGAAGGTATATCCTCCAGAAGAAAGCAAATACAGAAACATTTATTATGGTGCGCTTCCTGATACTTTAGTGTGGCGTAACCGTCTTGGTTTTAATGAGACCATGACAGAAAACTATCTGCGCCATCCTGCGTATGCTAATTACCCGGTTGTAGGGGTTAGCTGGATACAGGCAGTAGAATTTAGTAAATGGAGAACAGACAGATATAATGAGTTGATCCTTGAACAAAAAGGCTACACTGCTAAAGGTGCTAAAAATGATTACGATGCAGAATCTACTTTTAGTACTAACACGTATTTAAATGCTCCCAGCTTAACATATGGTGGTCAGGATGAATTAATACGTGGTGGTAGAGAGTCTGAAAGAAGAGAGAAAAACAATACTCCACGCGCAAGTAATGACAATCCAGATGCTTCTACAGAAGCTACAGATATTTATGTGAGACGTGAAGACGGTATTCTTTCTCCAGGTTTTTATAGATTACCTACAGAAGCAGAATGGGAATATGCGGCACTTGGCTTAAGTGATCTTAGAGAATACAACGTATATCGTGGTCGTAAAAAATATCCATGGGACGGTGCTTACACACGTTCTGGCGATAGAAAAGACCGTGGAGATCAATTAGCCAACTTTAAACAAGGTAATGGTGATTACGGTGGTATAGCCGGGTGGTCTGATGATAATGCAGATATTACTGCTGAAATAAAATCATATGCACCTAACGATTACGGACTTTATGATATGGCCGGAAACGTTTCAGAATGGGTGGCAGATGTTTACAGACCAATCGTAGATGATGAGTTTAACGACTTTAACTACTACCGGGGTAACGTTTACACGAAAAATGCCATAAATCCTGACGGAACTGTAAAAGTCGTTACAACAGATGATATCGTTTACGACACCCTTGAAAATGGTAAAATTGTAGCACGTAACCTTCCTGGTGAGATCTTACAAGTTCCTGTTGATGAAAATGACACTTACCTAAGAACACAGTTCTCACAGAGTGATAACCGTGATTACAGAGATGGAGACAAACAATCTTCACGCTATTACCAGAGCTTTGCAGACGCATCTTCTGATGAAGATCGTATGTACGACTCTCCCATAAATAAAGTAGAAGCAGATAGCGTAGGCACATTAAAAGAATATGATAAGAGCAACACAAGAACGACACTTATCGATAATGAAGTGCGCGTTTACAAAGGTGGCTCATGGAGAGATCGTGAATATTGGTTAGATCCTGCACAACGCAGATACCTGCCACAGATCATGGCTACAGACGATATAGGTTTTAGAAATGCGATGTCAAGAGTAGGTTCTAAATCAAGAGGCAAGAAAAAAGCCCGCAACTAATAAAAAGATTTTATAATTTTAAATGCCCTATTGCAATCGCATAGGGCATTTTTTGTATCATAATAGCAATGAACATTCAAGATCTACATTCACTCTTTTTAAAAAGTACAGGAGTTTCTACAGACACCAGAAAAATAGAAACTGGTAATATTTTTTTCGCTCTAAAGGGCGAAAATTTCAACGGTAACATTTACGCAAATAAGGCATTAGAAGCTGGTGCAGCCTGGGCAATAGTTGATGAAAAAGAATACGCTCAGAACGATAGAACGGTTTTAGTTGACGATTGTCTTAAAACTTTACAAAACCTCGCAAAACACCATAGAAATCGGTTAAAAACGCCAATTATCGCACTCACCGGTAGTAACGGAAAAACCACCACAAAAGAGCTAATAAACGCTGTTTTAAGTCAAAAATTCAGCACTGTTTCAACACTTGGTAACTTAAATAATCATATTGGGGTTCCACTCACTTTGCTGCGCTTGACCCAAAAAACTGAGATTGGTATTATTGAAATGGGCGCTAACCATTTAAAGGAGATAGAACAACTGGCAGAAATAGCCGCACCAGATTATGGCTACATCACAAATTTTGGCAAAGCGCATTTAGAAGGTTTTGGCAGCAAAGAAGGTGTGATTAAAGGCAAAAGCGAACTCTACGCTTACTTAAAATCTAATAACAAGACTTTGTTTATCAATAGTGATGACCCTATACAGTTAAAAGAAACCTATAGCAACACGTTTACCTTTGGCACAAAAGCAGGTAATGATATTGTGATTAAATATGTTGATGCAAATCCATATGCAGCGATAGATGTCAAGTCGCATTTAATAGAAAGTAATCTCATAGGCTCATACAACGCCACAAATATAGCCGCAGCGGTCGCTATAGGCAATTATTTTGAAGTACCGGCAGAAGCTATTCATAAAGCAATAGCAGAATATACTCCCACAAACAACAGGTCTCAAATTATTCAAAAAGGAAATAATACAATTATTCTTGACGCTTACAATGCAAACCCTACAAGTATGCAGGCAGCCTTGCAGAATTTCGCGAAGCTAAAATCAGGTTATAAAACTGTGATTTTAGGAGATATGTTTGAACTGGGGTCTGCTGCAGAAGAAGAGCATGAGGCAATAGTAGAACTGGCTATTTCAATGAATTTTGATAAGATAATTTTGCTTGGGAGCAACTTTTATAAAGTCCAAAAAACTGCTTCAAATATGGAGAAATATGACACATACACCGATTTTTCATCCAGAGTAAATAAAGAAACTTTAATTAAAAACTCAGGTCATATTCTAATTAAAGGCTCACGTGGTATGGCTCTAGAACGTGTTTTAGATTTGCTCTAAAATTAAAATTTTTAAGTCAATATTGTCATCGAAACACTCTGAAACCTTGTCGAGGGATTCTATTTCTAAAAATTCCTTATATAATTAACGATTGGTTGTGTTCACGAGCAACCATTCACTGCTTAAATCAAATTTTTTAAAAGTAGCTACTTCCTTAGATGATAGTACAAGTTTCCCACCTGGTATATCTATGTTTCCTTTATCATTTATTGTAAGGGTTCCATTCCCTAAAGCAACTATTGTAATTTCGCTTCCTGTCATATGCTTACTACTAATTATAGATAACTCTTTATCTCCCGTATTAACCATAACACTAGTAAGATTTTTTATATTAAGTGACCCATCTGCAGCGATCGCCATCTGCTGGGTTATACCTTTCGTTTTTAATTTCCCACTCCCTGTGTTGTTAAATTGACTTATTCCGTTATGATTCACCCCCCAAATTATAAAATCATGAGCGCCACAAAAGTAATTATTGGTTATTGATGCACTCGAATTATTTACATATACCCCGTATCCAGTATCCTTTCCATCGCTAGCGCTATTAGCAAAACGAACTTGGTCAACAGTTATATTACTAGCAGAGTTCACAATCTTTATGCCTCTATGCAAATTCTCAAAATAACCACTTATATGTACATTCTGTGCCCTGTCTATCTCAACTCCTAAATCTGCATTTTGAACAGTCAGCAGATTAAAATGTAATGTATATGGTGTCGTGTCTGTCAAAGGCTCACCATTTTTGAATTCTCGACCAATATAAATATCAGTAGATTTATTTTCTTTACCAGTCATCCATGAAGACAACTGTCCTTCAACCACAACATTATTAAAGTCCATTTGCCCATTTTTACCTATTACAGTTACAGCATTATTTTGACCTGCTGATCTAAAGAAATGACATTGATTAAAGCTTATAAACTGATTAACTAAATCACCATTTCTCAAACCTAGTTGTGCCTGCATATATAAAGGAGAGCTATCAAAACCTTTCACGGTTATATAGCTAAAAGTAGAATACCACATGCCCCCATGGTATGGATAATAGTCACTCTCTGAAGCAGATAAATACAAACCTTTTTGCCCACTATTCCTCTCACCTATCCCTTGAAATGTAAGATTAGAAATCTGAAGCCGCTGTACAGGACCATTATCCAGCCTAACAAACCAATCTAAATCTGAATCGGCGGCTTCAAGAACACTTTCATGCTCTGACAGACCTACGTAATTAACATCTGAATATATAACCACACTATCGAGTATAAATTTTTTAGGCGGTATAATTACGGTTCGGTTACCTTTCTTAGCAGCCTTAACAGCAGCATTCCATGCAATTTGATCATTTTGATCATCGTTTCCTACTGCTCCGAATGCTTCGATATCTAAACCCACATTTTTAAACGTTTCTAAAGATTCATCATGATATGAAGAATTATCCTTTGCAGCATATATTTCATCACTTTGAGCCGATTTTAAGCTCTGGGGGCGGGTTTTTAATTCGCTTATAGATTTATATGGAGTTTCCTGATAAGCTAAAGTAGGGGCAGTTTTCGCTTTAAGCGAAATTGTAGCTACTGCTGCGAAATTTAATCCGCTGCTCAAAAGGAAAATTAGAATGAATATAGAATTAAGAATGCTTCTCATGTTTTAGGATCAAATGTGTGGTAAGCTAATTGAAATTATCTTCAAATAAATAACCTGCTAAACAAGTATAATCATATTGAATAACTTACAAAAAGATAAAATGGTATATAATGAAAACTCTTATAGCTATATTTTGTCTCCTTAAAACAAAAAACCCCATACAAGTCTTTGACTAATAAGGGAGTTTTGAAATTTAAGTGGGTCATACTGGATTCGAACCAGTGACTTCCACGTTGTCGACGTGACACTCTGAACCAACTGAGTTAATGACCCTTTGCTAAAGCTAGAAAAGTGCAGGACACATGCACTAATTAGTGTACAAGGCTGTAAATATAATTGCAGAAATACCAAGTCTACAAGAAAAATTTTAATTAATATTTTTATATTCTTGAATACACAAAATACATCCCTATTTCTCCTTTTCCCTTAACCTGAATTTTGCCACGATATTCAAATTCAAAGTCATCACAGTCTTTGATAAGGTCATAGGTAGAAGTAGAAATATTTACTTTTTCCATTTGGCTATAGCTCTCCATTCGCGAAGCGGTATTAACTGTATCTCCCCAGATATCGTATTGAAATTTAGTTAAACCAACAATCCCGGCTACGACGTCGCCCGTATTAATCCCTACACGCATACGGTAAAACGTATCTTCAGCACCAGATTCTCCTCCTTTTTTCTTTACGTATGCCTGCATCTCAATAGCTGCTTTTACTATATTTATACAGGCTTCTTTTGTATTTCCTCCCATTCCGCCGGCAGCCATATACGCATCTCCTATTGTTTTTATTTTCTCCAGATCATACCTTTCGATAATTCTGTCAAATTTGGTAAAACAATCCTGAAGCCGCGAGACCAGTTCCTGAGCCTCCATATTCTGGGCATATTGTGTAAAATTGACAAAATCTGTAAAAACTATGGTAACATTAGTAAGTGATTGCGCATTAGACTGACCATTTTCTTTGAGCTCATTTGCAATTTGCAGAGGTAAAATATTGAGCAAAAGTCGGTCTGATTTTACTTTTTCCTTTTCCAGTTCATGTCTGCTGTTCTCTATATCTCTGGTACGCTCAAAAACTTTAGCTTCAAGCTCTTTATTGTAATTATCAAGTTTTTGATTGGCTTTTTCTAGATTAGCATACAAATGAAAATTAGAAACTGCCGCCTTTATAAAGCCGCCCATAACATCAAAAAGCTCCAAATCTCCAGGCAATAATGGTGGATAAAATGGTCGCGCCTCTTTCTCTCTTCCCGCAATAAGCCAACCTTCTATGCCCGCTCTTGTTTTTATAGGCGTACCAACAAGATAGGGTAATAGCAATCGCTCACATAATTCTTTATGATGCTCTTCTTTTTTAGTTGCCTTATTGAATAACAAATGTGGATCATCAAGAGCGTTTATTAACGAAAAATCAAAAGGTTGCTTGAGGTTTCGGCGAGACTCGTCCTTAGTGTAGCCCAAGTGATAATTGACGAAAAATGAATTGGCTTTATCACGCCAAAGCACAACCGCACGATCCATTTTTAAGCGGGTAAGAATAAGTTGTAGCGTAGAATTATGAAAATCATCAAGATTAAACTGAGCACCTATAATATCATGGAGTCTTTTAAGAATATCATAACCTATTTTCTTTTGCTCAAGATCTCTTTTTAATAGAATCACTTGAGTGTCTACCATAATATTATGACCAGCCACCTCATCAGAAAGACCTTTGTAATAATTAAGCGCTCTTTCAATTTTCAGAATATCTGCCTTTAAATTTTCTTCTTGTGGCCCTAAAATGTCCTCCCTATTCTTCACTTTTTTATATTTTTTCGCTGAAAAGGCAAAAAACACCTGTCCAGTCAAATACCTGAAAGTCATCTTTTACCATTGCTAACTCGCCGGCTTCATAAATTCCCAGTAATGGAAACTCTCCATTTACCGCATTCTGAATATACATTGCATCTTCTTCTTCAGTTTGAGAATAAGCAGCCGCTCTCCCGGCGCAATTGAGATAAAGTGCAAAAAGCGGATTTTTACCTTCTTTTCGCCGATTTTGAACAAAAAAAGCCACTTTTTCTTCTATCATATCAAGTACATAACCGCGACGCATAAGTTGAAACTCTGAGCCTACGACCAGATCCATCTCTGCCATTATCAATCCGTTATTTTTAGGATTAACACCTACGCACATTCTGTTTACATACTCGGCATTTTTACGGTCCCATTTATCGCTTAAATTTCTACCCAGCGTGACAAAAAATTTCATGCTTTCATAATCACCCTGAACTTCGGCTCCCAACATTTCACTTACAAAATCAATAGCAGGTTTATTGTCTATTTCTGTAATTGTAGCTCCCTCGCATTTTGTCACTGTATGATAAGCACTGGCAGGTGTGCAGCCATCAAGCCTTAAAACATCCATTTTAATATTTCCTGTAAGGGCTAGCAAAATTGCTGCATTTTGAGTCATCCCATCCTCAAACCATTGCCGTGTGGGTTTAAATTTCATATCTCCCATGAGGCGTGCGCCTGCAATTGTAGGCCAGCCTGCCAGCACTTCTTTTGCCCCTTGTAATAATGGTGTGCCGTAGTTCATTTGAAATCGTCCTTTTTCGCGGTTTACCGCATCAAAAAACAATAACACCTGAGGATCTGTTTCAAAAGAAGTTTCTGCAAATTGCTCAAAAAGCTTTTTGCCTGTTTCATACTCATTAAATGCAATATCTTCTTGCACAAAATAATGTGTATTCACTGTCGTGGAAGTCATTATAGCCACAGCGCACTGGTAGCCATCATAGCCAAAGCTATTATTTGTTATAGTACCATTAGCAAAGCCACCCACATACTTACAACTACCCAACTCGCTTTTTACGCCCATAAAAAACTCCTCTGCCTCATGCCGCGATGTACAAAATAAAAGGCAAAGATTTATAGCATAACTCTCTACGCCCACATGAAGCAAGGCCTGCAAGGCAGCTGACTTCCCTGCCTCAAATGAATTTGACAAGTCGCTAAACCCTACACCAAATTTTGTCATGCTTAATTTATTAAGCCTATTCTATAATTTCAAACTCAGTTGTAATGTGAAGCGGCAGCTCAATAGCGTTTTTAATAGGTGATTTTTTATCAAGTGTTTCTTTAGACTTTTGCAATTTTGCAACATCTACCCCATTTTTACCTTTTAATTTCACCTTGTAGTGCAGATTTAATGGTCCATTAGGTTTTTCTCTATCCAGGCCTAAAACGCCGTGAACATCAAAGTTAACATCTACTTCAACTTCAATTTTTTCAAGCTCTGTATCAAAAAGAGCTGCGTTTGTGGCAATACCTGCTGTAAGACAGCCACAGAGGGCACTTGCTAAATATTCTACAGGGTTGGGATATTCATCTGCACCACCTAATACTCCGGGTTCATCTACTCGTAGTGTAAACTTACTACCACCTTCTCTTATATTGTTACCGTCTGAATGTAATTCATGAATCTCAACTTCAGACTGCGTGCTACCAAGCCATTTTGATTTCGCCTTAAATTGCACATTTGCTACTTTAGGATTTTCATGAATTGCTCCTACAAGATTTTCAATATTGTCGAGGTTTACGCCATTTTTCATTGTTGCCATCAGATTTAAATTTTAAATTATTTGTAATAATTAGTGAGGGGGTAGTATTTAAAAATGATTCTGGGCAGAAAACATCGCAAAGACCACAGAAATTTAAATTACCTGATTTATATCTCTAATAGAGAAAATAGCAACCAAAATTTCCTTAAGCACTTTACAGCAGGAAGTTATGAAATAATTCTTGCCTTTATCTAATAAAAACAATTATATATTTCAGCGTATTTGTAATGATTTGGCATTTAAAACCTTTTTTTCTTCATTAAAACCAACAGAAGTTAAATAAAAATCGGTCAAAACACCTTAAAAATCAACCTAAAACGCTAAATACTAGTATTTTAATTAGTTGTTTCCCCATTTCGAAACAAATTTTATATAAATTTACTTATTCCCTATCCCTAAGCAGACTTCTCATTTTCAATTAATTGACACTCAAATGCCATGTTTAAAAAATATGACCCTCTTTATGCTTCAAATAATACGGCAGATAAATCGCCTAAAATCATATATGAAGCTATAATTGAACTGTTTAATGCACAGGATAGCGATACTCAGAAAAAAATACAGGAAGAAGTAGAGAAGCAATTACATGAATATTTAAAAAGTGCATCGCAAATAGAGAGTCTGCTATGCTTTCAATACCTCTATGCTGCTTTTTCTATGAAAAAATATGACAGCGAACTTGACGGCAAAGAGGAACATAAACTGCGCCAAATAGAAATGATACGCCGGTGGGAAGCCAGAATATTATATGTTGCGCGACAAGAAATGGAACATCTTAATCTGGTTCAAAATCTATTAGTGCTTCTAAATAAACCTCCTTATTTAAAGCGCCCTAATTTCCCCGTAGCTTCACATATAAACCCTTTAGGGCATCCTATACACCTCATGCCTTTTTCTTTACATGCAGTTAAAACGTTTAGATTTTGGGAAAAACCAGATACGCTTGAACTACAATTCCCGGAAATGCCAGATGTCATAATTCCTAATATTGAAGGTATTCCGCCGGATGCGGCAGATGACAGGGCATTTAATATAGATGATGAAACTATTGCCAGCTGGGAAGCACTAAAATCGCTTATTGAGAATATTATTTCACAATCTCACAACATCCATAAAGCTGAAAATGGCACCGGACTCACGATAGAACGCCTATACAACAGGATCAATATCTTTTTCTATTATCTAATAAAGCAAAAACTTTTAAATCTGGATACTATTAATATAAACAGGATTGTAGTTGAGCATTTCGGTTTTAACTTAAAGCTTGATCCTATTGTAAAAGGTAAATACTATCAATATGTAAATGAAGTAATTACAGGAATTCTTGAAGAAGGTGAAGGTGTGTGGGGAGTCCCGCCACCGCTAGAAAGTCACTTTACTGTTTATCAGGAGATTTTAAATGAATATGAAAATGAATTATGTGAAGACCCTGATTTTGCTCCTGGTTTGCCATGCCTTATAAATCCTACCTTAGAGGGCAGTTCAGGGAAGCACAAAATCACCAATAAAGTTTCAAAATATGCGATGCAGCTTTTTAATGATTGCTATGAAGTGTTGGATTTGATGCTGTATGGTTTCTTTTTACAATATAATGTAGACTACACCACAGGAGTACGCCCGCCTATCCCAAATTCATTTTTCAGAACATCTTTTTACCCATTTATGACGATGGTCATTAGGCCTTTAGGCGAAATGGTATGCAGACTTCCCGCAGATAAGAATTACATACCCATTAATGGGAAGATACCAAATAAAACGGCCGGACCTAATTTCTATTTTAATAATGAGGGAATGTCTAAATTTTATGAAAAACTACATCACAGTGAAAGCTCTGGTAAAAAGGCTAAAAATAAATTCTTGTCTGCTTTTAAGCGCTTAGCAAAAAAAACCGAAAAACTTAAAAAGCTTGTAGAACAAAACGATTACCACATCTCAAATGCTTCAGAAACTGATGCGCGCGATTTTGATGTGCGATTACAATATTTAAAAGAAAATCTCGAGCGTATTGCGATCAATTTTGATGCCTATTGGGATGGTAAGATAGAAGCTCCCATCCCCTCAAAGAATTTTCAAAATTTTTCTAATCCTTATAATTAGCTACTATGTCACATATAGAAATATCATTTGAAGGATACTGGCAATGCAGGTTAGCGACTGATCCTGATCCTTCTGATGAACAGCGCGGCGTTAGTGGTTTTACATATTCTGTTGCAGGAGAGTCGTTACTAGAGCCTTCTTTCTGGTCACAACAGAAGGATATAGAAAAGGAATACGGCAAGAAGACCGAAGAATTTATAGATACTACAGCAAGCAATAAAGGAAGCGCAATAAAAAACATAAGAGAAGCTTCTTCAGATTATAATAAATATAATAAAATGGGCATTGGTCTTAAGGTAACCACGGTTTCGGTGAACGGTAATCAAGATAAAAAGCTAACAGAAAATTTAGCAGGGGCACTAGTACTTTTTGAAAACCGTCATGAATCGAATGGCCCGTGGAAAGGCCCTATTTTTGAAGGTCGCAATCAAATAGTATCAGACGGTGATCCAGATCGTTTTACACTCAATCCCTTTGTTTTAAGTTTAAGTACTGATTCTGAAAATGAAGAAATTATTTTAAGGAGATTTGATCCACTTGATGAAAAAGATCCTGACAAACAGATGTGGCTAATAAATCCTAAGTTGGCAAATTTTGATGAAATTTTAGAAAGGCGTCTGCCTAAACAAAGATTTGCTCTTTCTAATGAACTCCTCGATCAGATTGGCGTTAACCCAACCGACTTACCAAATTATTTTATAAACAGAAAAAATTGGCTAAAATCTAAAATAGCAGAATCTGAAGCTGCGGGTAAGACAAGCCTTGCTGAAGCATTTAAATCAAGATATTTTGCCGTAGACTTCTTCACCCAGTCAACTGGACCCACAGTTCTTGAGAATCGATTGCTGAGCAGAATTCCATTACGCCAGCTATATGATCACAGCATACGAGGTAATTCTAAGACTGAGCCCAAACCTTATTTAGATCAATCGTTTTTTAACGATCATAAAATTGATGTGGAGAAAGAATGGCATATTCACTATTATATGGGAGCCTACGATGGTGATCTTTTGTCCGGATGGTCTACCGGCGTGATAACTTTACCTGTTAAGGGTTAAAACTAATTATTTCATTCCTCATTGTTTTACTTCATTAAAATGTCTAATTAAGCTGCGTAAATCATATCTTACTTGTCTTTAACTTTTAAACGTTATTTTAGTAATATATTTTTCTCAGCATTTTTTGATTAATGACTATACGTGATTTTATTCCCTCTATTCTAAAAGGAAAATTATATATCCTTTTAATTTTTATTTCCGGAATAACTATAGCACAAAATGAAACCAACAATTGGTACTTTGGTAATAATGCAGGTCTTGATTTTAGTAAAGGTGAGGTTGCTGTACATGCTAATGGAAAAATGAGCACTATTGCTGGTTGCTCTAGCATTTCTGACAGAGATGGCAATCTACTCTTCTATACTAATGGTAAAAAGGTGTGGAATAAAAACCATGTTATTATGGAAGATGGGGATAATTTACCAGGTGAAGTTGAAAATACTCAAACTTCTATTATTATTCCTCAACCCGGTGATGCTACTGTTTATTATATATTTAGCACAAGAACCAAAAGATCAAGCTCTCCTCCACTTTTAACCCCCGGCCTTTATTATTCTAAAGTTGAAATTAATGATGAACATCCTCTTGGTAAAGTAACTTTACCCGGCCTCCGGCTAACTGAAAATACTACTGAGCGCCTCACAGCTATTCATGATGCGCAAAATAATAGCATCAAAGTAATTGCTTTTGGGAGTTTAAATACTTTAGAAGATTCACCAAAAGATACATTCTTTGTATTTAATGTAACTGAAGAAGGTATATCACGCCCCCCAATACTGTCTACACAAACGGAAGCAGTTTCAAAAGTTGGAGCAATGAAAATATCTCCTGACGGTAAGTTTTTAGCTATTGCCGATGAAGATGGGAGACGTATATATATTTATAATTTTGATGCGCAAAATTCAACCATTTCATATTATAAATATCTTAATACTGATTTGTTTATGATACCCATCTTTCCCTATGGAGTCGAATTTTCTCAAGATTCAAATCTAATATATTTTACGGGAAAAACAGGATCGTCGAGCTTTTTATTCAACTTTATACTTAAACCTCAACAATCTATAAGTGAAAAAATTCTGTTGGCTAGTTCTGCAGAATATGGTTTTGGTTCATTACAGCTAGCTCGTAACGGTAAAATATATGTGGCAAACTTTAAGCAGGATGATCCCTTAAAAACTCAGACTGCTTTAAGCGTAATAAATGACCCAGAAAGCCTCGAGGATAATGATTATCAATCCTTGGCTTTAAACCTAAGACCGGGAGAATCATTTAAAGGCTTACCCATTTTTATATCCTCTTTTCTTAGAAACAGAATAATTACGGAAGATATGTGCGTAAATGAAATATTTAATTTTTCACTAGATGCATATACCAATATTCAATCTGTATTATGGGAATTTGGCGATGGTTCAACCTCAACTTCAATTTCCCCTACGCATCAATATCTTGACGCAGGTGAATATAAGGTCAAAGCAACCATCGTTATTAATGATTATCCCGTAACCCTCTATAAAGATATAGAAGCGTATCCCTTACCACAATTAGAACCAAGTCAAACGTTGTATCAGTGTGATCCAGATAATAATGGTTATTCCGTTTTCAATTTATATAATATTAAAGAGAAAATGTCTAATCCTAATGATGAGGATTTTGATTTTCAGTTTTACCACAATTACAATGATGCCATTATAGAAAACGACTCATTAATAAATGCTTCTACTTATGTAAACCAAAACAATCCAGAAGAAATTTTCGTTAAAATAACAAGTGCTAAAGGATGTTCTGCGATAAGTAACTTTTTTCTTGAAACAACGTATACGGAACTTGAGGACATAACAGCTATTGTCACATGTGAGAACTCTGATGATATTCTAAATAATAATGAAGGCCGTTTTAATTTACGTAGTAAAGAAAATGAGATAAGGAACCTGTATAATATTCCCAGAACATCAACCTTGTTTTTCTACAAAACATTTGAAGATGCTCAAACAAAACTTGATCCTTTGCCTCTTTATTATAACACGATCTCTTCTACAATCTGGATAAGAATAGAAAATAATGATTTTACATGTTATGGTATTGAACCTTTTGATTTAATTGTTAATTCTGCACCAGAACTTAATATAGAAGAAAGTTATACGATTTGTAAAAACAACCCTCAAAATTTACTATTAGATGGAGGTTCATCAAATGATAAATGGGAATGGAAAAATGAGGTTGGCGATATTATTTCAATAGATTCTGAATTTAGCATAAACGACGCCGGTTCATATTCACTCACAGTTTATAAAACAGAAAATGGTCTTGAATGTTCTGAAACAAAACAATTTACAGTCAGTGACTCCGGCACTCCGATTTTTAAAGAAATTGAAGCCCAAAATGGGGAAATTTTTATTTCAGTAGAAGGTGAAAGTACTTATGAATTCTCTCTTGACAATTCTATTTTTACTGGGAATGGCAAAACACAATCGTTTTATAATATAAGTCCTGGGATTTATACGGTGTATGTTAGAGATCTAAATAGATGTGAAGGCTCAATTGAAAAAGAAGTTTCATTAATTGGATTTCCAAAATTTTTCACTCCTAATGGTGATGGTTACAATGATGTATGGAAGATTTATGGAGTTACTAAAGATTTTTATTCGTACGCCAGCATATCTATTTTTGACAGGTTTGGAAAAAACCTTTTTAATATGGACCTAACAAGCAATACGGAGGGCTGGGATGGCACCTATAATGGGGCAAAACTATACTCAACGGAATTTTGGTACAGCACTAATCTAATTGACCTTGAAGGTAATCAAACTAACAAAAAGGGCCATTTCAGTATGATTTATTAATTATGTACCACCTAATTAGTATTAAGTCGTAACATAATTATCATATATTTTTCCTGCTATCTCGTCTAGTGTTTCTTTATTCTTATTGACAAACCACAAACCGGCCTGTTTCAGATTTTCGAGGTTAGCAGATGTTGCGAGGTCCATTTCAGATAAAGCTTCCCTTAATGACGGTTCAAGCCTATAATAATTATTTTTATTCTTGCCAGAAAGCGTTTCATACATCTGTGCTAATTGATAATCTACAGTTTCAGTATTCCCAGACATTAGAATATCGATAACAGGTTGAATCCACCCTAGTTCCCCTGCGTTCTTTAAATCGGAAAAATAGTAGGGTTTTTTAACCGTACCTGTGCCAACTGATACAGTAATCATATCTTTCGCCGAAGGCAAATCTGGTTTATCTTCTCTCTTTAAAATTTCTGAGAATTTGAGTTTACGTGCTTCCGCATAAGCGCATAAAGCAGGGTTATTTGCAAACATACCCCCATCTATAAAATAGAAGGTTTGCCCAGACTGAGATTGAACTTTGGCAGGCTCAAAATAAGTAGGTGCAGCAGAAGTTGATCTTGCCACGTCACGTATTTTAAAGTCATACATGCTATGTATTAAAGAATCTGCGCTATTAAAAAAGTAAGCGCTGCGAGAAGTTATTTCATATGCCGTAATAAGACATGGCTTTATAAAACTACTCAAGAGTAAGTCTTCAAAAATTCTTTTTAAATTTTCCTGAAGGGCATCATCACCATATTTTTCATCCAGAAGACCAAAACCACTCTTCACTTTAGTGCGGATATCTTTATGAAAGATCTTATTTCCCTCCTGTAAATAAAGATTGAGCGCTTCTTCTGCGGAATATTTGGCCTTTCCGTCTTCTCCCTTTACAAGATACGTGCAAGCCAGAATACCGCCTGTACTCGTTCCTGCAATAAAATCGAAGTAATCACCAATTTTCAATTCACTATTATCTAAGCTCTGAAGTCTCTTCTCCAGATAGCTAAGTACAACACCTGGTATTATATCCCGTATTCCACCACCATCAAGAGAAAGTATGCTTATTTTTTTCATTAGATATAGGCAACATGTAGGGTTAAGATACCCAACTTATAAATTCTCTTTAAAGTTAATATTGAATTGATGAAAATTATTAGGAAATACCCCCTAGGTCAATGAGGATTTTGCCCCCTTTTTGGTTGATTTTTGAAGATTTATTACCGATAATAAGTAATAAAGACTGAAGTTTCAGCAGGAAGTAATAATTGGCTGAAACAAAAAAATCCGCACATGGTGCGGATTTAATTTCTGTGGGCAATGAGGGAACAACCAAAAATTGAAGTTTTCAGTGTTTAAAAGGCCTACGGCACGCTCAAATTTTAAGGACTCCCGAGTTACTCCCTACCAAGAAAATTTAACATTTTTAACATATTAAAATGAGCAAGTATTAATATACTACTGAACTTATTATGAAAGCCCGTAATGTACTATTGAAATAGGTTGACCATTTTTGTTTTTATCACAATTCGATATTGAATTGTTTATCAGACGCTCCCTATAAATTCACAACTTCAACTTGGGAGCAGTTAAAAGTATTTTATAACGAGTCCGGTTTTTAGCGGTTTGCTTTAAAATAAATCGTTTGCCCTATCTTTAAAAAAAGTTATTCAGGTATGTTTAAACAGGTTATTCTAGTTGGAATTTTAGGAATTGTTTTGGGCTGCAGTTCCCAAAAGCAACTCATTAAAGCTGGTAGTACTCCGCAACTTTTGGCAGATAATTTCAGCTTTACGGAAGGTCCGGCTGCAGATGCAGCGGGCAATGTATATTTTACAGACCAGCCCAATAACCGTATTCATAAATGGAATGCCACGGACGGCAGTATTTCGGTGTTTATGGAAGATGCCGGGCGTGCTAACGGACTCTATTTTGATAATGACGGAAATCTTCTGGCGGCAGCCGATAACAAGTCGGAACTCTGGAAAATCGCTCCCGATAGAAGCGTACAGGTTCTGCTGACCAACTTTGAAGGAAAGCGCCTTAACGGTCCCAATGATCTCTGGATCGCCCCTAATGGCACCATCTATTTTACCGATCCCTATTACCAGCGTGACTACTGGGAGCGTACTCAAAAAGACATCGAAGCAGAACGTGTGTATGCCTTGACTAGGGATGGGAATGTGCGTATCGTTGCCGGCGATCTGGTGCAACCTAACGGAATCATTGGCACGCCTGATGGCAAAACACTGTATGTAGCCGATATAGGAGCCGGTAAAACCTACCGCTACACGCTTGATTCCGAAGGAAATCTTACAAACAAACAGCTTTTTACGGAACAAGGCTCAGACGGGATGACGCTGGATAGTCATGGCAATGTGTACCTCACCGGAAAAGGCGTGACCGTTTATGATAAAACTGGTAAAAAGATCGAGCATATTAACATCGACAAAGACTGGACAGGCAATGTAACCTTTGGAGGTAAAAAAAGGCAAACCCTTTTTATCACTGCCCAGCAGGGTGTTTATACACTGGATATGAATGTGAAAGGGGTTCGTCGATATTAAATTATTAAATACCAAGCTGTTAAACCTGAGGCAGTTTCCAGCCGTTTAAATAATTGGCTGTTCACAAAGCCCCTTACAATGGTTAAATGCTCCTGTGGGGAAAGAATGGTGGGTAGTTTCCAATATCTTATAGTCTGTGGGTAACGACTTCTTTCAGCCCATCGTTACTCTATGGTCTGAGTTGGTCTGAGTTACGGCAAGTGGTGTGAAGTAGGGACACATCCTTGTCGGCTTAGTAGGTTTTAACTAGGTTCTAAAATAACTTTTTCCAGAATACCCGTTATTTGCGACGAACCGATGTTAGCTATTGTTGCGACAATTATACACTACTATTAAATTTAATCATAGATAATTTATAAGTATATTAAAATTGTTAATATATTAATCAAGTAATTTATAATAATCCATGTCCACAGAGCATATATCATCTATTGTTTCAAATAGAGGTATAAATTCTTTAAAAATGTTCGGATCTTTAATTGTTTTCAGATGTTTTACAAATTTTCGTTTCGCTCCTGAACCATCCTTTATTTTAAATACTCCTGGTATTGAAGTTTCTTTCGTCATGTTTAAATCAGATAAAAGTTCGTCATTAAAGTAGTGTTCAATCGCAATAAAATTCATATCTATTTCTGGTTTTACATAATTTTCACGGAAATGAGGAATGGGTAATTTCATTCCATAAATATTTGAACCTCTATGTTTTTTTATCCTTTTATAATTTCCCCAATTTTCAAAAACTTTTTTTAAACCTTTAAAATTATTTATACCTGAGGCATCTGAGTCAAAAATCCCAATGATAATTTCACCGTCGATTACTGTAGGTAATGCTTTGTCCAAACTTAACCTTAATTCATTTGCTCCTCCTGAATCAGTTCCAACAGGCTTAGCTTTCCAATATGGAATTTTATTATCGGTTAAAACAGTATATGCATGCTCAAGAATATCAACATCTGTTTCTCCTTCAGTAATAACTATCACTTTTTTATGTGACTGAATAACGTCAAAATCCGAAAACCTTAATTTAGAAATTGGATGAGTTCTTAGAATTTCCGATACATTAATGGTTTTTGAAAAAGATTTATCAATTTTCTTCTTCAAATCTTGGTGATATTTTGAATTATCAAAATACAGCGCAAATTCTGCGATGGTTGTTAGATAAACATCACTAAGAAGTTTTGTATCATCTAAAAGTCTATTTAAATATGAAGAATCATTGATCCTATTTGAATGTAAAATCGCCGCCAGCGTCAATAATTTATAACCTATAGTTGAGTCATTGGTTTTTTTATATTTTTCTATTAGGCTTTCAAAAGCCATTCCTAGGGGATTAACTAACGTTGTGGATAAAAAATTTAAATAGAAAAAATACATGTTAAAAATCGATATTGTCGGTAACCTCATTTTTTTAAAAAATGGAATAACATTGTCGGAACTTATTTTTTTATACCAATCATGTAATATTAAATGCTGTTCTAGTACAGTATGAATAGCTTTTTCCCTAATTGCATTATCCGTCTGGTATAGTGCCTGTAACAAATAACCAATACCCATAATCGAGTTGCTAAACTGGTCAATCGTATTAGATTTATCAATTCGGACAATGATTTTTTCTAAAAAATCTGGCATATCTTTAGACTGACCACCATAAAAAATTGATACATTCTGCCAATCAAGATCTAAGAAGTTTTTTACTAAGTCATCTTCTAATGATCTCCTGTGTTTGAAAATTTCTAAACTAGCATAATATTGAAGAAAAGATTTATGGGAAAATTTAACATAATGATCTTTTTCAATTATTAATATTCCCGAGTTCTTGATAAAATAGTTTAAAAATTCCTCTAAAACTTCACTATCAACATTACTAGATTTTGATTTAAAATACTCTACGAAATATCTGATAAATTCATCTTTCGACAGCGGTTCGTGATCCTCAGATTGTAACAACTTCAGAGCATAAATAGATAATATTCTTTCTCTAAAATTGAATTTAATAAGTTCAAATTGTTTATTTGCAGTAGCTTTTCCTAAAATTAATTGATTAAAATTATCATAGATGTCTGATATAGTTGCCGGGATCTCAAAATTTTCTTTCTCATAAACTAATGAGATTAATGACATCGAAAGTGGAGTTATAGGAATTCTTTCTAAAATTCTATTATCTGTTAATGCTTCTATAAGATTGTTTGAAAGGTTTTGACTGTTGAAAAACCGATTCGCAAACTCTTTAATTTGCCTATTATTGAATTTTCTAATTTTGAATAAATCAGCTTTACTACTTATAAAACCTAAATTATTTGCCTCAATTGATCTTGTAGTCAATATATATCTAACTTTAGAGGTACTTAAAGTATTTAATTGCTTTATAATTCTATCTTGATTTAGATTGTTGAATTCGTCAATACCATCTATGAGTAAAGTCAGATTATAATTTTGTTGAATTTCTTCCCAACTACCTTGTACTCTGTCACTGAGAAGATTTTCACAAGCGGACATGATATCAAAGGAATATTTTCTAATTACCGTTGGAGATAAATAAATAGGAAGTGTTTTTTTAGAATCTTGAAGCTTGATGATTTGTCTTCCAATTTCTTTTAAAAGAGTACTTTTTCCGGAACCAGTATCTCCTTCTACAATGGCAGAGGTTTTTCTTTTTACTAAGATATCGGCACTAACTCTTACAAGTTTAATAAAATCACTTTCAATATCTTTTTTTAGTTCATAAAGTTGTGGGTTTACATAAATTTCCATCAACCTTTTCACTCTGTCTTGTAAACCATTTATATTAAGTAAGGGAGACTTTTCAGTCATTTCCTCTAGAAAATATCTTTCGTATTCAATTAAATTAAAGCTTTCATAAAAAAGATAATTTGGATAATGTTTCTCTACGAGTTTTTCAAATTCGTCTCTTTCAATAAATTTAAGAGCAACATTCGCAGAATTTTTTAATTTGGAACCAACCGATTGTGAAACAGTATTGATACTAACGATTGTAATAAATTCAATTTCTTTCGTTTCAAGTTCGGATATTTTACTTTGAATAGAATTAAGATCTACATCTGATCCTGATAACGATTTGTCATAAAGTAAAAAAGCGCTTCTTGTTGGTTGAATTCCTTGTTTAATTAAAGTAATTAAGTAGAAGTTTCCTTTTTCGATTACCTCGTATTCTTCTCTAATTATTATATTCGATAGTAATTCAAAAAGTTTATCATATTCTAAATTTTGAACTTGTTCCTTAAACGACTCTTTTTTCATTATCTTAATTATTGCAATATTTCTTAATTATCCTACTATTAATTTTAAACTAATACTTTTAAATATACCAAAAACGAAATCTGTATATTTCAAAAATTATTACTCTTCTTTTTTTAAAAAGAATATTTTAAATTTTTAAGAGAAATTTTATGAAGCAATTATAGCTAACGGTCTCGCATAACCGAAGTGGTGGAGTTAAATTATCAATTTTTTCAAGTTTTTACCCGATTTTTGTTAATAAACAGCGATTTTGAAATTGTCTCTTAACCATCACTTCTGTTATGAATTGTTGTAGCCAGTTATTTCTCTGCACGTTCCCATTTAAAATTGGAATTAAAGTCTCCCAAGTCCAAGGCTATCTTATAATTTCCAATGTATGTATCGTCATTCTCTTTCTCAATTTTGTGCATAGAAGCTTTGGTCATCTGTAATGATGAATCTACGCTTAACGGCGTTAAGGCGATATTGTAACCCATAGCTTTTGTCCTTACACTTGGATAAGCTATTCCATCTACACCTTGGTTTAGTGCCATTTGAGAATAAATACATGAAATTTTATAATCATTGTTGTTTTTAATGTCAATTTTTGCGAATTCATCTGAGAAAAACTCCAAAATCAGTTCGATTTGTACTGTATTATCGGGGAAATTTTCAGCGATTGTTTTTCTTGCATCTTCATGAGAAAACTGTATGTCCTCGATGTTTTCAATATTGTTCTTATTGAAAACAAGGTCAACGACTTTTAGTGGTTTTTTTATCTCCCATTTCCCTAGGGTCATCATGAAATGTGCATCAATAAATTTATTTTGTGGTATGTCTCTGAAGATTTCACTTGTTTCAATAAGACTAGTAATTCGTGGATATCCAATTTTACTGGTCGGTATAGCTCCATAAAACATGGATTGAAATGGTGCATTTGTTCTACCATATTTATTAATATTACTAATGTCCTCCCGGTAAGATATTTCGTTTTCAGAGTTAAATACTTCTCCGATTTTACTGTTTATTCGTGCTCTATCAATTTCTCCTTTTTCTATCTCTCTATTTAGAAAGGGTATGATTCCAAATTCATTTTCTAAAGCTTGCCAAAGTTTTCCATATCCGATTTTGCTTAGGTTACAATCTTTAAATTTTTGGATAGATTTTTTTATCGAATCTATATTTGGAACGTGTTCGAGGTTCATTTGTTCTTCCATAATTTAACGTTTTTGATAATTACCTACAACTGGTTATATTAAAATGAAATATACAGATTAAAGCGATAAGTATCGGAATTACAGTATATTCTATCTATTCCACAAGTTACTATCTTTCACATTGACTTTATTACGGTTTTCCATAAAAGCATAAAAAAACCTCAAACTTTTTAAGAATGAGGTTTAATAAGCTGCTTGGTTAAGTCTTTATTTTTTCTTTAGCATTTCTTCTAAATACGTCACTTTATCTTTTTCGGCTTGAACCAATCGTTCATAAAGTTTTCTATTCTCATCTACCACTTCTATCAATTTATCTAAAGGATTGAATGTGCAATAATTTGCATTAAAAGTTCCTTGACTATTACTAAAACTATTGTCATTAAAATTATTGAAGAAGTTGATAACCTTCTCTTCATTAAAATTCTCAATCGCTTCTTTCGTGACTCCCAAAACCTTAGCCACTTCTTCCAGTTTTTTACCCTCTACTGTTTCACTTTGTTCCAGGTTAGAAACACTTTGCTGGCTAATGCCCAGTTCTTCGGCAAGGGTTTCCTGCTTCATGCCGCGTAGCTCGCGTATTCGGGCAATCTTTCGGCCTATATGATTGGGTTTGGTTTCTGTTGTCATAACTTAAAGATATAGATTCTTTCTCTGTGGTTTAATCTCTTGGTAAAATACAAGTCCGTCCTGGTATTTTACAAAGGATTCTGGTTGTTTACCTTTTACTGATGCTACTAATTTAACGTAAAATTTTTGCCTGAAAAAATCTCTAAGGCTATTCACCTTAAAGCTAATACTTATGAGCCCTGCTCAAGAACCGGTCAAAGATACCACTCCTGTTAATGAATCTATGCTAATCACTTAAAGTCATTTTATGAAGAACTCCAATGACATTAAACATTTTAATCTTTTAAAGCAGGGCTGTCCATCAGCCTTCGCTGCTATCTATGCTAAATATCACAGGCGTATCTACTGGATTGGCAGGGGTTTAATGAAAGATAGTTTTGTAGTAGAAACCTTAGTCCAGGACACCTTTTTAAAATTATGGGTCAACCGGGAGAGTATTGAGTCTGCGCAGCATATGGTTAATTTCTTGCGCTTTGTAATGACCCGGGAATGCAACACCTTTTACAGCAGACCTAAAAATAAGTTCCTAAGAAATATATATGCCCTTGATGATGATGAAAACTATCAGGATTACAGGGCTGGTTATGATCCCCTCGTTGATGAAAAAAGCCTGCAGGATCAGGAATCGGCACAACTGGACTTTGATCAGGTTAACAAAATACTTCCCGTACTTAACGCGGATCGAAAACACCTGATTGAGTTGTGTCTTAAATATGACTTTCGGTATAAAGCCATTGCTGATGTTATGGGTATTAGCATCACCAAAACCAGTAACGAGGTAAAATTGGCCATTCGGGATCTTAAAACCATCCTCAATCAGGAGGCTGTTTTAAAAACTAAAGAAAAAAGCACTTCTAATCAACACGTTCCGGCTGAGCTGACCCGTGAACAAGCTAGGGTTTTGTCCCTACGTTGTGAAAAGCAGTATTCCTTTGCAGCCATTGCCAGCGAGCTTAATCTTTCCCAAAAAGAAGTGCACCGTGCCTTTACCACGGCCTATAAGTTTTTACAGGATAAACACCGGCAACAGCAACCCCAATCCGCCTAGTATGAAAAAGAATACCATAACCCTGACCCGAAAGATCCAGCTGCTGATTGACCTGCCCACCCGGGAAGAACGCAATGAAGCCTTGGGTAAACTCTATCAGTGGCAGAATCGCTGCTTTAGGGCTGCCAATATGATCGTTTCCCATCAATATGTGCAGGAGATGATCAAAGAGTTCTTTTACCTCTCTGATGGGGTCAGGTATAAACTCACCGATGAAAAGAAAGACGACCTCGGTATCTTAAATCGCTCGCGCATCAATACCACCTATCGGGTGGTCTGTGACCGTTTTCGGGGGGAAATTCCACTGGATATCCTCTCCAGCTTAAACCGTACCCTGATATCTTCCTTTAATAAGAACAGGACGGAGTACTGGAGCGGGGAGCGCTCCCTAAAGAATTTTAAACGCGATATGGCCATTCCCTTTGGCGGGGAGTGTATCTATAAGATCTACCATGACCCGAAGAAAAAGGCCTTTTGTTTTAACCTGTTCAGGTTCCTTTTAAAACCTATCTCGGAAAAGACTTTAGTGACAAACGCAGGCTTCTGGAGGAGCTCTCCAGAAAAGAGCGAAAATTGTGCACCTCCCACATTAAACTAAAGGGCGGAAAGATCTTCTGGCTGGCCGTGTTTGAAATGGAAAAAGAAGAGCACCCGTTAAAACCAGAGGTCATCGCCGAGGCCTCCCTTTCTCTGGAATATCCCATTGTGGTAAAGACAGGAAAGTCCAGGCTTACCATTGGCACCAAAGAAGAGTTTCTCTACCGAAGATTAGCCATACAGGCAGCCCAGAAACGGGCACAGATTGGGGCCACCTATTCCAAATCTGGCAAAGGAACCCAACGAAAAGTAAAAGCAGTGGACAAGCTCCGAAAAGCGGAAGGGAATTATGTACACCACCGCATTCACCTCTACAGCAAAAGGCTTATTGACTTTTGCATAAAGCAGCAGGCCGGCACACTCCTGCTAGTCAATCAGGAAGACAAAATTGAAATAGCCAAAGAAGAGCCCTTTGTCTTACGAAACTGGAGCTATTATGAATTGATGACCAAAATAAAATACAAGGCCCAGAAAGCAGGTATTGAAGTTATTATAGATTAACCCCTTATCGGGTTGAGGGTGTTTGTACACCCGTAAGGTGAGGTCTTTGGCACTCACTAAATGTGAAGAGCATATACAACGCGTGAGCTTACTTATTTGAATACCTAAATTTTGGGTCAAAGCTTTTAGCTAAAAAAATCAATGCCTTAAAAGTCCTTTCCATCCCAGTCTTCAAATCTTAGGGTACTTTCCTTATAGTTTTCATTGACTACAATCAAAGGTTCTTCCTCGGTTTCTGCCTGCACAAATAAAGATTCTAACATAGCCGTGGTAGGCTTGGTTTGGTTTTTTTCAATGTTCTTGATGATGGCAATGATGGCATCATTTCGTTTTTTGATATAGGCTTTGAGGGTTCTGCCCATATCTCCTAATTCTTCTTTCGGGGAGACTCCGTTATGCTCAAAAAAATTCAGCATGGCTTCCATCGTTTCCGAATGGGTCTTAAAGTTTTTCTTAGAAAATTCCTGAAATTTTTGAGCTGTTTTTCTCTTGATCCGGATGCTGATAAAGGGTTCCATAATAGTCCTGTTTTTTAGTGATTTGTCGCAAATAATTGCCTGTTTACTGGGGTTTTCAGAGCATTTGTCGCAAATTCCAGATAACGTATAATCTTTTCAAAAATCAACTACCTGAAAATAAGGCGCTTATAAATTATAACATCGCAGCGCGTGTTATCCTCTTGCTTCGCCTTCTGTCCGCCAAAAGCAGACATAAAATCGAACCCCTACGTAAAAAGTACGGGTTCCTATATCAACACCAAATCGACTTATAAATTTTAAGAAATTAAAGATTACGCGCTAAAAGTATTCTTAAAAAATGAGGGTGAAATCTACAGAAAATTTAATCCTATGCAAGTTAAAATCACGGCAGAACAGTACCGAAAAGCACCCTCAAAAAAATCCATTTACTTTTTATATCTGGAGCGTATTCCTTTTTTTTGTTTAAAGAAATTCAGTATCTTTCAGATAGGATTTTTAGGCTATAAACGAATAAATTTTCCGGTTCACTATCCCTTTACTTCCCATAGCGCCATCGCGTTTCCTTTTCGGCAGACCGTGATTTAAAATTTAAGTTTGGAAAGAGCTTTTATAAAAAGTGCGACGAAGGGAGCCTGATTATGCAAAGCTCCCAAACTAAATTTTAGTTCTTTAAAGAAAAGGAAACGGCTGCTCTGGATAAGTAGTTTAAGGAAAGCTGAAGTTTTGAAAATCTTCAATTTGAATTCAAAAGTTGAAGCAAGCAGGATTAAGCGGACGTAATCCCTTTTAGGATTGGGTTCAACAAGACATTATGATTTTCTTATGAGATTAAAACGATAATTTCTTTTAACTTACTAAGGATTGAATGAATAAACTTGATTATCATTTTATCAATACCCTCCAAACTCTTCAAACTAGTTGAGATAATTATTATTTACAAACCCTGTAAATAATTGCTGATATTTTTTATCTCGAATTTAACTAAAGAATTTTTAAAAGATGTTCTGCCATCTTCAAAGTTTACAATTTATCAAAACAATTGAATGAAGATTCGATCAGGCTAACATTTCTTAAACTGTAACCGAAGATTATGAATGAGATCGATATTAATATAAGATTTAAAAGAAAAATTTTAATCATATACGATCAAAATATTTTTGATTGGGGTCTTTACCAGAATTGTGTGAATATGGATATCCCTTTAAAAGTTCGAATAGGATATTGTATAATGATGCTAGATATTTATAATGAACTTTTGGAAAATTGTATGTCTCAAAGAGAGGGTGTACATATTCCCCTTGGTAAGAAATATCAAAATTTAGAAAAAAAAGAACGCATTCACTTCAACAGAATTAAGTATTTAGAATTCTACAAGCTGGTGACGGAACTTCAGTTTATAAAGTTCTTTAGACAGGAAATAATCAAGCTTGAAAACGAATTGAATGAACAGCATCCTAGTAGTATGATGTCTGCTTAACTCATTTATATTTAGTTAGAAAGACTCTTAAAACGAAACAATTACTATAAAGTTTTATGTCTACCTAAATTTTAATCCTGTAGTTTCAAGCGAACTCAATCCTTTTTCCGGGATTGGGTTTAAGACTTTTTGCATGAACCGCTTTCCCTGCAATGAAGCTTTTGCGTTATGGAAGGGAATGGGGTGATTTCAGTTTAAATTATTCCTTTTTTTCTTTGCAATCATCGGTATGGACACAGCCATAAATCTTTCCCTGCTTTCCAGAAAACCATTTTTGAATTCTTTTATTTTTTTAAAACCTCAACCAATTTTACATTTAAATACAGGTTCTCAACTCCTACTTTCTGTGATTTTAAGATTCCAATTGCTTCAAGCTCATTAAGGTATTCCGCTGCCGTTTGACGTTTTGCTATATCTTTATCAACAAGGTATTTAACCTTACAATAGGGTTGTTCAAATAATAGTTCAATTAGTTCTTTAGAATAAACTCGAGCTGGCAGTTTTTCTTTTGCAAAAACAATGGTTTCCTGCATCAAATTATTAATTGAATTTATCTTATCTAAAGTGTATAGCGCAGTTTCTTCTATACCTTTTAATATAAAAAGAATCCAAGTTTCCCATGCTGAATTTTCGGTTACCCCTCTAAGATGTGTATAATACTCATTTTTATTCTCAATGATGTATTTACTAAGATAAAGTATAGGAGTATCCAAAAGCCCTTTCTCGACCATAAAGAGCATATTAATGACCCTACCCGTCCTACCGTTCCCATCAAAGAAAGGGTGTATCGCTTCAAACTGGTAGTGCATTATTGCCAATTTGATTAGAAGATCAATATCATCTTCTGCATGTATGTAATCTTCCAGATTTTTTAATAGATTTCGAATTACAGATTCACCTTCTGGAGGTGTATAAATGGTTGTATTATTACTCGTGATTTTCGTTCCGGGTACATTTCTTATACTAGAATCGTTCTCTTTTATAGTCTGCACTATTTGAATAAAGGAATTTGTAGAAAGAGGTCTTTGACTTAAATCAGTATACCCTTCCCATAATGCCTGACGATATCTTAAAACTTCTTTTGTCTGGGCATCTGTAGTAGAAATATTAGAAGAAAAAGCTTTGTACAACGTATCCTGAGTTGTTACTATATTTTCAATTTCAGAACTGTCTTTAGCTTCTTGTAATGTGATGGCATTTACAAGCATAGATTGATTCGGAATTTCATCCGCTCGTCCTTTAAGTTCTGCCAATATTTTATTTGATGTAATTGCTTGCTTTAATATTTTCTTTGTTTCAACTTCAACATTAGGAGGTAATAATGGCAGATTGTTATATGCTTTTTCAGGATCATACATGATATCGACATTTAAAGAGGACTATGTCGAAAGCATCGACATGTTGCAAATATATGTCGAAATTATGCAATTTTATCGACATATCTTAATAATCACTTTTAAAAGGCGTACGTAATCCCTTTTTCTGGGATTGTGTTCACGACCTTGGCATGAAACGCTTTTCCTGTAATGAAAGCTTTTTACGGATGGAGGGGAATGGGGTGAAGTAATTTATTCTAATTTATTTATGCTTTTAGAACAAATGTATTTATCAATCATATATTGCGTCAATGGTTTTAAGGTCTTCCCCGTTTCGGGATGCTTTCCTAAAGATGAAAAGATTTCAAGTTCTCCGGAAATATTTTTGCCATACCAGAACTTTTCACTTCCATCAGGATTAAAAAACATGGTTCTACAGTCAGCATTAACCTTTCTAAAATCTTCAATACGTTCTGGTTTATAGAGCTTCAATTTACCCGAATTGAAAAGATCTGCCGAAAAGCCAACCTCTTCATAATGATCTGTTTTCCAAATCATCCAGCGGTTCTCCTCCTTGAAATCTATTAAGCTTACTACAATTAATGATGCCACAGCAAATCCTATCAAAATAAACGAAATTTTATTCTTCGACAGCCACTTCTTTCCGTCAAAAACATTCTTACGCCTAAGTCTTATGTCATTTACCTCGGAACGGCTTTCTTTTTCGGTAGTATTGAGGAAACCCAAGAAATCCTGATAATTTTCAAAGTCGAGATATTTTAATAACGCATCAAGGGTCTGGTGATTAGCAATATTCAAGTCCTCGGTATTTTCAGCTTTAGCCTTGTTGAAATAATCCCGTAATGTCCTATCGCTTAAAGAAATTCCAGTTTCATTATCTATATACTCTACAAGAACCTTTGCATTATCCGTTAAAGAAGGTTCTTTAATTCCTTTTTGGACACCTTCTAATCGCGCCTTTTCAAAAGCATTCAAAATTAACTGCTTACGACTCATATCTTAGAAATTTCCAATTGTTTTCATTTCAATATATCCGGAAAAATTACGGAAATCGAATGGAATATGATTTCCAAAAAGTTTCCTAAACCTTTCCTGCAGCCTTCCTTTCTTCCATAAAATTTCTCTATTCATTTGCCTTAGAATTTTAACTGTGACCTGTTTTGCAAGCAGGGTTTGCAGCACAGCAAAATTCTTTAAATGGAGTTGTATTAGTTGAATTTTTGAGAATTGAGAAGTAATCAAAATTCTTCTTCTACACTCCATACTTCTCAAAAACAGAGAGACGTCTCTTCTTTTTCCATAGCGGATTAGCCGCTCTATTTCACTGAGTCAAAAAACTCGGACAGCCACAGGTATGTCCATTTTAAAAACATATAAAATGAAAAAATTAATTCTAATAATACTTACGGTTTTCCTCAATTTAGCTCTTTTTTCTTGTACACCAGAAAAATTACGAGATCAGGTAATTGATCCTTCATCATGCTGCGGCGATGATGAACCAATTTTGCCCCCTTTACCAGATAGTATACATTAAAAAGATCAGAATAAATATCTATTTTAGAGGAATGAAAGCAAATGCTTATTCATTCCTCTTTTTTATTTTAATATTTATTTCTACTGAAAACTATGGGCAAAATATTAAGGAAGCAGATAGTTTACGTTATTACTACAATACATTAAGTAAGCCTACAGATTTTGCAGATTTTCAAAAAGCTAAAACCTTCTTTGAGAAAAGAGTAAAGTCCTCATTATATAGTCGAGATACCTTATCTGCTATACAAAATTTGCGTCTCATTGCCAACGGACAGTCAGAATACGGGTTATTAAATGATAGCGAGCAAACAGTTGTATTTGCGCTTCGCTTCGCTGAAAATATTTCTTCTGATAAAAAGGCAGATTTAAAATTAGGATTAAATAATCAATTGGGAATGATTTACAGAAGGCTTAACGATTATGAAAAAGCCCTATCATTTTATGATAGAGCTTTAAGTTTTTCGCAATCAAAAAAGGATAGTATAAGTATCCTGAATAACAAATCTACCATCTATAAAGATTTAAAGCAGTATGAATCAGCAGAAGAAATTTTAAAAGAAACTTTAAAAATTGCTTCCACAGAAAACACAAAACAATATGCTAGGATACTCTCTAATTTGGGTTATGTACAATTTAAATTAGGCGATAAAGACGCACTAAATTCTATACAGGTTGCCTTAGCATATAGAATCAAAGAAAATGATTTGGTTGGGCAATATTCCAGCTATAATGATCTTGCTGAGTATTATATCGAATCTCAGGACTTTAGACAGGCCCGGGTTTATTTTGACATGGGCTATGCAATTGCAAAAAAAATTAATTCCGCAGAATATCTCGTGAATTCCTTAGGGAAATATGTGATCTTAGATCAGGATCCTATGATTATAAAATTTAAAAAACTAAAAGATAGCCTAGAGGAAGCCCGCCTGATTAAAGAAAATAAATATGCAGCAATGAAGTATGATGTTGAAAAAGAACAGCAACATACTCAAATTGCACAATTAGAAGGTGAGCGACAAAAGACATTAAAAACTATTTATTTATCTCTTGCAGTTTTAGGTGTTTGTATAAGTGTACCCACTATTGCCCTAATGCATCAGAAAAGAAAACGCAGACAATTAGAAAGCATACATCAAACCGAAGCTTTTATTTCCAAAAGAATTCATGACGGTTTAGCCAATGACACCTTTCAGGTTATGTCTGAACTCCAAAATCTGAATGTCCCAGAACATATTTTGAAAAAATTGGATAAAATATATCTTGAAACCCGGGACATATCAAAAAATCATAGTCCGTTAATTGAAGGGTCTAATTTTCCAGATCAGCTTATCAGCAGGCTAAATTCCTATAAATCTGAACATTTAAACGTAATAACCCGCGATCTGAATGCAATTAATTGGTCAACAATTAGCCAGACAAAAAAGAACACTATTTATATGGTTCTTGGCGAATTGATGACAAACAATAAGAAACATAGCCATGCTAATTTGGCTCTAATTTCATTCGATCAAAATCGGAAAAAATTAAAAATCACATATAAGGATAATGGTAGTGGTGAAGAAATAAAAAAAGGGAATGGTATTCAAAATATGGAATCCCGTATTCATGCTTTAAACGGAACAATTATATTTGATCCTGAGTTAGGTAAGGGTCTCACCGTGCAAATACAAGTTTAGATGTTTAAAAAAGTACTTATAGCCGAGGATTTAGGATGGAATACCAAAAAAATTGAGCAGCAACTTTTTGAAAAAGGTGCTGAAGAAATAGTGATTACAGAGTATTGTGATGACGCGCATTTAAAATTTTTGAAGGCCTTAAAGGATGAAAACCCATTTGATCTGCTCATTGCAGATCTTTCGTTTGAGCAAGATCACAGAGAACAAACACTAAAAGGTGGAAGCGATTTAATAGCAAAAATAAGAGAGTATCCTACCTCTATAAAGATTATTGTATTTTCAATGGAAGAGCGTCTTCAAAAAATTCGTTCGCTTTTTGAAGAACAAAATATTGATGCATACGTGTTTAAAAGCAGGACAAGTTTGGAGGATTTAAGTAATGCTTTAGAAGCTGTAAAACATAATAAACGTTTTATTTCTCCCCAAGTAGCTGCAGCATTAGACAAACGACAAAGTTTAGATATAGAAAATTATGACATTCTGTTACTTAAAAAATTGTCTGATGGATGTTCTAATAAAGAAATAAGTGATGAGTTTAAAAAGAATGCTATTCGTCCAAGCAGTATAAGCTCGATAGAAAAACGACTAAATAGACTACGTATTTTATTCAAAGCAAATAATGCCGTACACCTAGTTGCGGTTGTGAAAGATTTGGGATTGATTTGATTTAGCAGAATTACCAAATATGAAATTTACTTAAGCCTTACGGAATTCCGTAAGGCTTTGTTGTTTAATGGCTTTAGATTAGCAAAGTATAATTCTAAAACTAAAAATTATGGCAAGGTATTATGTTAACAATAGTGCACAAAACAATGGAGATCATGAAGTACATAAAGAAGGTTGCTACTGGCTGTCTCTGGTAAATAGTAAAAAGGATTTAGGTCTTCATTCTAATTGTTCAACTGCTGTCAAAGAGGCTAAAAAAACTTTTTCTCAATCTAATGGTTGTATAACATGTTCGCCTGAATGTCATACTTCTTAAATAAAAATATTTAAGACATTAACTACTTTGATAAGTAAACTTATTAAAAACAATTATCTGAATGGGATTCAGAATACAAAAACGGATTAATCTGGGGAAAGGCATTGGACTTAATGTTAGTAAGACAGGCATAAGACCTAGCTACCGATCAAAAAGAGGCTCGCTTAATGGCAAAGGTTTTACAGTTCGCTCAGGAATTTCTGGTCTTACGTACAGAAAATCATTTTCAAAATCCTCTAAAAGTGGATGCCTCCTTACATTTTTATTAGGCATATCATTAACGATTATTTTACTCGGATATGGGATATAGAAAAGGTTACTATAAAAAAGATGGCACTTATGTTCAAGGACATTATACTTCAACTAAATCGAAGAAAAACAATAAAAATTCTAAAAGTGGTTGCTATATTTTACTACTGTTCATGGTAGTTTTTATAGATATCGCTAATATATTAATCGAATTAATTTAATCATATTGATAAAATGATCTCAACCGAATTAAAAAGTCACTTTTTAAGGCTTTATCAAATGGCATTCTCAGATGACAATTTTGATGTTTTAGAAATGAAAATGCTTTATCATTTTGCAGAAGAGAGAGGCGTTAGTAAACAAGAATTAGATTCGATTTTGCTTAACCCCTCTCATGAAACCGTAATTCCTGAAACCGTTGAAGAAAAAATCTCATACCTCTATGATCTTGCGGTAATGATTTGGGCAGACTCAATAGCCACTCCAGACGAAGTGAACACCCTTAAGAAGTACTGTCTAAAATTTGGCTTCTTAGAAGAAAACACTCCAGAATTAGTTGATTTTTTACTTCATCATGCTGAAAGAAATCTCCCAAAAGAAGAATTAATCGCATTAACACAAGAATGATATGAGCGCTCTAAAAAGTATTTTTGCCGTAAAAAAGAAGGATACAATTTCTGAAGTGAAATCTGATATTGAAGATATTCAGAAGGTCAAACTCACTTTTTTTGAAAGTGGATATGGCTCCTCAAAACAAGCTGAAGGTAATCATAGGGTTTTTAAAACTTGCCTGGAGGAGGTGTATATGGACTATAAAGGCAAGTGTCGGGAAAATGAGCAATTACAAAATGAACTCAAAGCACCCTACTTAGATGAAAAAGGAAGACAAGAAACAGAATTAAAAAAAAGAAAGACGGTCTTAAGCCTGCTTGAAGAGAGTATTTCAAATTTAGAAGATAAAATTCGTGGCTTAAAACAAGACATGGTCGAAGTAAAACGTAAGCCAGAAATTTATGGTTTAGATGTTGATAAGAGACCTAAAGCACAGTTCTACATTGGACTATTCGTTTTACTTCCAATTACTCTTTATCTATTAGTTTTCTATATTTCTGCATCCTATTCTGCATTTTTTAAAGATTTTAATTCAGATAAATTAGGTGAAGCCATTTTTGATGCAGAAGCCTTTACAAAAGCAGTAGCAGACGGATGGCTCGAAGCTGTTTTTGTGGCTACAATACCTTTTGCATTTATGGGACTTGGTTATTTAATTCATATGTTTCAGAAACAAAAGGGGGTTTTAAGTTTTCTTAAAATTTTCCTGCTTTTTGGGATCACATTTATTTTTGACGCTATTCTCGCATATTTGATTGAGCAGAAGCTCTATGACTTCTATAAAACACCAGACTCACCGCCTTTTAATCTTCCAATTGCGTTTTCATCTGTAGAATTTTGGGGTATAATATTCGCCGGTTTCATTGTCTACATAATTTGGGGTTTAGTTTTTGATTTTATAATGAAAGAATACGAAAATTTTGATTTGATCAAATCCTTTATACGTTCAAAACGTGAGGAAATCCAAAATAGCGAAGCTGAAACGCTGAAAATCAAAGAAAAACTTCCCGCGATTAAAGAAGAAATTTCCGGTTTTGAAGGTAAAATAACCGATTTACAACGAACAATAGATGGTTTTGTGTTTTCAAACAAGCACTATTTAACCTATCACGCCGAGTATGTAAAAGGATGGTTTTTAGCCATTTCGGATAATTTTGATGGATTAAAGCGAAGAGAAGAATTATATAAGCTTTGTGAAGAACAACAAAAATTGCATCTAGTAAAATATAATATAGACAATGAGGATTACGAAGGTCGTCTCTATAAACTCATAAACTAATGCTGAAAAAATATTATTACATCATTCCCGTGCTTCTTGTGCTCTTGCAAGCATGTAAGGACGAACCCAAAACTCCTCAAGAATCTACGCCTGCTAGTAAGCCAGTAAAAAAACTAAATTCAGAAAGACCTGATTTAAATATCAGCTTATTACTTGATCTTTCAGATAGAATCAATCCTGACAAATATCCTGACCCAGCCATGGAATTTTACGAAAGAGATCTGGGTTATATTAATTCGGTCGCTAATGCTTTTGAAATTCATCTAAGAAATAAGAAAACAAGAAAAATAAATGATCAAATACAATTATACATCGATCCCGAACCTGCAGATAAAGAGCTTAATCAAAAGCTTGATCTTTTAAAACTAAGGTTTACAAAAGATAATGCTACAAAAGATAAAATCATTTCTATTTCAGAAAAGTATGACAGTATTCCAAAACTTATATATGAAACTGCAATTTTAGATGATGCCTATGTAGGGTCTGATATTTGGAGGTTCTTCAAAAGCAAAGTAAATGATTTCTGCATTGAGGAAAATCACCGAAATATTTTAATTATTCTTACAGACGGATACATATATCATAAAAACACCATTCTGGAAGAAGGAAACCAAACATCATATCTTACCCCTCAAACTGTAAAAAAGTTTAATCTCAACACAGGTAAATGGAAGGAAAGAATGTTAGACAAAAATTATGGCTTTATTCCCGCTAACAAGAATCTCGATAAATTAGAGGTTTTGGTTTTGGGTATTAATCCAGATATAAAAAATCCTTACGAAGAAGATGTAATTCAGAAATATTGGAAGGATTGGCTTGAAGTGATGGGAGTCTCGAAGTATGAAATTAAAAATGCAGGACTTCCATCAAACATGCAAAAGATAGTTGATGATTTTATATTGCAGGAATAGTTTGAATCTTAGCTAAATAAGTTATGATATCCAAGAGTATAAAAATTGTCTTTATTGCTTTATTCCTTGTAATTGGAACACGGTGTCATTCGCAAACGCAAGAAGTATATATAACTAAAACTGGAGAGAAATATCATACTGAGAATTGTCATTATTTAAAAAATTCTAAGATCGTTATTACCTTAGAAAAAGCTTTAGAAACCGGATATGAAGCTTGTAAAGTTTGCAAGCCAATTAGAAGATCAAATTCCAATATTGAAAGCTCTAGATCATTAATTTCTACTCAGGCTTCTAAAGAGCCTTCTAAATCTCAGTCCGTACAATGTTCCGGTAAGACTAAAAAGGGGTTACGATGCAAACGGATGACAACAAATTCTAACGGCAGATGCTACCAGCATTAGTATAGATAACTTCTTTCAATTAGTTGTGAAACTTAAAGATTTAATATTGTCGCCAAAAAATTATTCCTTCTGTGAATCTCCTAGTATGCTCTTCCGTTGCTTCAATTGCAGCATATCCCTGCTTATCTTAAGGTCTAGCACCTTTGCATAATGCTGAGTAGTTGTAAGATTGGTATGGCCCAGCATTTTGCTAACGGTCTCAATAGGTACTCCACGGGACAGTGTTACGGTTGTTGCAAAAGTATGTCGCGCCAAATGGAAGGTTAGTGTCTTTGTTATCTTACACAGCACGGCAATCTCTTTGAGATAAGCATTGACCTTTGATTGCTGGCCACAGGCAATAATTTTGTCGAGTTATCCGCATGTGTAAAATCTTCATATTTATCCAAAATGACTTGGGCTTCAGGCAGCACGGGAATGCTATTGGGTGTGTCAGTTTTTGTCCGTTTAATCTTGATCCATTTACTACCGTCAACACCCATAAGAATATCATTTCGGGTAAGCTTTTGCACATCGATATAGGCAAGGCCTGTAAAACAGGAAAAGATAAAAATATCCCGCACCTGGCTCAAACGATCCATCTCAAATTCTTTTTCAGACATCCTCTTTAGTTCTGTCTCCGAAAGGAACTCGCGGTTGACTACCTTTCGTTTCATCTTCCAGTTGATAAAAGGATCCTTCTGGATATAATTATGGGCCTGTGCAATACGAACGATCTTTTTAAAATTACGGATGTATTTCAGTGTAGTATTGGTCGCACAGTTCTTCTCAGATTTCAGGAAGAAGGCAAATCCCTCTATGAATTTGTAATCAATATCTTTAAGGGCTATATCAGTTCCCTGGTAATTTGCTTTTATATATTCCTTTAAGTGGTTGTGAACGGTATCGTAGCGCTTAAATGTTCCCAGTGCATATTCCCCCGAACGTATCAACCTAAAAATCTTATCGTTATGCTCTTTGAAAAGTTCCAACAGCATCTTGGCTGTATGGCTTTTCCCCAGATAGGCATCTCGCAGATCAGCAGCGGTAAAGGAAATGCCTTGTCTGTTGAATTCCCGTTGTTTTTCAAGAAGGTCATTTTGAATGCTAAGCATAAGGGTATTGATCTCCTTAGCACCGCCTGATACTCCTTTAACGTGTTCCGCAGTAGCATCCCACCTATCGATAGCTACCTTCCTTCCGATACTCATTTCAGCCCTTTTGCCATCTGCCGTTATACGACAATAAATGCCTGCTAACCCATCAGATTTACCCTTGGATTTTCGAATATGAAATAATATGGAGAGTAAAAGGCTCATTTTTTGTTCAAAATTCCACTCTAAAGTACTTTATAATTTTGAAATAAAAAAATGAAGAAATCAGTAAGGACGGGCTTTTCGACGCTAATTCGGGAGTAAAATCACTCCCGAGATTTACTCCCGAATCACTCCCGATTTATACGGTATTAAATGATATTATTTGATATCATCAAAAATGAAAAAACCCGCAAACAGCGATGTTTGCGGGTTTTTGGTGGAATTTGATTCTTATTCAGTGGGCGTGAAAGGAAATCAAGAATTGATTTTCTGAAAAGAAAAAAACATTCGTTTCTTCTTGGGTCAGATCATCGTAATGGTAGATACGGAAAATTCCTTTGGTAATATAGCCCAGTTCTTTGCATACGACACCTTTTGTATTGAAGAATTCACCTTTTTTAATAGATCTTGAATGCCAAAAATTTTCTCCCTTTTCAAAATCTAATTCGGATAACCCTGAGAATTCCTTTAAGTGCTGATATAATAAAGTTTTATCCATCTCCATGTTTTGTAAATAAAAAAAGGACTTGCCTATTAAATAGGTAAGCCGTTTTTCATTAAAATTAATTTAGCACAGTTAAAGCTTCATTAATATGCTTTTCTCCATTTAGAAAATCTCTAAATTTATGAAGAACCTTACCATTTTTGTCCACTACAAAAGTCTCTCTACCGGTTAAAAAAAGGACATTTTTTATACCAAACATTTTAAGAACTTCATTTCTCGGATCACTCAATAAAGTGAAAGGTAACCTATGGTGTCGCTGAAATTTTTTATGACTTTCAATGCTTCCATTATTTACTCCGAAAACTTCAAACCCTGCATCAGAAAAACTTTCAAAGCTATCTCGAAAAGCACAGGCTTCTTTTGTGCAAACTCCACTTTCATCTTTTGGATAGAAATAAATAACCGCTCCTTTTTGCTGAATAGTATTGGGTAGTTTTACCCATTTTCCATCTTGATCTTGTAATTGAAAAGGCGGAATCACCTCACCGACTTCTAATACTTTTTGTTTACTGAAAAGTCCCATAAATTAGTTCTTTAAGATCGCATCAAAGATTTCCACCAGCTCTGCAGGTTTGGAAACAAAGGGACTATGCCCGGAAGATATTTCAAAGGTATTCGTAATCCCTGCTTCCGATGCCATTTGTTGCTGAAAGGGATAGGTAATGGCGTGATCTTCTTTAGTAAATATGTAATATTTGTTTGTTATAGCAGTATAATCATCTATAGTATAATCTAGAGGTGTTGCTAAGGCTGCTACCGGTTCGGGTTTTAGCTTTTCCACTAAAACATCTATGTCTTCATCCGATCCGTATTGGCAAAAAATTTCTTGAATATTTATTTCAGCATTAGAAATTGCAGCAGTACTTCCATCAGCAGAAAATTCCAAAGCAGTAGGTAATAAAGATGCGGTATCCAATGCAGAATAATCCAAAACACTTTTCCCATCTTTAGGAATAAATCCCGCTACATAAACTAATTTTTCAATTTGTTGCGGGATTTCACTGGCCGTCTGCGTAATTACGGCACCACCTAAACTGTGACCAACCAGAACTACTGGAGTATCCAACCCTACAATAACCGCTTTTACCTGATCTACATATCCTTTAAAAGTAATATCAGAAACCGGGGTATTATCTTCGCCGTGACCCAATAATTCTAATGCAATCACGGTGTGTCCTTGCTTTTCCAATTTGGTTTTTACCTGATCCCAAACAAAAGCAGATTGCCAAGCTCCGTGTACCAAAACAAGTGTAGAATGATGCTCTTCAGAAGGTGTATTATCGTCATCATCAGAGCAGGAAATAGTGGTAAATACCATTACCAATACGAGGAATAAATTCTTAACAATTTTCATATCTATTTATTTTTTTTTAATTCAGGTCAAAATTAGTGGGGTACGATCAAATTATTTTTCACCTAAGTGAAAACGGATAACTTTTTTAAAAATTAGGCGATTTTGAGATTTTTGGATAGATTTTTTTGAGTCTTAAACGGAAAATAGGTATAGCATAGATTTCCTATATCATAGAGCTCACATTGCTGGTAACCACAAGAAATAGTACTCTCTATTCCGTTTTTCTTTAAAGCATCTATATACTCTTTTGTGATAAGCACATACGTGTTTTCGGGAATATTATTTTTTAGTAGTCTGTGTGCATCCACTAAAATTCTCCCGAATAATTTATAGAAATTTTGAATGGCATATTCGCTCATTTTACCATAATGGACAATGGCTTTTAAACCCATATCGGCAACTATGGGAAAATATTTTTGTAAATCCTTGATTTGTTGTTGAAAGCTGGAAAGCATTGTTTTGAATTGATCAAGGATTTCTTCAGATGAAACAGGAGCCCCAAAACGATAGAATAAAATAGCATCACCTTCGATTTCCGAGATTTTAAATTCTAATTGGTTTTGATCAATAATGCTATGAAATAAGCGACTTATAATTCTAATACCATTTGAAGCATCAATTTGATTTATAAATTTAGAATAGCCACTGATATCAACAATAAAAACGATTCCTTTTGCATTTGTAGTCATAACTTTTGTCTTTTATTTTTTGATAAAGTTGGTTAAGCTTCTCTTATTTTAAGTTTCCAAATTCTCATAATCTGTTTCCGATTAAACGAATACAATCAATATAGAAATGAGAATAGTTTAGAACGATCCCTTCTTTTCTAAGATTTCAAGTAACTTACCAAGGTAAAATACCATTAGGGCCTAAAAACTTTCCGGTATTTGATATATCGCCCAATAAGGCATATTTGGCAATTAGCTTTGCCGCACTTTCTGGTGTTTCTGTTCCGGTATTCCCATTTAAATCTGTTTTAATATGTCCAGGTTCTATGGCGATAACTGGTATTCTATGTGGCTTTAATTCTTTTGCAAAAGCAACCATTAAAGCGTTTAAAGCTGTTTTAGAGCTGGAATATCCTGCAAAATTAACTTGACCGTAAATTGTACTTTCATCACTTGAAAGTGACAAAGAACCCACAATGCTACTGAGCATAATGATGCTGGCTTTAGGGGCTTTTTTAAGTAAAGGCAATAAAGATTGGGTAACCCGAACCGGTCCAAAAGTGTTGACTTCGTATTGCTTTTTAATTGCGGAAAGCGTTTCATCGCTAGGGGGAACGGATAAATTCGGGGCAAGACCTGCATTGTTAATTAAAATATCCAGTTGCTCTAGATGTTGTTCTAAATAATGAGCTGCTTCTGTTACGCTTTCATCATTAGAAATATCAATCTGCACTAAATGCACATCAAGATTTTGTTCCTTTAGTAATCGATGTGCTTTTACTCCGCGCTCCATATTACGAACACCCATCCAAACCTGATAGCCTTTTTCGGCTAATAATTTCGCGGTTGCAAAACCGATGCCCTTATTGGCCCCGGTTATGAACACTGTTTTTTTATTGCTGTCCATTTTATACAAATTTCATAATTTCCGGCTTAGCGTGGTGAGAAAGATCTCCGGTAAGGGTGATGACCACTTCGCGTACTGAAAAATGCCATTGCCCATTTTTACGTTTAAATGTATCGTGGTATTTTCCTATCATTATCGGTTGTAAAGGAAAATCACGTTCATTATCCTGTTGGTATATAGTTAGGTATGAAACTGCTGTCGCTTGATCATTTTCCTCCTGAATATCTAAAACGGTATTTGTGGTCACGTGAGCTGTTCGGGTGGTGCCATCGGAATATACCTGAAGGTCTTTGGTCAGTTTTTTTGAAACACCTTCTTTTCCTTCTATACTGCTGCCGGTAGTAATAATTTTTCCCTCAGCAAATAGATTACCTACGCCATCAAAATTACCTTGATCTAAATAATGGGTGTATTGTGCGATTAAATTTAAAATCTCTTGTTCGTTACTCATAATTCTAGTTTTTAATATGGTTTTATAGTTACTTGATTAGGTCTATTAACCTAGTATCTGGAATGTCTTTTATAATATCTTCTCCGTAAGCAGATCCGGGTGATTGATACCCTATTTTAAAATCCTCATTCAAAATACGACTTGCTACTGCCACTACCGAAAGTGGAGTGAGATCATAACCCGAAGGAGCATCAATCCAGGCTTTTGCTACTTGACCATCGATGCCGGTGACTTCAGCAGAAAGGGCATTTCTTCCTGAAGAACGTTCATCTTCCGTTGGGCCGTCAGGTAGGTTTTCTGGATTTATGTCTGGCATATCTGACGCGGGAAGTTTTAGGGAGAAGTATTCCTCTATGTTGGAGATTCCAGTAGATTTATACGATAAAATAATGCCTCCTAAAGGGGTCGGTAAACATTCTAACTCTTCCCTACCAAATGAGAATACTTTTGGCTGCGGGTTTTTATTTTCAATGATTTGACCATCTTTTCGAATCAGCACCCCTAAATCAGCTATATTTTTACTGCTGAGCACCGAGCCTTTGGAAAAACCTCCATAATGCTGAAAACCAATTTTTATTTGTTGTGGTTGCTCCACCAAATTTGCCAAATGAACGGCCAAGGCATCATAGCTTACAAAAAGACCAGCTCCAGACATTAACTGAATACCTGCCTCTTTAGCTTTGCCATCTAGTGATTCTGCTAGTCTGTACGTATCCAGTTCAGCACTAATATCCAGGTAATGTACTCCAGCATTTAAACAAGCATTCATCGCTTGTTTAGCTGTGAATTTAAACGGACCTGCTGCATTGATCAAAACCTGCTTGTTTTCTAAGACCTTTTTCCAAGCATTCTCATCATCAACGGTAAATATGTGAAAGGGAGCATTTAACTGTTTTGCAAGCTCTTGGGTTTTTACGGCATCCCTGCCTGCAATTTCGAAGTCAAGGGTTAATTCTTTCGCCCTGGCTGCAATTATTTTTCCTGTATATCCAGATGCTCCATAAATGAGCAGTTTGCTTTTTTGAGTATTCATAATCATTCGAAATTTTATTTCATTTAAAAACAAGAAGAGTTGAATAGATCAGCTCTTCTATTTGCTGTATCACAACCTTATAAAGAAGGATTTGCGCCTCCATCGATTATATAATTCACGCCGGTGATGTAGGATGCTCTTGGGGAAACTAAAAAGCCTACCAGTTCTGCTATTTCTTCAGGAAGCGCCATTCTACCCATCGGAACTCCACCAAGGCTACTCATCAAATTTTGGGTTGCTTGTTCTACAGTTATTCCCATTGTATCAGATAAAGATTGCAAGTAATTATCCATTGTATCTGTTCTTACCATTCCTGGAGAAACCGCTGCGACACGTATACCTTGTGGCGTAAATTCTTTCGAAAGACTTTTGCTGTAGTTATTCAAGGCACCTTTGGCTACCGCATAAGCACCAAGAGATTCATATACTGGCAGAGCACCTGTTAATGAAGAAATATGGATAATAACTCCACTTTTCTTTTCTACCATCTGTGGAAGAATTGCCCTGTCCATCCGAACAGAGGACTGCAGATTTAGTTGCAAATCACTTTCCCAATGTTCGTCGGAAAGCGCACTAAACCCTCCTGAAGGACTGTTAGAGCCTCCCATATTATTGACCAGAATATCAATTGTGCCAAATTTTTCACTGATTTCTTTCATTATTTTATCGGTTTCACTTAAAATAGTTAGGTCTGCGGAAATGAAATGATGCTTCAAGTTTGCATGACCGGGATTGTTTCGAGCAGTGACAATCACATTTGCGCCTGCATCCGATAACCTATCGGCAATTGCTTTACCTATGCCTTTTGTACCACCTGTTACCAAGGCTATTTTTCCTTTTAATTCGTTTTCTAACTTTTCCATTTTAACTTCAATTAATTGTTCGAGCAGTAAAAATTTCTTCTACAACCCGCCGCTCTATGGCTACTTTTTATAAAGAGTTACGTTTTGTAACATTTGTTTCAGATTTAAATCTGATTATACGGCTGGATAAGTTCCTCCGTCAACAAGCATATTGGCCCCGGTGATGTAAGCTGCTTCTTCTGATACCAAAAAGGCCACCATATTGGCAACTTCTTCCGGCTCTGCTAGACGGTTCAAAGGAACACCTCCCAAACCATCCATAATCTGTTGTTCAGCTTCCTCAACAGTTTTACCGATAGATTCAGCAAAACCCTTCAGAAATGTTTCCATCGCAGATGTTCGTACCATTCCCGGAGACACCGTATTTACACGGACCCCCTTTTTGGCTATTTCATTTGCAAGTGTTTTACTATAAGCGTTTAATGCTGATTTCATCACCCCATAGGAGAAATTGGACTCGTACAAGGGTATTTTGCCGTTTAGTGAAGAAATATGGATTACGGCACCAGATTTTTTTTCAAGCATTTGAGGGATGATGGCCTTATCCAGTCTAATGGAGGCGAGTAGATTGAGTTCAATATCCTTATTCCAGTCTTCATCACTGAGCATCTGAAAGCCGCCAGCCGGTGAGGATGTACCACCTACATTGTTTATCAAAATATCGGGCGTACCAAATTCTTCTCTTAATTGTTGGATAAGATTTACTATATCATCGCTTTTGGTTAAGTCTGCTGCTATGAAATGGTGTTCATTTTTTTCTTCGGATGGTTTTCGTGCTGTTACGATAACTGTTGCTCCTGCGAAAGATAGTTTATCTGCAATTGCTTTTCCGATTCCTTTGGTACCACCTGTTACCAAAGCTACTTTACCGTTTAAATCTTTTGATTCGTTTTTCATTATTTCTTGTTTATTATGAAACATTTGTTTCAAATTCAATTAAAAAAATTATTGTTTATTCGTTACAACGGGATCACGTAAAATGGTTTTGAGATGATCCTGGCTCTGGCCAGGTTCAAAATTCACCAAATGAATCTCATGATGCATTCCCGATTTTTTAAGTCCCATTTCTGTAGCGAAATCTTGTAAAAGAGGGAGTGTTTCCAATTCTCCGGCAAAAGGCCCTAAATGTAAGAGTTGAACACTTTCTCCTGCTGTGTACTTGAACAGTTCAAAATCATCTGCAAATGGATTTGCCTTGGAACGTTGAACTGTTTCCTGAATGTCATTATTTGAAATGTATTCCGGAATACGGATAGCAATACGATAATGGAGCAAGTCCAGATCTACAGTCGTGTAAAAATTCCCTATATCTACAAATCCTGTTTCCGCTTCGTCAAACCAATAGAAAATTTCGACAATATTGCTAATAAATGCCTTGTCTGATCCCCTATACTGCTGTTGTAAATCTTCTACGAAATCTAGTAAAGCTTTTTTCTTTTCGTAGAAAACAGCAGTTCCCGGTCTTCCTGATCCAAGAATCGAAATATACGTAGCATCCAGAATATCTACTATTTCCGGTTGTTCACTCGCTGTATAATAGTCTCTGTATGTATCTTTTAGATGTAAAGTGCTCATAATTATAAAATGTTTGTTTTAGAATAATAGCAAATAAAATTATTGGCTGATCTGTGCCAATAAAAAATCGGCCATTTTTTTAATACGTTTTTTGTCTTGATGAATTATAAAAGATTCGTGCCAACCTGTAAAATTGTTAATGATATAATCGGTTAGCATTTCAGCATCTTGAGTTACGGTAATTTCCTTTTTCTCTACTGCTTTTTTTACCAGGTCAATTAAAAGGTTATAGGTAAACTCATTGTCACTTTTTATAATTTTTTGGACTTTTTCATCGCTTGAGGCGACTTCAAATGTCGTTTTGATAGCCAGACAACTGTTAGGCTCGTTTGTAATTGTATATACGGAGGACTGAATGAATTTTTCAATTGCTTTTAACGGAGATTTGATGAGCCGCATTTGTTTAGTAGCAGCCTCCATCCTGGATTCCGTGTAATGCTTAATACAACGTAAAAAAAGTTGATGTTTATCTCCAATAGTATTATAAAGGCTACTACTATTAATACCCATAGCTTCCGTCAAATCACGCATTTTGGTACTATTATAACCTTTTTTCCAAAACACATCCATTGCTCTGGAAACCGCTAATTCTTCGTCAAATTCTACATTTCTAGCCATTATATTCTATTTAGAATTCATTTACTCTGGTTATTGTAATCGGACCACTATTACTTTATTTCTATTTTTATTGTATTTGATTCAGGTAAACCATTATACCTTTCTTCAAATTGAATGGTATAAACACCATTTTCATCGAATCGATACCCGTCAAGTAATTTGACTGTCCCAAAGGCTATTTCACCTGCTTCAAGAGTTATGTAGTCTTTTTCGGTAGGCGAAACACGTTTTACCATAATTCCCGTATAATCAATATTTTTATTATCGTGGGTAACTTTAAGACAAGCTCCTGTAAATTTGTTTTCTATAGGGGTGCCCCAAGGTAAAAAGGTGTAAGGTTTATTGCCCGTATTCTTAACCTCCAAGGAAAGCTCAATAGCTTCGTCATTTCTATAAAGACTTTTATTGGTTGATATGGTAGTGCGTACTGAGTTATCCGTTGTGTCCTCGTCCTCAAAATTTGATTTTTTTGAGGAATTACAAGCACATAAAGCAAGTACAACCACTAAGGTTAAAATTTTGTTCATTTTTATTTTTAAAATAATTCTTCCGTTTTGCTTAAAAACTTTTCTGTAGCTTCTTCTATATCTATACCGCTGCGGTCAGCCAGTATGCTTAGCCACCAAATACATTCTCCCAATTTATGCTCTAGTTCTTCTTGAGAATTTGTTTTTGGCCAACGTTCTTGTTGCGACATTACGTTTCTTCCTATCAAACCGGCATCGGTTAAAAAAGCTAAAGCATCTTCTTCTATCGACCACTGAGTTTCATGATGTTCCTCTTCTAATTTATGATATGATTCCCGAATTGCTTTCGAACGTTTTTTAAGTGCTTTGAAATCTAAATTTCCCATCGTTTGTTCTTAATTTGGTACAAAGGTATTTATTTTAAAACAACTGTTTCAGAAAAATATCTTAAAAAAAATCATTCTACTAAATCTGCCTTCACGAAAGAAATTTTTCCTTTCTGAAAAATAAAATCAAATGTGCCCCCAATTTTTCCTTCAGGAAAATCCCCGTTAAACTCCACTTCAAGGTGCGCACTATCATCTTGCATATTAAGCTTTACCAATCGTGTTTGTGTATGGTAGCCAATAAAATAGCTTTCAAAATAATTTTTAATTCCTTGTTGACCTATAAATCTATTGCCCACCGAAGGATCATCCAATACTGCATCTGCATGATACATTGTAAGATATCTTTCTGTATCAAAGTCATTACTTGCCTGAAGCCAATTATCTATAAATTTTTCTATATCCATTTTATTATTGTTTATTGATTCCACATTGGTTGTTCTTTTAAGATTTGTTGATGAACAGGACAAGTTTCGTGGTGTGCTCCCGGTAGATAGCCGATGCTCATTAAAAATTCATTGACAATTTCCCCTCCGGTAAACTTGAAGGTTTGTTTGAATAGTTTCATCCATTCCTGCAAATTTTTGGGATGATGATGTTCCAGCCATTTTTCGAACGAGCCATATTCTTTTTGTAAGTTCAGAATAGCCTGGGCGTTGACAATAGCCGCATTTACTTTTAGTTTGTTCCGTATAATTCCAGCATCAGCAAGTAATCGTTCCCGATCTGTTTCTGAGTAATTAGCAATGGTTTTAATATCAAAATCATCGTAGGCTTTAAGGAAGTTTTCTTCTTTCTTTAAAATAGTTTCCCAGCTTAATCCTGCTTGGTTAATTTCCATAATTAGTCGACCAAACAATTCATTGTCATCGTGGATGGGAAATCCATAATGATTGTCGTGATAGTTTTTATGCAGGCTTTTTCTAGGTTCGGGCATTGTTTTGATGACATTGCAGTAGCTCATGTTTTTAGTTTAAAGTGATTTCTAATATTAGTTCAGGGAATTCTTGAACTGTAGCGGACTTTGATTTGTTTTCTGTTTGAATATCCTATTGAATGATTGCGGGCGTTCAAAGCCTAACTGATACGCAATTTCCGCTACAGAGAGGTCGGTGGCCGTTAGTAAGTATTTAGCGTGTTCTATCAATTTTTGCTGAATATAGTATTGCGTACTTTTTCCTGTATGAGCGCGAAGCATATCGCCAAGGTAGCGTGAAGATACCTTTAGGTGTTCCGCTAGATCATATACAGAAGGAATTCCTTTAGTGAGCGTTTTTTCCGTATTAAAATAATCCTCTAAATAGGTTTCCATTTTTACTACAAGATCGTTATTCACAAGTTTTCGGGTAATGAATTGCCGGTTGTAAAAACGATTGCTGTAATTAAGCAATTGCTCCAGTTGCGAAATCATGATATCCTGACTAAAATTATCTATCGAAGCCTGCAGCTCATTTTCAATGGTATTAAAAATACCAATCATCATCGTTCTTTCTTTATCCGATAGATAGAGTGCCTCTGTTAGTCCGTAAGAGAAAAATCCGAACTCTTTTATTTTACTTGCTAAGGAATATCCGCGTATAAGATCAGGATGGAAAAGTAATGTAATTCCCGAATAATCTGCTTCCTCCTCCAGAACTTTGACCAATTGCCCAGGGGCGTGAAAAGAAAGATTCCCTTCATCAAAATCGTAGTGACCCTGCCCGTATTTTATTTTCCCCTTAAAATTCTTTTTAAAAGAAATTTTGTAAAAGTTCAGCACCATTCCTTTGGATAGTTCTGCTACATCGGCCTTTACATTTCCGTAATCTAACAAGCTTATTAAAGGATGTAAAGGTTTGGATACCCCTAAAGCCGTATGCAAAGTTGAAATGGAATTAAAAATAAATGGAGTCATAATTATATTTTTTAGACTTTTCCATATCTGATAAAAGGATAAAGGTACAAGGTGATGATTAAAAGAACATTTTATTTATTTTCTGCAATTGTTTTCCATACTTATTTTAGTAAAATATAGATGTCAAATCCAGAAATAAAAAATGTGTTTATTAATAATACAATTTACTGATCTGCTCAAATTGTTTTTGTTGACCTAAATTTTGTCTGTCACTAGCTAATTTTTCAGCATCTGGCCCAACTATATAGCGTAATTTTTGGCTATTATCTGTAGCAGCTTCATATACGACTTTTGCCACATTTTCTGCCGAAGAGAAATGCACTTCAGTACTTCCATCTTCAAAACCAGCAATCATTTTATTCCATAGTGGCGTATATGCATCCTTCTCGATATGATTTAACGAACGACCTGCGTAGTCTGTTGCCATTCCGCCTGGTGCGATTGTTTTTAATTGAATTCCAAATTGATTAACCTCATAATTTACAGCTTCACTCCAGCCTTCCAAAGCAAATTTTGTGGCACTATAAACAGAAGCCAAAGGATTTGCTGCAATTCCTGCTGCAGAAGTAGTGGTTAAAAGAATCCCTTTCTTTTTGTTCTCTCTAAAATAGGTGATAAAAGGCTGTGCCACTTTAAGCACTCCTAGCAGATTAGTTTCGATTTGGTGCTGAATATCTTCTTCTGAATACGCTTCAAATCCTCCAACTAAACCATAACCCGCATTATTAAAAACCACATCAATCTCAAATTGTGTAAGAATTTTTGAAACGGTATCTTTTATCTGTTTTGAATTAGTAACATCCAAATCATATAAATGAACATTTTTAAACAGTTGCAGTTCGGTTTCTTTTTTAGGATTGCGCATTGTGGCAATAACTGTCCATCCTTTTTCTTGAAATAATTTAGCGGTGGCTTTCCCTAAGCCGGATGAGGCTCCTGTAATGAAAATAGTATTCATTGTGATAGTTTTAAATTTATATATCACAAAGATCATTGAATGTTAAGGTGTAAATGTTTCTGAATTGGCTGATATTGTTTCCTTATTAACGTTTTAATAATTAAAATAATAATGTTTGAATCCGATCAACTTAACTCTCTAAAAAATCGAACCGGTTGTAAATTTGTTAGTATTTACAGCTTTAAAAGAAAAAAATAAGATTTTTTCATTAAAAAAGGGAATTAAACGAAAAAGGATACTAAAACAGTAATTAAGTAGGAATGCTCTTCTTGTTTACTACCAAAAATAATCCTGCTGTTTAATGAATGTTAGAAAATTTGTGGTAGAATGGTAAGAGGTTTTACTCTTTTTTCTTTCATCAGCTCATTTTAAGATCTTATAAGGATGAAAGTTGGTTAGGCTGATTCTTACTTATCTGCCCAGAATGCTCTTGCGTTGCTTTAGTTCCTGCATATCCCTGCTTATTTTTAAGTCAAGCACCTTGGCGTAGTGTTGGGTGGTGGTAAGATTGGTATGCCCTAGCATCTTACTCACCGTCTCAATAGGAACACCACGTGAGAGGGTTACCGTAGTGGCAAAAGTATGGCGGGCTAAATGAAAAGTGAGCGTCTTATTGATCTTGCAGAGTATCGCGATTTCTTTTAGGTACGCATTCACCTTTTGATTGCTGGCTACGGGCAGTAATTTGTTAGCGTTGTCCACCTGTGGAAAATTTGCGTATTTATCTAAGATATATTGGGCTTCAGGCAGCACAGGGATGCTACTTGGCGTGTCCGTCTTGGTCCGTTTAATCTTGATCCATTTGCTACCGTCAGCCCCCAAAAGGATATCGCTTCGGGTTAGCTTCTGCACATCAATATAGGCAAGGCCTGTAAAGCAGGAAAAGATAAAAATATCCCGTACCTGGCTTAAACGATCCATCTCAAATTCCTTTTCTGACATCCGCTTAAGCTCTGCCTCGGACAGGAACTCGCGATTGACTACCTTTCGTTTCATCTTCCAGTTGATAAAAGGATCCTTCTGGATATAATTATGGGCCTGTGCAATACGAACGATCTTTTTAAAATTACGGATGTATTTCAGTGTAGTATTGGTCGCACAGTTCTTCTCAGATTTCAGGAAGAAGGCAAATCCCTCTATGAATTTGTAATCAATATCTTTAAGGGCTATATCAGTTCCCTGGTAATTTGCTTTTATATATTCCTTTAAGTGGTTGTGAACGGTATCGTAGCGCTTAAATGTTCCCAGTGCATATTCCCCCGAACGTATCAACCTAAAAATCTTATCGTTATGCTCTTTGAAAAGTTCCAACAGCATCTTGGCTGTATGGCTTTTCCCCAGATAGGCATCTCGCAGATCAGCAGCGGTAAAGGAAATGCCTTGTCTGTTGAATTCCCGTTGTTTTTCAAGAAGGTCATTTTGAATGCTAAGCATAAGGGTATTGATCTCCTTAGCACCACCTGAGGCTCCTTTAACGCGTTCCGCAGCAGCATCCCACCTATCGATAGCTACTTTCCTTCCAATACTCATTTCAGCCCTTTTGCCATCTGCCGTTATGCGACAATAAATGCCTGCTAACCCATCAGATTTACCCTTGGATTTTCGAATATGAAATAATATGGAGAGTAAAAGGCTCATTTTTTGTTCAAAATTCTACTCTAAAGTACTTTATAATTTTGAAATAAAAAAATGACGAAATCAGTAAGGGCGGGCTTTTCGACGCTAATTCGGGAGTAAAATCACTCCCGGGATTTACTCCCGAATCACTCCCGATTTATACGGTATTAAATGATATTATTTGATATCATCAAAAATGAAAAAACCCGCAAACAGTGATGTTTGCGGGTTTTTGATGGAATTTGATTCCTATTCAGTGGGCAATGAGGGATTCGAACCCCCGACCCCCTCGGTGTAAACGAGGTGCTCTGAACCAACTGAGCTAATTGCCCTTCTCGTTAGCGGATGCAAATATAGACCAATTTTTAATTTGACAAAATGGTTTTGACAAAAAAGATTAAATAATTTCTGCAACCACAAAATTACTACCGCCCACAAAGATTACATCTTCCTCATTAGCAACCTCTTTAGCACTATCTAACGCTAAAGATACAGATTGAGATTTTTTTCCCGTTAATCCAAAGGCAAGTGCTTTTTCGGCCAGAATATCAACATCAAGACCTCTAGGCATATTTGGTTTACAGAAATAATAAATCGCGTTTTTTGGGAATAAGGGTAAAACAGAATCAAGATCCTTATCTGCAACCACACCCAGAACGATATGCAACCGCTTAAAATCTTGTTTTTTCAATTGATTGATCACTTGCTGAAGACCTTCTGCATTATGACCGGTATCACATATAATTTTTGGCTTTAAATTTAAAATCTGCCACCTGCCCTGCAACCCTGTATTTTGCACAACTTTTTGAAGACCGTTAGAAATATGCGTATCGCTTATTAAAAATCTCCCAGAAGCCTGTAAAACCTCTATTGTTTGCAAAACAAACTTTTGGTTGTGTTTTTGGTATTCGCCCGTTAAATCAGACTCAAAATGCTTAAAATCGCGCTCTGAGGCGAAAAATACCTGACATCCATTTAAAACTGCCTGTTTCACAAATACTGTCGCTGTTTCAGGATGTTTCTCACCTATTACAACTGGAACTTTAGGTTTTATTATTCCGGCTTTTTCAAAGGCAATTTCTTTTAAAGTATCACCTAAAAAAGCGGTATGATCTAAACCAATATTTGTAATAACAGAAACTTCTGGAGTAATAATATTAGTTGCGTCGAGTCTTCCGCCTAAACCTACTTCTATTACTGCAACATCAACATGCTCTTCAGCGAAAGCTGAAAATGCCATCCCCACCGTGAGTTCAAAGAAAGAAAGCGCGTTTTTTGATATAAAATCGGCATTTTTAGCTATAAAATCGACCACATACTTTTCGGAAATTACTTTTCCGTTTATACGAATGCGTTCTCTAAAATCTTTTAAATGCGGTGAAGTATAAAGTCCTACTTTGTAACCGGCTTCCTGAAGTATAGAAGCTAGCATGTGACTTGTGCTGCCTTTACCGTTTGTTCCACCTACGTGAATAGATTTAAACAGCAACTGTGGCTGACCTAATTCTGAGGTTAATAATGTAATATTAGAAAGATCTTTTTTATACGCCGCAGCACCTTGTCGCTGAAACATGGGCAAGCGCTCAAACATCCAGTCTAAAGTTTCGGTATAGGTCATTCTCTTGTTAATCTGATAGACTAAACTTATAAACGATTTTACCTATCTGCCGTGAAGGAGCTTTATCATCAGAATTAAAACGGGTAGCCAGAGCAGCTTCTTTGGCGGGCTCAAGCAAACATTTAGTATTATTTGTCGTACCTCGCACTCCGGGTGTTGCTTTAATAACATTCCCATTGCGATCTACTTCTATACTCACAACAACAATACCGGCCTCATTACATTCTTGTACACGCTTAGGTTTGCTTACAGCTTTACGCCCACCTAATTGATAATTACCATCACCATCAAGGCCTTTACCGGTGCCATAATAGCTGGACGCATTAGGATCACCAGAAGGATCGCCCTTATCGCCAGGCAATTTATCATTACCTTCTCCTCCAGATGCTTTACCGTCACTCTTTGGCCCATTTAATATACTTGACAAAGCATCGCTAGTCGATTTATCTGGCTTAGGATCTGGTTTTTTAGGTTCTTCTACCGGTTTTTCAACAGGCTTTTCTTTAGGTTTTTCGGTTACCGGTTTAGGGGTTTCTTTTTTAACCTCATCCTTAATCACAGGAGCTTCTTCAACTTCCTGGGTTACCACTTTTTCTTTTACTGGCGCAGCAGTTTGCGGCACCGGCTCTGGAGAAGTGTTGCGGGGAGCAGACTTTACCGCCTCTTTAGGCTGTACACTTCCCGAGCCTACATCTGAAGTGCCAAAATTCACAGCGATCCCACTTTCAATAGGAGGATCAAGATATGTCATTCCCACAAAAAACAACAACAGCAATATCAACACGTGAATAATCGTGGTAATAGTAAAGGACTTTCGCTTATGCTTTGTATCCAGAAAACTCACAGTTTGTTTTTAATGAAGATTATTTTTTACCTGAACTAAAGGAACCATTCAAAAATGATCTTTTAGTTATTTGGTCTTACAGCCAGAACTATTTTATATTTATTTCTATTTGCTATATCCATCACACTTACCGCCTCTTCTATAGGCACTCCTTCTTCTGCTCGTAAAATAATGGTAGGCTCATCTACACCCGTCAATTCTGTTTTGATATAGTTTTCCAGATTAGACGGCGTCACCCTTTCTTTGTTTACATAAAAATCTAAATCTTTAGTAATACTCACAGAAAGATTCTGCTTATTGCTTGTCTTACCACTTGCTTTTGGTAAGATAAGATCAAGAGCATCTGGAGTAATGGCCGGGGACGTTAGCAAAAAGAAAACCAACAACAGAAATACAATGTCTGTCATTGAGCTCATACTAAACTCCGGACTTACTTTATTTCTTCCGCGTAGATTCATTATGTTGGTTCGTTTAGCAGATCTAAGAAGTCAACCGCATTAGCTTCCATCTGGTGAATAACCTTATCTGTACGTACTACAAGATGGTTGTAACCCATATATGCAATAATACCTACAATTAGCCCGGCAACTGTTGTTGTCATCGCAGTATAAATACCTTCTGCAAGACTACCCATTTCTGCCTGCCCGCTGCTGGTTGCAAGTTGATGAAAAGCCAGTACCATACCTATTACGGTACCCAGGAAACCAATCATAGGCGCAGCTCCTGCTATAGTAGCAAGAACACTCACGTTCTTTTCTAAACGATACACCTCAAGTTTTCCAGAATTCTCTATAGCAGAATTTATATCTTCTAACGGACTACCAATTCTTGAAATTCCTTTTGCCGTGAGACGAGACACCGGGCTATTTTGCTGCGCGCAAAGAATTTTTGCGGCTTCTATATTTCCTGTTGTAACATTATCTTTAATCTGATTCATAAAGTTGCCATCTATCTGCGAGGCGGCCTTTATAGCAAACAACCTTTCAAAATAGATATAGATAGCAACAAAAAGTAAAATAAATAGAACGAATATGATAATCTGTCCTGCAATTCCACCGCTTAAAAGCAGATCTATTAAGGATAAAGATTTTTCAACTGGTTCATCTTCTGCAAGAGATTGTAGGGACTCAGCACCGTCCTGCATAAAAAGTGATAGCATAAATTATGTATTAGATATGGTGATAACGTTATAAGATTCTAATAATTGTAAAAGAATTTTAAGGCAGATAAATATTTGATCGAATTACATAAACAGATAAACACACAATAGACCCACACCACCCAAAACAATTGTATATGGCAAAGCCATTTTTACCATTCTACCGTAAGAAAGGTTAATTAATGGTGCTAAAGATGAAGTAAGTAAGAACAAAAATGCCGCCTGGCCGTTAGGTGTCGCCACACTAGGCAAGTTAGTCCCTGTATTAATAGCTACAGCAAGGTGATTAAATTGCTCTTTAGTAATTGCCCCGTTTTTAAAGGCTGTTTCTACTTCGTTAATATAAACCGTTGCCACGAAAACATTATCACTTATCATAGAAAGCACACCATTTGCCAGATAGAACATAGATGGCTGTGCAGAAGGATCCATTGTAAGTACATAATCAATTATTGGAGTAAATAAGTGCTGATCGTGTATCATTGCAACGATTACAAAGAATACCACAATTAATGCTGTAAATGGAAGCGCTTCTTCAAAGGCTTTACCCAGACTGTGCTCATCTGTAATACCCATAAAAGCCGTTTGAACGATAATTAAAAATAACCCTATAAATCCTACCGGAGCCAAATGCAGCGCTAAACTTGCTATCAAGAGCAATGCAGAAATACCCTGAACCCAAAGACCTAACTTCTCTTTTTGCGTACGCTTAGCATCCTGTTCTTCTGTATATCTCTCAATAATTCTGCGAGCTACTTCAGGAAGTTTTTCTCCAAATCCTGCGATTTTAAACTTTTCTAAGCAAAAAGTCGTCAACAAACCACAAATTAAAACCGGTATGGTAACGTGTGCCATTCTGGTAAAGAACTCAACAAATTCCCAACCCATTTTTTCACCTATTAGCAGATTTTGAGGTTCACCCACAAGCGTACAAACACCACCTAAAGCAGTACCCACAACACCATGCATAATCAAACTACGCAAAAAGCTTCTAAACTTCTCAAGAGTCTCACCGCTTAATTCTTTTCTGTCAAGTATGTCATCTGCATCATAATCTGCAGTCGCACTAGAGTGTATCTTATGGTAAACGCCATAAAAACCTACAGTAACACTTATCAATACAGCGGTTACTGTAAGCGCATCCAGAAATGCTGATAATACAGCTGCGAGGAAAACAAACAACAACGATAGAGTGACCTTTGATTTTATTTTAGTAAACACCTTGCTAAAAATATACATCAGCATAGGCTTCATGAAGTAGATACCCGCTACCATGAAAACTAAAAGCAAAATAACCTCAAGATTTTGATCTACCTCTTCATAAGCTGCTTCTGGTGACGTGAGACCAAGGATCAAGACCTCAAGAGCTAAGAGCCCACCAGATTGAAGCGGATAACATTTTAAGGCCATTGCCAAAGTGAAAATAAATTCACCAATGAAGATCCAGGCAGTGATCATGGGACCAAAAACAAAAAAGGAAAATATATTAAATATAAGGCAACCTACCATCGTAAGCTTGAACCAGCGCGGGCTGCTGCCCAAAAAGTATTTCAACATAATAAATTCTTTAGTTGGTTATTTATGTAATTATATAAGTTGTTGTAAAGCAATCTCAAAAGCCGTACGGCTTATGTTCGTCATGCTGCTATTATTATCAAATGTTTTTTGAATCGCATTTCTTATTGTGATCGAGGTATCATTAAAAATAGCCTCATCTGTCATCTGCACACGACGCTCCATAAAATAAGCAAAAACACGAGCCATCCCACAATTAGATATGAAATCTGGTATCAAGCTCACTTTTTCATCAGTCTTTTCCATAATGGGACCAAAGAAAATCTCTTTATCTGCAAATGGCACATTAGCCCCACATGATATAACTTCAAGCCCAGATTCTATCAATTTACTAATCTGATCTTCAGTTATTAATCTCGACGCTGCACAAGGAGCAAAAATATCAGCTTCCAGATTCCAAATACGTTCATTCATCTCCTTAAAGGAAATTAAATTTTCGCCGTCTAAGGTATTCCCTTTTTTATTTAAAAACAGCGTTTTTATTTCTTCAAATGTAAAACCATCTTCATTAATAAACCCACCTGCTACATCTATAATCCCAACGATCTTTACATCGTTTTGTGCCAAATAATAAGCTGCCGCAGAACCTACATTCCCAAAACCCTGAATGATAGCCCGTTTCCCGGCTAATTCACCTCCATAAATAGAGTAATAATGCCTTACTGCTTCAGACACACCGTAACCGGTGATCATGTCTGCAATTGTGTATTTGCGACTTACATCTGGTGAATATTTAGGATTCTCGATAACTTTTATAACACCCTGACGCAATTGACCAATGCGGTTTATCTTATCTGCTTCTGTAGGTTTAAAATGACCATTAAAAACTCCTTCCTGAGGATGCCAGACTCCGCTTTCTTCCGTTATAGGAATTACTTCATGTATCTCATCAACATTAAGATCACCGCCCGTACCATAATAACTCTTAAGCAACGGCGACACTACAGCATACCAGCGCTCAAGAACTCCCTTTTTTCTAGGGTCTGAGGGATCAAAATTTATCCCGCTCTTAGCGCCACCTATTGCGGGACCAGATACGGTAAATTTTACCTCCATAGTCTTGGCAAGAGACAAAACCTCATTTTTATCAAGACCTTTACGCATACGTGTACCACCACCCGCAGCACCGCCTCGTAACGAGTTTATAACAACCCAGCCTTCTGCTTCGGTCTCAGGATCATTCCATTGAAAAACAATCTCAGGTTCCTTATTCTCATATCGCTGGAGTAATTCTCTCATTTATAATTTCAGTATAGTGACAAATATAATGACTTCGCTCTTCTTCCTTTTATTTTTTGAACCTATTTTAGGTTAAGAATATCTTACCAGAGCAATGATCTTCTATTGCACCGGTAACACTTCGCAGCACATTATTCATATTACGCAGACGTAAAACACCCATAAAGCCAAAAATTAGCGCTTCTTTAAACTCGACGATTTGCTTTTGTGGTATGGTGATTTTCTGCTGAGACAAAATCTCTATGCGCCTGATGAGATGCTTGTTAAAAGCCCCGCCTCCGGTTGCTATTATTTTTAATTCCTCTTTAGATTTCGCTTTAAGCGAAAAAATAGCCGCTATCTGTTGTGCCATATGTTCTGTGAATGTTGCTATCACAATTTCTGAAGAAAGCCCTGAAGATTCTATTAATGGAAAAATATTTTCTTTTACCCATTCTAGTCCTAAAGATTTAGGAAACGGTGCTGTATAAAAAGGCAGTGCATTTAGTTTTTGCAGCAAAACCTCATCTGCCTTGTGAGCTGCCGCTATTGCACCATCTTTATCATATTCTAATCCCGTTTTTTGAGCATAGTAGTTGAGCACAATGTTAGTGGGACAAATATCAAAGGCTATACGCTCATCATTATCTTCAAAAGAGATATTTGCAAAACCTCCTATATTGAGGCAAAAATCGTACTCAGAGAACAAAAATCGGTCGCCTATGGGTACTAATGGAGCGCCCTGACCACCTTTTTCTACGTCCTGAACCCTAAAATCGCAAATAACCCTATACCCTGTTTGCTGCGCGAGTAACTGCTGGTTACCTATTTGATAGGTCCTTCCATTTTGAGGTTGGTGCAAAATGGTATGGCCATGCGAACAAATAGCATCACTATTCACAATTTTATTTCTTGTGATAAAATCATGCGTTACGTCTGCAAGTAATTTTGTGTATTGATCATCAAAAGCTTTAAGATCAGCTTCATTATAATTTATTGCATCACGCAAATCCTGCTGCCATTGCTGTGAATAAGCCACGGTTTCAGTAATTAGAAGTTCAAAATGCCAGGATGATTCTTTATAAAATTTCGCGTAGGCGAAATCTATGCCATCTACAGAGGTTCCGCTCATTATTCCAATTACATAATAATCACTAGCTTGCATAAAGTGAATTTCTTACTGATTACGATTTCTAAAAATAGGAAAGTTAAATTGAAAAAAAATAATCAAAAAAGTATCTTTATCACCCATTTTTTGAGCATTTAATAAAAAAATACCTCTTATGGATTTTAGCCTTAGCGAAGAACACTTAATGATACGTGATGCTGCACGTGAATTTGCAAAGACAGAATTGCTTCCCGGAGTAATAGAACGCGACGAACAACAGCATTTCCCTAAAGAGCTTATAAAAAAAATGGGCGACATGGGTTTTATGGGCATGATGGTACCGGTAGAATATGGCGGTGGTGACATGGATGCGATCTCTTATGTGCTTGTAATGGAAGAACTCTCTAAGGTTGATGCTTCTGCCTCTGTTATTGTTTCTGTAAATAACTCACTGGTTTGTTATGGTCTTACTGCTTATGCTAACGATGCGCAAAAAGAAAAATATCTGAAACCACTTGCCACAGGAGATAAATTGGGCGCTTTTTGCCTTAGTGAACCAGAAGCAGGCAGCGATGCTACATCTCAAAAAACAACGGCTATAGAAAATGGCGATCATTACATTTTAAATGGAACAAAGAACTGGATCACAAATGGCAGTTCTGCCGATTATTATCTGGTAATTGCCCAGACACATAAAGAGAAAAAGCACCATGGCATTAATGCTTTTATTGTAGAAAAAGGCTGGGAAGGCTTCGAAATCGGGCCTAAAGAGCAAAAATTAGGAATCCGCGGAAGCGATACACATTCACTTATTTTTAACGACGTAAAAGTGCCTAAAGAAAATAGAATAGGTGAAGATGGTTTTGGTTTTAAGTTTGCCATGAAAACACTCTCCGGCGGAAGAATAGGTATTGCCGCTCAGGCACTGGGCATTGCAGGAGGTGCTTATGATCTGGCAAGAGAATATTCTAAAGTGCGTAAAGCATTTGGCACAGAGATTTGCAATCACCAGGCGATAGCCTTTAAGTTGGCAGATATGCATACGCAGATAGAGGCTGCAAGATATCTTGTTATGAAAGCAGCTTGGGATAAAGATCAGGGCACTAATTATGACACTTCAAGCGCAATGGCAAAATTGTATGCCTCACAAGCAGCGATGGATATTTCTGTAGAAGCGGTGCAAATACACGGCGGTAACGGTTATGTAAAAGAATATCACGTAGAACGTATGATGCGAGATGCCAAGATTACCCAGATCTACGAAGGAACGTCTGAAATACAGAAAATAGTTATTTCCCGCAGCCTGTTAACCGACTAAAATCCATACCGATTTTTAGCTTAAAAAAGGCGAATATTAGGCATTTAAAGGTGATTTTTAGAACGTGTATCCTACTCTCAACTGAAGATCTCCTGCTATAAAATTGTCATTGTCAGCATACCCATATTGCTTCCAGAATTCTACTCCGTAGCCTAGACCTAATCCTACCTCGTAAGTAAAATGTTCCCAAAGGGTACGCTTAATTCCCCAATTGGCTGTAGCCGTAAAATTCTCAACAACGCTATTATTTTTTGAACTGCTAATATTGAACCAATCGGGATTATAAGCCGTTTTAATGCTGAAAAAATTTGCAGTATTCTTAGATGTTACTTTTCCTTTTGATTCCCTTTTCTCAAGATTGTAATACCAGCGCGGTTCTACATTGAGCGTAGGAGCAAGAATCCATTGAAAATTATCTTCTACAAAAGTACCACCCATAAAACCCCCGTTAAAACCTATTTCACTACGCAATGCTATAGAATTAGAAAGTCTGGATTCATTGTGCACCCAGATTCCTAAAATACCGGTTTGAGCACCCCATATTGATCCTTCTACAGTAGCGGTATTTTGCGCATTGAGACTAATAGCTGTCAATAGTAGGCAAAATAAGAAGCAGGTAATTTTTTGGCTCATAAGATTATTAAGATTGATGAATTATCACAATAATAGACATTGACTCCTTTAGCCACAACTTTTAAAAACAAAACCTCTTAGACTAGCCTAAGAGGTTTTAATAAGTTTGAAAATGCCTTCCTAATTTAAGGATCAGAATACCAAATATATACATATAAAAAAGCTCTTTTTAAGGGAGCTTTTTTATGAAATTCTATTTAGCGAAATAAATATAAATACCTATTACAATAAGACAAATAACTATACCTACTTGCTTCACATATTTGTAAGGCTCTATAGAAACTTGTTTCGTATATTCAAGAATAAAAGGCTCTTTACGCGGGTAGAATTTCCCAATTATGAGCATGATTACAATATTTGTTATAAAGAGAATCGCCATAATATGCAGATAGTGTGGGTATGCATCTACCTCTACCATATGAAGTGCGTCCGGATCTGTAATTCCGTTTGCTTTTGCAGCTTCCACAGCTTTACTTACTAAACTTGGCCCTACAATAAACTGACTTATAATATATAAAAGTGATCCTGAAATAATACCAATTTTTGCAGCAATCGCAGGAACTCTTTTAGTTAAATATCCCACCACGATTATAGTGAAAATCGGTATACTGTAAATACCGTTAATTTCCTGAAGGTAGTTGAATAAACTTCCCGCATTTGCAATTAATGGCGCGATAAACATGGCTGCCAGAGCAAGACAAACACCAAATATTTTACCATATTTAACAACTGTATTTTCGGTAGCATCTTTATTAATGTGTTGCTTGTAGATATCTATACCAAATAATGTCACAGAACTGTTAAGCACACTATTAAATGAGCTTAAGATTGCACCAAAAAGCACTGCAGCAAAGAATCCCATTAATGGTTTAGGTAATACTGCTCTTACTAGTTCTGGATAAGCAAGATCACTGCTATCAAGACCTCCTTCAAAATAATAATATGCGATCATCCCCGGAAGCACTAATATAATAGGACCTAATATCTTTAAAAAAGCTGCCAGTAAAAGTCCTTTTTGACCTTCGGCTAAACTTTTTGCTCCAAGACCTCTTTGAATGATTTGCTGGTTAGTACCCCAATAAAAAAGCTGCACAAGCATCATACCTGTGAAAATTGTTGAAAATGGAACTTCCTGCCCTGGCTCACCTGTAGAGTCAAACCTTTCAGGATTTGCATGCACTAATGTGCTTAGCCCGTCAAGAACACTACCGTCACCTATGGCCATCAACCCAAAAACCGGAATTAAAACTCCACCTATAATAAGTCCTACAGCGTTAATACTATCTGAAACAGCAACAGCTTTCAGTCCACCAAAAACCGCATAAATAGAACCAATAATACCAATTCCCCAGATACAAATAATAAGTGCAGTTGTATCAGAAACACCAAATACTTCAGGAACATTAAACATTCCGCTTATCGCAACAGATCCTGAATATAAGATTACAGGTAGCAGCACCACTACGTAGCCGGTGAGAAATAGACCGGAAGTAATAGTTTTAGTGGCAACATCAAAACGTTTAGCCAAAAATTGAGGTACCGTTGTGAGACCGCCTTTTAAATAACGCGGCAATAAGAATATTGCAGTAACCACTATAGAAAGTGCAGCCAGCGTTTCCCAAGCCATTACAGACAAACCGTCCTTATACGCGCTGCCGTTAAGACCTACAATTTGCTCTGTTGAGAGATTAGTAAGAAGTAATGATCCCGCAATTACACCTGCAGTCAGGCTTCTTCCACCTAAAAAATAACCGTCTGAGGTACTCTCATCTTGCTTTCGCACAGCCCACCAGGATATAAGAGCCACTAAAATTGTAAATGCTAAAAAGGAAATAATTGCCATAAAATATTAGTTATATAAACCTCAAAAGAGGTTTGACATGGATTAGGTAAATTACATTAATATGAAAAAACAGCTCAAGATATTAATTATTCCCCATTTTAGAGGCGTAAAGGATAAAATCATCAGCCATAAAAGTTATATTCAAAAACAACCACTATCTTAAATAAAAGGAAATAGTTCATTTGGTATACAATATTATTTAAATTTCTAATTAAACGTATAAATTACGTTTAATAAATTGACTAAATTTGCATCCATATTTAATTATATGCCTACAGCTTGGGCCCCCATAAATTTAAAAGATTTTGAATCAAACATATAGCCTTGCCCATTCGCCCAATCAACTTGCGCAGATAGGCAGATTTAATGCAACTGTAATTGTAAATTCTCCCGGTAGAGTTAATCTTATAGGTGAGCATACAGATTACAATAATGGTTTTGTTATGCCAACTGCTATTGATAAGACCATAAAATTTTATCTAAAAGCTAATGGCAGTAAAAACACGTGCACTATTAGCAGCCTTAATTATGGCTCTTCTTTTACCTTTGACTTGTTAAACCCAGATCTTGATGGAGATGAGTGGACCAAGTATATCATAGGTGTTACTGAAGAAATCAAAAAACTGGGCAGATCTTTAACCGGTTTTGATTGTCTCCTTTATAGTGATCTACCTATGGGAGCCGGTATTAGTTCATCTGCAGCGTTAGAATGTGGTCTTGCTTATGGGTTAAATGCCCTTTTTGATCTTAATCTTACTAAAATTGAGATCGTAAAACTTTCGCAGAAAGCAGAGCACAACTACGTAGGTACACAGTGTGGTATTATGGATCAATTTGCATCTGTAATGAGTGAAGATGGTCATGTTATTAAGCTTGATTGCCAGTCGCTGGAATATGAAATGATCCCTTTTGATATTCATCCCTACAAATTGTTATTATTAAACACGAATGTCTCGCACAGTCTTTCTTCAAGTGAATATAACACCAGGAGAAAAGAATGTGAAGAAGGTGTACGAGTATTACAGATCAAGTATCCTCATATTAATTCGCTGCGTGATGCAAATATTAACGAACTTGAATCATGCAAATCAAAACTTTCTGAGATCGTTTACAACAGATGTCTTTATATCCTGCAAGAAAACGACCGCGTTATAAAAGCTGCTGAAGCTTTGAAGAATAACGATCTTTTTACCTTTGGCAAATTGATGTACAGCTCTCATGAAGGGCTGCAACATAAATATGAAGTTAGCTGTAAAGAGTTAGATTTTCTTACTGATTTTTCACGCAGTCATAATGAAATATTAGGATGTAGAATGATGGGAGGTGGTTTTGGCGGTTGCACTATAAACCTTATTCATGAAAGTGCAGTTGCGGGTTATATTGATGAGGTTTCAAAAGCATACACAGAAAAATTTAATATTAGACTGACCGCATTTACGACGTTGCCTGCAGATGGCAGCTCACTTATAAATCTTTGAGACTAGAAGCAAATGATTGATTTTAACGACAACTCACACAGAAGATACAATATACTTACAGGAGAATGGATTCTCGTTTCCCCACATCGCACAAAGCGCCCATGGCAGGGCAAAGAGGAAGAAGTTGTTATTGATGACAGACCTTCTTACGACCCTGCGTGCTATTTATGCCCGGGAAATGAGCGAGCCGGCGGTCATCAAAATCCAGAATATACAAAGCCATGGTCATTTGTAAATGATTTTGCGGCATTAAAAAAAGATGTCCCTGCTGAAAAATTTAAAAGCGGACTCTTAAAAGCAGAAACAGAATCTGGCATCTGTAAAGTTGTGTGTTTCTCTCCAGATCATTCACTTACGCTTCCGGTGATGGATGAGTCTAATATTGTTGATGTTATTTCGCTTTGGCAAAAAGAGTTTAAAGAACTAGGACATCAGGAAGGTATTAATTACATCCAGATCTTTGAAAATAAGGGAGCAGCGATGGGTTGTAGCAATCCGCACCCACATGGGCAAATCTGGTCACAGCGCAGTATCCCGCAGGAAGTTGAGAAAAAGAACAAACATTTGTTAGAGTATTGGTCTAACAACAAAAGCAGCTTGCTAAGTGCTTATCTTAAAGAAGAACTTGCTCTTGATGAGCGCATAGTGGCTACAAATGAACATTTTGTAGCTCTTGTACCCTACTGGGCAGTCTGGCCATATGAGGTAATGATTATCCCAAGAACACAACATCAAAATATTTTAAGCTTAAGCGAAAGCGAAAAAGAAGCTTTTGCCAATATTATTAAGATCGTCACTATTAAGTACGATAATCTCTTTAAGGTTTCATTTCCATATTCATCAGGTATTCATCAGGCACCTACAGATGGTCAGGAACGAGAAGAATGGCATTTTCACATGTCTTTTTACCCACCCTTGTTGCGTTCTGCAACGGTAAAGAAATTTATGGTAGGTTATGAAATGTTTGCTACCCCACAACGTGACATTACTGCAGAAATGGCTGCAAAAACATTAAGAGATTTGCCAGAAGTACATTATTCTAAAAATATTTAAAGCTCAATTTTCAGCGAAAGACGGAAGATTTTAGGCCTTTTTTGGCCGATTTTCGTACTAAAACGGGAGATTTTTCAACTAGAAAATCTCCCGTTTCAACATAATTATTTCTAAAAAGTGAACCGCTACGATCTTACTTTCTGCTCCCACTTCCAGGCAGAAGAAAGTGCATCATCAAGCGAGCGTTCTGCTTTCCATCCTAATTCCTGATTAGCTTTTGTAGTATCTGCATAGGCTGCAACAACATCGCCTTCTCGACGGTCTACAATTTTATAAGGCAGTTTTGTTCTTGACACTTTTTCAAAAGAATTTATAACCTCAAGCACAGAACTTCCTGTTCCTGTACCTATGTTGAAAATCTCGTAATTAGACCGATTTTTGCGCTCTATAAGCCGTTTTAGCGCAATCACATGCGCTTTTGCAAGATCAACCACATGAATGTAATCTCGTACGCAAGTGCCGTCTTCTGTAGGATAATCATCCCCAAAAACTGAAAGTTCATCACGTAAACCTACCGCTGTCTGGGTGATAAAAGGAACTAAGTTTTGTGGCACTCCTAAAGGAAGCTCTCCTATGGCTGCACTCTCGTGTGCACCTATAGGATTAAAGTAACGTAAAGCGATCGCATTTAGCCCTTGGGTTACTTTGCAGGTATCTTTAATAATCTCCTCTCCTATTTGTTTTGTATTTCCGTAAGGAGATTCAGCTGATTTGACCGGGGCATTTTCTGTGATAGGAAGTTCATCTGCCTGGCCGTAAACCGTACATGACGAACTGAAGATAAAATGACTTTCTGGTTTTTGTGCTAACGCCTGAAGGATGTAAACTAAAGTTCCCAGATTATTTTCATAATATAAAAGTGGTTCTTTTACGCTCTCACCTACCGCTTTTGAAGCTGCGAAATGAATAACACCGCTTACGTCATTATTTGTTTTGAAAAAATCAATAACTGCCAACTTATCTCGCAGATCAATTTCAAAAAACTCCGGTTTTATGCCGGTTATCGCCTTAATACCATCTAAAACCTCAACAGATGAATTAGAAAGATTGTCTATTACTACTACCTCAAAACCTTCATTCTGAAGTTCAACGACTGTATGTGAGCCTATGTATCCCAGCCCTCCGGTAACTAATATTTTCATTTATTTATTCTGTATCTGAAAGGGTTTCTAATGCTTTATCCAGGTCAAAATTCTGCAGAGAATCTATGATCATATCAGGACCGTAGGCATAATCTATTAAATTTTCTTTTTTTGAAACACCAGAAAGCGTGAGTATTGTTTTATAACCCATTTGTATGCCTCCCAGTATATCAGTGTCCATCGTATCACCTATAACAATCGTCTGGTCTGTCATTAAACCCAGTTTCTTTCTTGCTGCCCGCATCATCACCGGACTTGGTTTTCCTACCGAAAATGCTTTTTTACCGGTTGCTTCTTCAACCATCTTTACGATTGCTTTTATGCCCAGATTTGCCCATCCTTTTTTCATAGGAGAAGGATCGAGATTAGTCGCTATTAATTTAGCACCGCCCAATACCATATCTACAGCATTATTTGCCATTTCAAGTGTGAAATTTCGGCCTTCACCTATAACCACATAATCAGGATCCTGAGTGACCAGCGAATATCCATTTTGGTGTAAACTGGTTAACAAACCACCTTCTCCTAAAACATACGCTGTACCATGAGGTTTTGTAAACCCTAAGAACCATCCTGTAGCCATTGCGCTGGTATATACATTTTCTTCTTTGATATGAATGCCCATAGGGGTAAGTTTATTAACTACATCTAAGGGACTGCGCTGACTGTTATTAGTCATAAACAAAAAAGGAATATCCCTATCCTGTAGCGTCTTGATAAATGTATCTGCACCAGGAATGAGATCATTCCCGCTGTAGATAACACCATCCATATCAATTAAAAAACCTTTCTCCATATCTTAAATTTTGGCGATTAAAATAATAAACGTAAAAATAACGCTTATTCGTGGTATGTAAGTAAATATAACGTCATATTTTAATTAACTCAGCTCTTCTTTATAAAAGTGAGTAGCATCAAATATTAGTTCGTTCAACTTTTCATTTTCAAAATTAACTCTGTTCTCATCCCAGTCTAAATAATTAATTAGATCATTGAGAACTAAATCCCGATATTGATGTATACTCTCAACATTAAAATAAAGTCGCCCGGTACGTCTTACAAAAAAGTCGGCAAGGCTATTTGTCATTTCGTGATATACACTGTACCATAATTCTGCTCTTATCAACCTGTCATTGACATCAGGATTGAGAAAATAGTTGATCTTGCGTTTTATAATTTCAGCTTGCTTGCCATATGTTGCAGTTAGGTACCATCCTTTATAAGTAGCATCAAATATGTTGAGATTTTCAAGATCACGTACAAGTTGTTTTTCATACTTCTGTACTTCTTTTGTATCTCTTAAAGCATATGAAGTTAGTGCGATATGTTCTGTTCGAGGTGGGTCAAACTTTTCGGCGTATTTTTCTTTGAGTTGTTTTAGAACAGTTTCATTCACACGCTGTGCCATTTTGCGGTAGCCAGTAAGTTTACCGCCGGCAATAGAGATAAGTCCACTGGTGCTAACAAATGTCTCATCCTTTCGCGAAAGCTCTGAAGGATCTTTCTCTTCTTCATGAATCAAAGGTCTTAAACCTGCCCAGCTCGATTCAATATCAGCTTCAGTTAATTTTAAGTGCGGAAAAGTGTGATTTACCGCTTCAAGTAAGTAATTTATATCATCTTTTGTGGCAACTACTCTATCCAGATTGCCAGAGTAATTTGTATCTGTCGTACCCACATACGTAATTCTTCCTCGCGGAATAGCAAAAATCATTCTCCCGTCTGGCACATCAAAATATAAAGATTGATGTACGGGCAGCTTTTCTTTAGGGAAAACAAGATGAACACCTTTTGTTAAATGCAGGTGTTTATTGTTCATAGATTCATCTTTCTTACGCAACGTGTCAACCCACGGTCCCGTAGCAGATACAAATGCGCGAGCCTCGATCTCAAGAATTTTGCCCGAGTTATGGTCTCTGCAACGCAAACTTGTGATCTTACCTTTCTGGTCGTATACAAAATCTTCCATCTGGCAATAATTGAGACAAATCGCACCAAAGTCGGCTGCTTTTTTCAAAAGCTCAATTGTAAGTCTTGCATCGTCTGTTCTATACTCAGCATAGTAACCACCACCTAAAAGGCTTTTTTCATCAAGCATTGGCTCGAGGGCCAAAGTTTCCTCTTTTGTGAGCATTCTCCTGCGATCATCGCCTTCTACACTGGCAAGCAGATCATAAACCTTTAAACCAACTGAAGTGAGAAATTTACCATATTGACCACCTTCTATAAGCGGAAGCAGCATTTTCTCTGGCACTACAAGATGCGGCGCTAGTTTATGAACAATCGCACGCTCTGTACCAGATTCTTTTACCAGACCTATTTCTAACTGTTTAAGATAGCGTAAACCGCCATGCACTAATTTAGTAGACTTATTACTTGTGCCTGAAGCGAAATCATTTTTCTCAATAAGGCACACACTCATCCCTCGTGATACGGCATCAAGCGCTATACCCGCACCGGTAACGCCGCCACCTATAATTACAAGATCAAATTTTTGAGTTTTAGCTTTCTTTAGGGTGCGTTTTCTATCTGCTATGCTAAACCGTAGAGGCGATTTCTCTTTCTCAAGCTTTTCTGCATAACCCGATTTTGTGCGCAAAACAGCGTTTTCCCATCCATTTTTCCTGATTTTACGCTCGTGAAAGGAGATTTTTGGTTCAAAAATGCGGTCTACGCTTCGCAATTTCGCAATATCTTTTTTCGTCCACATCCCCGCTTTTATACCTGCGAGAAAAGCGGCTCCCAATGCTGTTGCTTCAAGCATTTTAGGTCTGTCAACTTCAGCACCTAAAATATCTGCCTGAAATTGCATGAGGTAATTATTAGCACAAGCACCACCATCAACTTTCAGCGATTTCATTTGCTTACCACTATCTTCTATCATGGCTTCTATCACATCACTCACCTGATAAGCCAGCGCTTCTACTGTAGCTTTTACAATTTCCTTTCTACCTGTATTAAAGGTTAATCCTTGTATACTCCCCTTTGCATTACCATCCCAGTGCGGCGCTCCCAAACCGGAAAAAGCTGGCACGACATACAGGTCTTTTAAAGGCGGAATACTTTCACAAATAGCCTCAGTTTCTGATGCTTCTTCTATTAAATGAAGACTATCGCGCAACCATTGTATAGATGCTCCACCCACAAATACACTTCCTTCTAAAGCATATTTTATCTTCTCTTCTTCAAGCGTGCAGCACAAAGTGGTTAATAAGCCGTTTTTTGAGAAATAGGGTTTTTTGCCGGTATTAAGCAGCATAAAACAACCTGTGCCGTATGTGTTTTTTGCCATACCAGATTTATGACCTCCCTGGCCAAAAAGTGACGCTTGTTGATCACCTGCAACACCATAAATTGGGATTTCAAAATCATTGTATTTTACAGCCCCAAAATCTGACGCAGAAGGCTGAATTCTGGGTAACATCATAACCGGGATTTGCATTGCCTCTAGCAATTCTTCATCCCATTGCAACGTATTTATATTATACAACATCGTACGGCAGGCATTGGTATGATCTGTCACATGCTTGCCGGTGAACTTATAAATAAGCCAGGTGTCTATGGTGCCAAAAAGTAATTCGCCATTTTCGGCTCTTTCTCTAATTCCTTCAACATTATCGAGAATCCATTTGATCTTAGTTGCAGAAAAGTAGCTATCTATTATAAGACCTGTGTTTTGGGCAATATATCGTGCAAGTCCCTTTTCACGCAACTCTTCACAAATATATTCTGTTCTTTTATCAAGCCAAACGATCGCCTTATAGACTGGTTCTCCTGTATTTTTATCCCACACAACGGTGGTCTCCCGCTGGTTTGTAATACCTATGCCTGCAATTTCTTCGAGAGGAATATTAGCTTTCTCAAGCACATTTTCAAATGTCCATTTTTGATCATTGTATATCTCAATAGGATCATGCTCTACCCAGCCTGATTGTGGATAATACTGCGTTAATTCTTTTTGTGAAACAGCTACTATCTCACCCAACTTATCAAAAAGAATCGCCCGTGTACTGGTAGTTCCCTGATCAAATGCTATGACATATTTTTTTTCCATCAGGAAAACTTATAAATTAATTTATGATGGTACCGCTCAGAAGGTTCAAGAATGGTTGAAGGGAAATTATCGTGATTAGGAGTATCAGGAAAATGCTGTGGCTCGAGGCATAAACCGGGTGATGGCTTTTCTATATTTCCGTATTTACCTTCATAACCGCCTATGGGCTGTGCACTAAAAAACTGAATACCCGGCTGTGTACAAAACACCTCCATCTTTAAATTGCCTTTTGGCGAAATTACAACTGCTGCCGGTGTATCCTCACTTCTTTCGTTAAGTACAAAATTATGATCATAGCCGCCTTCAATTTGTTTGGCACTATCTCCTACTGTGATTAATTTACGCACGTCAAAAGGTGTACCCTCAACTGTGGCTATTTCGCCGGTAGGCAAACCCGCATTATCTTTAGGCAAATAATGATCTGCGTCTATACTCACCTTATGATTTAGAATGTTACTGCTTTCGCCCTGAGCGAGATTGAAATATTCATGACGCGTGAGGTTTACAACTGTAGTTTTATCTGTAGTGGCGGTATAATCCATCACCAGACTGTTATCTACAATTTGAAAAGTGGTTGCAACCTCAACCTTGCCGGGGAAACCTTCTTCACCGTCTGGGCTGGTGACTTTTAGAGTTAACTTTTCGCCATCAATCTCATAATCCAACACTTTATCATTAAGGCCGTGATAGCCGGAATGCAGCTGATTTTTGCCCTCATTAGTCGATAATTGAATGGTTTTACCCGATATTTTTATTTGGCCTTTGCCTATTCTGTTCGCATTGCGGCCCACAAAGCAGCAAAAGAATGGGTGATCGCCCTCATATTGTCTCAAAATATCAAAACCTAAAACAATATCTATACGTTTCCCGTCGTGATCTGGTACAATTAATTTTTGAATTGTAGCACCGTAATTAATAATATGAACCTCAATGCCAGATTCATCACCTAAAATGAATTTAGTTACTTCTTTATTGTCTTTGGTCTTACCAAAATATTCTTGTCTCAATGCTGTATTTTTTTAGTATTGTTTAAATATACGTATAGCGGTTTAATTCTAATCAAGACCCAATTTAAAATAGCATTCTTTTAAAACCATATTTTGGGTTTTGCCGTAAGTAATTGCGCAGAATGACGATTAACCTATATATTTAGAAGAAATTTTAAACATATCTTTAAAAATGGCAAATTCGTATTACGACCCCGCAGATCTTAGAAAATTTGGAAAAATCACAGAATGGAGCGAGGAGCTGGGGACTAAATTTTTTGATTACTACGGAAAGGTTTTTGAAGAAGGTGCTCTAACTGCTCGTGAAAAAGCATTGATCGCTCTTGCCGTGGCCCACACAGAACAATGCCCCTATTGTATTGATGCTTATACTAAAGACACCCTGCAGCGCGGAGTTACTAAAGAAGAAATGATGGAAGCCGTGCACGTAGGTGCAGCTATAAAAAGCGGTGCAACCCTCGTACATGCTACGATGATGATGAACAAAGTGAACAAACTTGAAATGTAGTTCTTATCTTTTAGCCTAAACTTCAATTTTTAATTTTTCAAGACCATTTATTAATGCTAACTAAGTCGCTTAAAAAAAGAGAAAATGAACTCGCAAATGCTAACCGGCAACTAGAAGTTCTTTCAAACGGAATATTTGCCAATGGCGAGTTACCTACTTTCTCTAAAAAAATTAAAGAAACAAACCAGTTTCCTTTGCGGCCCAAAAAGCTTGAGATCCTGCAAATAAATGTAGGTTACATGTGCAATCAGGTTTGCGCACATTGTCACGTAGATGCCGGGCCAGATCGTAAAGAGATCATGACGCGCGAGACCATGCAGCAATGTCTTGACATTATAAGTAATACAGGAGCGCACACGCTAGATCTTACCGGCGGCGCACCAGAAATGAATCCTGACTTTAGATGGTTTGTTGAAGAAGCGAGTAAAGCCGGAATTAAAGATTTTATAGTAAGAAGTAATCTTACCATAATTCGTGCTAACAAAAAATATTACGATTTACCTGAGTTCTTTAAAAAATATAATGTTCATGTGGTGAGTTCTATGCCGCACTGGACGCGTGGCAAAACCGACAAACAACGTGGTGAAGGTGTTTTTGACCTTTCAATAAAAGCGCTTCAGGAACTTAACGCGGTAGGTTACGGTATGCCGGGAAGTGACTTAAGACTTGATCTGGTTTATAACCCAAGCGGAGCATTTCTGCCAAGTGATCAGGCGGGTATGGAAAGAGATTTTAAAAAGGCTTTGCTAGAAGATTTCAGCATCAACTTTCACAATCTTTTTGCAATTACGAATCTTCCTATTTCCAGATTTCTTGATTACCTCATCGCTTCAGAAAATTATGAAGATTACATGTATCAACTTGTAGAAGCTTACAATCCTGCGGCTGTTGAAAATGTTATGTGTACAAACACAATTTCAATAAGCTGGGATGGCTGGTTGTATGACTGTGATTTTAACCAGATGCTTGGCCTTAAGGTTGCCAGCAAAGTAAAACACGTTTCAGATTATAACGAAGATATTTTAAACGATCGCAATATTATCATTTCACAACATTGCTACGGCTGTACTGCCGGTGCCGGAAGTAGTTGCCAGGGTTCTGTTGCCTAATTTATGAGTCAGTCTAACACTGCAATACTCGTTTTTGCCCATTCGGCTAAGCACGAAGCTTCTCAAAAGAAGTTTCTAAAAGCTGATTTGCTTTTTAGCGAACTCAACAAACAAACGATTGATAAAGTAAAACGCAGCGGACTCCCATATTTTGTTTTCACCGAAAAAGAACAAACCGGGGATGATTTTGGCCATCGCTTTGCAAATGCAATTCAAGCTGTTTACGATAAAGGTTATGATAACATCATAACTATAGGTAACGATACTCCGCATTTAAAAACCCGCCAACTTAAACTTACCGCCGAAAAATTAAAAACCGCTCCCGTTGTTCTGGGGCCGTCGCGCGATGGTGGTTTTTACTTAATGGGTTTAAGAAAATCACATTTTAATGCTGAAGTTTTTATTGCACTTCCGTGGAAAACACGCCGGTTAACACAATATATAAGTGATCTCGCTGAGGCGAAAAACATTCAGATCATAAAGCTCAACGTCCTCGCAGATATTGATAGTTCTTCAGATATTTTTACTGTTTTAAAATCCGGAAAAAGCCTTAATCTTAGGCTGATTTCTCTGTTACTTTCGCTGATTTTAGCTCCAAAAAGGCGATTTTTTGCCACTTTTGAGCAGGTTTTTGACACACAATTTCTTATTCCTTTTAATAAAGGTTCTCCCGTTTTGCTTCATTAGATCAAACCAAAATCAACGCGCTTTGAAGTCTTCAGCCAACTAAAATCAAAGCAATCTTTTACATTACTAACTAACTTTGAATGAAGCAAATTTACCTTGGTATAATGCTGATGCTTTGCGCATTTAGCTACGCCCAAACTACTGTAACGGGAACGGTAACCTCTGCGCTTGACGGCACCACAATTCCTTTTGTAAATGTGGTAGAAATCAATACAAAAAACGCCACAATCACTGATGAAAACGGATTTTTCAACCTAAAAATCGACCAGAAAAATGCGCAACTCCGCTTTTCTGCAATTGGTTTTATTTCCCAAATTGTAGCTGTAGATAATCAGTCAACTATAAATATTACGCTTCAGGAATCTACCACAAATCTGGATGAGGTTGTAGTAACCGCGCTCGGACTTAAACGCGAAACCAAAGAACTGGGTTATCCCGTACAAACCATTCAGGCAGATGAGGTTGCCGAAGTGAAATCGGTTAATTTTCTTGATAACCTTTCAGGGAAACTTGCCGGCGTCACCATTTCGCAGGGAGCAACGGGAGTTGGTTCTTCTGCAAAAATCACCATTCGTGGCGAAGCTTCTTTTTCAAATAATAATCCGCTTTTTGTTGTAGATGGCGTTCCTATAAACAACAATACAATTTTCAATTTCACAAACGAAGCCGCTGCCGGTTTTCAGGAAATTGATTTTGGTAATGGCGCGATGGAAGTTAATCCTGATGATATTAAATCGGTTAGTGTTTTAAAAGGTCCCAGCGCCGCAGCGCTTTATGGTACTCGCGCTTCAAACGGAGTCATAATTATTGAGACTAAAGACGGTAGCAAAACAAAAGGACTGGGAATAAGCATAAATACTTCGGTTTTTGTTGATACACCTTTTAAACTTCCTGAATTTCAGAATAAATATGGACAGGGAAATTCTGGTGAGTTTGAATTTGTAAATGGTCTTGGTGGCGGCACAAATGATCTTATAAGTTATTCCTGGGGGCCAGAACTTGATGCGGGAAACCTGATTCCACAATTTGACAGTCCGGTTACTTTAGCAGATGGAAGCGTTGTGCGCGGAGGTGATACTTCACTTTACAGCGGTTTGCCCATTACTCCAACTCTTTTTCAATCACATCCTAATAATCTGAAAGATTTTTATAAAACCGGGGTTACAACTATAAATAACGTCTCAATTTCCAGCGGTTTTGATAAAGGCAATTACAGACTTTCCTTTACAGATTTACGCAGCGAGTCTATAATTCCCGGTGTAAATCTTGACCGGCAAACCGTGGCGACAAAACTCAACTTTAAACCTACAGACAAAACCACTTTTACAGCTTCTGTGAGTTATGTAAATTCTTCAAGCGATAATCGCCCTGCTAATGGTTACGGTAGTGAGAATGTAAATTACGCTTTGGTCGCCTGGGGACCGCGCTCTTTAAATATGGATAGTCTGCGCGACTACTGGCAGCCGGGTCTTGAAGGTGTACAGCATTATTCTTTTAATTACACCTATTTTGATAATCCGTTTTTTACAATGTATGAAAATCGAAATTCTTTTGTGCGCGATCGGGTTTTTGGAAATATCGCTGTAAACCAGCAAATAACAGATCACATCAGCCTGAATTTGCGCACGGGAATGGATTATTCAAACGAAAAAAGACAATTGCGCAGAGCCTACAGTTCTAACCGATTTAAAAATGGAGGTTATGCCGAACACAATGTTTTTTATCGCGAAATAAACACAGATTTCCTGCTGAATTACAACAATACATTTAATGATTTCAGCCTTGATGTTTCACTTGGTGGAAACCGACTTGATCAAAAAGCATCTACGCAACAATCACAAACCGTTAATCTTGCGCAACCGGGAATTTACAATTTGAATAACGCGGCTTCTCCTGTTGAGGTTTTTCAGTTTGAATCTGTAAAACGCATAAATTCCTTTTACGGGATTGCAAAACTGGGTTATCAGGATTTTCTTTTTCTTGATATAACCGGTCGTAATGACTGGTCTAGCGCGCTGGCAACGCCTTTTTCGGTTAATGGCACTTCTTTCTTTTATCCTTCGTCATCTGCCAGTTTTATTTTATCTGAAGTCACGCAGCTTCCTGAAATATTTTCTTTTGCGAAATTGCGCGCCAGCGTTGCGCAGGTAGGTAACGATACAAATCCGTACCAGACTTCTGGAGCTTTTGTTTCGCAGACTTCGGTTTATGGAGCGCCAACATTTAGTGCTCAGAATTTTATTCCGAATGCAAATCTTAAACCTGAAAAAACCACTTCGTATGAAGTTGGCGCAGATCTCCGGTTTTTTAAAGACCGATTAAATCTGGATTTCACTTATTATAATTCGCTTACAAAAGATCAGATTATTTCGCTGCCTATCGCAATTTCTTCGGGCTACAATCAGCAGGTTGTTAATGGCGGTTCTGTGCGCACAAAAGGTGTTGAGATTGTCGCAGGGATTATTCCGATTATAACTTCAGATTTTAAGTGGAACAGCACATTTAATTTCAGCACAAATATTTCGAGAGTTGAAGATTTACCGCAATCTGATGGCCGGTTAACTTTGGCTTTCAGCCGAATTTATGACAGCGCAGACCAGACGGTTTGGTTTCAGGTAGAAGAAGGTGGTCGCGTAGGCGATATTTATGGAACCGGTTACACCAAAAATGAAAACGGAGATTTTATACTTGACGAAAACGGCCGTTACATCGCAGATAATAATCTGAAGAAAATAGGAAACTACACGCCAGATTTTATGCTTGGGTTTAATAATGATTTCACTTACAAAAACTGGTCGCTAAACTTTTTATTTGACTGGCGTCAGGGAGGAGAAATCGTTTCGCGCACGCGAGCTTTAGGAACTGTAGGCGGTCAATTAGCCGAAACCGGTTATCGCCCCGAAGAAGGTATCGTACCGCCAGGCGTTGTAAATGTGGGAACAGCAGAAAATCCGCAATATCAACCCAACACCACGACTGTTTCTGCAGAGAGTTATTACCGGCAGTTTTACGACCGTAATCACGAGGAAAATAATATTTATGACGCTTCCTATTTAAAGTTGCGACAGTTCTCAATAGGCTACACTTTTAATTTTGACAATGGCTTTCTCGGTCTTAAAGAAGGTTTGGACTTAAATCTCGCTTTAATAGGCAAAAACCTCTTCGCAATAACCGAAAATCCGCATTTTGACCCGGAGCAACTTGCTGTGCAGGGCGAAGGTTTTGTAAGCGGTGTAGAAGATATGAGTTATGCTACAAGCCGCAGTTTTGGGCTAAAAGCCAGTTTTAATTTTTAAGCAAAAAACCATGAAAAACATACTTTTTAGCCTGATTTTTGGCAGTCTTTTGCTCACTTCCTGTACAAAAGATTTTGAAGAAATAAATACAAACACAAACGATCCCGTAACCGTACAACCCAGCCTTTTGCTTAGACAGGTAATTTATGATTTTGGCGAGCAAATGAGCTACGAAGGTTTTGTGGCCGGCGATCTTCTATCTCAGCATCGCACCGCTCTCGACTTTAATTTATTTGACCGTCACGCGCTAAAATCCCCGCAACTTGGCGGAAATCCCTGGCCCATTATTTATACCAATTTAAGAGATAATGATATTTTATTAAATCAGTCGCAAACCGTCGAGACTTTTGCGGTTTATAAAGGCCCGGCACTTATTTTAAAAGCATATATGAGCGCAGCGTTGACAGATCTTTTTGGCGACGTTCCTTACTCTGAAGCTTTTAACGGGATTGATGGAACGGTTACTCCTAAATATGATGCGCAGGAAGATATTTATCTCGCCGAAGGCGGAATTATTGATAACCTAAATAAAGGTATCGCCGCGATTAAAGCGTATCAGGGCGTTGTCGCTCTTGAAGGTGATATTCTTTTTAATGGAAATCTGGATAACTGGGTAAAATTTGCCAATTCGCTTAAAATAAAACACCTGCTGCGCATTTCTGCGAAAGTTGATGTTGCGGCAGATTTACAAGCGGTTTATGCCGAAGGAGATTATTTTAAAACAAATGCCGAAAATGCCACTTTTGATTTTACAGCTACTGCGCCTAACAGTTTTCGACTAGCACAATTGAGAGCTGGCGACTTTAATAATTTTGTGCTTTCAGAAACTATGGAAGATATAATGCTGGGATTAAATGATGATCGCATCGCGGTTTTCTTTCGGCCTTTTGCAAATTCAACTTCGGGAGAATTTAACGGACTAATAAACGGAATTGATGCTTCGCAAACTTCTATTGAACCCTCTAATTATTCCCTTTCCGGAACGATTTTTAGAGAAAATACAGCAGATCTTAATGCCAATTTCCTAACCGCCTGGGAAACTTCATTTAATCTGGCCGAAGCTGCAGAACGTGGCTTAATAACCGCAGACGCACAGAGTTTATATGAGACAGGAGTAAATCTCGCTTTTGAATATTGGCAAACGCCTTTGCCATCAGATTATTTGAGTAGTTCGGCGGCTTTTGATGCGCTGGGAACAACTCCCATTCAGCAAATTCTTACGCAAAAATGGATTGCAAATATCATAAACGGTTATGAAGGCTGGGTAGAATATCGCCGCACCGGTTTCCCGGAATTAAAACCTGTTTCAGCAAGTTTAAATAATGGATTAATCCCTGTGCGTTTGCCATATCCTGCAGAAGAAGAAGCTTTGAATGCTGAAAATTACTCAACAGCAGCAGAAGCTACAAACGGAAATAGCCTGGACGCAAAAGTGTGGTGGGACAATTAAAAATCGGGTAAAAAACAGCAAAAACTAACTAATGAGCATACAAATCTGGCAATGGATATTGGTAATAGGATCTAGTTTGATCTTGTTTTTCCTTTCGCCATTAGCAAAAACAACATCAGAATTTTTTAAAGCTGAACACAACAAAAAAGCGCCCAATGCTTTTATGCTTACCGGGAGTTTAATTATCTCTTGGATTTTTGCAAAAAGCATTACAAATGCCGCAAATCTTGGTCTTGATTTTGGGATTGTAGGCGGTGTCGCTTACGCTGGTTATTATCTTTCATTTGCCGTTGCAGGGGTCTTGATTTACCAAATGCGAAAACATGGCGGTTTTAAAAGTATTCATGAATTTCTTACCAGCAGATTTGGTCGCGGCGCGATGGCGCTATTTTCTGTTCTTATTGCGATACGTTTATTTAATGAAGTCTGGAGTAACACCTTAGTTATAGGGACATATTTTGGTGATCGCGGAACGATGCCCTTTTACAGCTCAATTTTAGTTTTTACGCTGCTCACTTTGGCCTATACTTTAAAAGGCGGGTTAAGCAGTTCGATTTTTACAGATATGATTCAGATGGGATTATTTGCTGTCCTGCTAATCGTCATTTTATGGAATATTTTTTCAACCGGTCACTTTACACCTGCAGAAGCTGTGACTTCGGGAACGTGGAGTTGGGAGTTGGGCGTAAATTTATTTCTCGCTGCGCTGCTTCAGTCTTTCAGTTACCCTTTTCATGATCCTGTATTGACAGATCGCGGATTTATAAGTTCGCCTAAGGTTACTCTCAAAAGTTTTCTTTGGGCAAGTGTTTTAGGCGGTTTGTGCATTGTGCTTTTCAGCTTGATTGGCGTCTATGCAAAAAGTCAGGGCATGAACGGTCAGGCAGCCGTAGAAGTGGGAAAAGCTTTTGGTATTATAGTACTTCTGGTAATCAACTTTATTATGATAACCTCAGCGGCTTCAACGCTTGATTCTACTTTTTCTTCCTTTTCAAAACTGCTTGCGATAGATTTAAAACTGAGTAAAAACCTCACGTTTGGGCGGCTTTCTATGGCATTATTGGCGATTTTAGGCACAATTCCGGCGTTTTCTGATGTGGAAATTCTTTCAGCCACGACTATTTCAGGAACGATGGTTATTGGTTTAACGCCTGTGTTTTTATTTTGGCGAAAGCCTGCTCCCAAAAGCAGTTTTTATTTGAGCGTTATTTGCGGACTCGTTTTTGGCTTCTTGCTCGTTTTTGAAATATTTCCAAAAAATCTTATTTACACCGAAGGAAAATATGCAGATCTGCTCTGGGTTAATGTATGGGGAATTGCCAGTTGCATAATTTTATACCTGATACCTACATGGATAAAAAAATAGAAAATATAGGACACCTTTCTGGCAAGGTTTTACTTTTTGGCGGCGTTTACAGCAATTTACAAGCGCTGGAAAAACTAAAAAATATAGCCGAAAATCTAGGCATTTTACCCGAAAATTGCCTCTCTACGGGAGATATTGTGGGCTACTGCGCTCAGCCGGAAGAAACCGTTCAACTTTTTAAAATCTGGGGAGTGAGAAGTATTGCGGGCAATGTGGAAATACAATTGCGGGAAGGCGCAGAAGATTGTGGTTGTGACTTTAGAAAAGGTTCACGCTGCGACGGTTTCTCACAACTTTGGTATCCTTTCGCGCAAAGCAAACTCAGTAAAAGTTCGCTGAATTTTTTACAGACGCTTCCAGATCATATCGAGTTTGAATATTCCGGCAAAAAGGTGACGATCGTTCATGGTTCTTACTTTAATATTTCTGAGTTTATCTTCAAATCAACTCCCTGGGAAGTGAAAGCTCCCAACTTTGAAGAGACTAAAAGTGATGTGATTATCGCCGGTCATTGCGGACTTCCATTTTCGCAAAAGCGAAATGAGAATTTATGGCTTAATCCCGGTGTGATAGGTATGCCGGCAAATGATGGTACTTCGAGCGTTTGGTATGCAATTCTTGATGACAGCACAAACAATTTTGAATTGACCCATCACGCCATGCATTATAATCATGGGCTGGCCAGCAATCTTATGAAAAAGGAAAACCTTCCGCAGGAGTATGCACGTACATTAATTACCGGAATCTGGGATAATACAGAGATTTTACCGGCTTTTGAGAGCGGTTTACAAGGTTTTGGAATTCAATTATAATTATGAGATTATTACTTTTATTTTGCTTCTTTATACTTTCTATAAATGTATTTGCCCAAAAATCTATAGACGTACTTTTAAGCCACTACAACACCAGAAGCGTGCCTTATATTTCTGTTCAGGAATTAAGAATGCAACCTGATAAATATCTCATTCTTGACACCAGAAAACGGGAAGAATTTGATGTAAGTCATATTCCGGGAGCAATCTGGGTTGGCGAAAAAACCCATGAAAACCAGCTAAAATCGCTTATTTCTAACAAAAATCAGCCAATAATAGTTTATTGCACTGTGGGCATACGTAGTGAGGATTTTGGCAAAAAAATGGAGAAAATGAATTTTGCCCCTATAAATAATCTGTACGGTGGTATTTTTGCCTGGAAAGACGCCGGGTTTCCTGTGATTGACAGCACCGGCAACAAAACCGAACGAGTTCATATTTTTGCCAGACATTGGGGAAAATATCTGGAAACCAGAACTAAAGTTTATTAGATCTTATGGTAAACCATTCAACAGATTCACTGCTTATAATTTTTACACGCAACCCGGAATTGGGCAAGTGCAAAACACGTCTGGCTGCGACAACCGGTGATGAAAGCGCTCTTGAGATTTATAAATTTTTACTTCAGCATACAGTCGCGATCACCAAAGATCTTGAAGTTGATAAGCAGGTTTATTATTCGGTAAAAGTGCGGGAAAATGATATTTGGGATTCTAAAGTTTACACCAAAAAGCAACAACAGGGAGAAGATCTAGGCTTGCGAATGAATCATGCTTTTAAACAAGCTTTTGATGCGGGTTTTGAAAAAGTGATCATAATAGGAAGTGATATGTATGACCTTACGCAGCAAGATATTGAACTGGCTTTTAAAGAATTAGGAAATCATGATTCTGTTATAGGTCCCGCAGAAGACGGCGGCTATTATTTATTCGGAATGAAATTCTTAAATTCATCTGTTTTTCTAAATAAAAAGTGGGGCACAGATACCGTTCTTGCTGAAACTTTAGAAGATCTTAAGAATGAAAATATAAAACAACTGGAGTTGCGCAACGATGTAGATTATTATGAAGATATCAAAGACATTGAAGCGTTTAAAAAATTCCTTCCAAAGCATTTAATTCAATGAAGAAATACATAGAAGAATCGGCAGCATTTATTAGAGAAAGAGGTTTTGAAGCCCCAGAAATAGGAATAATTCTGGGTACAGGTCTTGGCCAGCTTGTAGACAAACTGGAAATTATAAGTACCGTTAGTTATAATCACATCCCTAATTTCCCTACAGCAACGGTAGAATTTCACAAAGGGAAATTAATTTATGGGACGCTGGGCGGCAAGAAAGTCGTGGTCATGCAAGGTCGTTTTCATATTTATGAAGGTTACACATTGCGCGATGTAAGTTATCCTGTGCGTGTGATGCATGAATTAGGAATTAAAAAATTACTGGTTTCTAATGCAGCAGGAGCAATTAATCTTGATTTTAAAAAAGGAGAGATCATGCTTATTGAAGATCACATAAATCTTCAGGGAAGTTCGCCACTTGCTTTTAGAGGTGTTGAGAAAATGGGCACTCGCTTTGTTGATATGAGCAGTCCTTATGATAAAGAGATGTCACAGATCATAAGAGATGTGGCAAAAAGTAATGACATACAACTTCATGAAGGAGTTTATGCTTCTGTTGTAGGACCGCAACTGGAAACACGCGCAGAATATCGTTACCTAAAAGTTATAGGCGCAGATGCTGTAGGTATGAGTACAGTGCCGGAGGTTATCGTGGCAAATCACTTAGGTTTACCCGTTGCAGCGGTTTCTGTTCTTACAGATGAATGTGATCCCAATAATCTGGAACCGGTAGACATCAATGATATTATGGCAAACGCCGCTAAAGCTGAGCCTAATATGATCACACTTTTTACAGAATTGATCAAAAAACTCTAAGAAATAAGAGATTTTAAAATCTGTAAAACGATTAATATTTTGTTATATCGGGCCTGCGGTAAATCCGGCTGGCCTTTTTGTTTCGTAGATACATTGAAGAACAATAATCTAAAAACGCTAAAATTTAGCGTTCAGGATGTTAAGGCAAAAGCTTATTATAGCGAAAGGCCTTACCTTTTAAAAAACTACAATAAATGAAACTTTCAGCTAAAATTTTATTCTTTTCAATAATAGCATGCAACTTACAAAGCTGTAATCTTTTGTCTGCAGCTGGTGTTAGCAGTCAGGGGCAACCTACAAAATCTGTAGAAACCCAGTTAACCTCAACGACGGCAAATTCTGCAATAAATATTGATCATAGTGAGTGGACAGATTTACTTCAAAAGCACGTTAACAATACCGGTTATGTAGATTATGAAGGATTTAAAAATGATCGTGTCGCTCTAGATAAATACCTCAACAAATTAACTTCTCTCGATCCTGATAATGATTGGTCTGTACAAGAGCTTCTAGCCTACTACATCAATTTATACAACGCAAACACAGTAAAATTAATACTCGATAACTACCCGACTAAAAGTATAAAAGATATAAAAGGTGCTTTCACTAAAGGTTTTATTCCTATAAATAATCGCGAACTTTCTTTAGGCGGATTAGAAAACGGAATCCTGCGAAAAATGAACGAACCCAGAATACATTTCGCTATTAACTGCGCATCTGTTTCATGCCCTAAATTGCTTAATGAAGCCTATACAGCTGCTAAAATTAATGAGCAACTGGATATGGTGACTAAAGAGTTTATCAATTCTGACAAGAACGATATTAGCGCAAGCAATCCTAAAGTTTCTTCCATTTTTGACTGGTACGCAAAAGACTTTAAAACCGATAAAACTCCTACTGTTGTAGATTTTATAAACCAATATTCTAATACCAAAATTAAAAGCGGTACTAGGTTGCAATACAAAGATTATAACTGGAATCTAAACAAACAGTAAAAGTTCGCCACAGCGGAAAACAGAAATATTTGTATGTTTAGTTTATGATTAGCATTATCGTACCCGTACTGAATGAGGCGGAGAATCTGCCAAGATTGATCTCTCATTTATCAGCAAAAACTTCAGACAATTCAAACCTGTCTGAAGTTGTATTAGTTGATGGCGGCAGTATTGATGGCACTCAAAACATCGCCTATAGATTATCAAAAAACTATCCTTACCTTAATCTTACGCTGGTCTCATCTGCAAAAGGGCGGGCAAAACAAATGAATACCGGAGCAAAAGAAGCTTCAGGCTCAATTCTTTATTTTTTGCATGCAGATTCTTTCCCACCACAGGATTATGATAGGTATATAATTGAAGAGGTAAACAAGGGTAATGCTGCGGGTTGTTTCCGTATGAAATTTAACAGCAATCACTGGTGGTTAAAGTTGGCTGGTTGGTTAACTCAATTCAACTGGCGTGCATGCAGAGGCGGTGATCAGAGTCAGTTCATAACCAAAGATCTATTTAATGAAATAGGTGGTTATGATGAAAGTTACATCATTTATGAAGACAATATCCTGATAAATGAACTTTTCGCTCGCAAGCAGTTTGTTGTTATACCACAATGGATCATTTCATCCTCTAGATTATATGATAATAATGGGATATGGTACGTTCAATATCATTTCTGGATGATATACGTAAAAAAATGGATGGGTGCGAGTCCTAATGAACTGTTCAGCTATTATTGCAAAAACCTGAAAAGAAGTAAAGTACAAACTACACCATCTAATCAGGTTGAAATCTTAACTGATAAATAATTACTTACTATTTACATAGAAGGCATGAACCACACCTGGTAACCATCCTAAAAGTGTAAGCAAAATATTGATAAATAGCGCTCCTGAAATACCATGCTTTAAAGCAACAGCAACGGGAGGCAGTAATATTGAAAGTATAATTGTAAGAATTGACATAAATTTTGTGTTAGATTTTGAAGCAAATTACAAAGAGCTAAAGCGCTCTATTCCCAAACATCTATTAATTCACAAATCTTTAATATCTTAAAATCGAAAGAGCTAAGGCACTAATGTGTCCTTATATCGCATGCGCAAGTACGTTTCTACGGGCTTATTTTGAGGTGTAAATCTATTATTTAATTCACCGCCCGCATTTAAGTGATCGTGATGCCATTTCCAAACAAAGCCACCGGCAAACCAGGTTTCATCCCAAAATTCATCAAAAAGAGCTTCAATTAAATTTGCCTGCGCTTCCAGATTTGTCCCACCATCTTGCCTAAAACTTTGCCACGGTTCTTTACCTGCAAAATCGACACTTCTATAGCCAAATTCGGTAAAAAGTATGGGTTTATCGTGCTTCCGCGAAAGCGATTTTAGCATAGATTTATGAGGAGTCCAGCCTTTTCTAGCCTCAGCAACCGTGGGCGTTTTAGATTCAGCCACCGGAAAATACGCATCTACGCCTATATAATCTAACTCATCCCAGAATGGGAATTTATCTACTTTGTCCCAATTCTCAGCATAAGTCAACTTCCCGGAATATACTTTTCGTACTTTTTTAATTAGTTGCTCCCAGAAAGCAGGGCGCGTGTAGACAAAGTTGTAAAGTTCTGTACCAATGCAGAACAGCTCAACATGATTTTCTTCGGCCAGTTTCACGTAAAGCAAAATAAAATCTTCGTACGACGATTCAAGCTCTTTCCAGTCGGCATCATTTTTCATCAACATATCGCCGGTAAACTCACCACGCCACACCCAGATCTGTGGCTTGATCATCACTGCAATATTATTTTTATGCAATTCCTGAACGTAATTCTCAACTCCACCATAAGTCTCACCATACCACTGCCTGTCTGTGTTGTACATTAACTTAGGGTGATCAAGACTGCGTATAAAACCAAAAGGCATCACAGCAGCATGCGTCGCGCCCAACTTCAATAGCGGATCAATGTGTTCCTGAACGATAGTATCACGAGAGGCCACGTAACTCACTCCTTTAATTTTAAAGGGAACCTTGGTCATGCAACCGCATGCAAACAGCATTAAAAAAATCGCACAAAAAGGCTTAAAAATCGGCTTCATCGGCCTAAAATACGACTAAGAATGGTAATTTTTAGAATTATAAATCAAATCAAGATTCAATATTTAGAGTTAATTTAAATGATGGCTTCTCTTAAGTTCTTAACTTTAAATGCGACTTAATACGCATACTTTATCTACATGGAGCATATCGTCATCATTGGCAACGGGATTTCTGGCGTAACGCTCGCCCGGCACATTCGTAAAAATTCAGATAAACGCATAACAATTATTTCGGCAGAAAGTGATCACTTTTTTTCGAGAACGGCGCTTATGTATGTTTATATGGGTCACATGCGCTGGGAAGATATTAAGCCTTATGAAGACTGGTTCTGGGAGAAAAACAGGATTGAACTCAAAAATGCCTATGTTCAAAAAGTACATACTGCAGCAAAAACGCTTTATTTCGCTCATGGCGAAACTTTTAAATATGACAAACTCGTCATTGCTACAGGTTCTACGACAGCAAGTCTTGGCTGGCCTGGACTTGATCTTAAAGGCGTACAAGGTCTGGTAACAAAGCAGGATCTGGAAGAACTAGAGAAAAACGCACCTAATAATGATGTGTGCAAACATGCTGTGATTATAGGGGGCGGACTCATAGGTGTTGAGCTTGCCGAAATGCTGCACACTCGTAAAATAGGAGTTACTATGCTGGTGCGTGAGCATGCTTTCTGGTCTGGCGTTTTACCCAATGGTGAAGCCGAAATGATTTCGCGCCACATTCTTTCACACGGAATTGATCTAAGGCATAATACCGAACTTGACGAAATACTTGACGATGGAACCGGAAAAGTAGCCGGAATACGCACAAAATCGGGTGAAAAAATAGAATGTCAATTGGTAGGGATCGCGACCGGAGTAAAACCAAATATTGCATTTCTAAAAGATTCAGGTATTGAGACAGAAAGAGGTGTTCTGGTTAATCGCATGCTTGAAACAAATGTGACTGATGTTTACGCGATTGGTGATTGTGCGCAGCAACGTGAACCAATTGGTTTGCGGAAACCGGTAGAAGCTGTTTGGTACACCGGTAGAATGATGGGTGAAACACTTGCTCAAACCATTTGCGGAAAACCATTTGAATACAAACCGGGACATTGGTTTAACAGCGCAAAATTCTTTGATATAGAATATCAAACCTACGGCTGGGTTTCCAGCACTAAAACACTTCGTGAAAACGAGGCTCATTTTCACTGGAAGCATAAAGATGATACCAAATGTATAACCATCGCTTACAATGCAGAAACCGGCGATTTTCTGGGAATAAACACTTTTGGTATACGTATGCGTCACGAAGTAATAGATCATTGGCTCACTGAAAAGCGAGATCTTGATTTTGTTGTAAAAAACTTACCTAAAGCCAACTTTGACCCTGAGTTTTTCAAAGATCATTTTAAAGAAATATATAAATCCTACAAAGGTCAACTGCAAACCGTTTAAAATCTATTTATGGAATATAATGCTGATCCCGTGATGTCTCTGGCGGGAGAACCTCCCAAAGCACTTTCAACTGTACAAAAGATCGCGAGTGCGGTAGGGTTATTAGGTCTTTTTATCCTGGTACTCGCTCTATTCAATGTAGGTTTTCCCAATAAAACCCTGTTCCTTTCTTTGTCATTAGGCATGATCGCTGCGGGAATAATCATTTTTGCAAACGATCTTTATCCCGGTAAGCATGCAGGAATAAAAAACGACGGAGTTTACTTTAAATCGATGACTGCAAAAGGTCTGGCAGCCTGGGCGACGGGGATTCTTCTCACGCTGTTTTATATCGTTCTCTATTGGTTTCCACAATTTTTAGGATTAAATACAGAAGGTGAAAATACCGGCTTGATAGCCTTGTTTGATCCTCTTAGTAAACTGGTTAACGGTGGACCTGCCAGCCAATGGTTCGTATACGGCACTTTGTACACTTTGGCAATCTTGGCATTTGGTTACAAATTCATTTTAAAATATAGGCACAGCAAATACGAGATCATACGCACCTGCTCTGTGATGTTTTTTCAGCTGAGTTTTGCGTTTATACTTCCGGAAATTCTGGTACGGTTAAATCAGCCATACTATGATTTTAAGAATATCTGGCCGCTGAATTATGATCTGTTCGCTGGTTATAGAATTGAAGAATTTTTGAGTTCGGGTGATGTAGGAATGGCAATGCTTATTTTTGGTTTGCTTTCAATTTTTGTGATCACTCCTATTCTTACTTACAAATATGGCAAACGCTGGTATTGTTCCTGGGTTTGTGGTTGTGGTGGCCTTGCCGAAACTGCCGGTGATCCTTACAGACACCTTTCAGATAAACGCCTTTTTGCCTGGAAGATCGAGCGCTGGGTCATACACAGTGTGGTTGTTTTTGTAACCGTAATGACTGTTGCGGTTGTGTATTCTTATCTGGCTCAAAATGATTCTTCGTCCATGTCGCAATACAGCAATCTAGAAGACAAGGTTGTTTTTATGAGCGCGCAGAATAGTGAGGAAACAATTGGAGAGCGTATCGATTCCGCGGAAGAATTTGGTGCTAAAGGTGTTGTTTTTATTAATCAAGAAGATTCCGGTGAACCAATTAAAATTGAAAGGACAGTTCCGTCAAACATTGATTACGCTATAATTTCTGAAGCTGAAAATGAAGAAGCTCTTTCGCAAATAAGAAAGGGAGAACAGGCAACCCTCATCAATCAAAACCCTAACGGGTCAAATTTTGAAGTGGCAGCAAATCAGGAAGTGCAATTTTATGACAATGTCTGGTTAAGCAAGGATCTTTTTGTCTGGTTGGTAATAGGTTTGCTAACCCTGGTTTTTGGCTGGGCGATGATTTACAGAAAAAAGCAACTTGCTAAAGATGCTAAAAAAGGAGCAGTTGCTTATTTCGCAATTGTAATTTCGTTGCTTCTTATATCCTATTTTAGTGGTTTCGGAAAGCTTTTTTTCTTTGATGCGTATCAGCTGCGTTCTGCCTATGGTTTTATAATCGGAGCTATTTTTAGCGGAGTGATTGGGGTAGGCTTCTACCCTATTTTTGGTAATCGGGTTTGGTGTCGTTTTGGTTGCCCAATGGCAGCAATATTGGGTTTTCAGCAGCGATTATTCTCAAAATTTAGAATTACTACAAACGGCGGACAATGTATTTCCTGCGGAAACTGTTCTACCTATTGTGAAATGGGAATCGATGTACGTGCTTACGCTCAAAAAGGTGAAAATATCGTTCGCAGTTCCTGCGTGGGTTGCGGTATTTGTTCAGCTGTTTGCCCAAGAGGAGTTTTGAAATTAGAAAATGATTCCAGAAAAGGCCGCATTAACTCAAATGAAATTCTCTTAGGTAATGATGTGGACCTCATGGATTATGTAAATCAGGATTAGTCTTCGACAAGCTCAGACTGACACTGGTTTTTCATAGTTGTCTAAACTTTGTTTTATCTAAGAAAAGCAATTTGAACCTTAGGATAATCACAAATCAAAGTAAGTTTGTCCTGCTGAGACTGTCGAAGCACGTTCCATATAATAAAATTTTAATAAACCAGAATAGTCTTCGACAAGCTCAGACTGACAGTAGCTTTTCCATAGTCGTGTTATCCCTATGTTTTTTAAATATGATTTGTAACTTTAATATAGTATACAAATTAAAGCTCAAATGTCATGCTGAGCTTGTCGAAGCATTTTACCATGAAATTTTATTACGTTTATATTCTTCTTTGTTCAGACGGTTCTTACTATACAGGGATGACAAATGATCTAGACAGAAGATTGATACAGCACCAATCAGGAAGTAAAAAAGACAGCTATACTTTTTCCCGAAGACCTCTTGAATTAAAATGGCACTTACAATGTGAAAATCCCAAAGAAGCCATTAAAATCGAAAAGCAAATCAAGGGCTGGACACGACGTAAAAAACGTGCTTTAATTGAAGAAAATTGGGATGATTTGGTTGCTTTTTCTAGGAACTATACAGAATATGGTCGTCCAGAAGAATAGTCTTCGACAAGCTCAGACTGACAATCGTTCTCATAGTTGTCTGAACTCTGTTTATTTAAAAAAAGAAATTTAAATCTTTTGATAATCACAAATCAAAATGTTTGTCCCGCTGAGCTTGTCGAAGCGCATTTCAAAAGTAAAATCAACGTGAAGCAAGATTGTCTTGGACAAGCTCAGACTGACAATCGTTTTCATAGTTGTGATTATTAAAACAGAACCTAATAATAAAATAGCTCACAAATTAATACCCTTCTGTCATGCTGAGCTTGTCGAAGCACGTTTCAAAAGTAAAATCAACATGAAGCAAGATTGTCTTCGACAAGCTCAGACTGAATGTGGTTTTAAGAATTGTGTTTAGTTCAGGAAAAACTTTTTATTAAAGAATAAAGACAAATCAAAGCTCAAATGTCATGCTGAGTCCATCGAAGCATTATAGAAGCTCCGAATAGTTAATCTTATACAAAAGTCCGGGTTTTCAAATATTCAGGATTTGTAAATAACTAAATTTAAAAGAATTAACTAATGCCTTATTATATGCTCTTTGATCTCTATTCCCTTTCAGATTATGCTCTTCTGGCGCTACGCATTATTGTAGCTATCGTATTTTTCTCAAGTGGCAAAGGCCATATTCAAAAACCGAAAGAACGTGCAGAAAGCATAGGCATGTCACCTACTTTCACCCTTCTCTTAGGTATTGCCGAAGTAACAGGAGCAATTTCAGTTGCCGGGGGAATTTATATTCAGATAGGAGCAGCCTTATTAATTTGCACGATGCTTGGTGCGATCTACAAAAAGATCTTTGTTTGGAAAACTGGTTTTTATGCTGAAAAAGGCTTTGGCTGGCATTACGATCTTATTCTATTGGCAGCAAATCTGGTTTTCATTTCAAATCCCGGAGACCTCTTGATCTATCCTTAATAATTAGTCCTTTCAGAAAACTTTCTCTACTTGTTAGCATAACACCATACATTCGTCTAAGGTTTTACTAATAATGAGCAATACTTAAATAGGTAATTCTATTTTTGCCAAAAATTTAGAAAACCCTCAATGACCCAAAATATTAAAGTTATCATTCCTGCCTTTAACGAGCAGAATTCTATTAGTTTGGTCATTAATGACATTCCCGATATAGTTAGCGAGATCATTGTAGTTAATAATAATTCTACAGACGAAACCGAGGTTAACGCCCGCGATGCAGGAGCTATCGTTCTTAAAGAAGAAAGACCCGGTTATGGGTATGCTTGTTTAAAAGGACTCAGTTACATCGCTTCTCAGGCTATTAAACCAGATATTGTAGTTTTTCTGGATGGTGATTACAGCGATTACCCGGAACAACTTCATGATGTTGTGGCGCCCATTATTAATGAAGATGTTGACCTTGTCATTGGTGCCAGGGTAAAAGAATTAAGAGAACCGGGAAGTATGACTTTTCCGCAGCGGTTTGGTAATAAACTGGCCACAACTCTTATGCGCATTTTCTTCAAATCTAAATTCACAGATCTGGGTCCTTTTAGAGCAATAAAATATGAAAAATTACTTGCTCTTCATATGGAAGACAAAACCTACGGCTGGACGGTAGAAATGCAACTTAAATCTCTACAGCAACGTTTGTCGTATGTAGAAGTACCGGTAAAGTATCGCAACCGCATAGGTGTCTCAAAAGTTTCGGGAACTGTGAAAGGTGCTATCTTTGCAGGAATAAAGATTTTGGGTTGGATTTTCAAGTACACTTTTAAGTAATGGAAACTGCAGTAATAGTTATTTACACGCTTGCCCTTACGCTGATTTTCCTTTACAGCCTTGCCCAGCTTCACCTTCTTTTAAATTATCTAAAAGCCAAAAAAGAAGTAGATAATGCTGAGAAATATGATCTTAATGATCCGGCTCAAATACCGCTGGTAACTGTACAACTTCCTCTTTATAACGAAATGTATGTCGTCGAAAGGCTTCTCGATAATATTGCATTGCTCGATTATCCTAAAGATAAGCTCGAGATCCAGGTGCTTGATGATTCTACAGATAGCTCTGTTTTAAATACCGAAGCAAAGATCAATAAGCTTCAAAAAAGCGGATTAAACATTAAACATATCACCAGAAAAAACAGAACCGGGTTTAAAGCTGGTGCCTTAAAAGAAGGTTTAAAAACAGCTTCTGGCGAATTTATAGCCATTTTTGACGCTGACTTTATGCCGAATCCTGATTGGCTCAAAAAGACAATACCCTATTTTAAAAATGAAAAGATAGGTGTTGTACAAACCCGCTGGGGACATCTCAATAGAAACTACTCTTTACTGACCAAAATTCAGGCTTTTGCGCTCGATTTTCATTTTGTTCTTGAACAAGTTGGTCGCAGTTTTGGGCATCATTTTATCAATTTTAATGGTACGGCTGGCGTATGGCGTAAAACTTGTATTCTAAACGCAGGCAACTGGGAAGGCGATACTTTAACCGAAGATCTTGACCTGAGCTACCGCGCACAACTTAAAAAATGGGAATTTAAATACCTGGAGGAAGTTGAAACTCCGGCCGAACTTCCTGTTGCAATTAGTGCGGCACGCTCGCAGCAATTTAGATGGAATAAGGGTGCAGCAGAGAATTTTCAGAAGTTTTACTGGAAGTTGCTTAAAGATCCTACCGTTTCATTTAAGACAAAATTTCATAGTTTCTTTCATTTGCTTAACAGTAGTATCTTTTTGATTGTTCTGCTTCTGGCTGTACTTAGTGTGCCCGTTCTATACATACAGAATACAAATCCCGTTTTTCAGAATTATCTTGTTGTCGTGGCATTTTTCGCGATAAGCACAATTATATTTTTTGGCGCTTATTGGGTTACTTATAAACGGATTCATGGTGGCGGATTTAAAAATTTTCTGAAATACATTGGTATGTTTTTTACCTTTTTCTCTATCGCGATGGGTTTTAGTGTACATAATTCGCTTGCGGTTTTAGAAGGGCATTTTGGCAAAAAATCTGAATTTATTCGCACGCCAAAATTCAATGTGGATACGGTAAATTCGGTGAGCAAAAACGTTTACCTCAGCCATAAGATCACTGCAAACAATATTATAGAAACACTGCTTTTCTTATATTTTGGCTTTGCGATCTACAGCGCTTTTGTGATCAATAATTACGGAATGTTGCTTTTTCACCTGATGCTTTTTTTCGGATTTGGCTTTGTCGCATTTAAATCGTTATTTGCTAAAGCTTAAAAATTATGCACGTTGCCCGTAGCCCAAATCACGGGTCGTGCTTTTTAAAACTTCAACAATAACGGGTGATTACAGAAAAATTGTAACTCGAAATTCTATGATGCAATTTTTAAAGCAGTTTAAATTATCACTACTTTTTGTTCTCATTACTGCAATATTTTATGGTGTATTTGCCTACGATCTAGCACGCTACGATTTTATAAAACTCATTACTTTATACGGTGCCTTATTCTACGCATCTTTCAAAATTATTCAGCTCTTTAAATGGAATTTGAAAATTTTATTAAGCATTGCTATCCTTTTTAGACTCGTTTTTATCGTTGCTTTACCCAATTTATCACAGGATTATTTTAGGTTTATTTGGGATGGTCGTTTGTTGCTTTCGGGGATAAACCCATATTTAAGCACGCCCAACGAGTGGATTTTAGCCGGTAAATTACCGATTTCTAATGCTTCTGAGCTGATTTTGGGAATGGGCGAACTTAGTGCAAGTCATTTTACTAACTATCCGCCGGTTAATCAATTGCTTTTCGCTTTAGCTTCATTATTAAGTCCTAATGGGATTATGGGAAGCGTAGTCGTTATGCGCATTCTAATCATCGCAGCAGATCTGGGAACTTTATTTTTTGGGAGCAAACTTCTTAAATCGATGAACCTTCCTGAGCACCGTATTTTCTGGTATGTTTTAAATCCGTTTGTGATTATTGAATTTACGGGAAACCTACATTTTGAAGGTGTAATGCTGTTTTTTGTGATTGCTTCTATCTACTTATTATCAAAAAGAAAATGGTTTTGGTCTGCGGTTTTGCTGGGAATTTCGGTTTCTGTAAAGCTGTTACCACTACTATTTTTACCCCTGTTTTGGCAGATTTTAGCCCCAAAAAAGGAGATAAATACAAGACTGGGTTCGCTTTCGCGAAAAGCTATTCTATTTAATTTTAGATATTACGCAGTGGTTTTGGCCACAGTTGCGCTTTCATTCCTGCCCTTTTTATCAGAAGAATTCTTTTTAAACTTTAGCCAAACAATGGCTTTATGGTTTGCCAAATTTGAATTTAATGCCAGTCTTTTTTACCTCATTAGATGGGTGGGCTTTTTGACCAAAGGCTATGATGTTATTGGAGAATCGGCTTATATTTTGCCGTTTTTAGTGCTCTTTTTCTTGATTTTTATCTCCTTTTTCCGGAAAATCAAATCTATAGAAGAGTTATTTACGGCAATGCTTTTTGGCATCAGTTTTTATTTTTTGCTCGCAACTACGGTTCATCCCTGGTACATCGCTACTCCACTTTTACTTTCGATTTTTACAAAATATCGTTTCCCCATTGTTTGGAGTGCGGTGGTCTTTCTGAGTTATTCTGCTTACAAGCAAAATGTAACCGAAGAAAATTTGTGGCTAGTAGCTTTAGAATATATTGTGGTGATAAGTTATGCTCTATGGGAGCTTACAAAAAACAAGAGTTTAGAATTTCAAAACACAGATTAGAATCTACTTCTTATTATAACCAAAGCGTCTAAGTTCACGCTCGCTGCTGCGCCAGTCTTTATTTACTTTAACATATAGTTCTATATGAACCTGCTTGCCAAAGAAAGCCTCAAGATCTTTACGAGCTTCACTGCCTACACGTTTTAAAGCTGAGCCTTTATGACCTATTATGATACCTTTCTGGCTGTCGCGCTCTACCATGATTATACTGCGCATGCGTATGATATTCTCCTCTTCAAAAAACTCTTCAGTATCTATTTCTACAGAATAAGGGACTTCTTTTTTATAGTGCATGAGAATCTTTTCTCTTATGATCTCATTTACAAAAAAACGTTCAGGCTTGTCTGTTAATGCATCTTTAGGATAAAAAGGAGGTGAAGCTGGCAAACTTTCTAATACGCGATTAAAAACCTCTCTCACACCAAAATTCTCTAAAGCCGAAATAGCAAAAATCTCTGCGTTAGGAACCTTTTCCTGCCATAATGTTCTACTATTCTCAAGTGATTCTTCGTCGCCCTTATCAATCTTATTGATTAGCAAAAGCACAGGAATCTTAGCATTTCTTATTTTCTCTAAAAAAGCTTCATCTTTTAACTCCTGCTCGCCTAACTCTACCATGTAGAGCATCACATCTGCATCTTCAAAAGCAGATTTTACAAAATCCATCATAGATGCCTGTAACTCATACGCCGGCTTTATAATTCCCGGTGTATCACTTAGAATTACCTGAAAGCCATCACCATTTACAATACCTAAAATACGATGGCGCGTAGTTTGTGCTTTTGATGTGATTATAGATAAACGTTCACCCACAAGGGCATTCATAAGGGTAGATTTACCTACATTAGGATTACCTATAATATTTACAAATCCCGCTTTATGCGGAGTATCATTTGATGGTTGTTGTTCTGGACTTTGCACCTCTTTCGCTTTTAGATATAAGATCGTCTACTTAAAATAACAGGTAGAACTTCCCTGCAAAGATACGTTTTCCGTGAACAGTAGATATTAAGTTATGATCGCACTTAATTATCAGTAAAATTATTTAAGCTTTATCATCACACATCAATAAGTTTTCAGGTTAGTGGTTTAAAGTTATACCCAACTACTCGCAGAATTCTAAATGTCATCAATGTGAAAATGAGATCTTATATCTCATCATTCAAAAATCAATTTACCCGTGTACAATTCTTCAACCTCAACTATTTCAGGATGACTAACTGCAATAAGGTCACCCGTGCTCAAAACCTGCCCGCGTAACGACAACTGCGGATTCACAATTACCTGATTCGTTCCGCGATGATAAATATACAGATCATCAATTAGTAAATCGCGGCCTTCCACACGCGCGTCACCTTGCAGAATCTCAATATCTGCAGAAGTTGCATGCCCACTTAGGTAATAATTACTAAGACCATTACCCGTTATTTGAAGTTCTTGTACATCTAGCTCAAGGCGAAAATCTCCATCTTTATGGTAAAAATCCTCTTCCTCAAGATCTTCACTTATCAGAGAAAGAGCCGGATAAGCGAGAACTCCATCACTTTGCACTTCGTATCCCGAAGCATTACGTATTTCTGTAATATTAGGTGAAGTAATTATTGCTTTAGTAATATTGTAATCGCGTACAAGATTGCAACCGTTATTATTAAAAACCGTTAGCACACCATCTTTTACTGAAACATCAATATCGCTAATTAGATTCTCACCTGTTTCTACAACAATTTTTTGCTGACCTTGTTTCAAAATAAGCTGAACCCGCTCTTCTACAATGATCTTTCTAAAATCATCAACCACAAATTCCTGTTGAATAATATCACCGGCTGTCTGAAAGCAATTCAATCCCTTGTCTGAATCGCAGCCTAAAACAGCTATAAAAAGAAAAAAGGCGGGTAAGATTTTTTTTATCATAACTTTCTCGTACCCTTCAAAAATAGGTATACTTATTAGTTTACGATAAACTGTATAGAAAGGTTTTAATCTTCTGCAGCCATAAATAGTTCTTGCCTTAGAATTTTAATCCTGCTGCGCGTCAATTTCACACGCGGCTCAAATTCAAAATCATTTTTTTCAAGGTAATGTTCATACAGTTTGATCACGGCTTCTTTGTCTGCATAATAATTATCTGCTACTACTGCTTTGGCATAAATAGCATCTTTAAGATCAGGATTCTCCTCTAGGGCCAGATTTAAATACTCCATAGACTTTTGCCAGTCTTTATGAATTTTATATGTATTTGCCAGAGTGTAATAATCTTCATCTAGCGCCATATCTTTAAAAAAGATTGCCAGCTGGCCATGTTTCTGCGCCTCCTTGAAATCTGCTTTATAATTATATAATTTTGCCAGAATAGCATGCAGGTAAAAATCTTCAGGTGAAAAATTAAGAGCTTCTAAATATTGTTCAATAGCCAACTCATACATTCGCTCTTTGTAATAGCTCATGCCTAGTTTTTCATGTATAAACTGCGTATTTTGCCCTAAATCAAGTAGTTTTTGAAACCACGGGATTGCATCGTCATGAAAACCGCGGTAGTAAAAATTTTGTGCCAATACACTTATGACCTCAACATTGTCTGCATAAGATTCTAACGCTTTCATGCAGAGTTTCTCAACAAGGGGATAATCTTTTTTCTTGAGATAAAATAAAGCGGTTTCGTACAACGCCTTTTGGTGGGTACTGTCTAGTTCTACAGCTTTCTCGTAATCTTTAATGTATGCATTTCGCGCAGCTAAAATCGGTTTTATACTGTCTTTATCAATAACAGTGCTGTCAAGTTTGGGTTTAATATTTTCTCCAGCCCTGCCGCGCTGATAGTAAAAATTAGGATTTGTAGGATATTGCTCGATCAATTGTGTAAAAACACTATCTGCTTTTTTAAAATGGTTTGTCGCAATAAGCAGCTTGCCATATTCATTCATGGCAATTGCTTCATCTGTAGAAGTGGCTGCTAACTTATAATTAGTAAGTGCGTCATCAAGTGTACCTTTTGCCTGATGAGCACGAGCAATTTTTAAATAAAGACTGGGCGATTTAGGTGTTATTTCTTCGTAGCGAGAAATCGCTTCGCTATAATTCCCCACATTATACAAACTGTCTGCAATGTTCAAAGCCGAAGTCTGTTGTGCTTCGGCTTTGAGGGCTAAGATAAATAGGATTACTAGAAATCTATTCATAAACATCTTTGATTTAGATTTTTAAAGAATAAAAAGGAGCAGAAAGAGCAGCACATTGGCGGCCCCATTGATTCTAATTATTCTTTTATATTAAATCTTATACGCATTCAATTTTAAATTAATTTTCCTTTACCTCAAGGACAGCATCCAGAGTAGATTTTCCATTTACTTGAATTTCTTTCTTCTTATAATCAATGTAGGAATAAGATAAAGTTGGGTTCTCGTCTTTTAATTCAATTGTGTAATTTCCATCAAAATCTGTTACTACTCCATTTGACGTTTCTTTCTCTACGATATTTACACCAGGAAGAGGTTTACCCGTATCAAAGGCTGTTACTGTCCCGCTAATCATATGCGTAAGGTTAGAAGAGCTGACCAGACTTTGACTCCTGATTAGAAATTTTTCCAGTTCTTCTGCTTCTGCCAGAGTAAGAGTTTCTTTTTTATCAAGTGTGTTTTGTAGAGTTACTAGTTGTTCTTCTAAGGTTGCTTTGTTTGTATCATTTCCCGATTGACCTTCATTTTCACAAGAAGTAACTGCCAGCATACAAAGAGCCAGAATTTGAAATGTAATAAGCTTTATGAATATTTTCATAACACTATGAAATTTTTAAGATTTATTCAGCTACCTGAAAAACAATAGGAAGAGAATACATCACGTTTACAGGTTTACCCCTTTGCTTCCCGGCATTCATTTTTGGAATGAGGTTTATAACACGCTTAGCTTCTTCCTCTAGCACTGGATGCGGACCACGCACACCAATATCCGCTATTTCCCCATTGGTATCAATTTTAAATCTTACGTATATACGATTAACACCTTTTAAACCTAATTTTTCACCTAAACTGGTATCAAAATTTTGATTGACCAGCGAACTAATATGCTCACTCATGCACTTTTTTCGGCCTTCATTATCTAAACCTTCACAACCGGGAAAAGTGGGAATCTCATCTACAACTGCGAAAGGAACATCTGTAAGTTCGTCCTGAGTAGTTGCCTTACCTGCCTCTTGAGTTATTTGAACATTTGTTTTTTGATCGATAGCTTTTGCCAGAACCTTCCTTAAATTTTCGCGTTCATCATCAGAAAGTGAATCTATATTATCAAGTGTTATCTCAAGTTGTGCCAGCTGTTCATTTAAACTAGCATTTTCTTCTTCAATAATTTTATCAGAATCTGACGTACAGGAGACGTAAGTGATCATTCCCACAAAAAGTGGAAGCAGGATAAAGTATTTTATACTGGCTTTTGCAGCTGATTTTTTTTGTAGCATAACTATTCGTTTTTTGATTAATGATTGATTGAAAAATGTATTGATGAATGAAATTCGTTCTGTACCAAAGGCGGTATTGAGCAGCTGATTGTAATACTGCTTTTTTTCGGTTTGTGCGGCGGCTTGCTTATCGGCTACAAATTCATGTAACTCGCTAATGTTTTTTTGATACAAATAGATCACAGGATTAAACCAAAACACAATGCGCAAAACCTCAAACACCAGCAGGTCATAACTATGTAAATGTTTAACATGTACTTGCTCGTGCGCCAGTATTTCCTTTCGCGAAAGCGTATCTATTTTATCACCTAAAAAAATGGTGTTGAGAAATGTGAAAGCCGCAGTACTGTTTGGGATTGTGATGATCTGCTTATCTCCTGACTTTCTAAACCTAAAATACCGGCTTAACGCTTCATATTTTCTACAAAAAAGCCACAGGCTTATTAAAAAACCTGCTCCATAAAGCCAAAAAACGGCTGTTTGCAGGCTAAAATCGGTTTGGTTTTCTATAACCGGATTCATTGCAATTTCCTGAGGCTGATCACCAATAAAAACCGCAGGTAATTCTCTTACAATATTGGACATACTTACTGTTTCTTTTAGCATTTCTACTTCTAAAAACGGGAGAAAAAGAGCTAAAATCGGGGTAAATAATAGGTAAATCCGGTTTGCGTTAAAGAAAGTTTCTTTCTGTAACCAGATCTTATAGACGATCAGGAAAATCGCCTGAAATAGAATTACCTGAAATAAATATGCCGCCATAATTATGTGTCTTTATTGATTTCTTTTAAGATCGCTTCCAGCTCTGTCACGCTCATGTCTTTTTTCTTTACGAAAAAAGATACCATACTTTTAAAACTGCCATTGAAGTAATCGTTTACCATTTTATTCATGCTTGCGCTGCTGTAGGTCTCTTTCTTAACCTTAGGAAAATAAATATGCCCTCTGCCCTCCTTTTTATAATCTACAAACTCCTTAGTCTCGAGTATGCGCACAATGGTAGAGACGGTGTTGTAAGCGGGTTTTGGCTCTGGCATCTTATCTAGGATTGAAGCAACATTTGCTTCGCCCAGATCCCAGAGGATCTGCATTACTTCTTCTTCGGTTTTTGTGAGTTGTTTCATCTGATTTTTGCCCTTGAAAGGCTAATTTTTATATTATTTTGATCGATTTCTAAAACAAATATAACTAAATATTTAGTTTAAACTAACATTTTAGTTTAAAAATTTATTAAATAAAAAAGCTGCCTCAGTTAAAGGCAGCTTTCTTAAGTCTATTGATTTTTTTATACTAAACGTTTACTGTAATACTGACCACAAAACCTTCATAGTTGCGCACGTTAAAAACCGTATCGTCTTCAAAAATGAGATATTGCCCTTTTATTCCTTTTAGCTTTCCTGTATAAAAGGGGGTTTTAGCAAGGTTTAAAGTTTTTAGCTTTTGAGGATATTGCAGCACAGGAAACTCAATATGCGTTTCCTGATTATTTGCCATGTAATATTCCTGCGCTTCTTCAGGGATATATTGATACAGATCATCTCTGTATTGCACAAGATCTTCATCTACGATCTCATTCTTCAGCATCTTACGCCAGTTAGTTTTATCTGCAATGTGATCTTTTAAGGCAACTTCAGTAATACCGGCGAGATAACGATTAGGTACTTCTACGATCTCAATTGCTTCATGCGCTCCTTGATCTATCCACCGTGTAGGTATTTGTGTCTTTCGGGTTACCCCTACTTTTATACTGCTCGAGTTAGCCAGGTAAACTACGTGCGGTTGCAGTTGTACCTTTTTCTCAAAATCAAGATCTCTTTCTTCTATATCTAGGTGTGCTTTGCTCAGTTCAGGACTTATGATCCAGTCTGCTGCTTGAGGTACTTTATAGAAATCATCATAGCAATAGCCCTGGCGATAGATCTTCTTATCTTTACCACATTCCAGACATTGATATCTAAGAAACTCTATACGTATCTCTTTGTCTATTAGCTGGTTTACATGAATAAAATCTGTGTCAAAAAGCAAGTAGTATTGAACTGGATTTTGCAATTCTGTTTGCATTTTTTTTAAGACACCCTGATATTGCATAAATTTTAAAGTTTGTTGAAAATTTCAAATTAAAAAAACTTAATTTAGACCGCTACTTTCTTGCAAAAGTGCAAAATAAAGGCCTAAAGATACTAACAAAATGCCGATTCCATTAGTCAACTCCATAGCGTCCTGGTTCCTCAAAAAGCGTATTCACCAGATGGAATTGTTCTTAAAATACCCTCATGATGTGCAAAATGAGCTATTGCTCAAGCTGGTACAGCGTGCGCGTTTTACAGAAATAGGTAAGTTATACAACTTTAGCGGCATACGTAATTATGAAGATTTTGCCCGCAATGTCCCTTTGTCTTGTTATGAAGGTAGTCAACCCAATATAGAACGCGGCAGACGAGGTGAATCTAACATTTTCTGGCCCAGCCAGATCAAATGGTTTGCACAAAGCAGCGGTACCACAAATGCACGCAGCAAATATATTCCGGTAAGTCCGGAATCTCTTGAAGAATGTCATTATGCAGCAAGCAAAGATCTACTCTGCATGTACCTCAACAATAACCCGGAAGCTCAGCTTTTTACAGGCAAGAGCCTTAGGCTAGGTGGCAGTAAAAAACTCTATGAAAGCAATGGTACTTCTTACGGTGATTTATCTGCCATTTTGATCGATAATATGCCTTTTTGGGCCGAATTTAGCAGTACTCCCGGCAACGAGGTTTCTCTTATGAGTGACTGGGAAACTAAGATGCAGGCAATAGTAGATGAAACGATAAACGAAAATGTAACCAGTCTTGCCGGTGTGCCCAGCTGGATGCTTGTTTTACTCAATAACGTTCTAGATTCTACTAAGGGAAAAACCATTTTTGATATCTGGCCTAACCTTGAAGTTTACTTTCACGGCGGTGTAAGTTTTGATCCTTACCGTGATCAATATAAAAAGTTATTGCCGTTGAATGACTTTAAATATTATGAGATTTATAATGCTTCTGAAGGGTTCTTTGCTATTCAGGATCAAAACGACTCCAGCGAATTACTTTTAATGCTCGATTATGGGATCTTCTATGAGTTCATTCCCATGGAAACGTATAATACACCTGACGAGAAAATTATTCCGCTTAGCGCAGTAGAAAAAGGTAAAAATTACGCACTAGTCATTACTACTAATGCTGGGCTTTGGCGTTATAAAGTGGGCGACACAGTACGCTTTACTTCAATTAATCCTTACCGAATACGAGTGACGGGCAGAACCAAGCATCACATCAATGCTTTTGGCGAAGAACTTATAATCGAAAATGCAGAACAGGCTTTAAAGAAAGCTGCCGCGATCACAAATTCTGAAATTGTAGATTATACTGCCGCTCCTATTTTTATGGATGGCAAGAGCAAAGGCGCTCATGAATGGATCATTGAGTTTAAAGTGAAACCTACAAATGCCCAGATATTTAATCAGGTTCTTGATGAATCATTGATGGAGATCAATAGTGATTATGAGGCCAAGCGTTTTAATAACATCACCTTAAATGCCCCTAAAATTCACATAGCCAGGGAGAAACTATTCTACGACTGGCTTAAAGCCAAAAATAAACTGGGCGGGCAGCATAAAGTACCTCGTCTTAGTAACACAAGAGAATATGTAGATGAACTATTAAGCCTCAACGCGTAGGACTTAATTTTGGCTTTTTGCTCTTCAACGAAAAAAGTCGTCGTTTAACTAAAAACTTTTTTCTCTAAGCTTTATCCCTATACTTTAGAGGTAACAAATCATAACTCAAAACACTCACATAGTCTTGATAGGACTAAAGCTTTGATACCAGCAGCAGTATTTAACTCAAAATATTGCTGCTAGATCAAAGTATTTTTTTTGCCATAAAATTTATCAACAAACAGAATATAATCTTACCCAACTATAAATCGAGAAAGCCGCACAACTTATAGTTGATGCGGCTTTTTTTTATTTCAATTTAAATAATCTCTTTTTAAGAAACTGCTTTTAATTTCTTAATCGTTGATTTTTCAAGTTTATGTTCTGCATATTCTCGTGTTACCTCAAGTTCACCTTCTTCAGAGCTTGGGAGATCAAACATAGCGTCTGTAAGTATAGCTTCACATAAAGAGCGTAATCCTCGTGCTCCTAATTTGTATTCTATAGCTTTCTCAACAATATAATCAAGAGCATCGTCTGTGATTTCAAATTCTATATTATCCATCTCAAACAATTTTTCATATTGTTTAATGATGGCATTTTTAGGCTGAGTAAGAATAGCTCTTAGGGTTCCTGTATCGAGCGGGTTCATGTGAGCAAGAACAGGCAAGCGACCAATAATTTCAGGTATTAACCCAAAATCTTTAAGATCACGCGGGATTATGTATTTAAGAAGATTATCCTTCTCGATCACATCTTCACTTTTACTTGCACTAAAACCTACAGCCTGCATATTAAGACGCTTGCTTATATTACGCTCAATACCATCAAAGGCTCCTCCTGCAATGAAAAGTATATTTTCAGTATCTACTTCAATAAATTTTTGATCAGGATGTTTTCTTCCACCTTTAGGCGGAACATTTACAACAGTTCCCTCAAGCAATTTAAGTAAAGCCTGCTGTACGCCTTCACCGCTTACATCACGAGTAATTGAGGGATTATCGCTTTTACGTGCGATCTTATCGATCTCATCTATAAAAACAATACCGCGTTGTGCTTTTTCAAGATTGTAATCTGCTGCCTGCAATAACCTGGTGAGAATGCTTTCTACATCTTCACCTACATAACCGGCTTCTGTAAGTACAGTAGCATCTACAATAGCAAGTGGCACATTAAGCATGCGTGCAATGGTTTTAGCCATGAGGGTTTTACCTGTACCGGTCTGGCCTACCATTATAATATTACTTTTTTGAATCTCTATATCATCTTCTGAAACAGGTTGCAACAATCTTTTGTAATGGTTGTACACCGCTACAGATAAAATCTTTTTTGTTGACTCCTGGCCAATAATATATTGATCAAGGAAATCTTTAATCTCTTTTGGTTTTTTAAGCATTAGTTCATTTGCAAAATCGCCATGGTCTATGTCTTTAGATTCTTCTAAAACAATACCATGCGCCTGCTCTATACATCTGTCGCAGATGTGAGCGTCAAGACCCGCTATCAAAAGGTTGGTCTCGGGTTTCTTTCTTCCGCAAAATGAACATTCTAATTCTTCCTTCGCCATAATTCACATATTTGATCTTTTTACAAGTTTTATCTAGCAAATAAAAAGACCGATGTATTAGTAAATCTGCCTTTGTTTAGGCAGTAACATTCTCTGTTAAGCTTATTCTCTGGTCAGGATTTCATCAATCATACCATATTCTAAAGCTTTATCTGCTTTCATCCAGTAATCCCTGTCACTATTCTCATAAACAGTTTCATAAGTTTGACCAGAATGTTTTGCTATTATTTTATATAACTCTTCTTTAAGCATTATTATTTCTTTTGCTGTGATCTCAATATCACTAGCCTGTCCCTGAGCTCCACCCATAGGCTGGTGAATCATCACTCTTGAATGCGTTAACCCACTGCGTTTTCCTTTAGCACCTGCACATAAAAGCACAGCAGCCATAGAAGCAGCCATACCAGTGCATATTGTTGCTACATCTGGCTTTATGAACTGCATGGTGTCGTATATACCTAAACCGGCATAAACGCTTCCGCCTGGTGAATTGATGTATATCTGTATATCTTTAGCAGCATCTGTACTTTCTAAAAATAAAAGCTGTGCCTGTACGATGTTTGCAACCTGATCATTGATGCCGGTACCTAAAAATATAATACGGTCCATCATTAATCTTGAGAATACATCCATAGCGACTGCATTCATTTGTCTTTCTTCAATAATATTAGGTGTAAGACTTACCGGATACATACTACTCATAATTTTATCGTAGTACATACTATTCACCCCGTGATGCTGGATGGCATATTTTTCAAATTCTTTTCCGTAATCCATAGTATTTTAAAATTCATTTTTCGCAATAGCGAAATATTTATTGTAGTAATAAAAAAGGTGTAATAACACCTTAATCTATAATAGTTAAAAAAGGCGTCTAACTTGATGGTTAAACGCCTTAAATATACTATTTATATTATAGAATCACTATTTATAGACTTCTTTGACAAACTCATCAAAAGTTACTTCTTTAGTCTCAAGATTTACATTTTCCTTAAAGAAATCAAGCAATTTTTTATTCATTAATTGCTCAGATAATCTTCTTACTTCATCCTGATTACCTAAAATACGAGCAGCGATATTGTCTAACTCCTGATCATCAGGATTAAGTTGACCATATTGTGCCATTTGTGCTTTGATCATCTCTTTAGCATACGCTTTCAACTCTTCAAAAGTTACCTGCAGGTTGTTTTCTGAAATAATCTTTCCTTCTATAAGTTGATATCTCAATCCTTTTTCAGAACGATCAAATTCTTCTACAGCCTCATCAAAACTTAATTCTTTCTCGCCAGATTTTTGAATCCATTTTTTAAGGAATTCTGACGGAAGCTCAAATTTTGTATTCTCAATAAGATTTTCTGTAACCGCGTTTAAAAGTTGCTGATCTGCCTGCTGCTCAAATTGAGACTCAGCGTCCTGCTTAATCTTTTCTTTCAATTCGGTAACGCTCTTAACCGCATCTTTACCGTAAAGTTTATCAAACAATTCCTGATCAAAATCTGCCAGTTCACGTTTGTTTACCTCTTCTACTGTAAAAGAAACCTCAACATCTTTCTCATTAGCATCTTCTTCAGATATTTTAAGATTAGCATAGTAATCTGCAGCTTCAGCAAAAAGACCTTTTGTTTTAACGGTGATAACATCTCCCACTTTTGCACCTACAAAAGCATTAAGGTTTTTCTTCCCCTTTAGCTTTTCAAGTTCTAGCGTTGTTTTATTATCAATCTCTTCATCTTCATTTTTAAATGATCCTGTAAGCTCATCTCCTTCTTCTGCAACTTCTTTGCTTACGATCTTACCATATTGCTTTTGTATGGTTTTAAGTTGATTATCTATCATCTTATCGTCTGCAACTACTTTATAACTTGTAATTGCTTCTTTAGGAGAAAGATCAACATCAAATTTAGGAGCAAGACCTAATTCAAATTCAAAAGAATAGTCACCAGCATCCCAATCAAGATTATCCTGATCTTTAGGTAAAGGATTACCTAAAACGTCAAGTTTCTCTTCGGTAAGATATTTTTGTAATGCGTCTTGCAACAATTTATTTACCTCATCAACAAGCACAGCTTTACCGTACTGTTTTTGCACAAGGCCCATAGGCACATGTCCTTTTCTAAAACCCGGTATGTTAGCAGATTTACGGTAGTCTTTTAAAACTTTTTCAACTTTACCGCTATAATCAGTCTTTGCAATATCTACTTTAAGTACTGCATTAAGCTCGTCAATATTCTCTCTTGTTATGTTCATTTTCTATGGACTTTTTCCTAATAAAAATAAGAGTGCAAAAGTACATATTTTTTATATCTCTGCAAAGTTTTAAGTATTTGGTTAACAGTCACCTTCTATTCCTCTTTTATCAGCGAAAAAAGAATAGACTGAAACAACGATAGCAGCAGGCTGAAAATTAAAGCATACCACACTCCATCTACCTGAAATCCCGACACAAAATAACCGGCAAGGAGAACAACAATGGCATTTATAATTAATAAAAAGAGACCAAAAGTTAAAATCGTAATGGGTAGGGTGAGAATAATCAATAATGGTTTAACGATTAATTTAAGCAATGCAAGCACAATAGCCACAACAACCGAAGTTAGAAATGAGTCTACATAAATACCCGGCAATATGTTTGCCAGTAAAAGAACAGCTAGTGCTGTTAATAACAGCTTGGTGATTGTCTTCATTTTAAAAAATTTTAAATCTTTCTCTAAATTACAATTATATATTTTAACGAAAAAAGCCTCCAAATGGAGGCTTTTTGATATAAAATGACCGATTTTTAATTCACATCATTGCTTATTGTAACGGTATTGTAGTTACCAATATTGACTACAGGAACCGTAGAATTATACTGATTATTTACAGCTTTAATAACAAGATTTGCAACATAAGCATATCCTCGTGGTGTTGGGTGAACACCATCAAGTGAAAATGCCCCGCCAGTAACAAATGCTGCAGTTAACATACCTGCGTCATAAGATATACCACTGGTCGCAACAGTCTCTAATGCTTTTTGAGCATCTACAAAAGCAAGACCATTAGCCTGAGCCAGCGCTTTTATTGTCGCATTGTAAGCGGTTTGCGCTGTTTTAACAAGAACCTGTTCTTCAGTAGTTAAAACAAGTGCGTCTCCTAAAGGAACACCAACTCCCATAACAGAAGCCGGATTAGAAGGATCTGCTAAAGTACCTATGATTGAAGAAGCCGGTAAAACAACAAGATCCTGTGCAGCTGCCTGTCTTAAATTAGGTAATGAACCGCCTGCAGGATTTGGCAAAACAGTAAGATCTTCATCTGTTATAACGACTGCATTTTGACCGGCCTGAAAAGTGATCGTTCTGGCAGCAGCTTCTTCTGCACTTATGTATCCTAAAAAGGCATAAGTAGCAATAGCATTATTATAATCTGTATACGATTGATTTACAAAGGCAGCCGTTTGCGCATCAAGAGGAATTGCATTGTAAGGCACAGTTGTAAAGTAAGGTATAGAAGTAATATCTGGAATATTGATCAAAACACCTCCTGATGCACCAGCGCTTAAAGCTGTTACCATCTTGTTATAAGCAGCAGCAAAAACATTAGGATCTGTAATATCATTACCTCCATAAGTAGTAGGGTCAAAATTTCCTTTTTGATCTACACCTACTCCACCAGAAGTAGCGTAAGAAAGAATATCATTATTACCAATCCACAGCGCAAAAAAGCTAGGGTCCTGAGCAACGGCATCACCTATAACTGTAGCATCTGCAGAAGAAGCAAATCTTGCAAAATAAGGATTTGAGGCACCTGTTGCCACACCGGCAACATTACCGTAACCAGGCGCAAGCAAATGGAAACTTTTAGCTCCCGGAACACCCATGTTATTATAAGAACCTTCCAATTTTCCCGAAACATCTGTTGTAGAAGTGCCGGCTAACCGTGCAGGAGCAGGACCGTTAGCGCCTACAGAAAGCACGTAGCGATTTGCCGTTATTGGCTGACCACCCAATACTAATCCACCCAAATTATCATTCACCAATGGCTGCCTAAAATCACCACCACCAGCAAAGCTAAACTGCTGAGCAAGAATGTTAGGATATGAATTTTCCTGACCAGTAACATATAGCGCACCATCAGCATAACCGGCCGTTAGTGAGTTACCAACTGCTACAAAATTTGAAAAATCTGCATCTCCGCTGGTATAAACACCTTGATCTTTAATTGAATTATTTAGTTCGGGCTCGCAGGATGTAATTGCTAAAGCGAGAAGCCCTAAATACTTTATATATATTTTCATCTTAAAAAGCTTTATTAGGATTATAGACTGTAGGTTATACCAATACCAGGAATAAACGCGCTTGATTTATAAGTTCCACCAAAAGGAACATTTTGCCCGTTTTCTGTATAATAGTCATAAGAAGCCTTAACCTCTTCAAATCGCAGATATAAGAAAGAAGCGTCTATCGCAAATTTGTCTGAAACGTTAAATGACAAACCACCAGTAAAACCATTAGCATCGTTACGCGGAGTTTCGGGAGCAAAATATCCTGGTTGCACAGGAGATTGATCAAAGTAATAACCCGCTCTTAAAGTGAAGTTCTCATTAGCGACGTACTCCATACCAAATTTATAAGTAGAAGAATTCTCATAGTTTCTAGGGTTAAATGCCTCCAGACCATTTGAGAAATTGATATCCAGATTTTCATATACATCCCAGAATGTACGGCTAAAATCGAAGTTAAACGTCCATTTTTCGCCTAAATCATATGATAAACCTACTGTTAATTCTGCCGGCAACGGTAATGAAGCTTCAAAACCTGTAGTCCCATTTGATGGAATAATCGTAGTAGGACTTACAACAATTGGTTGTCCTGAATCATTAGGGAAATTAGAAAAAGTTGCTTCACCTTCTTTTGAATCTAAAATGATCTCTGAGCGGTAATTGGCACCTATTCTAAAATTATCTGTAACGTTGAATAACGTACCTACAGACCAACCCCAGTTTGTAACTCCAGAATCATCTACAGTGATATTAGACCTATCTCCATCGATATCGCTAAGGGTACGATTTGCATTTCTGTTAAAGTTTACATTACCTGTTACAAAGATGGGACCCCCACCTATGCTTAACTTATCATTGATCTTGATAGAAGCCAATGGCTGAAAAAATATAGCTGACAGCTCAATATTATTCACTAAATGAGAACCAGCCCAGTCTGTAGGGTATTCTACACTACTTCCATAAGGCGTATAAACAGCTAGCCCAACACTTAACCAATCTGTTGCTGCATAAGAACCGTACACGTAAAAAGGTGTTCCCGTAGGGCTATCTGTATCTGCATACTGCCCATAATTGCTGTTCTGCCAGGCAACATCAGAAAAAACAGCACTAACACCTGCACTAATGTTTAATCGATTTTCCAGGTAAACGAGTCCGGCTGGATTGAAAAACGCCAACTCTGCACTATTTACGTAAGCCACACCTGTGTGACCCATCGCAAGGGCGCGTTGACCCTGTAATGCTACGCGATACCCACCAGCGTAACTCGTAGCTGCAATAACCAAAAAAGCAGCCGCCAATAATATGTTTTTTCTCATATTTTTAGGGGTTAGTTAAATTAATAGATTAATAATTTTTGCCTTAAATATTATGAATGCGGCAAATATCAATGCAATTTAATACAAATATATTATGCATACATAGTAAATGAGTGCGACAATGTTATAAAAATTTTACAACATTTTGATAAAAATCTTTGGGATTTTCTGCGTGCAGCCAATGACCTGCATCAGAAATTGTTTGAATAGTACTGTGAGGGAAATGTTTTTTTACCAATTCAAAATCGTCATCTTGTATGTAATTTGATTTTGATCCTCTAAGAAAGAGAACTTCGCCATTATATATCTCATCTAGCTCTAAAGCCTCTCCTATAGCTTCGGGATTTGAGCTTAAAACCTCAAGATTCATTCTAAGGGCAAGTGTTTTATCTTTTTTCCAATATAGATTCTTTAATAAAAATTGGCGCGTCCCCCAATCCTGAATATATTGAGCCATAAACTCATCTGCATCACCTCTTGATTTAAGGGCATCAGGATTATTACTAAGAGCCGCTAAACCTTCTAAAATTTGTTGATGATGTGGTGCGTAATATTTAGGAGCAATATCTGCTATTACTAACTTCTCTACTATTTCGGGAAATTTTACAGCAAATTTCATTGCAGTTTTACCTCCCATAGAATGACCTAAAAGTATGATCTTATCAAAACCATGATGGTCACAATACGCTTTAAGATCTGTTGCCAGAATATCGTAATTAAACTCATCACTATGAAAACTCCGCCCATGATTACGTTGATCTACAAGATGCAGAGCATAACCATCTTCTGCAAAATGAGTCGCAAGGGTTTTCCAGTTATCACCCATACCCAAAAAGCCGTGCAGAATCACAAAGGGCTTCCCCTCTCCTATAATATTTGAATGTAAAAGCATTAGCTAAGTTTGTCTAGATATTTATCAATAACCATTTCAAGACCCTGATATAAAGATTCTGCGATAAGCGCATGACCAATTGATACCTCGAGTAAACCGGGAATACTATCTTTAAAAAATTCAATATTATCGAGTGACAGGTCATGACCGGCATTTATACCAAGATCAAGATCCCCAGCTAAAAAAGCTGCTTCCACATAAGGTTTTACAGCATCCTTATCTCCCTTTCCGTAACCTTCAGCATAAGCTTCAGTATATAATTCAATACGATCTGTACCAGTTTCTTTAGCGCCCTCAATCATTGTAAGATCTGGATCTACAAAAATAGATGTGCGTATACCATTCTTTTGGAACTCAGCAACGACCTCTTTTAAGAAGGTTTTATTTTTAATGGTATCCCAGCCGGCATTACTAGTGATGGCATCGACACTATCTGGAACAAGTGTAACCTGAGCGGGTTTAACCTCAAGCACAAGATTTATGAACTTTTCTACAGGATTTCCTTCAATGTTAAGCTCTCTTTTAACAACCTCTTTGAGATCTCTGGCGTCCTGATATCTTATATGCCTTTCATCGGGTCTTGGGTGTATAGTAATTCCCTGAGCACCAAAGCGCTCAATATCTTTCACGGTTTTAATAAGATCTGGCACATTACCACCTCGCGAATTGCGGAGTGTAGCTATCTTATTAACGTTTACGCTCAGTTTTGTCATAGCAATAATTGTAACTTTACCTCGCAAAAATACGAAGTAGGACAAAGGTATGCCCTTAATTATTTTAATTAAATTGCATTACGACATATGAATATTCAGGACTACATAATAAACGATATAGAACCTCTAGCAGAAAGCGAAACATTAGGAATGGCTCAGGATCTTTTTTCCCAGACCACATACTCCCATGTTCCCGTTATGCAAGACGATATTTTTTTAGGCTGTCTAGCTGAGAATGATGTGCATTGCCACAAAGCAGAAGAAATCATAGGCAATCAAAAACACCTGTACGAAGGATTTTTTGTTAAAGAAGAGACTAACTGGTTAGATATTTTAGAAATTTTCGCTCAGAACAGCACCAACATTATGCCCGTATTAGATGATACTAACCACTATTTGGGGTATTATGAACTGTCTGATGTTATGAGCTATTTTAATAATACACCATTTTTAAGTGAACATGGGAGTATTATTGTAGTAGAACGAGGAGTTTTAGATTATAGCTTTAGCGAAATATGCCAGATCATAGAATCTAATGATGGTAAAGTGCTGGGTCTTTTTATATCTAAAATGGAAAATGATGTAGTTCAGATATCAATAAAATTAGGTACTAATGTTAGCTTTAATGATATTCTACAGGCTTTTAGAAGATATGGATATGTGATATTGTCAAATCATCAGGAGGATGCATTTATAAAGGATCTTAGAGATCGTTCTAATTATCTCGAGAAGTATTTAAATATATAATCCTGAAAGCTCACTCTATGAAAGTAGGCATCTACGGTCAATTTTACCATACTAATTCCGGAATCTATGTACAGCAGCTTCTTGATATCTTAGATCAAAAAGGTGTGACTGTAATTATTGAAGAAAACTTTCTCAAACTAATTCATGAGAATGAAGAGATCGAGAAAACATATAGTCACTTTAGCACCTTTGAAGAACTTGATAACAGCTATGATATTTTTTTCAGCATAGGAGGAGATGGAACGATATTACAGACTATTACTTATGTGCGCGATCTCAACATCCCTATTGTAGGGATAAATACCGGGAGGCTTGGTTTTTTAGCTTCAATTCAAAAAGAAAAAATAGCTTCTTCAATAAAAGATATTATAAACAAGAATTATACGATTTCTGAGCGTTCTCTTGTAGCTGTAGAGGTAGATGGCAGAGCTATAGAAGGCATTGAGAATCTCAATTTTGCCCTAAATGAAATAACTGTAAGCCGCAAGAATACAACCTCTATGATCTCTGTAGAAACGTATCTAAATGGCGAGAAGCTTACAAGTTATTGGGCAGATGGCTTAATTGTGTCAACACCTACTGGCTCCACGGGTTATTCATTAAGCTGTGGCGGCCCTGTAATTATGCCCAACACATCGAGTTTCATTTTGACTCCTATAGCACCACATAATCTTAATGCTAGACCACTTGTAGTGCCAGATGATACAATAATTACACTTAAGGTCTCTGGACGAGAAAAGAATCACCTCATATCATTAGATTCTCGCATTGCGACACTTCCCGTAGAAACTGAAATAACATTAAAAAAAGCGGCTTTTACAATAAAGCTTGTAGTTTTAGAAGAAGACACCTTTCTTACAACACTGCGCAAAAAACTTTTATGGGGAGAAGATAAACGCAACTAAGCAATAAAGCGAAGCATTTTAAGTTTATCAGGAAGACTATTTTACGCATTTTGTCGTAGCCTGAACATTATTGTTATATTTGCAAACTTTTAAAGCCTATGAGGTATTTGACGATTGGTATAATCGCCATTTTATACTGTTTTTCAGCACAGAGCCAAACTTATGAAATTGGCGTTTATGCAGGAGGAGCTAATTACATAGGGGATGTGGGTAAGACCAATTACATCAATCCCACTTCACCCGTTTTTGGTGGTATATTAAAATGGAATCGCAGTCCGCGTCACTCCTTTAGGTTCAGCTTATTGGCAGGAAACATAGAAGGAAAGGATACAGAGTCAAAAGAAACCAGACGTAATCTGCGCGGCTATGAATTTGAAAGTAAGTTAATTGAAGCATCATTAGGTCTGGAATACACCTTTTGGGAATTTGACATGCATGAAGGAGGGAGACCTGCAACACCGTACTTATATACGGGATTCACGTATTTTAATCACGATGAATTTGCTCTTGATCCTAATATTGATGAATTGGTCAATACGGGATCAGCCTGGAACGTGGCAATACCAATGGTGATAGGCTTTAAAGCAGCGGTGGCAGACCATTTTGTTCTGGCTATTGAAATGGGCGCACGATATACCTTCACAGATAATCTGGATGGTAGTGTTCCCTCAACCAAGGAATATGGCAACGTGAGCTTCGGAAATATTAATAATAACGACTGGTATATGTTTAGCGGTTTAACCCTTACATATACCTTTGGCAGACGACCGTGTTACTGCGGTTTTTAAGTACTGATAAATGGATTTTATAGATCAAATAGATCGAAAAAAATTACCTAAGCACATAGCTGTCATCATGGACGGCAATGGTCGTTGGGCAAAAAAGCAGGGCCTCATGCGAGTGGCTGGTCATAAAAAAGGAACCAAAGCTGTAAGACAAACGGTTGAAGCTGCTGCAGAATTAGGTATAGACCACCTAACCATGTATGCTTTCTCTACAGAAAACTGGAACCGACCTAAAATTGAAGTAGATACTTTAATGAAGTTGCTGGTTTCCTCCTTAAAAAAAGAGATCAAAACCCTTCAGGACAATAATATTTCTTTAAACGCCATTGGCGCTTTATCTTCCCTTCCTGACAAAGCCCAAAAAGAACTGCAGGAAGTTATTGAACTTACAAAAGCCAATACCGGTCTTAGATTAACGTTAGCCCTTAGTTACGGCTCGCGCGAAGAGCTGGTAAAAAGCGTAAGGGATATCTGTGAAAAAGTTAAAAAAAACTTAATTTCGCCACACTTAATTGATGAGGCAGTCATTAATGAGCATTTGTATACCTATGATATGCCAGATGTTGATCTCCTTATTCGCACGAGTGGAGAACAACGCATAAGTAATTTTTTACTTTGGCAAATAGCCTATGCAGAGCTCTATTTTACACCAGTTCTCTGGCCCGATTTTAGAAAAAATCATCTGTACGAAGCAATTTATAATTACCAACAAAGAGAAAGACGATTTGGAAAGACGAGTGAGCAAATTAATTAAGCAGATGCCTAAAAAAGCCCTGATTATAGCAGTTTTATTTTACTGCTTTACCTACACAACCCTTCAAGCTCAAAATGACCTTCCCGTTGCAGACGGCAAGCAATATGAGATAGGTACGATTTCTGTAGTAGGTTCTACTCAATATAACGAGCAAACCATTATAGCGTATACCGGCTTAAAAACCGGAGATGTACTCTATCTTCCCGGTGACCGCATAAGTAATGTAATTAAAAAATTATGGAGTCTGGACTTGTTCAGTGACATTAATTTATATGTTACTAACATTAACGGCAATGTTGTTGACCTACAGCTTGAAATAACAGAAGTACCTGAGCTTAATAAGGTTACTATTACCGGTATTAAGGAAAAGAAAACTAAAGAGCTTATAGATGACAACAATCTAAAAAAGGGCGCTAAGGTTACAGAAAACTTAATCACTACTACTAAATTCTACATTGAGAACAAGTACAAAAAAGAAGGTTATCTCAATTCTAAAGTTAATATAATAACTCGTCCTGTTGAAGATTCTACTAAAGCAGAAAAAGTAGACATGCTTATTAATATTGAAAAGAGCGACAGGGTAAAAATAGATGATATCGTTTTTGAAGGTAATGAACAACTGTCTGACGCTAAGTTGCGCAAACAGATGAAAAATACCAAGAAGAAAAATCTAATTAGATTCTGGAAGCGTTCAAAATATATCGCAGATGATTATGAAGAAGATAAAGAAGCTGTAGTCAACAAATACAAAGAAAAAGGCTTTCGCGATGCGCGTATAACCTCAGACACTTTAATTCATTCTGGTGAAGACCTGATCACATTAAAACTTAATGTGGAAGAGGGTGAAAAATATTACATAGGAGACATCAATTTCTTAGGAAACACTGTTTACACAGACAGACAACTGGCAAATCAATTAGGTCTTGCAAAAGGGGATGTTTACAACGGGGTTCTTTTAAAAGAGCGTATAGCTAAAGAAGGTGATCCTGATGCAGATGATCTTTCAAACTTATATAAAAACAGTGGGTACCTTTTCTCTACAATAAATCCTGTTGAAGTAAATGTGGAAAATGACACCATTGATTTCGAAATCAGGATTACAGAAGGAAAACTGGCTTATTTTGACAGAATAACAGTTGCAGGTAATGAAAAAACTAACGATCGCGTTATTTACCGTACGCTGCGTACAGCTCCAGGTAAGCGTTATAGCCAGGCTGCCGTTTTGCAAACCGTACGAGAACTTGGGCAAACAGGTTTCTTTGATCCGGAACAGCTGAATCCTCAATTTTTAAATGCAGATCCTTATGCTGGTACAATTGACATTAATTATGATGTTGTAGAGCAGGGAGCCAGCCAGATCGAGCTACAAGGAGGTTACGGTGGCGGTGGTTTTGTGGGGACCCTCGGTCTTTCATTTAACAACTTCTCTATTCAAAATATATTTAATAAAGAAGCTTATCAGCCTTTACCTATGGGTGATGGGCAGAAGTTTAGCTTACGTGCTCAGGCAAGTACTTATTATCAAACCTATAGTGCTTCATTAGTAGAACCATGGTTAGGTGGTAAAAAACCGGTACAGTTCTCATTCTCCTTTTCACATAGTATTCAATACCTATATAACTATTCTACGAGAGGAGCAGATGTAGACAAGGATCGTCGTTTCTTAATTACCGGGGGTTCTATTGGACTGGCAAAAAGACTTGAAAAACCTGATAATTACTTCCAATTATCACACGCAATAAGTTTTCAGCATTTTGATTTGAAGAACTATAATGTGGGACTCTTTACATTTGGAAATGGATCTGCAGAAAATCTTGCATATACCATAGGTATATCACGTAATGAAGGTGATGTAAACCCAATATTCCCGCGTTCTGGATCTAAATTTAACCTTACGGCGAAATTGACTCCTCCATATTCTGCATGGAATGGTACTGACTATAAAGAATTAGCAGAACAGAGAGCAGAAGCTGTTGACAATAATGATTCTGAAGCAATAGCAAAAATTGATCAGGAGCGTTTTAACTGGTTAGAGTATTACAAAATTAAATTTGAAGGCCAGTGGTTCACACAGCTTGTAGGTAAATTTGTTCTAAGTAGTAAAGCAGAATTTGGTTTCTTAGGCGCCTACAACAATGATCGTGGTATCCCTCCATTTGACCGCTTTTTCTTAGGTGGTGACGGTTTAGGAGGTTACGCTCTCGATGGTCGTGAAGTAATACGTTTACGTGGTTACCCTAACCAGTCTGTAGTACCTCAGGATCGTGCAGAGAATAGTACTTTAACCTCTAGTGATGGTGCTACGGTTTACAACAAATTTGAATTTGAATTGCGTTACCCTATCACATTAAAACCATCAGCCTCTATCTATATGTTAGCTTTCGCTGAAGGCGGTGCTTCTTTTGACAATTTTAAAGACTTTGATCCGTTCTCATTAAACAGATCTGCCGGTGCCGGGATTCGTATCTTTATGCCAGCCTTTGGTTTACTGGGGATTGATTTTGGTTATGGGTTTGATCCTATTCCGGGTACCTTAGGAGGTGCTAACGGTTGGGAAACTCACTTTATAATTGGACAACAATTTTAATTTGGCACGATATTTTCTAATACCATCAATGCTTATGAGAAACAAAGTTCTTTTACTAGGTCTCGCTCTGCTGTTCGCAGGCATATCAGTTAAAGCACAGCGTAGCATACGTATTGGGTATATAGATATGGATTATATACTTGAGAATGTTCCTGAATATAAGGAAGCTCAGGGTCAACTTGACAATAGAGTTAATGAATGGAAAAATGAGATCGATTCTAAACTTGCTGAAGTTGAACAAATGCAAAAAACGCTTGATAATGAGCGCGTACTTCTAACACAGGAATTGATAGAAGAACGGGAAGATGAGATTTCATTTTTAAAAAATGAGATTCAGGATTATCAACAAAAACGTTTTGGCCCTCAGGGTGATCTAATGATACAGCGCAGTAATCTGGTTAAGCCAGTGCAAGATCAGGTTTTTAACGCTGTGCAGGAGATATCAAAAAACAGACAATATGATTTTGTTTTTGATAAATCTGCAGATCTCGTTATGCTTTATGCCAGTGAGCGCCATGACATAAGTGATCAGGTTTTACTAAGCATTAACCGCGCCTCTAAAAGGAAGCAGGTAAATAGTAAAAAAGATAAAAACGAACTTGAGAAAAGCGAGGCTCTTACTGTAGAGCAACAGCAAGAAATTACAGAACGCGAGAAGGAGGCTAATGCTAAGCGCGAAGAACGTGAAAAGTTAATAGAAGATAGACAGACGCAACGTGAAGAAGAACGAGCTGCTAAAGAAAAAGCCTTTAAAGAACGCAGAGAGCGCTTATTAGAAGAGCGTCAAAATAGGAAAGACTCTATCGCTGCTGCCAGAAATAATAAAGGTAATGAGGCTACTCCTGTAAAAACAGAAGAAGGTAAACCAGAAATGAGTGCAGAAGAGCGCAAGCAACAGATTCTAAAAGAGCGTCAAGCGCGAAAAGATTCAATTTTAGAAATACGCCAGAAAAAAAGAGATTCTATTATTCAGGCAAGAGAGCGTAAAAAAGATTCTGTATCAAACAGTAAAAACAATATCCCCTAACCTCAGGGTTAAGACAAAATGAGGTATTTTACAAGAATTAATTATAACACTTAATATTTTTTTGAAATGAAACACATGAAGACCCTAGTTGTAGCGATTGCTCTAATTTTAGGAACGTCCGGATTTATGAATGCACAGGATTCTAAAATTGCACATATTGCAACACAGGAATTACTTACCCAAATGCCAGAATACAAACAAGCACAGGCAGATCTTGAGAAACTACAAACTTCTTACGATTCTCAAATTCAGGAAATGGGTACCGGACTTCAACAAACAATGGAGCGTTACGGTCGTGAAGCAGAAACAAAAACTGATGAAGAAAACCTAAAGCGCCAGGCAGAAGTTGAAAAAACACGTAATTCTATAATGGAATTTCGTCAAAACGCGCTTCGTGATCTTCAGAAAAAAGAAGGAGAGCTTTTAAAGCCTGTATATGAAAAAGCACGTACTGCCATTCAAAAAGTAGCTCGCGCTAAAGGATATCAATATGTAATGGATAGCACAACCGGTGCTGGTCTTATATTAGCAGACGGTTACGACCTTATGCCAGATGTAAAGAAAGAATTAGGTATTTAAGTAGAAATATCAGCCTAAATAGTTCAAAAAACCGCCTTTTTACGGCGGTTTTTTTAATTTTAGAAAATGAATAATAACCCCATAGGCGTATTTGACAGTGGCGTAGGCGGCACTTCTATCTGGAAAGAAATAATTACGCTGCTCCCTAATGAGAATACAATCTACCTGGCAGACGTAAAAAACGCCCCCTACGGCGAAAAATCGGCTGAAGAAATTCAGAAATTGTCGATTAAAAATACTGAGCTACTTATAAGTTTAGGGTGCAAAATAATTGTAGTTGCCTGTAACACTGCCACTACAAATGCCATCACGCTCTTAAGAGAAACTTATGATATTCCTTTTATAGGCATAGAGCCAGCAATAAAGCCCGCTGCTCTACTTTCTTCAAATAAAGCTATAGGCATACTTGCCACTAAAGGCACACTATCCAGCTCATTATTTGCTAAAACCTCAGGCATGTACGCAAATGGGATTGACGTGGCAGAAGTTAAAGGAACGGGTTTAGTAGAACTCATAGAAGCAGGTAAATTACATACAGATGAAATGCGTGAATTACTGGCTCATTATCTGGAGCCTATGCTTGCAAAAAATATAGATTACCTGGTACTGGGCTGTAGTCATTACCCATACCTCTTACCTATTCTTAAAGAGCTTTTACCAGAACATGTAACTATAATAGATTCTGGAGAAGCAGTTGCGCGACAAACGCATAAAATACTTATTAATAACGAATTATTAGCTTCAGAAAGAGATCATACAGCTCACTTGCTATATTCTAATTTAGAAACTAAAGTACTAACACAGCTTATAAATGACGTAGATGCGAATAAAGATATAAGTTACCTCGATTTCTAATTAATGGCTGGACAGTTGCAATCGTAAGGCTCTCGGCGCTTGCCAAAGTCATATCCTAAAGTGATCTGATGAAAACTGTTAGAAAGCACAATATTGTTATTCTGATACGAATAGGTATAAGCGAAAAGAAAATTACCGTAATTGATGCCAATTATAGGAGTGATATAATCTAATTTCTGACTTTTAACCGAGTTGCCACTATTTATATATTCTGCACCATCCAGACTTCTTCTATACGATAAACCGCCCCATAATTGTCCCCAGTCAAATTCTCTATAGACTTTGAAATTTACGTCAAGTGCACTTTCGCCAGTTTTCTCTTTAGCCTGAAACATTAAAGAAGGCTCATATTTCCACAAACTGCCATATCTGCCAAACACATAACCTGCAGACAAAATATAGTTACGCTGCCCACGAGTTTCTGCATCACCTGTATATAGATATTTTCTGGCTTCTACTAAGTTTTTCACCGTAGCATGCGCATAGAAGTCTAGTAAATAATATGACATACCAATATCTACATTAAAGAACACATCACTTTGGCTACCCCCGCTTATTAGAGGGTCAAAATCTGTCATATCAAAACTCGTCTCATCGAGAACGTTTTGTATAATACCAACGTTGACACCAAAAGATAGTTGATTTAAGTCTATAACATTTCTGGAAAGTAAAAGGTGGTAAGCTAAAGTACCGTAAAGTCCCTTCTGCGAAAAATATCCGTTCTCATCTGAAAAAGCAATCGCACCTACGCCAGTTCTCTCTCCCAGCCTGCCGTTTACACTTAATGTTTGCAAATTAGGAGCATCTTCTACATCAAACCATTGCTGCCTCGCAGTTAACCGTATTTGATTCGCATTTGCTGCACCTGCCATTGAGGGATGCAAGAGATATAAATTGTCTGAAAGATAATCTGAGTAAACCGGCACACCATCTTGTGCAAAGCCCGTAGCGATCATTAGGAGAAATACAACCGATATAATTTTTTTCAAAGCTCTTTTTGTTAAGAAGCGAGACCTTCAGAGCATTATGCACCGCAGAATCAAGAATTCAAATCTAACTAATTCCTATTTACTTATGCACTGTATAATTATAATATTTAAGCAGTAACATCATCAATTTGCGTAAATTTGCTCAAAATTTAGTACATGAGCAAGTTTAATATATCAATAGAGCCCACATCAAATGCTGCCATTAAAAAATTTCAGGCAAACGCATTTTTGGTTAAACATAATAGTTATGAATTTAAGAATATCGACGAAGCTAAGAATTCGCCGCTTGCCCAGCAATTATTCTACCTTCCTTTCGTAAAAACAGTATACATAGCACAAAATTTTGTAGCCGTAGAAAAGTATAATATTGTTGAATGGATTGATATTCAAAACGAACTATCAACACAAATTCAGGATTATCTTAACGATAATGGTGTTGTTATCATAGAAGATAATCAAAGTACAAAAATACCGGTTACTATCTATGCAGAAAGCACGCCTAACCCAGGAGTATTAAAGTTTGTAAGTAACAAAAAGATCGTTACAGAAATACACGAGTTCAAAAATATAGAGGAAGCTAAACATGCACCGCTAGCTAAGGCTCTTTTTAATTTTCCTTTTGTAAAAGAGGTTTTTATGGACAAGAACTATGTTAGCGTTCAAAAATATGACGTTATAGAATGGGATGAAGTTGTTCTTGAAATACGTGAATTCATACGTAACTATATCGCAGAAGGTAAAGAGATCATTACCGAAAAACTTATAAAAACACCTCAGGAAGTAGAAAGTAAAAAAGAGGTAGAATTTGAGAAGATGGATGATATCTCAAAAGAGATTGTAAACATCATAGAAGAATATGTAAAACCTGCTGTTGCAAGTGATGGAGGAAATATTCTTTTTCAAAATTATGATCCTGACACAAAAAATGTAAAAGTTATATTACAAGGTGCTTGTAGTGGCTGCCCTTCTTCTACGTTTACCCTTAAAAACGGAATAGAAAATATGCTGAAAGAGATGTTACCCAGCAAGATTAATCAGGTAGAAGCAATTAACGGATAGTTTTCTTAAAATATTAGCCATATACGCTTTTTTAGCTTTTATTATTATCGTAATTTGAGCATTCGTTAATAATTTAACTAAAAATCGAAAAAATGGCAGTATTAAAGGTTATTGAAGTTCTGGCCAGCTCAAATAAAAGTTGGGAACAGGCCACAGCAAATGGAGTAAAAGAAGCATCAAAAACGCTTAAGAATATTCGATCTGTGTATGTAAACGAGCAAAGCGCTGTAGTAACAGGCGATACGGTAACAGAATTCCGGGTGAATCTTAAAATTACTTTTGAAATCAAGTAAATTCACAAAACCTAATATAATGTCCCGTTATCATTTTTTGGTAACGGGATATTTTTTATTTGTAAATTAATCTATGCATACATTTCGCCCTCTTATTTTTTGCTTGTTCGCTCTTGTAGTGTTGATTACAATTTCATGTGATACTAAATCTAATAACAAAATGGACCACGCATATACAAATGAACTTATAAATGAAACTAGCCCCTATTTACTTCAACATGCACATAATCCTGTAAACTGGCAGCCGTGGAGTGATGATGCGCTTAAACAAGCCAAAGAAGAAAATAAGCTTCTGATTGTAAGCATAGGCTACAGCTCTTGCCATTGGTGCCACGTAATGGAACATGAGAGTTTTGAAGACACGGCAGTAGCAAATGTTATGAACTCAAATTACGTGAGCATTAAGGTTGATCGTGAGGAACGCCCAGATGTTGATAATGTATATATGAATGCGGTTCAACTCATGACTGGCGGCGGTGGCTGGCCACTTAATGTAATTATTTTACCAGATGGGAGACCTGTTTGGGGTGGCACATATTTCCCTAAAGACAACTGGATTGATGCTCTGCAGCAGATTTCGTCGCTTTACAAGGATAACCCAGACAAACTCTACGATTATGCTTCAAAATTAGAACAGGGTCTGCAGCAGATGGATGTTATCGATCTTAAAGAAGGCAAGCCTTCATTTGATAAATCTATCCTCGCAAAAAGCGTAGAAAAGTGGTCTCATAGCTTCGATACTGTACAGGGCGGCTTAAACAGAGCTCCTAAGTTTATGATGCCTAACAATTACGCTTTCTTAATGCGCTACGCCTATCAGGAAGATAATAATGCGCTGTCTAGCTATGTGCATAGAACGCTTGAGCAAATGGCCTTTGGCGGTGTGTACGACCAGATAGGCGGCGGGTTTGCACGATACAGTACAGATACAAAATGGCATATTCCACATTTTGAGAAAATGCTTTATGATAACGGTCAATTGTTAAGCTTGTACAGCGATGCTTACCTTCTTAAAAAAGATCCGCTCTATAAGGATGTGGTATATCAAACTGTAGATTTTGTAAAACGTGAAATGCTAGATGCTTCGGGAGGTTTTTATTCCGCGCTTGACGCAGATAGCAAAAATAAAACTGATTCTCTTGAAGAAGGTGCTTATTATGTTTTTACAAAAGAGGAGCTTAAAAGCGAAATTAAGGATGATCTTGATCTGTTTAGCGCGTATTATAATGTGAATAATTACGGCTATTGGGAGAAAAATAATTATGTTTTGATTCGTCAGGATAGCGATGAAGATTTTGTAGCAGAACATAATCTTGATTCATCAGATTTTTCCAGAAAGAAAAAAGAATGGCAAGAAAAATTGCTAAGCTTTCGCGAAAAGAGACCAGCTCCTAGACTTGATGACAAAATTCTAACAGGTTGGAATGGTCACATGGCAAATGGCCTCGTAGATGCATATCGTGTTTTCAACGAGGATGATTTTCTCGATCTGGCTCTTAAAAATGCCAATTTCATTAGAGATAACCAAATACGACCTGACGGCGGACTAAACCGAAATTATAAAGGAGGAAAAAGTACCATTAACGGATATCTTGAAGATTATGCTTCAACTATACAGGCATTTATTAATTTATTTGAGGTAACAGCAGATAAAAAATGGCTTATTTCGGCTAAAAACCTCACAGAATACACCATAAATCGCTTCTACAACCCAAAAAACGGGATGTTTTATTTCACTTCTGATGAAGATTCTGCTTTGGTCTCGAGAAGCATAGAGTATCTCGACAATGTGATACCGGCGTCTAATTCAATAATGGCAAAGAATCTCTATAAATTAAGCCACCTTACTTTTAATGCCAGCTATACTGAAAAGGCAGCACAAATGCTGCATAATGTGAGTGCAGATATTGAAAGCTACCCATCGAGTTATAGCAATTGGCTAGACTTGATGCTCGATTATACACATCCATTTTATGAAATTGTAATTACCGGGAAAGACGCTGAAGCTAAAAGAGATCAACTCTATGCCAATTTTATACCCAATGCGGTTATTGTTGCAACCACAAAAGAACAAGACGACCTTGACATCTTTGAAGGACGTTGGGATGATGATGACACCTGGATTTATGTTTGCGTGAATAATGCATGTAAACTCCCTGTAAAAACAGTCCCTGAAGCCCTAAAACTGCTGGAAAATTAACTTTAATTAAACAGTTCTTATTTTAACACACAGAATAGAATGCTGAAATTTGCAAACCAAAATATAACTATGGATCCCGAAAAATACACAGAATACGCCGAGCATTTTGTAAGGAAAGTAATAGATTTTCTGCCTAACTTGATTACTGCAATAGTTTTGCTATTTGTAGGATTATGGGTAATCAAATTTATCAATCGTTTTGTACATAAATTTTTTGAAAGGAAAGACTATGAAGTAACTCTTGAAAAATTTATAGCAGATCTTATAAATTGGGCGCTTAAAATTATCCTTTTCGTTTTAGTGATTACACAACTGGGAGTAGAATCTGCCTCACTTGTTGCTGTAATTGGTGCTGCAGGATTAGCGGTAGGTCTTGCATTGCAGGGATCGCTTTCTAATTTTGCTGGCGGTGTTTTAATTCTATTGCTGAAGCCATTTAAAGTAGGTGACTGGATTTCTGCACAAGGCGTAGATGGTGCCGTAAAAGAAATTTCTATTTTCAACACACGCATTATCACTTTTGGAAATCAGGAAGCAGTTATCCCAAACGGAAAACTTTCTAATGACAATATCGTAAATTATACATCTACAGGTATTCGTAGAGAGGCACAAACTTGGGGCATCCATTATGATAGTGATATCAAACTTGCAAAAGATATTCTACTGGGTCTTGTAAACGAGCAGGAAACCGTTCTGGGCGATCCACACCCTGCTCCTATGATCGTGGTAGCAGAACTTGCAGATAGTTCTGTAAATCTATCTTTAAGATATTGGGCTAAAAATGAAGATTTCTGGAATCTTCGCTGGTATATTTTAGAAGAAGGAAAAAGAAGACTTGAGGCAGCCGGTATCGTAATACCATTCCCTCAACGCGATGTACACATTTATAATGAAAGTGAAGATTAAAAAAGATCTTAAACTTTCTTTGGTTTTGTAACCAGGAAATCTTTTAAATAATACGGTTCAAAATAGGCGACATCTTCAAAATCGCCTATTTTGTATTTGTTATAGGCTAAAATTGCCATCTCTCGTGCAGACGGTAGGGCTTCAGATAAGTACAGCGCATTCTCATGCTCTGTTAATTCTTTAAACTTCAAAACGCCATTACCAATAAATGCTGTTTTACCTTTATTAAGATAATATTCAAAAGAATGATTATCGAGAATCTGCGCTTCAGTATCTCTTATTTTTTCAAAATCATTACTAAATACTGCACTATAAACTTCCATTCTACGAGCATCCAGCATTGGGATAATGTAGTCTATAGGAGAAGCAACCTGCATTGCTATAGATTTTAAAGTGTCTATCGCTAAAAGAGGAATCTCGAGAGCATAACACAACCCTTTAGCGCAACTCACACCTATTCGCAGTCCGGTATAAGAACCCGGACCCTTACTAACTGCTATTGCATCCAGATCATTAAAACTAAAATCTGAAGATTCTAAAACCTCTGCAATATACGTGTGTAAGCGCTCAGCATGAGAATAATTGAGCCCCATATCTTCTCTTAAAACGACAACCTCCCCATCCTTAGCAATTGCTACAGAGCAGTTTGTCGTAGTAGTCTCAAGACATAGAATTAGAGCCATTTCTACCTATTTTGAATCTGCCAGACCCGGTCCTTGCTGCTCTTCTACCTTGTCGCCGTCTTTCAGACTTTTAGTAACGGTATTATAAGGGCCAACAATTACTTCTTCACCTTCTTGAAGTCCGGAAGTGATCTCAATATTAGTATCATCCTGTATACCGGTTTCTATAACTCTCAATTTAGCCTCGTCACCCTTCTTCACATAAACACATTCAAATTGCTTGTCACCGGTTACAGCAGACGGCGTTTCTCCCGGTTTACGTGTCGTAGTGGTATCATTCTTTATTACGATCGCACTAATAGGTACACCAAGAACATTAGGTTTGCTATTTGTAATAACATCTACTGTTGCTGTCATTCCCGGTCTAAAAGGAGAATAACTTTCAGGTTTACCTTCGGTAAGGTTACGATAAGATGATTCTAAGATTCTCACTTTAACCTTGAAATTTGTTACCTGATCTGCAGTAAGATTACTTTCTGCCGAGTTAGCAATTTCAGTTACCTGCCCCTTAAACTGAGTTTTTAAATAAGCATCTACCTCAACATTAGTAGAATCACCTATATCTATTTTTACGATGTCATTCTCGTTAACATCAACTTCTACTTCCATGTTACCCAAATCTGCAACACGCATAATCTCTGTCCCGGCCATTTGCGCTGTACCCACAACTCTTTCACCCAGCTCTACACTAAGGCTTGAAATAGTACCTGTGATAGGAGCATAAATAGTAGTACGCTCCAGATTATCTCTGGATTGCTTCACATTAGCTGAAGCGCTTTGTACACTGTAATAAGCAGATTTTACATTAGCCTGAGCGATCTCATAATCTGAAACCGTTTGATCCCAATCTGATTTTGAAATAACACCTTTTTCATAAAGAGGCTTATTTCTATTATAATTTAATTCAGCCATTTTTTGACTTGCCTCTGCCTGAGCCAGACCGGCCTTCACATTTTGTAATGATGCCTGTGATTGCGTAAGAGCAGACTGTATAAGATCTGGATTGATTCTTACAAGCAAATCACCTTTAGTGACCTGTTGCCCTTCTTTAACAGGAAGTTCTATAATCTCACCAGAGACTTCAGAAGATATTTTAACTTCAATTTCAGGCTGTATTTTTCCGGTGGCCGCTACGGTTTCAGTAATATTCATTTTCTGAATTTCCTTAACCTCTACAGATTTAAACTCTCCTGAGTTCCCAAACCAACCGGCTTTCTTACCTCCTATTAAAATAAGGATAAGAATGACAGCAATTGAAACAATAATTATAATAGTTTTTTTACTCATTTTTTAAAATTTAATTTCTGAGATAGGAATACCAAAATACAACTCTACTACTTTTATTCTGAAAATATAATCATATTTCGCTCTGTTAAGCTCAATTTGAGCATTATCATAGCGCTGTTTACCCTGACTTAGGTCAAAGGCATTTGTAAGACCAACATCATATCTGTCATTTGCATATTCATAAGCTAATTCTTGTGCTTCTGCAGCAGATTGTGCAGCCTCATATGTTTTACGAGCGCTTTTTGCATCAAGATATGCCTGATAAACATTAGACTCTAGATCAAGCTTAGCCTGCTCCAGATTAAGTTCTGCTCTTTTTACATTTACCTGACTTCTATTGATCTGATTACGCGTTGCGAAACCATTAAAAAGAGGTACATTTAGCTGAAAACCGTAATTAAGTCCGTCATTCAAATACAATTGCTCAAAGAACGGTAATGGACTACCAATTGTTGAAAGGGTGTTAGGAGCAACAACCACTTCATTTGTAGACTGCACAAAACCTATTTCTCGAGTAGGTTCATCAGGATCAATTACCGGATCAAGAAACTGACCTGCTCCAGATTCACGAGTATCATAGCTTACAAATGCATTTAAAGTAGGCCACGAAGCTCCTCTAGCAATTTCAACATCCTTTTGAGCCAATTCTGCATTCATCTGAGCTATTTTGATTTCATTTCTATTGTCTTTAGCTCCTTCAACAATTTCTGCTGCAGAGCGATTTAGAATATCATCACCCATGATTGCATATTCATCATCAGATATATCAAAATTCTTATAATCTTCAACTCTTAGTAGCTGAGCAAGACTTATTAAAGATATTTCTACCGCATTTTCTGAAGCAACAATGCTCTGTTGCTCACTTGCATCCTGAGCACGTATCTCAAGAAGGTCGCCTTGAGGAAGAACACCACCATCAACAAGTTCTTGAGTTCTTTCAAGTTGCTGCTTTGTAACCTGATTTTGAGTTACAACTACTTCAAGATTTCGCTTATTTAATAAGATCTGCAGAAAGTTGTTTGCTACCAGAAGAGAAATATCATCTGTTATCTTATCTAAACTATATTGGGCAGCAAGCTTTGCCAGTTTAGCGCGCTGAAATTGCTTAAAATTACGTAGACCATCAAAAAGTGTTACGCTGGCAGTAAGGCCTGCAGAAAAGTTTCTGGTTGTCTGGCTTTGAAGCACACCGGTAGTTACGTTTTGGGTTAAACCTGTGTTCCATGAATTTGTAGCAGACCCGTTCACAGAAGGAATTAGATTTCCAAATGCATCTAATTTATCTAAGGCCGCATTTTCTATATCTAATTCACCTTGTTGAACAGTAATATTATTCTCTAATGCATAGGCCACACATTCCTGTAATGTCCATTTTTTTTCTTGCGCATTAAGTATTCCTACTAAAAATAGGGTAATTATTAAGGGAAAAAAATTCTTCATAATCGGATTTCTGGGTGATTAGTATATAAAACGGAAGTTATGTTACACAATCCTTAAAATTTATGAGCGACTAAAATTGGTTGCAGGATTTACAGGATTCCACACTTTAATTTTATCATTGGCATCTAAGCCTTTTTTGATCTCAACATTTATCCCGTCACTTATACCGAGCTCTACATCTTTTCGTTCAAAATCCTGATCCCCTTTCTGAACTTCAACATATGGATTCTGAGTTTTGGAATCAAATTGCACCAAAGCCTCTTTTACAGCTAGAACGCTGTCTGCACGCGCTAATATAATAGACGCGTTAGCACTTAAACCTGCACGTATAAAAGTAGTATCAGATTTATTAAGCGTGCCTTTAATTTCAAATTGAATTGCACCATTCTCACTTACTCCTTTAGGTGCTATATAATCGAGAACAGCATCAAATTTTTTGTTTTCGATAGCACCTACGGTAATTTCTAAAGGGAGATCTTCCTTTATTTTTCCAACTTCGCTCTCATCAACTTTACCCTGAAAGATCATTTCATTAACATCTGCCAGAGATGCAATTGTAGTCCCGTCATTAAAGTTATTTGCCTCAATAACCTGATTCCCCGCTTTTACAGGTACTTCTAAAACCATACCTGTTATTGTTGCTCTAACCGATGTTGTAGCTGCACTACCTAACCCGCTCGTAGTACCTGTTTTAACGATATCATAGTTTTGTTGTGCAGATGATAAACTTAATTGCTGCTGCTTGTAATTTTGAACTGTTTGATTGTATTCACGCTGTACATTATCAAAATCATTGGCAGAAACCACCCCTTTCTCATAAAGAGCCTTTTGCCTTTCATAAATACTTTTTTGATTATCAAGAGCAAGTTTTGCAGTTTCTACAGCAGTTCGTGAACTGGCAATACTATTTTTTGCAGTAGTTAAAGACGATGCATTAGGCACAACTTTTATTTTTGCTATAAGATCGCCGGCTTGTACAAATTCTCCTGCTTCCACAAAAATCTCATCGATTATACCTGAAATATTAGGCTTGATCAATATTTCTTCACGTGGCACAATACTTCCTGTAGCCACGGTCTTTTTAATGATCGTTTCTTTTGTAGGAGTTTCGGTTGTGTAAACCACAGGATCTTCCTGATTCTTCTGATATAAATAATACAGCGCTCCAACAAATGTTATTGCTATAACAGCTAAGATGATAATGGTGACTGATTTCTTCATGGTTATATTGATATTCGTTTTAACTGATTGATTCTATTCTGTACGCAGAGCGTCTACCGGTTTAATTTTAATTGCATTTTGGGCTGGTATGAAACCGGCAAATAATCCTGAAAATATTAAAATAGCTAAAGCTACAAGCACGGTACCGAGATCAACACTGGGGTTTGCAAACATATTTACGGGACCATTAGAGTCCAGATAGCTATTTAGTATATAAATAAGAAATGCGCCAAGCGATATCCCCATCATTCCAGATAAAATTGTAAGCACCATAGATTCCATAAGGATTTGAACTCTTATAGACCATGGGCTTGCACCTAATGCTCTTCTAATTCCTATTTCTTTTGTGCGCTCTTTCACGACAATAAGCATAATATTACTTATCCCAATAATCCCCGATAAAAGCACTAAAATCCCAACAAAATAGGCTACTATTCTCAAGGCAAAAAACAGCCCCTCTACTTTTTGATATTGTTGATACAGATCAAAATCCCCAATCGCACGATCATCATCAGGATGAATGGTGTGATTCTTTTTCACTACAGTGAAAATCTGGTTTTTTAATTCGGTAATAGAACTATTATCATCTGCAGTAATGGCCATCCACCCTACTTTTTCTCCCTGATTAAATGCCTGGGAAAAAGCAGTAAAGGGAACATAAATTTCTTTTTGATCCTCTTCAGCATCTCCTTCACTTGCAACCTTTTTATAGGTTCCTACGACCATGAAGTTCACCCCGTTTATTTTTATGTAAGTTCCGATAGGATCTTCTTCTCGTTCATAAAGCGCAGTTTTCACTCCTTCTCCTATGATCGCTACTTTCCTTTTTTGCTCTATATCTCCATAATTTACAAAGCGCCCACTGGTGATATCCATAGGCTGTTGCTTTATAATTTCAGGATAATCACCGTACACATTAAATGCCCCTGTATTTAAGCCTCGTACCACATTATTTGCTCCACCAAAACCACCTAACTGATTTCTGGGAGATACAAAGCGTAAGTGAGGTACGTTATCTTTTATTGCCCTAACATCATTAAGATCGTAGCGAAATTCTCTCCCTTTAGGAAGGCCTTTATAAGATTTTGAGATACTCTGCGTCCACATGAACATAGTGTTAGTTGCAATGTTCCCAAAATCTTTCTTTATCCCGTTTTCAAGACCTTTCCCAGCAGCAAGCAGAACAACCAGAATAAAAATACCCCAGAGCACACCAAAAGCGGTAAGCAGGGTTCTAAACCAGTTACTATTTAAAGCTTCTATAATTTCACTCCAACGATCTCTGTTAAACATATGATGATTTATTCTTCACGTACTGCTTCTATAGGACTTATACTTGCTGCACGCCAAGCCGGAAAAAATCCTGCTAATGCCCCGGCAAATATTAAAATAAACACTGTTGTAATTGCCACATTAAAATTGACTGAAGGATTTATTATATAATCCATCTCAATATTAGGCCCAATTACTTCAAGAAGTGCCATACTAAGTATCAAACCGGTAAAACCTGCAATAGCAGTCACAAAAATAGATTCATGCAATACCATCCAGATAATAGACCACGGTTGTGCTCCTAAGGCTTTGCGAATGCCTATTTCGCGTGTACGTTCTTTTACAATGATTAGCATGATATTACTTACACCAACCACACCGGCGATTATGGTACAAATACCTACCGTCCAGAAAAAGGCTTTTATAATTGCAATAAGATCATAAAATCGCTTTGCATTCTCTAATGAATTATTAACGTTTATAGCGCTTGTATCTTCAGGAGCAACGAGATGTCTTTCTTTTAAAAATGATTGTATTTCTGAAGAAAACTGAATGGATTGCGCTAATGCCTCCTGAAAGCTACCTTGCGGTTTTAACGTAAAACCTAAATTGCGCACTTTATTACCGGCATTAAAAACGCGCTGTGATGTAGATAAAGGTAAAAATATACGAGCTTCTTCGCGCTCACCCGCAGGGTCTGTATAAACACCAACAACTTTAAAATTGATTCCGGATATCTGAATATACTTGCCTATGGGATCTTCATCTTTAAACAGATCCTGGCTTACCTTGCGACCTATCGAAACAACTTTCTCATAGTTATCCTGATCTGTGTAATCAATAAACCTCCCATTAGTTAAAGAGGCATTTTCAAGAAATTGATAATCGGGATACACACCTTCTATTCTATAACTTCCTGATTCATTTTTGTAAGTTGTAAGACCGCTCCAGATACGGTAAACAGAAGATTTAAATTCCAGATTATCCTGATACTTTTTAATTAAATAATTGTAATCCTCATTAGTCATCTCTATAAAACGACCCGGATTAAGACCTTTGTATTCTACAGAGGTCACACCTGTATAAACGCTTATACGATTAGCCGCATCCTGCTCAAACTCTTTTGAAATACCATTTTGAATACCCTGACCAAAACCAAGAAGAATCACCAGAATAAATATTCCCGATGCAACTGATAAGCCCGTTAAGAAGGTGCGTAATTTGTTCTTCCGGATAGTTTCCAGAATTTCCTGCCAGCGCTCAATATCAAACATGAGACAAAGCTCTTACCTGGTTTACTTTAGTATCGTCTATGATCAAGCCATCTTTAAGATTTACAATACGCTTGGTCATATGTGCTATATCGTCTTCGTGAGTTACGATTAGAATAGTCTTACCTTCATCATTAATACCCTGAATTAAATCCATCACTTCATATGATGTTTTTGTATCAAGCGCACCTGTAGGCTCATCTGCAAGCAAAACTTTAGGATCACTTGCCAAAGCTCTGGCAATAGCAACACGTTGTTTTTGACCACCTGAAAGTTCACTGGGTAAATGCCCAGCCCAATCTGCTAAACCCACCTTTTCAAGATAATGCATAGAGCGCTCATTGCGCTCGTTACGCTTAAAGCCCTGATAATACAACGGCATAGCAACATTATCCATTGCATTTTTGTACCCGATCAAATTGAAGGATTGGAAAATAAAACCAAGAAATTTATTACGGTATTGAGCGGCTATTTTCTCGTTTAAGTTTTTAATAGGCACACCATCAAGAGTGTATGTCCCTGTATCTGCTTCATCAAGCATACCCAAGATATTGAGCAAAGTAGACTTACCAGATCCTGAAGAGCCCATGATAGAAACCAATTCTCCCTCTTGTACTGAAAAATTAATTCCCTTGAGAACATGAAGAGAATTAGAACCCATATGGTAGGATTTGTGAAGATCTTTTATGGTTATCATACAACGGGATGGTTTTAGGAAGCCTGGCTACATAACTCAGTTTCTCAATGAATAGACTAAGTAAACACTTGTTTGTTACAAGTGCAAATGTTAAAATAAGAAAAAATACTTACCTAACGCATTAATTATCTGCCTTGTTAGCCTTTTTTCGGCTTTTGTAGATATACCAGATCAAGCCACCCATGAGTAAATAAGGAACCGCCATCAAATAGATAATACCATTATTAACACCCTGAGCAATAGAATTATCTGTTTCACTTTCAAGCACTGCACGGCACATTGCGCATTGCGCTTCAACAGGAGTGGCTGTTAAAAAAAGAACGATCAAGAGTGCTATATACTTTTTCATCATCAAATTCTTTAAGCAGGATAATAAGGAGATATCATAAAATATACCACAACGCCTGTTACCGCAACATATAACCAAATTGGGAATGTTATTTTGGCAATTTTACGATGTTTATCAAAACGCTTAGATAACGCCCTTACATATGTAATAAGCACAAAAGGAATTACAACTATTGACAAAAGTATGTGTGATACCAGTATACAATAATAGAAGAAAGCAGAAATACCAACCGTTGTTTTTTCAGCATCAGAAAGAAGACCGTCGTTATTTATATCTCCAAATTTTGTGGAATCTGATGTAGCATGATACAAAACATATAAAACGAGAAATAAAACCGAAAGCACAATTGCAGCTTTCATAAGTTTTTCGTGTAAGCGTTGATTCCCCTTACGTATTTGTACAACTGCAGATACCAGTAACACTGCTGTAATACCATTAGTTGCTGCGTAGATGGGAGGTAAAAAACCAAGTCTCTCTACACCAGGTATTCTCACTGTAAACAAAAATGCTACAGCCACAGGAATTACGAGAGATAATACAATTATCCACCGGTTATAATTCTTTTCCTTTAAAGCAACATCACTCATAGCTTGTATTCTTCTTTAACAAGAGCTTTATATCATCTACTAAAATATCAATTTCAGCATTATCTCCATCTTCTACTACAGGCGTATCTCTGGGAATTGAACCTTTGTAATACACTTTAGGATTACCAAAAGGATCGAGACGCGATCTTATAAAACCGTTTTGATCTACCAGCGCAAAGTATCCCGAATGCAAAAGACCTCCTTCTATATTGGGATTTTCCTGTGCTAAGAGTCCAAATTTTTCATTAGCAAGCGTATAAATACTATCCCGGCTTCCGGTTAAAAAATTCCAGTTAGATTCATCAACACCGTAATGCTCTGCATACTCTTTTAATACTTCTGGTGAATCATTTTCAGGATCTATGGTAATACTAGCAATACCAAACTTATCATTACCTTGAAATTCCTGCTGAATAGCAACAAGATTTTTATTCATAGGAATGCAAATATCCGGGCAGCGGGTAAAAAAGAATTCTACAAGAAAAACTTTGCCTCTATAGTCTTTATCTGTTATTGTATCCTGATTTTGGTTAACAAACTTAAAAGAAGGAACCCTCCTGTCTTTACCGTTTATTTTAATATAAGCTAAATCACCCTGGTCTGAATCTGCCGTTTGTTTTTGAGCGACATTGAGCCTGTCATTTACAACCACTTCATCATTACTTAAACGCTCTATAATCTTGGGAATCACGAGTAACCCAAAAATAAGAACGATCACAGCTATACCTATATAGGTTTTTTTTGCATTCATATTATTTCTTTCTCTCTGCGTTATATTTCTTTAGTGCCAGCCTGTACTCTGCCAGAACAATTTTTACATCATCCTTCATTTTATTAGCCAACTCTGCAACATCTGTACTATTATAACCATATAAATCTCCCACATCCTCATCATCATCTCTACCTCTAAGATTTCCCTCTTTATCAATAATGAAAATATATGGAGAGCCATGGTCATTTTCGAGCTTATAGGGCGATTTTAGGCTATTAAAGACCGATTTTATATTGTCTGTGGTTGTGAATACAAACTTCCAGTGCGTCATATCACTAATCTGTGAAAGCTCATCAATAACATCCTGCAGCTTTTCTTTATCTGTACCTTCCGGCACCAAATACACAAACTGAAAATCATCAAACTGACTAAAATAAGTGTAGATTTTTTGATTAAGATTGAAAAGTGTACCTCCTTCTGCAGGTATCTCATCACCCAGAAAACCTAAAACGGTAATATGATCTTTAAGCTCAACTTCTGGCGCAAAATCAAGTTCTTTTACACTTGTAGTTAAAATGGGAAGTTTTGCAAAATTATGTATTCCCGATGCAAAGAAGAGATAAGCCACTATGGGAAGAATAAATAATACTCCTAAAACTAAATTCTTTTTCATTATACTTTCTTAGCTATTGATCGCATTACCCCATCACCGTTTCACTAAAATAAATTCTAGCTAAAAAAAAGACGGCTAAAGCAGCCGTCTCAAATCTTATTAAAAATCCCAGCTTTGATATCCATCGTGATACACATCAAATATATACTCACCTTCTGTGAGCAGGATAAACATTAAGTAACAAATTAAAAATATTGCCGTCCATACTACGGCTCTTCTCATCCCTTTAGTCTCATGCTCCATATGCATGAAAGCCCAAACTATGTAGTAAGCTTTAACCACTGTAAGAACGATAAAGATCCAGTTAAGCAACTTCATGCGAAGCAAATAAGTATCTACCAGAAATTCCGGCTTAACTATACCTAAAAATACTTCTACTATTGTTATTACAGAAAGGATAAAAAATACAGTCCAAATCCTTTTGCTAGCTGACTCGTGATGTACTGCGTCTTGTGCCATTTTTTATATTTTAGAAAAAAGCTTAAAGCTAAATTTAATATTAAACCAAATAGAAGAAGGTAAATACAAATACCCAAACCAAATCTACAAAGTGCCAGTAAAGACCTACTTTCTCTACCATCTCATAGCTACCTCTTCTCTCGTAAGTACCCATGATTACATTAATGAAGATGATAAAATTAAGCACCACTCCAGAAAATACGTGAAAACCATGAAAACCGGTGATAAAGAAAAAGAAGTCAGCAAACAAAGGCGCTCCATATTCATTATGTCTAAGATTTGCGCCCTGCACTACTCCTACACCATCGTCATTTAATTTTTTAATAGATTCTTCTCTTGAAAGCACTACTTTCTCTCCTTCTTCAGTTTGAGATTGGGTACGTATAAAAAGATTATTATCAGCAAGAAAACCAGCTTTTACCTGCGCAAAACTAACGTCTGGCAAAGTGCTTTGTTCTTCAAGATACCAAAGCCCCTTACTACGAGTTAGCTCCTCTCTTTCTACAGAAATATCAGCAGCAACATCTTCAAGCGCGACTCGCTCGCCTTCTGCATTAACAAATTGAAGTATTTTACCGGCCCGTGTTTCTACAGCACCGTATTCCCCCTGAATAAAATTAGTCCATTCCCATGCTTGAGAACCTACGAATACTAAACCACCTATTATGGTAAAGAACATATACCATATAACCTTATTCTTTTGCATATGATGTCCCGCATCAACCGCAAGCACCATTGTCACAGATGAGAAAATAAGTATAAATGTCATTAACGCGACATAATACATAGGCGCATCTACACCGTGTAAAAAAGGAAAGTGAGTAAACACCTGATCTGCTATAGGCCAGGAATCGATAAATTTAAATCTGGAAAATCCATAAGCGGCGAGAAAGCCGGAAAATGTGAGTGCATCTGAAAGGATGAAAAACCACATCATCATCTTTCCGTAACTAACTTTTAAGGGTTGATTACCACCTCCCCAGATTTTGCCTTCGGTGCCTGTTCTAACAGCAGTAGCGTCCATAAATAAGTTTTGGTTTTATAAGCCTTGCAAAAATAGGTATTTTTAAAATGGTTTTCAAAGTTAAAAATGGTATTTATAACCATTCAAAAAAGCGCCATAACTACCGTAATATCTGCAAAATACAAATGATTGGTGAAAAAAATTATTCCTATCTAAAGAATAAAAGAAACAAAAACAGATATACCCAAAGCACATCTACAAAGTGCCAGAAAGTGGCGCCCAGTTCTATACCCAACGTTCTTCCGGGAGTATATTTACCCCTTAAATGATTAACAAGTACAATAATTAGAACCAGCAAACCTGCTCCTATGTGAACAATATGACTAATAACGAAAGCATATATAAACGACGTTGTAACCGTGCTGTCACTACCTGTAAAATAGTATCCTTCTGAAATAATTTGATCAAATCCTAAAAACTGAAGAAACACAAAGGCACCTCCCAGTATCAGCGTAGCGATAAGAAATAGTCTGCCTGCACTTTCTTTTTGAGCCAAAACTGAGCGCTTGGCCAGATGCATGGTTATACTACTTAAAATAATCACCGCAGTACTAATGTAAAAAGCCTGTGGTAATTGAAAATCTGTTAACCAGTCCTTACGCTCTTTACTTACAATATATGCACTGGTTAATCCCGCAAACATCATAGAAAGACTAATAATACCAAACCAAAGCATCATTTTTTTTGATCTCTGGAGTTTTTCTTCTTCGGGTTGTACTGTATAATCTATCATCTCAAAAATTTATCTGCCACATATATTATTTGCAATAACGTAATGTAGCTTACACTAGAAAGCATTAACCGTTTTGCTGTAACCGCATTCATATTCTTATAAAGTCGTAAAGCATAAAACAGGAGCCCTAAGCCTAAAACACCTATTATAACAGCCGAAACAGGCGTTAGAAAAAGTCTCCCCGTAACGCCAAAAGCTGGTATAAGTGACACTAAAACGGTCCAAATGGTATAAAAAACGACCTGTAAAGCTGTTCCTTTATCTTGTTTTCCAGTAGGCAACATAAAAAATCCACCTTTTTTATAATCGTCATATAAAAACCAGCCTATTGCCCAAAAATGTGGAAACTGCCAGAAAAACTGAATCATAAACAAAGTTCCGGGCTCAATGCCAAAACTATCTGTAGCAGCAACCCAGCCCATCATAAAAGGAATAGCCCCGGGAAAAGCACCCACAAAAACCGAAAGCGGAGTTCTGGTTTTTAATGGCGTATAAACACATACATATAGAAAAATAGAAACAGCACCAAAGTATGCTGTCGTTGGGTTGATCACCCAAAGAGTTATAAGCCCAAGCACCGTAAAAACACTTGCAATTACAAAAGCATTAGCGACTGTCATACGCCCGGCAGGAATAGGTCTATTCTTCGTGCGATCCATCAGAGCATCAAGATCACGCTCTATTATTTGGTTATACGCATTAGAAGCGCCCACCATAAAATAGCCACCTACAGCCAGCAGGAAAACAGTGTACCAGTCTATCTCATATGCACCCAGAAAATAACCTGCGATGCTTGAAAAAACCACGCTTATAGCAAGACGCATCTTGGTGATCTCCTTAAAATCTGTCCAGGCAGATACGCTTTCAGTATGTGTTTTAACTAAGCTCAAATATGCTGAGATTGGGGTCTTTAAAAAGTCGTGCAAAGATACTCAACACTTATATTACTCACAATGAAATACCAAATTAAAACCATATAAACAGCGCCTAATTTTAATTAACTTTCACAAAAAGAAAAATGAATTAAAAAAACTATGAAAAAAATTAAACTACTAACACTCCTACTTCTATCATTAACACTACAAACTTTTGCCTTTCAGGACATGAGCGATGTCGAGATCAAAGTGATCCCGGTAAGTGAAAATATATTCATGCTTATAGGAAACGGCGGTAACATTGGCATATCTACGGGTGAAGATGGCGTTTTCATGATCGACGATGAGTTTGCTCCTCTTTCTCAAAAGATTCTGGATGCCATCAAAACAATAAGCGACAAGCCAGTAAAATTTTTAGCTAACACACATTTTCATGGTGACCATACCGGCGGCAATGCGAATTTTGAGAAAGAAGGAACTTTAATTCTTGCCCAGGAGAATGTGAGAAAACGCTTAAGCGAAAAACAAAACAATGGTTTGCCGGTCATTACATTTAATGAAGATGTGATGATTCACGTTAACGGTAATGATATTCTTGCCACTCATGTGCACAATGCCCATACAGATGGAGATTCTATGATCTACTTCCCACAAAGTAATGTCTTACACACAGGAGATACATTTTTTAATGGTTCCTTTCCGTTTATAGATCTGTCAAGCGGCGGTAGTGTGGCAGGTGATATTGAAGCGGGAAAAGCGGGATTGATGCTTATAAATAATGATACCAAAATTATTCCGGGTCATGGTGCTCTTGCGACTAAAGCAGATTATGAGAAATATGTAGAAATGCTAAAAGGCATTCAATCTAATGTACAGCAGGCTATAGACTCTAGCACAAGCAAGGAGGATATTATTGCTGATGAATCACTTACCGGCGATTTCTACAGTGATGAGGCTATGAAAGACGCTTTTATAAACGGTCCTAAAATACGCCAGACCTTCTATGAGAGCCTTACGACGGACTTTAATAATTAAAAAATAGCTATTAAATCTTAGGCAGAAATAGCAAATAACTTTTGTACATTTAAATGGTGATTTTCAATATTCTGTTTGAAGATCACCATTTTATTTTAAACATTATAAGTCAATTTTTATGTCAAAATCGGAGTTTTTAGAGGCAATCGAGCAGATTTTTAAATCGTTTGAAGAGCAGATACCTAAATATATGATGCATCCTGAAGATAGTTCTATTGCTGAAGGCAACGTTGCTGTTTGTATTATTGATGAAGATGCTCAGGTTTACGGCAAAATGTATGGCAAGGATAAAGTCAAGCAGCGCCACTTTTATAAAATTGCCTGGACTAAAGCCAGCCAGGTATGGATCACCGGCAAAAAACCGGCGAATTTGAAGAGCTCGTTTTCGCTGGTAAGCTAGATGATAATCAATTTGGCATAGAAAGACCAGATTTTATTGGCTGGGAAGGTGGTCAACCCATAAAATTAGGAGATAAAATGTTAGCCGTAGGATTTAGCGGCTTTAGAGGTGTAAACGATCTGGAAATTGTAGTTAATGCAGTAAATGAGGTGACAATTTAGACAAAACTTCACCTCATTACCTCAGATCTTTTTAATATCCTTTTATCCCAACGGAATCATAGACAATTACTTTATCCCATAAATGGGCAGATTCTTCAATAAAAAGTAGGTGCGCTTCTTCACTTTGATATTTATTCTGAATCTCTTTAGAAGGAAAAGTGAGAACTAAAGAATAGGTATATGAACTATCTACCACATCACGCGGAGTATTTGCAGGAGTACCTATAAAATGTGTGTTTGCGTATAAACTTGAATTTAAGAATTTTTTAAGCGAAGTTTCAAACGCTGTTCTGTCTTCCTGATCACCGGGGTTATGTAACCAAAAGAAAACAGTATGCACAAAGTTTTTGTCAAATTCGGTCATTTTTTCTTGAGCTTTTAAGGTTGGTGTTATACCGCTACAACTTAAAATAAGAAGTAGCGCAATATGTAGTTTATTGATTTTCATTTATCTGTATATGTTGCTATAATTCTAAGAGTGTAATTTACAAAAATATGCAGCTGAATAGAAAAAATGATCTTCTTCTCTTTCTTATAAGGTCATAATCAGTTAAATATTCTTAATTTTTGAATGGAAATTTCAATTAATAAGCAAATTAATTAATAAATTTTATTAATAATTTATATCTTAGCAGGATTAATAGCGGATTTTTACCGTTGAAAACGACTATTTAGCTCGCTAAATAATCAGGGTGGTCAGGAATTCCTTAAAAGGTATCCCAACTTATTTCCGAATTGTATTGTTCTTATCCGTTTGATGTGATGGTTATACGAATTAAGATTTAGACATTACGGACGAACCCCCGACCGTCTTCCCCGCTAGTATAAAGGTGTGCTTTTAAAAGCACACCTTTCTTTTTATACTATTTAGTTATCGAAATACCAGTTGAACAGATCTGTTCTAAAACCGAAGTTTACCCAAAGTGTAGTCTCATCTAAATTTACAGGATCATAGACCTCTGTCGTGTTATCTCTATAGATGATTGATGAATAAACTTTTAAATTAGTAGCGGGGTTAATTAAATAGCCCACTTCAAGATTACCGTGTAACGTATTTGTTTTATTCCCCTGGCCTAGTAAAATTCCATCATCAGAAGGGCGATTCTCATCATTGCCATAAATACTACCACCATAGAAAACATCATTTATATCTCCCATCTCAAACCCACGTGTGCCATAAATGAATTTTGCAGTACCATACCAACGCGCATTTTCATAACGAGCAATAGCTATAAATTCTCTAAAATTAGCTCCCCATAGATGCGCCATAGATTGATTATTATGGCCGTAATTTAAAATGATCTCATTGTTAGAATAAACATAAGGCCTTACTTGATTAAATTCTACTTGCAATTGCAGATCAGGAATGTTAAAAGCATTAAAATATTTTAAGCCTAGTTGCACACCTTGCTTATTTTTATAGCTTTTTGCATTACCCGTAATTGCTCCCGTAGAAAATTCGTCAATAATGACCTGAGCATACGCATTAAACTGGTCACTGAATTTATACTTTCCGCTTAAGCCTATTAAAGCGTTTCCTCCTCTTGAGCCAGTAGAAAACTCAATGGCTCTGTAAAATATCACAGGATTGAGATAATTGAGATCAAAACCACGGTCATTATCATTCTCCCAGATCACATTTTCAAAGAGACCAATATTCAATCGTTTTGAAACATTAAAACTCAGGTAGTGATTTGCCATATATTTTGTACGAAAAGAACCATCACCTACAACCTCTGGCCGTACATCACGCAACGACATCCAGGTGTTAGTGTATTTAAATTTCCAAAAAGTTGTATTGATTTTGAAAAATGGATAAGGGCTCGCGTTATCACTCAAAATTAATGAGCGGTAACCATCGCCTATAAAATTCTTACCGTGACCAAACTGAAGGTTAAAATATTTACTGGGAGTAAAAGATAAATATGCTTCTGCGATAGGATAATCAAAATCTCCTGCACGAGATTCTGCCGCAATACCTCTGCCAGGAACGATAGCAGGATTACCGCCGTCAGGACGTATAGAGCGTGCGTATCTATTAAAGTAACCGGCAAAAGAACCCTGACTTTCGTAAAAAACGGTATAGAAATTTAATTTCTTACCCAGGCCGCCCTGAAAAATTAACGCTCTCGTATTATTATACGTGTAGCTTTGATCTTCATTATTTGCGGTTTCAAAACCCAATTGTAGATCTGCTCCCGGATCTAGTGTAAACCAGTAGTTCTCATGCTGCAGAGTTACCATATGCTCATTCCAGAATTTTCGGCCAAACCAGGAGGTTTTTGCCTTTAAAAGGGAGGTTTTTTTACTTTCAAAATCATAATAATTATTCACTTCCTGGTAAAGGAAAGGCTTGCTGGCCGTGTGACTATTTGTGCCTACAAGGTTCATTTCATAATCAAACCTACTATAGACCTGATGAGAAAGAGGAATATTTAATTGGCTGGTGTATTCATTATCCTGATATGTTAGATCAGTTTTTAAATCATCATACTCATTTTTACGCAGATCAATAACTTTTGAGGTTTCATTACTAAGCTCTTTATTATCTCGCGTATTGCGTGATAGCGGCAACTGTATAGGCATGCTAAACTGCATGTACGTTGGTCTGGCATCATAAGAAGCAGGTGTGATTTGAGGCAATGCTACAAACACGCGCTTAATCTCCTCTTTTAGTTCTTCATAAACAGCTTCTGTATTTAAGATATTGAATTTCCCATCCTTATCAACCTCAAAAAGAACTACCAGTTCCCCCTTATAACCCTCTTCTTCAACAATTGACGGAGTTTTAAAATTCTCCATAATAAATTGAATCAACGTATTCCTGAAACATTCTGGCATCTGGCTAATCTCAACATTTTCACATTGAGGGAATACAGGATATTTCTCAAAAGTATTTTGTGAGTTTTGCGAGTAGGCAGTATTAATGAAAATAAACAATAGAAGTAATGAGACAGTAGACTTCATTATAATAAAAATAGATTAAGGCGGCAGCAAGATATGGCTTTTTTTGAAATAGGATAAAATGGAAAACCCGCCTTTAACAAGTTAAAAACGGGTTTTTTATAGTAAAAATTAGCTCAAATTAATTCTCAGTTTTAAAAAGGATGGGTTGCCCGTAAATAACACGAACGCTTTTATCGCGTTGTTTTCCCGGTTTCATTTGAGGTATTAGCTCAATTACGCGTTCTGCTTCTTTCTCCAGAGCAGGATGAGGCGCGCGCGTTTTTACATCAACTATATTCCCATTTTCATCAACGGTAAATTGCACATCAATTCTGTTCATACCAGACAAACCATACTTACTACCAATATTTGTGTCAAACTTTCTGCTTATTAGCTTATTTATCTTCTCTTGCATACACGTTTTGCGCTCATCATTCGTGTCTAAACCTTCGCAACCTGGGTAGACAGGAACAAATTCTACTTTTCTAAAGTCTACATTTTCTATAGGCTGTTCTTTTTTAGTATCTAAAAAATTAGGATTAAAATCTGGTTCTGGCTCCGGATGAGGAAAAATATCATCTGCCATCTTAGGAGTAACAAAATCATCAGGAACCTCGATAGGCGGCAGAGTGGTTGATGCTTTTTTTGTTTCAGTTTTAGGTTGTTCTCTTTTTGCAACGGTGAAATTCTCATCCCAGTCCATTACATTTAAAGCTGTGGTTTCAGGCATTTGTTCAGGGACATACATTTTTACTGGTGTTTTATACTCAGCAGCGAAGAGTACAAGAAGGAGCGCTACAATAAGACCTATTTGAAAATAGACCAAGTTGTTTTTTCGTAAATTTACATCATGCTTGCTTGTTGGGCTGATTCTGTTTTGCCGAACAGAATCGCCACTTTTTTGTGAAGTTTTCATAAAATAGTTTTAACAGTTAATAATCTATTAAAACGTTAACAACAAGCTTGCCAAAAAAAATCCCGTCTCGCTTTCGCGGACGGGATTTTAAATTATAGATAACTTTTATTTAATCCTGCACCTGGAATACAATAGGTAGTGAATAAAGTACACCTACTGATTTTCCTCTCTGTTTACCAGGAGTCATTTTAGGTAACAATTTAATTACACGTTCTGCTTCCTGCTCTAGTCTAGGATGCGGTCCACGAGAACCTATATCAACGATATTCCCGTTTTTGTCAATTTTAAAACGCACGTAAATTCTGTTTACACCGCTTAACCCAAGTTCACTACCTAATTCTGTATTAAACTTTCGGTTTACAAGAGATGATATCTTTTCAGACATACATTTCTTTTTAGCGTCGTTTCCACTTTCGTTCTCACAACCAGGGAAAATAGGTACGTTCTCAATAACTGCAAATGGTACATCTGCAATTTCTTCTTCTTCTTCAAACTGTACGTCTTCTACTTCTACAATCTCTTCTTCTTGATTGGTTTCTGTAGATTCTATTACAGTTTCTTCTACCTCTGCTTCATCCTCAACTACCTCGATAACTTCGGGTGCTGGTGGCGGTGGTGGCGGTGGTGGTGGTGGTGGCGTGTTCAGTTCTGTAATTGGAATATCTTCTTCCAATACATCGTCCATGTCTAACTGGCCAATATCGATCGCCTTCTTTTCATAAGTTTTCCACTCGATCGCTCCATAAGTAAGCGCGAGGATTAAAATCAAACCTATTTGAAAGAAGAGAACGCTTCTTCTGCCCAGGTCTGCTTTCGGATTTTTCTTAGGTTCCATAAAATCTTAGTTGTTAAGGATTGCTAATTTAAATAAAATCATCTGCAATATGAAATTAAAATTTTGATTTTAATTGATGCAGTTTGGGTCTAAAGGCAATAATCAGCAAAACACATGTTAAAATTCCTGCTGAGTTTGCAATCATATCCTTAGGATCTGCTGATCTGTAAGTGGTTAACCACCCTTGCATTACTTCAATTATCGTACCATTAAAAAGAGCGATAAAAATTGTAATTAAAACTACAGATCGTAAACGTTTATTTTTAATTCCAAATAAATAAAAGAACAAAAACCACAACCCGGTAAACCCTATATAAGCGCAAAAATGAAATATTTTGTCTGAATAATCAGGTGCTCCGGGAATCTCTGGGGTAGGCATCATTGAGACTACAGCCAGCGATATTGTATAAACGATGGCTGCAAAAAGCGAAAAGAATTTACTTGCCAATAATCTCCCCATAGGCTTCTGCACTAAGCAATTGCTCAACCTCATCAAGGTTTGAAATCTTAACTTTAATCATCCAGCCATCACCATAAGGATCGTTATTTACAGCTTCTGGTTCAGATTCTAGCTTGTCATTAAACTCAATGATCTCTCCTGTTAAAGGTAAAAACAGGTCTGAAACGGTCTTTACCGCCTCTACAGTACCAAAAACCTCATCTTTATCTAAGGTCTCGTCTACTGTTTCTACCTCTACGTATACGATATCACCTAACTCTCCCTGAGCAAAATCTGTGATTCCTACTGTGGCTACATCACCTTCAACACGAACCCACTCGTGATCTTTGGTATACTTTAAATCTGCTGGTAAACTCATTATATTTTAAGTGTTATTAATTTCCAAAATTATAACGTAAGGTCAAACCAGAACGAATGGTTGTTTGCGGGAACGCGGTAGATATTGCGTAGGTAGCAAATGAATGGTCATAGTAGAATATGGCCGTTAAATTCTTACTTAATGCATAATCTGCCGTAAACCTGAGCCCATAAATATCCTGACCTGAAGTTACTTGATTATTATCAATATCTAAATAACGCACAATGGTCTCATTTTGTCGCAATGAAAGATCTGCTTTAAAGTTTAAATCACTCCTTAAGATCGTGCGTTTTCCACCAATGTTTGTAGCAAATGTAATGTCTTTTAGACGATATCCCAGCCCAATTATATATTCATTACCGTTAATTTCTGTCATTAAATTATTATCAAAGCTAAGCGACAAAGCACGGTCTTTCCGTATTTCGGCTAAAATTTTAACTGAGTTACGCATTTCAAAATCTAACCGAATTAAGGGCGAAAACTGCTCAACAAGATTAATATTAGAATATAGCGTCTCGTTTAAAAAGTTACCTGCCTGATCTACCTGCGCATCTTCTGGTGATGTATTACGCTGCCTGTTATAATTAAGATTGGTGTTGAACTGATTTATCGTATATCCCGCTCTGTAACCATGATTTACAGAAAAACGCTTAAACCTCTTTTTAAACCAGTCTAACTTCATAAAACCGGTATATTTTATATTCCAGTTAGGTAACGGAAAACTTCTAAATGCTCCCAGCGAAACATTGTCTGCACTGCCGCCTGTGTAAGCTGATAAAAATGCAGGTATAAGCACAGCCTGGTTTGTACGCCCGTAACCCACAGGATACCCATTCTCATCTGTAGGATAATCTGAAGTACCGTAAAAATCCTGAGCCAGACGTTGTGCAATAACCAGCCTATTTGACCTAAAATCGTTAAAAACCTGCGAATTTTCAGCGGTATTCTTGCCAAAAGCAGATCCTATCATTAAGGTGGAAATATTGAAATTTCCATAAGTACTCCCTGTCAAAGTCTGATATTGCAGAGTTTGAGGATCTACTCTGTAGTTTTCATTATACGTTTCCTGATAGATGCGATTCATATTTACATCTATGGTAAGATCTGGAATAAACTCTACCTGCGCCTGAATATCCAGTTGCCTGTTTTCAACCTCACGATACTGTTGGTTAAATTCCTGATAAAGGGTTAACCAGCCTTTTCTTGCTGCATAATCTCGCACTTCTGCCTGACTACCAAATATAAAACCGGTAGTGGGACGCAGCGTACCTATAAAACCAACTCCGGGTAAATAACCGGGAAGATAAGTACCGTTATTCTGTTGATAATTAACTTGTATTTGCTTGATACCTGTTAATATTCCTATAGCTGTATTTGTGGCTTTTTCACCGGCAGACAGCTTACCTGATTCTGGTTGCTGTGCTGCGGTCTCATTGTCATCACCTAAAGTAGGCACAGCCCTGCTTCTTGCGGCGCGTGAAGTTGCTGCACCAGCTGGTTGTTTTTTTACCAGACCTATAGAATTGTAAAACGAGGTCATGTCTAGCGAACCATTAATAGCATGCGTGTTTGCATTTTCTACAGAATTACCCAGATCTGGAATATTTTCTAATGACTGAAATTGCGACGAACCTCTGTTCCACTGAAAATCTGCAGTGTATGAATATGTTGCTTTTACGAAATCAAGAAACGGTATTTTACTTATAGGAAGATCATAGTTTGCCTGCAAAGTCTGGTAATGCCTGCTGGGTGTACCCACATCAAAGAAACCATCATAAATACCTCCCGCTTCAGGGTCTATAGAATCATCATCCTGTAAATAATTGCGCACAATTCTATTCTGAGACTGATCAAAATTTAGTCGCAATGACTGCGTGACGGGATAATTCAAAGAAAATTGCCGGTCAAACAAATAATTCCGTTGCGAAAATTCCGGAACAATAGAGCCTGGAGGTAATGTTATATCTCTAAACTTTTGCTGACTGAATTGTCTGGTGATATTTGTAGTTAAAGAAACACTTGCAGGAAGATAATTGAAGTTGAAATCTTTAAGCAATTGCCAGTACTTACTGGTAAATATTGAATCATTTTCTTTAAATGGCTCAAAGGGTTTTGCATCAAAAGTATAATTGTAAGTTCCGCCTACGCGTACATTTTGATTTCTCGATTGCTCTATCTCAAAATCCTTATGATCTTCCTGATTATAGCTATAGGCTAAAGTAAGATTCTCAATATCATAAGGCATTGGTTTTGCATCACTCGTGCGTTCTTTGCGCACCCCAATAAGATTTACACTGCGTCTTCGCGTATGCGAAACAGATCGCCCTTCAATCTCATCACGATCTGCAGAGGTCGCAGCATTATCAAGACTGGTCTGTAATTCTATATCTGTATATAAAGGATCATATTGTGGCGTGATGATCTCCTCACCTACGGCGTAGTTAAAAGGAAGCTGAATACCCCATTTTTTCGGTAATAACTGCCCCACATTTACATTAGTAACCACATCGTAAGATTTTACATCTTCCCTGCTGCGCATATTAGGGCCTTCATCTATACCTCCAAAACCGATAGTAGTTTGCCTTCCGGTGGCAGAAACAGTGGCAAAATCGGCGATATTTGCATCAATATTGGCGATTCCTGCCCAACCCCCTTCATTCTGAAGATCTGAAAGTCGTAATTCATTAAACCAGGCTTCTCCACATATATCACGCCCATTGGTTTCATTCCCATTCTTTAAACCTAACATAAGTACTCGCACGTCACCAAAACTAGGATTACCTTTAATACCTACACGTATGCTACCGGTTTCATAAGGAGTTTCTTCGGGATTAGTAATTAGATCACCATTTTCATCAAAATAGGTTATTACATTGGGATCATCTAGCACAATAGAACCTCCAAAGAAAGTTGCCTTTATTTTTTGAAGTAATTCAAAAGGAATATTTAATCTGTTTGCCTCGGGCCAAATAGCGTCTGGACTGGTAGTACCAAAATCTGTAGGTGTAAGTGGCAATTCTATCTGATAGAAATTTTCACTTAAATCTGTTCCCATTCTAACGAAAGCTACCAGCTCATTATCACGTAATGCTACCTGATTGATCTGCGATTCTGCATGCACAAACATCTCTAGATTTTTGTATTGACGCATGTCTAATCTAAAGTTCTTATAAACCGCACGACTATCCTGCGCCTCAAGATCACAAACACTTAAAGAAAGCGATTGCTCATTCTGGCGTATGTTATTATTGTTGTTTATTAATTCTTCACGGTAAACCCCGGGAGGTAAGGTGTATGGTATAGGCTCTCTATCTTCATTCTCCTGTATACTTACAGCAGCAACTTCAAACTGTGTACTTTCAGTTGCAGGATCAGAAAGATCAGGATCCAGAGTAAGATCATACCTGCGGTAGTCACCTCGCACAAGATCAAGTGTGCCTAAACGAAGTACAGTATTCTGGCTAAAGCCGCTCATAAACATTCGCATAAAGCGAATTGATCTAAAGTCTGATATCCCTCCTACTGTATTTGTAGGTTGATTAATAGGAATTTTAAACTGCAACCATCTTACAGGAATCGTGCTACCATTAGGTAATTCATAATTTTGCTCCTGACGCACATCTATGATGTACTCATTATTAATCGTTAGACTTTGTGGTGTTATATCAAGTTGATATTCATAATAACTATCAACCGTGTTCATCGTATTATCGCGGTTTATATCTTCTACATCAGGAAATGTAGTAGAACCACGGTTAGTCTGAGTAACATCTACCGGCGAGTTCCCTTCCTGCCCATTATAGTTCTTGTACCTGTCAAGTACAGAACCTTCTGCCGCTACAAAATATTGATAATTATCTGCTGAAGGATCTGGTAAACCTGCAAAACCTGAGAACATAGCAGCTTCCTGAGCATCACTTAAACCATCATAACCTACATCCTGATTGGTACGCTCCTGCCCCTGTGTATCAAAAGCATAGACCAGCGCCTGGTTTGTGGGCACTTTTCCCCATGCTGTTGCAGAACTATTTTGCGTACCGCCATCTTTGGGCAGACCATTCTCGTACTGTTTACGACCATCTTTTAGCACATCTTCAGAAATACTACCAAGGTCTAAGGTCAAACGGCCGCCTGTGTTGCCGGCGTTCTCTGGATAGATAAACGGGTCCATCAACCAGAATTCTATAAATTCTACATTAGATTGCTCAAAATCTGTTGAAGTAAATTGACGCATCATTCCACCAAAATTATCTTCAGGATTACTTAGCACACCATCCTGAGCGTCTGGGCTATAATTGTATGCTCCCCGTTCTGTTGGGTAATACGCAAGATCAAGTGTATATAAAGCCTGAGTTGTTCCTGCAACTATATCCTGCTGGGGGAAAATCTCATCTCTAAAAACACGTCTGGTGGCATATGTAGAAATATCATCGTTATTGATACCACCGGGTCTCTGGCTGGTGTAAAAAATAGGATCTATACTGTACCAGGCTAATTTTGCTCTTCTATAACCCGAAGCTAAATCTCCATTTGATAATTCACCGCCAAAACCAATAGGAGCAGAAGACATGTACCATTGCAAAGGTGAACTAACATCTATTGATGTTTGGGCAGCTTCAAAATCGTCAACGTAAGAGGTCGCTTTTCCGTTAAAATCGGTAGCTTTTGGTTGGCCCGGAAGCAGATAAGCAAACTCACCACGCATAGAAACATTAGACATTACATCTGTATCTATGTTAGGAAGTTTATTAACCAATCGAGTTAGAAACGGAACCTCTGTAGAATAATTAGCATTAAGACCAAATATGGTATTGTTTATAGGCTCAAAACTATAATTGGCTTTTTGAGTTAATGGTCTTTCATTTAAATTTATAAGAGTCCCTCCTATTAAAAAATTCTCGTTAAATCTATGTTCTACATTAATACCCGTAAAACGTTTTGTCTGTTGACCAAAAAGCGTGTTATTTTCTGTGGAAACCTGAATAGGTATATTAGAAGCTATTAAAGCCTGATCAAGAATAATTACTCTGCCTCTTGCATAATCTACTGTGTAATCAAGACCTTCTTGTAAAACACGTCCACCCGCAGTCACAGTCACAGAACCTTGGGGCACATTAAACCCACCTATTGGGATACCATCTTCCTGTGTAGATTTATATTTTCCTTTTAATTGAAATTTATTCTTATCCGCATTATCTCTCGCAGCAGTCTTAGTAGAAGTATAAAGTGACTTGTACACATATTTACGCTGGTTTGCATTGTATGTCTGCTGCTCATCATTTGTCATATCTACACCGTCATCATAAACCTCACCGGTTTCGCTTCTAAGTTTATTGAAGAGATACTCACCAAAAGGTTCCACAGAGGTGAAAATTATACTACCATTTCTCACGTTTACCGTAAGTCCCGGCACAAAATCGAAAAAACCATCTCCTCCTACCTGAGGATCACCATAAGTCGTTAGCCTGTCAAGATTAAAAACACGTAATAACGAAGTTTGATCTACATCGTCCGGAAGCGCAGGGCCGCCTTCTGCAGATGTAATATAATTAAGCGGGGAAGGATCAGTATATACTATATTAAGTCTAAAACCATCTTGCTGCAACTGTCCTGCACCAAGGCCATAGATGTTTTTCATCATCAGGTCCCAAACCGGTTCAGCCACAGTTGTAATGTTGCTTTTCAGCATTTTAACCACAAGAGCTTTAGGTTCACCACCTTGACCCGGCGGAATAAACTGATCAAGAATACCATCGTTATTCACATCTGCGCCTGCAGTTTGATCTGCATCTGCAGCGTCTGTTATTTGATCACCGTCAGTATCCTGTCCATTTTCATTAATATTATCTCCATCTGCATCAACATCAACAACATTTGGCACACCATCGCCATCATCATCGGCATACGGACTGCCGGTTGCATCTACACCATCATTTGCAAATTCGCCCACCTGATAAACCTGCCCGTTCACGGTATATTGAAAAGCCACCCCAAGAACCTCATCATTATTCAACCTCTGGTTTAAAGATATATAACCCAAGGTAGCATCAAGCGTATATTCATTTGAAGTAAGTTGTCTCGAGTTCTCCAGCAATACATAATCTGTTCCGTCTGAAACAGGAACACCACCAAAACCTTGTTCTACGGTTGCAGCATCTCTAATTGCATTATTAAGAACGGTTTGACCGTTACCGTTTATGCCAAAAGGATTAAAATCATTATTTGCATTTGCAGGATAAGAACCTGAAGGTCTGTTTACAAACCCTGAAGGCGGTGCTGCAAGACCAATATTTTCAGGATTAGATTCACCAATATCCTGAACAGCTACAATATTACGTGTACCCTGAACTGTTTGGTTTCGGTTTGTGACCCAAACTTCTATACGCGTGATCTGTATATTAGAATTTACAAATGGATAACTCGCAAGAGCCTCGTCGTAGTGATCTCTAAAATAATGCGAAAGAAAATAATGCCTGTTTTCATCATAATCTAAAGCAAAAATCTCAAAATCCTCAACTGTCCCGCTACCTTCTGCGGTTACAGAATTTGTCTGACTTTGCTGTTCTGAAAACACACCTGTTACAGTCGTTTTCCCAAATTGTAACTGGGTTTTTACACCAAATAAACTTTGTGAACCCTGAATAAGCGCACTATTTAATGGCATACTCACATTACCCACTTCTATCTTTTGTACAATATCATCTTCAGTAGGCGTGTATTCAAGTTTTATCTGGTTCTGAAAATCAAACGTAGATTCTGTATCATACATCGCATTTACCTGCAGTCTTTCTCCTACTTTACCTAGTAAGCTAAGACTAATGCGCTGATCAAAATCAAAACTGAAGTTGCTTCGGTTTCTGGGTGAGAAACTTGGGTTATCCTGTTTTGTATAAAGCACTCCCAGATCCATCTCTACAGATCCCTGTGGAATCAATTCTATCGTATTACCGCCAAAAATCGATTCAAAAAGGTTAGAATCTACATAGAAATTAGGCAATAGATTTTTTTGAGCCTCCTGTCCTTCTTCGGTTTTACCATCTACGGCAGCGATCTTTTCTTTAAAGTACTGGCGCATTTGTTCTTTACGCACCATGTCTTTAAACTCCTGCGGAGTTAAGATAAGTGGATAATTAATATCAAAATCACCTAGTTTCTCACTATAAATATAACGGTCTGTCTGTGGGTCATATATATATTTTGCAATAATGCTACTGGGATTCTTTAGCTCAAGTCTGCCAAGAGAATATCCCGTTGCTGTAGAATCCTGCTCCTGCCCGTCATCTTGAGAGAAGGCAGAAAATGAAATTGCAAATATTCCGAATAAGGTAATATATCGTACTGATGAAGCTAAAAATAATTTTGTCCCCAATTGGATTACAAGTTTTTAAGCGCTTGTTTAATAATGGTTTCAACGTCTGCTGATGGATTCTCCTGCACTATTTTATTGCAAACTTTCTCTGCTTGTTTGCGTAAGAATCCTAAAGTTTCTAATGCAGATAACGCTTCTTCTTTATTGGTATTGCTTGTACTTATTGAAACTTCGTCAATATCGTATACTTTAAGAATCTTATCCTTAAGATCAAGAATCACACGTTGAGCAGTTTTTGCTCCTATTCCTTTTACAGACTGTATTACAGGAACATCACCTGTTGCTATACTTTGTTTAAGCTGCTCAGGAGTAAGCGATGAAAGCATGGTACGCGCTGTACTTGTACCCACGCCAGAAACAGAAATAAGAAGTTTAAAAATGTCCCTTTCAGATTTTTGCATAAACCCATACAGCGTATGCGCATCTTCTTTAATGTGCAGGTAGGTATGAATGCTTATTGCCTCGCCATCTGGCAAAAGAGAATAAGTATGTAAAGATATATTGACAAAATATCCTACCCCATTACAATCTATGATAATTTCGGTAGGATTTTTTTCTACAAGCTTGCCTTTGAGGTGTGTTATCATTTGTTAAGGAAATGTTAGGGGCCTCAAATGTACTAAATAAAAATGCTTTGAATAAGGCTGATTTTCTGCCTTTTCGACCGATTTTATAGTGTAGTTTCCTGTTTTTTCTCCTTTTGCTGCGCGTCAATAACAGCTATTGCCGCCATATTAACCATCTCATCTACACTGGCACCTAATTGCAACACATGAACCGGCTTACGCATACCCAGCATGATAGGCCCAATATTATCTGCCTTATCAAGTTCTTTGAGCATTTTGTATGTAATGTTTGCCGAGTCTATATTTGAAAAAATAAGGGTATTGACCTTTTTACCTGCCAGTTTTGAAAACGGAAATTTACTCTTTAGCATTTCCGCATTTAATGCGAAATCCGCCTGCACTTCACCATCTACTAAAAGATCTGGATAGTATCTGTGTAAGTAAGAAACGGCTTCCCTCATTTTAACTGCTTTTTCATTTTTAGAAGATCCAAAATTTGAATAAGAGGTCATTGCAACAACAGGCTCAAGACCAAACATGCGTACCGTACGCGCTGTCATTTGTGCGATCTTTGCCAACTCTTTTGCCGTAGGGTCAATATTTATTGAAGTATCTGCTAGAAATAATGGCCCACGAGAAGTAATCATCAGGTTTGTAGTCGCGACTTTTTGCACATTAGGAGCAGCTCCTATCACCTCAAGTACTGGTTTTACAGCAGAAGGATAGCTGCTAGAATAACCTGTTATCATACCGTCTACATCACCTTCACTCACCATCATAGATGCGTAATAATTACGCTGTCTCATCAGTTTTTGAGCATCAAAATAGGTTACCCCTTTGCGTTTGCGAGATTGCCAGTAGATGTGGGCATATCTGTTAAGATGTTCCTTCTCTTCAGGAGATTTAGGATCTATTATCTCAACATCTGCCTCGTCAAACTCCAGCTCTTGCATAAGCTCGAGTATCGTCTCACGATTACCTAATAAAACCGGGAATGCAATACCATCGTCATGAACGATCTGTGCAGCTTTTAAAACATCTAGTTGATCTGATTCTGCAAAAACAATACGTTTTGGGTTAGTGCGCGCGCGATTAAGCAGAAGACGTACAATCTTATTATCAGAACCCATTCTATCAAGAAGCTCGTCCTCATAACGTTGCCAATCTATAATAGGTACACGTGCAACGCCACTATCCATAGCCGCTTGTGCAACTGCCGGCGGCACTTTTGTTATTAATCTAGGATCAAAAGGCTTAGGGATAATATATTCTCTATTAAAATTAAGCCTTGTTTCGCCATAAGCGATATTTACCTGCTCGGGCACAGATTCTTTAGTCAATTCGGCTAGTGCTTTCACCGCCGCCATTTTCATTTCTTCGTTAATCTTAGTGGCTCTAACATCTAAAGCTCCGCGAAAAATAAAAGGGAAACCAAGCACATTATTCACCTGATTAGGATGATCAGATCGTCCTGTAGCCATAATAATATCCTTACGCACAGAAACAGCCACATCATAAGGAATCTCAGGATCTGGATTTGCCATGGCAAAAACAATAGGATTATCTGCCATAGAAAGCAGCATATCTTCACTTACAATGTTTGCAATAGAAAGACCGATGAATACATCTGCATCTTTCATAGCCTCAACAAGCGTATCTATCTTACGATCTGAAGCAAATTCTTTCTTCTCAACAGAAAGATTTTCCCTGTCACTTCTAATTACACCTTTGCTGTCAAGCATAACAATATTCTCTGCTCTGGCGCCAAAGGCTTTATATAATCTTGTACATGATACTGCGGCAGCACCTGCGCCACTTACCACTATACGTACATCTTCTATATTTTTTTCTGCAAGTTCAAGAGCATTAAGCAAAGCTGCTGCAGAAATTATTGCAGTACCGTGTTGATCATCGTGCATTACAGGAATATCAAGCTCTTCTTTAAGTCTTCTCTCTATTTCAAAAGCTTCAGGCGCTTTTATATCTTCAAGGTTTATCCCCCCAAATGTTGGAGCAATATTTTTAACCGTTTCTATAAAAGCATCAACATCTTTAGTCCCTACTTCAATATCAAAAACGTCTATACCTGCAAATATTTTAAAGAGCAGACCTTTACCTTCCATTACTGGTTTTGAAGCTTCGGGACCTATATCGCCTAAACCTAAAACCGCTGTACCGTTAGAAATAACCGCCACAAGATTACCCTTAGCAGTATATTTATAGGCGTTGTCTTTATCTTTCTCGATCTCAAGACAAGGTTCTGCAACCCCTGGCGAATAAGCCAATGAGAGATCTCTTTGTGATGAATATTTTTTTGTGGGAACAACTGAAATTTTTCCAGGTGTAGGTTTTGCGTGATATACTAAAGCCTCTCGACGTCGGTTTTGTTTACTCATAAGATTGGTACTTAACGCTACAAAAATAAAGCTAATTTTTGGGGGAAGATAGCCCTTATGCTATTTGATTTTTAACAATTCTGCCAGAATATCCAGATGTGCGGGAAGGCCTCCTAAATTCTGTAATTTAAAAGCTGCAACTTGTTGACCGGTTTTTAAAGCCTTTTCATCATCATATCCTTTTAGATAACTAAAAAGAAAGCCAGACCAAAATGCGTCACCTGCCCCTGTAGCATCTACTACTTTGTTTATTTTAAATGCAGGAAACGAGATAACGCTGCCATTTTTTCGCGAAAGCTTAACTCCCTCACTTCCTAACGTAAGACAAACAACGCCAACCCCCAGATCATGAAAAAAGTCAAAAATTGCCTGATGACTTCGTTTTTCATCAAAAAGGCGCAGCATATCATCTTCACTTATTTTTACAAGAGGATCGTAACTGCAATAGGTTTTTATATGTCTTAATGCCTTTTCACGATTGGGCCATATTCTGGGACTGTAATTAATATCAATACTGAGTTTACACCCCATTTTTACAGCTTTACCAGCAGCATTCATAATTGTGGTACGGGCAGGATTCTTGTTTAAAGCGAAACACGTTGTATGAAATATTTTTGCCCGTTTTAAGATCTCATTGTTTACCTGCTGCTCACCTATGAGTTTATCTGCCTGCCTGTAAGCTATAAAATCTGGAGTTGCGGTGGTCTTAGATACAAAGATTACACTTGTAGGATGTGTATCTATCATCCTGAGCGAACTAACATCAAGCTGTTTATCTTTAATCTGATCTTTTATAAAATGACCAAAACCATCATCGCCTACTGTACTTATAAGTCTTGGGTTAAGCCCCAGCCGTTTCATATTGACAGCGACATTTGTAGGGCTGCCGCCTAAAAACCGATGAAAGTCAGTGGTTTTTTGAAGATTAGTTTCTTCCTGATGCCCTATAAAGTCAATGAGTATCTCACCTACACAAAGTATATCTATATCTTTTGTCATATCAATAACGTGTTTCCCGCCAGGCCTTGTTTAAGCATAATGCTTGCCGCCGCGCTCCATGCACAATGCGGAACACCATTAGGCTCACCGGTTTTTGAATTGAAATTCTCATAAAACGACCAGTTTTTGGCCTCATTTAACCGATTTATGACTTGCAAAACCCGATTTCCCTGCTCTATTTTACCATGTTTTATCAAGCCCAAACCGTAAAATCCATTTACCATTTGCCAGGTGCCACCATTATGAAATTCATAAGGATGATTCCGGAATTGATATTTGCAGTTATTTACTAAAAAACGCCATTCTTCATCGCCTTCTTCTATCACAGGCCAGAAAGCCGGAAGCAAATCAAGCTTTAAACCACTGCGCAAATTTTCTGTGTAGTCTATGAGTTCACTTGTATCATTATCATCACCCAGATCAAGTAAAAGCGCAAGACTATTTGCAAAACCATCAAATTGAGTTTGATAACCAGCCGGCTCCAGAGAGGCTGCCCAATATGATCTAGTCTCTAAATTAGAATACGCCTTTGGGTGATAAACCGTTTGCTCAGTTTTCCGTTTTTTGTAATTATTTTCTAGTTTTTGCCGTATTACGGCTGATTTTTCGCTTAAAGCGAAATCATCTTTAAAATATAAATAACACTTTAAAGCCCATAGCCTTAGCAGCTGATCGTACAATATAAATCCCTGCGTGGGATATTCATCTGCCCAGTTACCGCTACGTGGTACGTACATGAGATCACCGTCGTTATACTCCCATGACTGCATGAGCTTAAAACCCAATTTTATATTAGGCTCGAGCTTCTCCAGCAAGTTTATATCGCCTGTCTTATATGCATACTGACAAACACCTATTATGAACCAGCTCACAGTATCTACACGGCCCGCTAGTCCGCCAAAACTAACTTCCGTTCCAGCCTCAGTAAAATGAACATTTGAAGGTATATTGCCTAAAGCGTGTTGATTTATGGCTAGTGTGAGTAGCGTCTCTTTAAAAGTTGCAATCAATTTATCGTCGCCGTCAAGCAAAGCTGCCAGACCGCAAATCACCCCATCTCTTGCCCAAATTCTTCTGTAATTTGAAATTTCATTTGCACTGGCCAGAAAACCTCTTTCAGTAGAAACTTTAAGAAGTAATTCTTTAGCCCGGTCATAAGCGTATGATTCATCAGTCATATGACTATAATAAAAATTGAATGGTTATTACCAGAAATATCCCACAATAATTGAAGTAAGGATAAGCAAAATAATCGCTAGCTTTCTGTAATTCTTATACCATGGTAACGCTTTTAATTCTTCAGTTTCTGATGTAAAAATCTCTTTCTTATAGGTATACTCAGCCACTTTACCGGGATCTGGTGCAGGCGTCATTAAACTTACCACTACGTGTACAAAAGCACAGATCACAAATAACCATGATGCTTTAGCCAGGAAATGTAAATCGTTAACTGCGGGAACCCAATCAAAACTTTGAGAAAGTATCATTAACACGGCTATGGTAAATCCAAACAACAGACTCACAATAGAACCTGTTCCATTTGCACGTTTCCAGAAAAGCCCCAGAACAAAAGCTGAAACAGCCGGTGGACTTGTATACGCAATCACCAATTGTAAATACGTCCATAAAGAATCACTTACACGTTCTATAAAAGGTACCCAAAGTATTGCCAGAACAACTAAAATCACGGTAGTTATCTGCCCTGCTCTCACCAATTGCTTACTCGTAAGATCTGGTTTAAGAACCCGAACAAAATCCATAGTTACAAGAGTTGATGCAGAATTAAACGTAGCAGACACAGATGACATCATCGCTGCCATAAGACCGGCAACCACAAGACCTAAAATGCCCGTGGGTAATAACTGAAATAACAATACAGGATACGTAAGGTTAGGGCAATTTGCAAGATCGTCGCAAACCTGACCATTTGTAAGTGTATAATTAAGGTCTGAAATATCAAGTGAATTAAATAATAAAAGTGCCAAAACTCCCGGCACAACCATGATAAAAATCACAGGAAGTTTAAGTAAACCGGCAAATAAAGCGCCTAGTCTACCATGATTAAGGTCTTTTGCTCCCAGAACACGTTGCACCATAAACTGATTATTTGCCCAGAAATAAAAACCTAAAAGCGGCACTCCCGTTATGAGTCCCCACCAGGGCATAAATTCATCGTTAGAAGGTCTTACAAGACTAAAAACCTCTTCAGAATTCTCTGGAATAAAATGACCCTCTGCAGCCCTATCGCCAAAATTCACATCACCCGCTGCCAGCATACCATCTAGTTTGCTCATCATCGTATTCCAGCCGCCTCCTAATTGGTCAAAGGCAAAATACGTAAGCAAGCATGAACCTATAATAAGAAGAACTGCCTGAATAACCTCTGTCTGTATAACAGAGTTCAGCCCACCGGGTATTGTATAAGCCGCAGCTGCTACAGCCAAAATTATGAGAATCCACGTAGAATCCATTTCAGGGAAAAGCAAACTCAAAACGATCTTACCTACGTAAAGGCCTGCCGCTGTATCTACCAGAATATTCCCGATTATGGTTATGAAAGAGAAATAATAACGCGATCTGCTGTCATACCTTCTCTCCAGAAACTCTGGCATTGTATAAACTCCTGACTTTATGTAAAAAGGAAGAAAGAATATTGAAAAGAAAATCAACACGACGACAGCATACCACTCGTAGTTATAAACGTTGACATTTGTTTGATACGCATCTGAAGCTAAACCTACCAGCGTAGAACTTGAAATATTAGCCGAAAATAAAGCGATACCAACAATAGGCCATGTCATTGTGCGACCACCGAGAAAGTAATCTTCAGAGTTGCCCCTTTTTGATTTGGAAATTCCATAAATCACAATCCCAAGAAGGTAAATGGCGATTATCGCAATGTCTAGAATAGGTAAAGAATTCATCAGCTAGCTTTAGTGTTCGTACTTCTAAAATAATTCTCAGATTCATTATTAAAAGCGCAATCGTTTGAGAGAGCTTGTCACAATAATCCGGGGATCAAGATACGAGAATTGCAGTAAATAATTAGCATAGTTTTAACACTTGGAAAAATCGGGTGAAACCGTGATAAAATCGGCAATTTTGAGTCTATTATCGGCTGTTTTTCAGGAAGTCAATATTTCGCTTTAGCCCGGAAAATTTTGTTCTCTTAACCGGTGATTTTTTAAATATTTCTGAAAATACGTCTTGCGTAAGCTCTTCCCATTCCTTTTTTGACTTAGAAAGCATGTCTGGATTAGGATTAAAAAGCGGCTCATTATGCGGTTTTGAAAAGCGATTCCAGGGGCAAACGTCCTGGCAAACATCACAACCAAACATCCACTCATCCATTTTATCCTGTGCGTAATTAGGAATTTCATTTTTAAGCTCGATCGTAAAATAACTAATGCACTTACTCCCGTCTACCACATACGGGTCTACAATTGCCTGCGTAGGACACGCGTCTATACACGCAGTACAACTCCCGCAATGATCTGTAACGGCATGATCATAATCAAGATCCAGATCAACAATTAATTCTGCAATAAAATAAAAAGAACCTACTTGCTTGGTTAGCAAATTACTGTTTTTGCCTATCCAGCCCAATCCACTTTTTGCTGCCCAGGCTTTGTCAAGAACAGGAGCCGAATCTACAAATGCGCGGCCGTGCACATCACCTATTTTTTCTTCAATAAAATGCAGAAGTGCTTTCAGCTTGTCTTTAATCACAAAATGATAATCTGTACCGTAGGCGTATTTTGAGATTTTATAAGAATCTCCATTTTGAGATTCTTCAGGATAATAATTAAGCAAAAGCGAAATCACACTTTTAGAACCGGTAACTAATTTGGTAGGATCAAGGCGCTTGTCAAAGTGATTTTCCATATACGCCATTTCACCATTCATGCTCTTATTAAGCCAGGCCTCCAGCCGCGGAGCCTCTTCTTCCAGAAATTCAGCCTTAGAGATACCGCATGACATAAAACCAAGACGTTTAGCTTCGGCTTTAATCAATGCTGTATGTTTTGCCCTGTTTTCTATCATCTTGCTGTAAATTCTAAGAAGGCATTTTTCGGCTTCAGCGTAATTAACGGCAGAATCTCAATAGGTGTTGTTTTTGGCTCAATTTTAAAACGCAGAGTTAATTTCGCAACAGCGAGAATCATTTCATACATCGCAAAATTATTACCTATACACATGCGCGGACCAGCGCCAAACGGATAATAATACGAACTATGTACGTTTGTTTCACTGAACCTTTCCGGAATAAATTTTAAAGGCTGTCCCCAATAATCAGAATGCTTATGAATCTCGTGAATGGAAAATAAAAGGTTGGATCCTTTATCTATTTTCATCCCATTATATTCATCTTCTTCTTTGTTTACGCGATCGATAAAATAAGCCGGCGGATATAAGCGTAAAGATTCTTCTACAACCTGTTTGGTATATTTACATGCCTGTATAAACTCTAATATTGAAGAGGTTTCCTTTTTCGCAGCAGCGACTTCATCGTAAATTCTGTTTTGCACTTCAGGATTACACGCAAGAAGTTGGCCGGTAAAGGTAAGCGCATTAGAAGTTGTCTCATGCCCGGCGGTAAACAGAATGAGAATTTCATCTATCAACTGTTCTTCATCCATCGCATTCCCATCCTCATAGCGAGCATCAAGCAACATATCTAGCAGATCATTTTCTCTTACACCGCTAATGCGCCGTGCCTCGACTAAAGTTTTTAAAATTTGTCTGGCTTCCTGAGTAAGTGCAATATGCTTTTTTATGCTGCCGCCCCATTTAAACCACCAGGATTTATATGGTTGACGCAGCTCGTGAACCAGCATTTTCTGAGCAGCTTCAGTAATGTATTGTAGTCTGTTAATTGCGTCCTGACCCACGGCGCTACTGAAGAGGGACTTTACCACCGTCTGGAAAGCCAGATCATTATATATAGGAAAAATATCAATAGGCTTGCCGGTTTCAATTCTGTTTAATTCAGTATCAATTGCATCACTAATTGTAGTCAATAGATTTACAAGTTGCTTTTTGTGAAATGCCGGCTGAATTAATTTACGCTGCTTTGCCCAGTGTTCTCCTTCTGCGGTCAATAAACCCTTACCTACATATTTTGCCAGATCTTTAGTCTGTATGGGCGATTTTGTATAGTTTTTCTGGTTTTTTTGCAGTGCGTATTGTGCAAATCCCGCATCGCGCGAAAAGATCACAGAGCGATTAGGACCAATATTTAGACGAAAAGTATCACCATGCTTTTCAAAATTCTTATGATGGAAGGGTAACGGATTTTTAAGAATGCTGCCCGCATGTAAAAGGAACTGAATAACAGAAACGGAAGGAATCTCTTTTACATGCATAAAATCTCTTTCTGAAAAAATTTCACATTAAGCTTAAAACAAGCCTCCCTGACTATTGCCTTTTACTCTGCCCAGATGTTTGTAAGCAGCTTCGGTTACTTCACGGCCACGTGGTGTGCGCATAATAAAACCCTGTTGAATAAGAAAGGGCTCGTAAACTTCTTCTATAGTTTCGGGGCTTTCTGAAACAGCGGTGGCAATTGTAGTAATCCCCACCGGGCCTCCTTTAAATTTATCTATAATGGTAGCAAGTATTTTATTATCCATTTCATCTAAACCATGCGCATCGACATTTAGGGCTTTTAACCCGAATTTTGCTATAAAAAGGTCGATTTTTCCATTTCCTTTTATCTGTGCAAAATCCCGAACTCTGCGCAAAAGTGCATTTGCAATACGGGGCGTACCGCGGCTACGACCGGCAATCTCAATTGCAGCTTCAATATCTATAGGTACATTTAATATCTCTGCACTACGTTGTACAATTGTGGTGAGCAATTCTGTATTGTAATATTCAAGACGCGAAGCGATACCAAAACGCGCGCGCATAGGTGCAGTAAGCAAACCTGACCTGGTGGTAGCGCCTATTAATGTAAAAGGATTTAAATTAATCTGAACAGTACGCGCATTAGGCCCAGACTCGATCATAATATCGATCTTGTAATCTTCCATCGCAGAGTACAAGTACTCTTCAACAATAGGACTTAACCGATGAATCTCATCAATAAAAAGAACATCTCTTTCATCAAGATTAGTAAGTAAACCTGCCAGATCGCCCGGTTTATCTAAAACAGGTCCTGAAGTCACTTTTATACTAACGCCAAGTTCATTTGCCAGAATATTGGCTAGTGTTGTTTTACCAAGTCCGGGAGGGCCGTGAAACAAAGTATGATCTAAAGCTTCACCTCTTAAATTAGCAGCTTTCACAAAGATCTGTAAATTCTCAAGCACCTGCTCCTGCCCCGCAAAATCATCAAAACTAAGCGGTCTCAGGGCGCGCTCAATATCCTGGTCTTCGCGGGTAAAATTGTCTCCTGTAGGGTCTAGGTTCTCGTTCATGCACCAAAGATAATCATAGAATATTTGTAATACTGAAAATCGGTATTTACTGCTTAAATATCGGTCTTAAACACTAAAAAACCCACTCGCATGAGTGGGTTTTTGTAATATATTATTGAAATCGAACTAGTGATTCATTTCTTCTTCATTTTCCTGAAGAGGTATATTCTGTGGGATGTAATCCTGACCTGCAATAACATAATCAGTTTCATCTTCATTTAGTTTACTATAGTCATATGACCAACGATAAACTTCAGGAATAGCACCTTCCCAGTTTCCATGAATGTGCTTGTGTTCTGTGGTCCATTCTAATGTATTTGATTTCCAAGGATTTTTAGGTCCTTTCTTTCCATAGAAAATAGAGTGGATAAAGTTATATACAAATACTAACTGTACAGCACCTGTAATTAAAGCTGCAACTGTGATCATAATATTCACATCTGCAAGATCATCAAAATAAGGGAAAGCGGTGTTAGTATAATAACGTCTTGGTAAACCAGCCATACCTATAAAGTGCATTGGGAAGAAAATCGCATAAGAGCCGATAGCTGTTACCCAAAAGTGCACATAGCCCAGGTTTTTATTCAACATACGTCCCTGAAACATTTTAGGGAACCAGTGATATACACCTGCAAATAAACCATACAGCGCAGAAATACCCATCACTAAGTGGAAGTGAGCTACTACAAAATATGTATCGTGAACGTTTATATCAAGTGTACTGTCTCCTAAAATAATACCTGTTAAACCACCGGTAATAAATGTAGAAACAAGACCTATAGAGAAAAGCATTGCAGGATTAAACTGCAGATTACCTTTCCATAATGTTGTGATATAGTTAAATGCTTTTACCGCAGATGGAATCGCAATTAATAATGTTGTAAATGTAAATACAGACCCCAGGAAAGGATTCATACCAGATACAAACATGTGGTGACCCCAAACTATAGTAGAAAGGAACGCGATCGCTAAAATAGAAGCAACCATCGCACGATATCCAAAAATAGGTTTGCGCGCATTAGTAGCAATAACTTCAGAAGAAATACCCAATGCAGGTAATAACACGATGTAAACCTCAGGGTGACCTAAGAACCAGAATAAGTGCTCAAAAAGTACCGGAGAACCCCCACTGTTATGAAGAACTTCACCACCAATATAAATATCTGACAAGAAGAATGAAGTACCAAAACTTCTATCCATTATAAGTAATAAAGCTGCTGAAAGCAATACCGGGAACGAAACAACACCAATAATAGCAGTTACAAAGAATGCCCATATTGTTAAAGGTAAACGTGTCATCGACATACCTTTTGTACGTAGGTTGATTACAGTTACTATATAGTTAAGTGAACCTAATAAAGAAGATGCAATAAATATAGCAAGAGAAACCAACCAAAGTGTCATCCCCATACCTGAAGCAGGAATAGATTCTGGAAGTGCAGATAAGGGAGGATAGATAGTCCATCCTGCTGCTGCTGGTCCAGACTCTACAAATAAAGAGCAAACCATAATAACTGAAGAAAGGAAGAACAACCAATAGGATACCATATTTAGGAATCCTGAAGCCATATCTCTGGCCCCTATCTGTAGCGGAATTAAAAGGTTACTAAAAGTACCACTTAAACCTGCTGTCAAAACAAAGAATACCATTATGGTACCGTGAATAGTTACCAGAGAAAGGTAGATACTAGGATCCATAACACCATTTTCGGCCCATTTTCCTAATAACATTTCAAAAATGGTAAACTTTTCTTCTGGCCAGGCCAATTGCAACCTGAACAAAAGTGACATAGAAATACCAATGAATCCCATTATAAGACCAGTAATTAAATACTGCTTAGAGATCATTTTATGGTCAGTACTAAAAATATAAGTACTTATAAAGGTCTGCTTATGATGATGCCCGTGCTCCTCGTGAGCGTGATCTATAGCTGGTGCGTGTGCTGACATAATCTAATTTCTTTTGAATATCAATTTTTATTGTTGAGCTAAAGTTGATTTAAAGGTCTTTTGATCTTTAAGCCATGCCTCAAATTCTTCCTGCGTCTCTACAACGATCTTCATTTGCATATTATAGTGACTGGCTCCACAGATCTTGTTACATAGCAAATAGTAATCAAATTGATCATAATCATCTAATGCAACATCTCCTGCGGCAACTAACTCTTTACTTCTGGTTGTGCGTATTTCTTTAATACGACGCATTTTATCTTGTATATATTCAGTGCCTCTAATTTCTTCTGTTGTTACCGTAGGAGTGAAAGAAAATTGAGTGATCATTCCTGGTACAACATTCATTTGAGCCCTAAAGTGTGGCATATAGGCCGAATGCAGGACGTCCTGAGAACGTAACTTAAAAACAACTTGTCTGCCAACAGGCAAGTGTAATTCCTGCGTCACGATATCATCCATCCCATCGTCATCTGAAGCATCAATACCTACAGTATTTGCACCTTCGATGAAACGCACATTAGCATTACCCAGCGTATTATCATCACCAGCATATCTAGCTCTCCAATTGAAACGCTGTGCGTATAACTCAACTACAAGTGCATCCTCATCTTTCTCAAAGTTCATGATATCAGACCAAGTGAACAGTCCATAGATAATTAATCCTGCTAAAACCACAACCGGAATAATCGTCCATATAAACTCAAGCTTATCATTATCTGCATAAAACAAAGCTTTTCTACCTTTCTTACCGTGATATTTGTAAGCAAAAATATGTAGAAGACCCTGGGTTATAATTTGTACAAACATGATCAAAGCTATAGATACGAACATTAACGTGTCGTACTTTCCACCATGCTCAGAAGATGCCTCTGGAAGGTAAAAACGTGAATAATACCAGAAGCAGTAAAAACTGATAAAGTAAAGAAATATAACAAACATCAACATCAACTTTGCGTTGATACGATTGTCTTTATTGTTTGCTACTTCCCCGCTGTCGACTTCAGATTTGATCTGCGACAATTTGTAAATCTTACTCATTTGCCAAACAGATGCGGCAAAAAGAATGATTACTATAAGTACTAGAAAAACGGTCATTTGTATCTCTTTTCTTTTTCGTTTCTATTAATAATGGTAATTCTCACTTTCTTTAATAAATGGATCTCCTTCATGTCTTAACGGCACTTTAGCAAGTCCTGTACCTACTACAAAGACAAATAAGCCTAAGAAAAAGAAAAAGCCAGAAATTTCGGGGATGCCAATAGACCAATAAGGCCCTACAGTTGACGGCATAACCAATAAGAATATATCTATATAATGTCCTGTCAATATTATTATACCCGTAATTACTACAAACCAAGGAAGACGTTTAAAGTCGCTATTCATTAATAGTAAAATTGGGAATACAAAATTAAGAACTAGCATTCCAAAAAACAGCAAATTATACTCCTGAATTCGTAATATAAAATAGGTAACCTCTTCAGGCATGTTAGCGTACCAGATCAACATAAATTGACCGAACCAAAGGTATGTCCAGAAAATACTAAATGCGAACATGAATTTAGCAAGATCATGCAAGTGACTGTCATTAACATAAGGCAACAGACCACGTCCTTTTAAGAACACTGTTACCATTGCAATAACTGTAATTGCAGAAACAAACATACTTGCAAATACATACCATGCAAATAAAGTACTATACCAGTGCGGTGTCATAGACATAAACCAGTCCCAAGCCATCATTGATTCTGTAACGATAAAGAATATCAAAAAGAATACAGAAAACTTAAAGTTTCTTTTATATGGATCAAGCGTAGTTGAATGAACGACTTCTAAAGCATTTTTTCGAGAAAAATGACGGTATAAGTTCCAACCCAATACATATATAATAGCACGTATTAAGAAGAAAGGGAAATTAAGATATCCTGACTTTGCCTGAAGAATAGAATCTCCAGCGACAAGCTCTTCATTTTGCCATGGATAAAAATGTGTCCCGGCAAAAACAACGATTATAAAAACAATAATAGAACCAGGAAGCAAATATGTTGTTACTCCTTCTATCACTCTGTAAAGAACAGGTGACCATCCAGCCTGTGCAGCATATTGAATCGCATAAAACACTAAGGCTCCCAAAGCAATCATCATAAAGAAGAAAGCAGACACAAAAGTTGCAGACCAAGGTTTAGCCTGCATTTGATGCAATACATGCTCCATGTGTTCATCATCATTGTGATGAGCCTCACTAGACATATCTTTAGATTGCTCCATTGCATGATCAGCATATCCTTCTCTACCACGAGCCTCATCTACAAAGTTTGCAGATGAATGACTATCTTCCCCATGCTCAGATGTTGCGTCACCATGACCTTCTCCATGACTCTCATGAGCAGCCATAATTTTTTTTACATCGGCAACAGTAGATGGTGTTGATAGAAACCCATAAACTATCCCTATCAGGCCAATAGCCATCAATATGATGGAAAAAATTTTGAATTTACTAGAAAACGTGTACATAAGTATTAATTATCCTGACTTAATTAGTGTTCTGTGCGTGTATCTCCAGGTTCCTGACTTTGATATCCGGAGGCAGATTCATTTAATTCACTACCTGTTCTTCCCTCTTCATCAGTCATATTATCTGGTAAAGTCTCAATATCATCAGAAGAAACAAAAGTGCGGTCTGGATCCCCGTTTAATGCATGTTTAAGACTCATTACATAGTGGTTTATCTTCCAAAGTTCTTCTTCTGTAGTTTGTGAAGCATATGACCCCATGTTATTTCTACCATAATAAGTCACATGGTAAACGCTACCTTCTGTAATATCTCTTCCGGCATCATTATAAGCAGGCACACCAAGTATTTTTTCTCTTTCAGCTAAAGTCCCCTGGCCGTTACCTTTATCACCATGGCAAATAGCACAGTAAATAGTGTAAAGTGCCTTTCCTTCATTAAGATTGTCTTCAGTATAAGGCAAAGGATTCTTTAAATTAGCTTTAGCAGATTCATAACCCTCAGGAGTATTTTCATACTCATAAGGCATCCATCCTCTAGCCACTGACCCTTCAGCGGGAGACATCGCCTCCTGACCACCAGGAAACACCTCATAATTACCATATGTCTCGTAACTCACGGGAGCATACATGTTTGGCATATACTGGTAATTAGGCTTGTCTTTAGTTTGACAAGAAACTACTACAGCCAATACAGAAACAAATAATATAATTTGAACAATTTTCTTCATTACTTAAGCTTCTTCTGCGTTATGGATTAAATTGAGTTCTGCAGCTCCAGTATCATACAAGAACTTTGTTAGATCTTCTACATTATGATTAGCAACCTCTATCTCTACCAAAAAATGATCATCTGTAGTGCGAACATCTGGATTTTCAGCTTTCTTAAAAGGCCATATTTTACTTCTTAGGTAAAAGGTAATCACCATTAAGTGAGCTGCAAAAAACACCGTTAATTCAAACATAATCGGGATAAAAGCCGGCATATTTTGAATATAAGAGAAACTAGGTTTACCCCCAATGTTTCTTGGCCAATCCTCGATCATAATAAAGTTCATCATGAGCACAGCCACTGTCAATCCCGTTAAACCATATATAAAAGAGGTAATAGCGATACGAGTAGGAGCAAGACCCATTGCTTTATCAAGACCATGCACCGGAAACGGCGTATACACCTCATTTATACTATAATGTTTTGCGCGCACTTCTTTAACGGCATTTAATAAAATGTCGTCATCTGTATAAAGTGCATGTATTACTGTTGAAGATGCCATACTTCTTTATTATTGTTTTAGTTTTTGTGCCTGTCCTGCCCAGTCTTCACGTTCAGCTCTTCCAGGAAATGTGTCTATTATCTCATCAAGCAGATCGTACTCTTTTTTAGTCATGCGGCTCACCTGATCAAAAGTGTAAATACCTAACTGATGGAGTTTTTGCTCCATAACCGGTCCTACACCACTTAATTTCTTAAGATTATCAGCTTTTTGAGTCGCAGGGTCGTACACCCCAATAGCATGTAACATACCATCTATTTGATCCCTCTTTGCTTCTGTATCTACTAATGCATCAGCATTAACAGTATCTTCATGACCATCATTATCAACATCCTCTTCTTTATCTGAAGTAAAGTAAGTACCACGCATGTTTGCGGAAGGCTCCTCAGCTGTTGGGTCAAGATCCACATGTGTTATGTGGTGATCGTCACCATGTTCTGCACGTAACTTCTTATACATTTCTCCTGAAGATTTTAAAATAGTCTTCACTTCAGCCTGTGCTATAACAGGAAAGTTTCTAGCATAAAGAAGAAATAATACAAAGAAGAATCCTATTGTCCCAACGAATGTACCTATATCAACAAATGTAGGTGAGAACATAGTCCAGGAAGATGTCAATCTATCTTTACTAAGGTCAATAACAATAATATCAAATCGCTCAAACCACATACCTATGTTGATTATCAAAGCAACGATAAACGTCCACATGATATTTCTTCTTAGGCTCTTCACCCATAGAGTTAGGGGCACAATTAGGTTACATATGATCAATGCCCAGAATGCCCACCAATAAGGTCCTGTTGCAGCACCAAAAGATAAATAAGTATAATTCTCATAAGGAACACCAGAATACCAACCTATAAAATACTCAGTACCATAAGCTACTGTAACTATACCGCCCGTAAGCAGTATAACCTTATTCATATACTCAATATGCAGAATAGTAATATAGTTTTCAAGATTAGAAACCTTACGCATTACTATTAACAAAGTCTGCACCATCGCAAATCCTGAGAAAATCGCACCCGCTACAAAATATGGAGGGAATATAGTACTATGCCATCCGGGAACCACAGATGTAGCAAAGTCAAAAGATACAATTGTATGCACAGAAAGTACTAAAGGTGTTGCTAAACCAGCAAGTACCAAAGAGACTTCCTCAAAACGTTGCCAGTCTTTTACACGACCACTCCATCCAAAACTTAAGATACCGTAGATCTTCTGTTGAAAAGGGCTTTTTGTTCTGTCTCTAAGCATTGCAAAGTCAGGCAATAGACCTGTCCACCAGAAAACTAATGACACAGAAAGGTATGTCGATATCGCAAATACATCCCAAAGTAGAGGTGAGTTGAAGTTAACCCAAAGTGAACCAAATTGATTAGGAATAGGTAAAACCCAATATGCTAACCATGGTCTACCCATGTGTATAATAGGAAACAAACCAGCCTGAACAACAGCAAATATTGTCATCGCTTCTGCAGAACGGTTTACGGCCATTCTCCATTTTTGTCTAAACAAAAGTAAAACTGCAGAAATCAAAGTACCGGCGTGACCAATACCTACCCACCAAACAAAGTTTGTGATATCCCAAGCCCAACCAATGGTTTTGTTTAATCCCCAAACACCAATACCTGTTGAAACAGTATAAATTATACAGCCCAATCCCCATAAAAAGGCTACCAGCGCGATAGAAAAAACAATCCACCAAGATCTATTGGCTTTGCCTAAGACCGGGGCTCCTACATCAACACTAATGTCGTGGTAGGATTTCTCTCCAATAACCAAAGGCTCTCTTATGGGTGCTTCGTAATGTGACGACATACTTATTACTTAATAATGGTTTTTTTAAAACAAATTTTTATGCTTCCTGCGTATTCTTAACTTTTACCTGATACATAACATTAGGCTTAACCCCAATACTTTCAAGTAAATAGTATTTACGCTCATCGTTTTTCTTTTTAAGGATCTCAGACTTTTCATCATTCACATCACCAAAGACAATCGCTCCCTTATCACATGCATTAGAACATGCAGTATAAAATTCTCCATCCTCAATAGCTCTACCTTCACGCTTAGCGTCTAAGATAGTCTTTTGAGTTAACTGCATACACATTGTACATTTCTCCATAACCCCTCTCGACCTCACTGTAACATCAGGATTAAGAACCATACGGCCAAGATCATTGTTCATGTGATAATCAAATTCATCATTCTCACTATACAAGAACCAGTTAAAACGACGTACCTTATAAGGGCAGTTGTTTGCGCAGTAACGAGTACCAACACAACGGTTATAAACCATCTGATTTTGACCTTGACGACCGTGACCAATAGCAGCTACAGGACACACAGTTTCACAAGGAGCATGGTTACAGTGCTGACACATTACAGGCTGAAAAGCCACTTCAGGATTATCAAATGAAGCGTTCTCAACTTTTGAATATGAATCAAAAGCAGGTAAGTTCTCAAGATCTTCTATCTCCTGCTCAAAAGTATCTGCAGAAGAGTAGTATCTATCAATACGCAACCAGTGCATATCCCTAAATTTACGTACTTCAGTTTTACCTACTACAGGCACATTATTTTCAGAGTGACAAGCTATAACACAAGCACCACAACCTGTACATGCATTTAAATCTATAGAAAGATTAAAGTGTGGCCCTACTGAATCATCAAAAGATTCCCAGATATCAGCATTGCGATCACGCACCTCAATCTCAGAGTGGTTATAATCTACTTCAGGAACTCCGTTCCAATGCTCTTTATCTTTCGTATTAAAGATCTCAAGAGTAGTTTCTCTTATAATATCATCGCTACGACCTGCCATTGTATTCTGAAGCTGAACACAAGCAAATTCATGCCATCCGTTATCAGCTTTTTCTATACTTACAGATTGTACGTTTTTAAAATTCTTGTAAAGAGGATAAGCATTAACACCTACCTGCATCTCCTCCTGTATAGCCTCTTTTTTACCATAACCCAAAGCTAGACCAACTGTTCCTTTAGCTTGTCCCGGCTGTATAATTACAGGAACATTCTTAACAGTTACTCCATCAAGAGTAATATTTACATAATGCCCATTGAGAGCACCATTACTCACGTGTGTATTTTCTACCTCTAAAGCATCAGCATCAGCTTTAGACATGGTCAGGTAATTATCCCAAGAAGTTCTGGTAATAGGATCAGGCATTTCCTGCAACCACGGGTTATTAGCCTGTTGACCATCACCCATGCTTGTTTTAGAATACAAAACTAACTCATATCCACCAGAAGTATTTTCATCCTGAACCAATGCTGCCGCAGCACTAGCAGCAGTCATACCTTCAGAAGAAGTTATACTATTTTGAACAAAATTAGGCTCTTCGGTCAGGTTTCCTTTTGCAACACCATCATGTACTGCTTTATTCCAACTTGAACCTGTATTACTCCAATTAGATTTAAGATAATCGTAATAACTTAGATTATTACCGGTCCATTTTAGGAGTGTATCCTGAAATTGTCGTGTATTAAAAAGAGGACGAATAGTAGGCTGCATTAAACTTATGTGACCTCTTTTTATCTCAACATCTCCCCAAGATTCTAAGTAATGTGGAGTTGCTGCTATATAATCAGCAAGTTTAGCCGTCTCATCTTCCTTCATTGAGAAAGCAACAGTTAAATCAACTTTTTCAAGTCCTGCCTTAAATTCTTCAGCATTAGGCAAACTATAAGCAGGATTTACCCCCACAGTTAAAAGAGCGCCTACTCTTCCTGAATTCATATCACTAACCAACTGAGCAACATCATCTGCATTACCCTGACGAACAAGCTTAGGCGCAGCAACATCCATTGCAGAGCTACCTAAATGCTCATTGATTTCTAAAGCAAGTAATTGAGCATTTACATCTGGAACACCTGTAACAAAAACACCTTTGCTTCCAGCCTTTCTTAACTGAGCTACAGCCTGCTTTACTGCAAGATCTAATTCTTCAGAAAGATTTGTTGAACCGCCACTCATTAATATTGAATGAACTGCCGCAACAGCTTTCTTTTGATCACTAGGCTTCATAGGAACACGCTTATCAGCATTTGCCCCACTTAAAGTAAGGTTAGCCTCAAATTGTACGTGACGCGACATTACTCCATTTTCAGGAACGCGACTCTTAGCATAACTAGAATCATAACCACCACCTTGCCAATCGCCTAATATATCTGCACCAATTGAAACTATAACTTCAGAATCTGAAAAATCATAATCAGCTAAAGCTCTGGTTCCATATTTATTTTGAAAAGCATCAAGAGCCGCATTTTCACCTATAGCGTCATACACTACATGCTTCACTCCAGAATATCTCCCGGAAAAATCAGCAATTAATCGTGAAGTAGAAGGACTAGCCAAAGTTGAAGTAAGTATAGCAATTTGCTTCCCACCTAAACTATTAAGCTTAGAACCAACTTCCTCATCAAGCTGCGACCAGGAAATATCCTGACCTTTAGCTTTAGGACCCTGAAGTCTTTTTGTATCATACATTGACAGAACAGAAGCGTGAACCCTGGCATTGGGATTACCCACATGTCCTGCAAGTTTATTATTCTCTATTTTAATAGGTCTTCCCTCTCGTGTTTTAACCAAAACACTAGCAAAGTCATACCCATCTGCCATTGTAGTAGCATAGTATTCTGCTATACCAGGAGTTATACGTTCTGGCTGAATAACATAAGGTATAGATTTTACAACAGGACCTTCACACGCGGCTAAAGACGCTGCTGCCGTAGAAAAACCAACATATTTTAAGAAATCACGGCGAGTTGTAGATGAAGCCTCAAGAGAATCTTTATCTCCCAAAAACTCATCAGTAGGAATTTCTTCCACAAACTCATTCTGCCGAAGTGCCTCAACAATAGAGCTATCAGAATTTAGCTCCTCAACACTTTTCCAGTATTTCTTGTTTGATGACATAAAATTGATTGTTATTTATTTAGAAGCCCGATATGATCAAGACTTAATTTTCTATTTATTAATAATGACACTTACCACACTCAAGACCTCCCATTTGAGCAGCAGTTAACTGATCAACACCGTATTTCTTAGAAAGCTCTTCATGAATCTTATCATAGTAAGCATTACCTTCCATACGAACATTAGTCTCGCGGTGACAGTTAATACACCATCCCATAGTTAAAGGAGCATGTTGATAAACAACTTCCATCTCCTCAATAGGACCATGACATGTCTGGCATTGAACACCAGCAACTGTAACGTGCTGTGAGTGGTTAAAATAAGCAAAATCTGGCAGGTTATGAATACGCACCCATTCTACAGCTTCAGTTTTACCCGTATAAGATTGTGTAGATGGATCCCAGCCAACAGCTTTATAGAGCTTCTGAATTTCTTTATCATAGAATTCTTTAGAATACTCATCTGTAACAGAAGTGAATTCTGAAGAAGCATCAGCTACTTCAGATATACTCTTGTGACAGTTCATACAAACATTAAGAGAAGGTATACCAGAAGTTTTACTCGTACGTGCAGACGAGTGACAATACTTACATTCTATCTGGTTATCACCAGCATGAATCTTGTGCGAGTAATGTATTGGCTGAATAGGTTGATATCCTTGATCAACACCCACCTGCATTAACCAGCCGTAAGCAAAATATGCACCGCCCAACATTAATATGATTACCGTAACTAAAACTAAAAACTGATTCTGCACAAAAGCCTTCCAGATAGGAGTACGCTTTTCTTCAACCGGAAGTTCTACCCCCTGAGCCTCTGCAAATTTCCTCAGTGTATTATTTACAAGAAATAGGACAGCAACCAACATAAGGAAGATCACAGCAAGTACACCCAGAATAATATTATTAGAAACACCAGAACCACTTCCCGTTGATTGACCTTGAGGACCATCAATTGTAGCAGTAGGAGCTTCAGGTTTTGGAGTATCAGTATACGCCATGATATTGTCAATATCCGCAGTACTTAATTGCGGAAACGGATTCATAGGAGTCTGATTAAACTCATTAAAAATCGCTACAGCCTCAGGATCTCCCGAAGCAATCATTGCCTGACTGTTATGTATCCACTTGTACAACCACTCGCGATCATGACGCTCTGTAACCCCAAAGAGGGCAGGCCCAACAGCTCTGCTGTACAACTTATGACAAGCTGCACAGTTAGCCTTGAACAAAGCCTCACCCGCCGCAGGATCTGCGCCAGAAGTAACCGGTTGATCAGTTGCCTGGGCTGCATCGGCCGCGGCCTCTGCATCCTGAGCAAGTACTACAGTGGAAAAGGATAGCAATAATGCTAAACCAATAAAAACAATTCTTGAAGCTGAATTAAGGTTTTTCACCTGTTTCATAGTGTGATAGGATTGTCATCTTAAAACGTCGTCTTTTTTAGTTAATTCCTCTACTTATAGGCTAAAGAAGGGTCGACAAATTTGAAGGCAAAAGTAAGACTTAGAAGTGGATTTTTGAAGTGTTAGCATTCCGTTAAAACATAATTTATTCTGGTTCTAAATAATAAAAATACACCGATTTGAGTTATTACATTTACTTTTGTACAAAACATAACTTAGATGAAACTTAACTCTCATAGAATCATTATTATCGGTGCTTTTATCCTTGCCGGAACCTTTTCCGGATACAGTCAATCGGCACAGTCAAAAATCGTTCAGGATGACCGAATACCTGCTCTTTTAGACCTAAAAACAGAAATGAGCAAGGATAATGAACTTAAAGATCGTTATAAAATACAGCTGTATTATGGCGAAATAAATCAGGCTAATTCCATTTATAATAAATACAAAACAAAGTCTGGTCAATATGCCGCCTCTATCGTTTATGAGACTCCCAATTACAAAGTATGGGTGGGCAATTTTAGCGACAGACTGCAGGCAGATCGTGCGTTACTTCGAATACAAAAAATATTTCCAAACGCTTTTGTTCTTAAACCTGAGAGATAATTATCCTTACAGACTAAATACAAAAAAGCCCGTGAAAATATCACGGGCTTTTTACTATGTAATTATTAAAGTTCTACTTTAATTTCTTCTTAACTGCAACTTCCTGGTAAGATTCTATTATATCACCTTCTTTGATGTCATTATAGTTTTTCACCTGAATACCACAATCATACCCTTTACTTACTTCTTTTACATCATCTTTAAAGCGTTTTAAAGATGCTAACTCTCCGGTATAGATAACTACACCATCACGGATAAGACGAATACCAGAATTACGGAATATCTTACCAGATATAACCATACAACCTGCAATAGTACCAATCTTAGATATTTTAAAGGTTTCTCTAATTTCAGCGGTACCGGTAATCTCTTCCTTCATTTCTGGAGAAAGCATACCTTCCATCGCATCTTTAAGATCATTGATCGCATCGTATATGATAGAATAAGTACGAATGTCAATTTCTTCCTTATCTGCAACCATACGGGCATTACCTGCAGGCCGCACATTAAATCCTATAATAATGGCATCTGAAGCCGAAGCCAGAAGTACATCACTTTCTGTTATCGCACCTACACCTTTGTGCAGAATATTCACTGCGATTTCTTCTGTTGATAGTTTTTGGAAACTATCAGTTAAAGCTTCTACAGAACCATCAACATCACCTTTAAGGATAATGTTCAATTCTTTAAATTCGCCAAGAGCAATACGACGACCAATCTCATCAAGAGTAATATGTCGTTGTGTTCTTACAGATTGCTCGCGTTGTAATTGAGTACGTTTAGCCGCAATATCTTTAGCCTCACGCTCATCATTCATCACATGAAACTTATCACCAGCCTGAGGCGCACCATCAAGACCTAAAATAGACACAGGAGATGAAGGCCCGGCCTCTTTAACTTCTTTACCACGTTCATCCTGCATTGCTTTAACCTTACCACTATGTGTACCAGCTAAAACATAATCACCAATTTTCAAAGTACCACCTTCAACAAGGATTGTAGAAACATATCCTCGACCTTTATCTAGGAAAGCCTCAACAACGGTACCATTAGCATTTTTATCAGGATTTGCCTTAAGCTCTAACAACTCAGCTTCAAGAAGTACTTTCTCAAGCAATTCTTTAACACCTTGACCAGTTTTAGCAGAGATATCATGCGACTGTATTTTACCGCCCCAATCTTCAACAAGCAAATTCATTGTTGCCAATTGTTGCTTAATATTATCTGGATTAGCAGTGGGCTTATCAATTTTATTAATTGCAAATACAATAGGAACTCCCGCAGCCTGAGCATGCGAAATAGCTTCTTTTGTCTGCGGCATCACATCATCATCTGCTGCAACTACAATAATTGCAATATCTGTAACTTGAGCACCACGTGCTCGCATCGCAGTAAATGCTTCGTGACCCGGTGTATCTAAGAAAGCAATTTTTTGTCCTCCTTCAAGAGTAACACCATACGCACCAATATGCTGCGTAATACCACCACTTTCACCTGCAATAACATTCTCTTTACGTATATAATCCAGAAGTGACGTTTTACCGTGATCTACGTGACCCATTACAGTCACAATAGGAGCACGAGTTTGTAAATCTTCTGGTCTGTCTTCTGCAACTGTAACAGCCTCTTCTAGATCTGCAGTAACAAAATCTACTTCATAACCAAATTCATCAGCAACAATAGATAGCGTTTCAGCATCTAGTCTCTGATTCATTGTCACCATCATACCAAGAGACATACATGCAGAGATGATCTTGGTAACCGGCACATCCATCATAGTAGCAACCTCACTTGCAGTAACAAACTCTGTTACCTTAAGCACTTTGCTTTCCGCTTCCTGCTGAGCCTGTTCGTCTTCAGTTTTTTGACGGTGTTGATCTCTTTTATCACGACGATATTTCGCCCCTTTACCTTTACTGGATTTACCCTGAAGTTTCTCCAGAGTTTCTCTAATTTGCTTTTGTACGTCTTCTTCGCTTGGCTCTTCTTTTACAACAGGACCTTTACGTCTGTTATTTGAAGTATTGCCACCTCTACCGCCGGCTGTACCTTTTTTAGCTCCGCCAGGAGTAGCCGGCCCTTTGCTAATACGTCTTCTTCTGCGTTTTTTATTATCATCATCTGATGACGCAGCAGGTTTTTTCTTTTTCTCAGGTTTTTTGAACTGAGAAAGATCGATTTTTTGACCTGTAAAATTGGGGCCTTCTAATTTCTTATAATCAGTCTTTAAGACATCATCGCCTAATTTTGGTTCCTCTTTCTTAGGCTCTTCCTTTTTAGGCTCTTCTTTTTTAACCTCTGCCTTTTTAGGAACTTCTTTCTTAGCTTCTACAGATACAGGCTTGGGAGCTTCAACCTCAGGCTGCTCTACAACCTTTTCTTCCTGCTTAGGTTTTTCTTCCTCTTTTGGCTTCTCAACCTCAACCTCAGGCTCAGGCTTAACCTCTTCTTTTTCTTTAACTTCTGCCTTTTCTACTTTCTTAGCAGGATCTTTCTTATCAAGATCTATTTTACCTACAGTAACAGGACCTTCTAATTTAGCTCTCGCCTTGATCAAATTACTCTCAGGCTCTGGTTCAGGTGTTCTTTTTTGGCGTTTTTCTTCTAACTCCTCTTCTCTGGCCACCCTTAGCGCCTCTTTCTCTTTCTGCTTTTCTTCTGCGACCTCCTTAGAAGCTACTTTTTTATTGGCATCAGTCTGAAACTGATCAGACAACACCCCGTAGATTTCGGCAGAGATCTTTGTGGTAGGACGTGCCTCTATATCATGCCCCTTTTCCTTAAGAAAATCAACGGCACGATCTAGTGAAATATTAAGTTCACGTAATACCTTGTTCAACCTCATGTTTTTAACTTCTGCCATAAATTGCTTTAATTCGCTGTAAAATTAACCTAAAAAACCAGTACTATCCTAGTATTATTCAAACTCTTCCCGAAGAATACGCATAACATCCTGTATGGTTTCCTCTTCTAAGTCTGTTCTTCTAACCAGATCATCAACATCCTGCTCAAGAATACTCTTAGCAGTATCAAGACCTATTTTAGCAAACTCTGCGATGATCCAATCTTCAATCTCATCAGAGAATTCACTTAGTTCAACATCCTCTTCAACACCTTCTCTAAACACATCTATCTCATAACCCGTAAGCTGACCCGCAAGTCTAATGTTATGACCACCGCGCCCTATTGCTTTAGAAACCTCCTCAGGTTTAAGCATAACCTCTGCCGTTTTCTTCTCTTCATTCATTTTGATTGAAGTGATTTTAGCAGGACTAAGTGCGCGTGTAATAAATAACTGAAGATTATTTGTGTAATTGATAACATCAATATTCTCATTACCTAATTCACGAACTATGCCATGAATACGCGACCCCTTCATACCCACACAGGCACCTACAGGATCAATACGATCATCATAAGAATCTACAGCCACTTTAGCTTTTTCTCCTGGTATTCTCACAACTTTCTTAACCGTGATCAAACCATCAAAAACTTCAGGAATCTCAGATTCAAATAATTTTTCTAAGAAAAGTGGTGAAGTACGCGACATTATAATCGCCGGCTTATTGCCTTTTAGCTCAACACTTTCTATAATACCTCTTACATTTTCGCCTTTGCGAAAGAAATCTGAAGGTATTTGCTTCTCTTTAGGAAGAATAATTTCATTACCCTCATCATCAAGAAGGATGATAGCGCGATGACGTATATGGTGTACTTCTGCATTATACAACTCACCTTCCAGCTCTTTAAACTGCTTATAGATGTTTGTATTATCATGCTCATGAATTTTGCTAATCAAGTTTTGACGCAATGCCAAAATAGAACGACGTCCCAGATCAATAAGCTTAACCTCTTCAGAAACATCTTCACCTACTTCAAAATCAGGCTCTATTCTTCTTGCAGCAGCAAGACTAATTTCAGAATTCTCATCTTCCACTTCGCCATCTGCAACCACAACACGGTTACGCCATATCTCTAAATCTCCTTTATCAGGGTTAATAATGATATCAAAATTATCATCACTACCAAAACGTTTTTTCAGGGTGCTTCTAAATACTTCTTCAAGTATCGCCATAAGCGTCACTCTATCGATGAGTTTGTCATCTTTAAATTCAGAAAATGACTCGATTAACGCAATATTCTCCATATCGATAAGTCTTAAAATTTAATCTTAACTTTTGCCTGAGCGATATCTTCATAATTCAATATCGACTCTTTTATAACTGTTACTTTGCCTTTACCTACCGGTTTATCTTCTCTAGATTTCCAGGTAAGTTTTATGCTGTCATCGTAAACCTCCTCAAGAAGGCCTTCAATTTTTGATCCATCCTTTTGTTTAACCTCAAGATCTCGACCTATATTCTTTTTGTATTGCCTCTTGTTAATTAGAGGCTCTGTAGCTCCAGATGACATAACTTCTAGTGAGAAGTCTTCCTCATCACGATCTAAATTGTGCTCAACCTTGCGACTTACATCTATACAATCTGAAACAGTAACACCATTATCACCATCTATAATAACAGTAATTGCGTTATTATCCTGTATTGTAAGATCTATCAAAAACAAGGATTTATTCTCTTCTAATGCCTCATTTACCAAGGCTTGTACTTTTTCCCTAAACATTTTTCCTATAAAAAGAGGGGACTTTATGTGTCCCCTCAATTATTTTTTCTGATTTCAACGGTGCAAATATAACAATAATTATCAAGATATAAAATAGACAGGGACACCTAATAAAATTGTAAATTTAGATAACTGCCTCAAAGTTAATCATAACCTGTTAATTCGCTCAATTATGATACAAAAATTACTGGTCCCCACAGATTTTTCACCTCAGGCGCTAAATGCTCTTAAGGCAGCTGCTCAATTGGCTCGTCGCTACAAGGCAGATATTTATCTACTTCACCTTCTCGAGATGCCAGAAGTGCTCATAGACGGTCCTGCCACTCAGCACCAGAGCCAGTTACCAGAAGCTTTATACTACATGAAACTGGCTCATAAAAAATTTAGCAACATCTTAAAAGCGCCCTTCCTTGAAGGCATTAAAATATACGAGACAGCCGAGTTTGACGGTGCTTTTGAAGGCATTATGACTTATGTGAAAAAATATAACATAGATGCTATAGTTATGGGCTCACATGGCATGAGCGGTATACAGGAATTTTTCATAGGATCTAACACCGAAAAAGTAGTGAGACATTCAGAAATCCCCGTTTTTGTTATAAAAAACGAGCTAAATATATTCAATATCAGGAATTTTGTTTTCGCTACAGATCTTCAGGAAGAAAGTCTCGAGGCTATACAGGAAGCAATTAAATTTGCCCAATCTGAAGAAGCCAGCCTTCACATGCTCTACGTTAATACGCCTAACCGTTTTAAAACAACACAGGAAATCACCTCTATTTGCAAAGGCTTTTTAAAGAAAATAGGACAAAAAAGTCAGAAATTAACTATCTACAACGATGTAAGCGTAGAAAGAGGGATTCTTAACTTTGCAGAATCTATAAAAGCAGACCTCATAGGAATAGGCACTCACGGGCGCAAAGGTTTAGCCCATTTTTTAAATGGCTCTATTAGTGAAGACCTTGTTAATCACGCTCAAAGACCGGTTGTAACGTTTAAAATCTAATTTGAAATAAAAAGTCGTTAAATAATATTTAAATAAATCACAGTTAGTACTTTGTTAACACCATAGCATGTATTTTCAAACAAAAATTTACAACCTATCGCTATGGAAACTAACAAAACAGAAAATATCGTAGAAGAGATTCATAAACTCATTGATCATAGTTGCTCTCATACACACTACGATCATACAATCAAGTTTGAGCGATTTCACAGAGCAATTTTAAAAAAGTTCTTTAAATCTGAAGATGTACAATTAAAACATCTGTCAGATTCAATACAGATAAATATAAAACTCTGCACAAGCGCCATAAAAGAGCAATACATAACCATGGAAGTTGGCGTAGAAAAATTAGAGAAATTCCTTAAAGCCTGTGTAGCGCAGGACACTGCTAACAGAAACTTCTATTTAAACATGCTCAACTATTACGCAACAGTAGAAGGTAATATGTTTAGCCTTTAAGAAAAATCGGTCTTTTTATATCAAAAATCCGGCAAAAATAGCCGGATTTCGTATTTATAACCTTGCCTTTTCACTGAGCAAGTCTCAATTACTTAAGACTTTTTAGCTAATCAGAATATTACAAATAAAAAAAATCCCGACTTCTACATGAAATCGGGATTAAATTCTTGTTGGCCTACTAGGGCTCGAACCTAGACTCTTCTGGACCAAAACCAGACGTGTTGCCAGTTACACCATAGGCCATTACCTTGTGATAAATCACAATCACATTCTCAGAAGCTGCGAATGCGGGTGCAAATTTAAAACAAACTTTGATTTGCACAAACTTTTAATGAAAAAAATAAAGCTATCTAAAAATAACTTCCTTTTTAAAGCGTTTCTTGAAAAACCAAAACTCTTTAAGGTATTAATTCTTAAATTCGCCCATGTTAATTTTGGCCTTATGACTGACTTCAAATTTTCGAAGTACAATAAAATCTTTGGATGGCTTGCTTTCGCAATCGCTCTCACAACCTTTTCTCTCACAGTAGAACCCACAGCTAGCTTCTGGGATGCCGGGGAGTACATTTCAACCTCATCTAAACTAGAGATAGGCCACCCGCCGGGAGCACCTTTATATCAAATGTTGGGTGCATTCTTCTCAACATTTGCAACAGACAGTGCTCATGTAGCGGTTGCAGTGAATTTTATGTCATGTCTAGCATCTGCTTTTGCAGTGTTGTTCATGTTCTGGTCAATTTCGCTTTTGCTAAAAAAACTATTGAGAAGATCACATGAAGAATTAACAGTTTCTAAGTCATGGGCAATTATTGCCAGCTCCTTCATCGGCTCTGTATCATATACATTTACAGATAGTTTCTGGTTTAACGCGGTAGAAGCAGAAGTTTATGCCATGGCGACTTTTATTCTCGCTTTGATGTTTTATCTGGCTTTACTGTGGGAAAGAGATATGTTTAAACCACGTGGTAATCGCTGGTTGATGTTGATCTGTTTTGTGGTAGGATTATCATTTGGGGTGCACTTTATGGGTTTACTTACCATCCCTGCGATGGGCTTCTTGTATTTCTTTAAGAACTATAAAAAAGTTACCGTAAAGAATTTTATCGTGGCAAACATTGTTGTAGTGGCCATATTAATGTTCATATTTAAATTACTGCTTCCGTACACTTTAAGCTTCTTTGGTTATGCAGAAGTATTTTTCGTTAATCAAATGGGCATGCCGTTTAACAGCGGGACAATTATCGCCGGTATTGTCTTTATAGCAGCCTTCTACTACCTTTTAAATTTTACGACAAAGAAATCTTACTACCAGTTAAACACGCTGGTTTTATGTATTCTTTTTATTCTTATAGGTTTTTCAAGTTGGCTAATGCTTCCTATACGTGCAAATGCGGGAACCACTATCAATGAGAACAATCCCAATAATGCAAGGGAGCTACTGGCTTATTACAACAGAGAGCAATATCCTGAAACGCATTTATTTTATGGCCCACAATTTACAGAGATATTTGGTGGTTTAGATCCTGTTAATCCATACACAGATGATAAGCCCAATTACGAGAAAGACGAGAAAAGCGGCAAATACATCATCGTAAATGACTGGAAAAATGCAGTTCAAAATACAGATGACAGGCATAAGTCATTTCTTCCGCGCATGTGGAGCACAGAGCATATTGCTAATTACATGCAATTCACGGGTCCGCTAAAGTTCACAGTAAAACCAGAGTACGCTTCAAATCAGGAATTACAGCAGGCAATCGCTCAATTTAGGTCAGATTATGCTCAGGGCCGGGTCGACAATGAGGGCTATCAATCGTTTCTTATGAAAATAAGAGATTACATAGACGTAGAACGCCCTTCTTTTGCAGATAACTTAAACTACCTGTTCGACTTTCAGATTGGGTACATGTATTGGCGCTACTTTATGTGGAATTTCACAGGAAAACAAGATGACATACAAGGTCAATACAATGATTTACACGGCAACTGGCTAAGTGGCATTAAATTTATTGACGAAGCCAGACTAGGGTCACAAGACAACTTGCCCAGCGACGTGCTTAATAATAAAGCCCGAAATACCTATTACTTTTTACCATTGATTCTAGGATTGCTTGGGCTGGTCTTTCAGGCAAGCCGAGACAAGAAGAATTTCTGGGTGTTGCTGGTCTTTTTCCTATTTACCGGTATTGCGCTTAAAATATACCTAAACGAAAGACCATTTGAACCCAGAGAGCGCGATTATGCACTGGTAGGATCGTTTTATGTATTTGCTATGTGGATAGGCATGGGTGTTTATGCGCTTTATGATATGCTCAAAAAGTATTTAAACCCAAAAATTGTGTTGCCGGTTGTTACTGTTGTTTGTTTATTAGCCGTGCCTGTTGTACTTGCAAAAGAAAACTGGAATGACCATGACCGCTCAGGGCGAAAAACTGCTCTGGCAATGGCAAAAATGTATTTAGACTCGTGCGATCCCAATGCGATCTTATTTACAATAGGAGATAACGACACCTTTGCTTTATGGTATGCACAGGAAATTGAAGGATATCGCAGAGATGTGCGCATAGTTAATACAAGTCTATTCCAGACAGAATGGTACATAGACGATATGAAACGCAAGGCTTACGAGAGCGATCCTATACCATCACAGTTAAGCCATGACAAATATATGGCGGGTACTAGGGATGCTATTTGGTACGCCCCCATTCGCCCTAATGATACCCTCGATATCAAGACATGGATGAACTGGGTAGCAAGTGATGACCCCCGTACGATGGAAGAGTTGCAAAGTGGTACAATGATTCATTCCTTTCCTACACAGCATATTCGTATTCCTGTAGATAAAAACACAGTATTACAGAATAATATCGTACCTCAAAAAGATGCAGATTCAATTGTAGATGAAATAAATCTTACAATTAAGGGTGATATTCTTTATAAGAATAGATTGTTGATGCTTGATGTGTTAGCCAATAATGACTGGAAGCGTCCTATTTATTTCACAGGAGGCAGTTTTGGCGATGATGATTATTTATGGATGAAAGATTACCTTCAACTTGACGGTGTATGCTACAAACTTGTACCTATAAAAACACCTATCAATCCTCGTTCTCCTTATGACATGGGAAGAATAGATCCTGATAAGTTCTACAATATAGTAATGAACTGGTATTGGGGTAACAGTGGTGATCCAGATATATATCATGATACTGAAACACGAAGAAACGGTATTACATATAGAGGTAATATAGCCCGTGGTATAGAAAAGCTAATTGCTGAAAAGGAATACAAGAAAGCAAAAGACCTGCTCGATCTGGCAATGGAAAAAATGCCGGTAGACAAGTTTGAATACTACACACTTCTTGAACCTTATATAAATGGCTATTATGAAATAGGTGAAACAGAAAGAGCGCGTGAAATATGGAATGAACTGGCAACTATCTATAAGGAGAAACTTGATTACTGGAGCTCCTTAGAATTAGACAGACAATATAAATATGCCGAAGAGATCATCACAGATATTGAGCGCTATAGAAGTCTGGTCGATATTTTAGTCATAAACCAGGACCGCGATATCCTTGAAGACAAAGCAAAAGAATTTAATGATTATCTGCGTAAATTTGAACATTTCTACAATAGAGATGAAGAAATCCCTACAGATACAGATCTGCTACCTGCCGCAGAACAAGAATCTATTCCCGCTGCGGTAATTGACAGTCTTAAGTAAATGGCTTTTATCCCCTTACCCGTTAAAGTACCAGAGATTATAAAATGGTATTATAACGGGTATGTCTGGGATAAATTTAACGAGGTAAAAAAAGAAAAAATCCTTTACCTCACGTTTGACGACGGTCCTATCCCGGAAGTAACACCATGGGTACTTGATATCCTTAATAAGTTTAATGCCCAAGCCACTTTTTTCTGTATAGGAGATAATATTAGAAAACATCCCCAAGTTTTTGCTCAGCTTCTCAAAAGCGGCAATCGAGTAGGAAATCACACGTATAATCACTTAAAAGGCTGGAAAACCCAAAAAGAAGATTACATTAAGAATACTTTAAAAGCGGAAGAAATCATAGAAAAATCGGCTTTAGAAGGGCAAAAATCGGTGATATTTCCAAAGCTTTTAAGACCACCTTACGGAAAGATCACACGACAACAGGCAAAATCGCTCAAGGCGAAAAATTACGAGATCATAATGTATGATGTAATTGCTTACGATTGGGATAAAAGGGTATCACCAGAAAAATGTGCTGAAAATATTATAAGGAATGCAAAATCAGGCAGTATTTTAGTCTTTCACGACAGCATAAAAGCGGAAAATAATATGAAGGTAGCTCTTCCTATAATCCTGAAGTATTACACAGAGAAAGGTTATACTTTTAAAATGCTTTAAACATATTCCTGCATAAGACCTATAAGCGTATTAGCATCTTGCTCCCCACTTTGTCTCCATTTCATTTCACCCTTTTTATAGATCATAAGAGTAGGTAAACCTTTTATACGCAGAGCTTCTGCAAGATCCGGGTTTTTATCCAGATCAATTTTGATAACTTTAGCCCTGTCACCCAAAGCTGCAGCCACATCTCGCAATACGGGATGCATAGCTGTTGACTGTTCATTCCATTCGGTATAAAAATCCAGTAGAACCGGAATTTCCTGATCGATCAGCAATCCAAATTTTGACATATTTAGCCATTTTGATTCCCTAAATATACTATTTATGCGTGAAAAACGGCTTTTTTGCTATAATTTCCAGCTAGAAGATAGCTGATTTATTTAACGCTTAAGTTTTCAGAAAATATCACCAGATCGTCACTCCCGTTCCCCGTTAGACGCTGCACATATAATTCTATATAGTCGCCTGGTGTCATAGTTACGATGCTGTTAAGAGCAACATTTTGAATGTCAGAATCATTATTTATACGCACAACAGAATTTGATTCTGTAATTACCGCTCCGTTCTTAGCGATTATAAACGCATAGAAGTCGCCCGTCGCCCCTGTAACCCGAATAGACAAAGATGCATTAACCTGCATATCCCGGGTTTTACTACCGTCGTAAACAAGCATGTTATAAGCAGGTGCTGTAAACCTAAACAAACTGTTCGCAGTTGTAGTATTACTAAATGCATCACCTGTAATTTTAGTAGGTGTATTTGCAGATATGGCTTGAGCAAATCCCGAAGTAAGACTACCATTATAATAGAAATTACCTGAGGCATTCTCATCCCTTTCTACAGGTATGCCCTCGCAAACCACTGCCCAGTCTTTTGTAAAATTATAGCCATTGTATGGCGAATTACCATTAATATAATTACCATCCCCATAAAACACAACACTTTGCAGAATACCATCTCCGGCTAGGTTAGAAACCCCTGTAACATCTACTGCAGTAGCACCTGTAGCCAGGAGCACCTGTGAGAAACCACTAACCTTCTCTATTAAATTAAAATCACCGCTAAATGTTTCATAGGTACCTTGATTATTACCAAACCACCCCTGATTATTTAGCAGTAGTTGATCAATATCTTTATATTCAAGACCGTCATTGTTTGATATGTATTGAATCACGTTCATGAAGACCAGATTAAAATTTGCAATTGTGCCTACGTTAGCAGAAGTCGTGACAATTGAACTCTGCATAACAAAGCTACCGCTACCCTGCCCATCAAGATTAAAAATAGTTCCTGAGGGCGCGCTTAACGTGATATTTCTCACACTACCACCACCGCCCGAAAAAACCGTACCGCCATTTGCAATTAATTTATCTTCGTTAGAATCAACACCTTCAATGTATGCGCCATTTAAGTTTATAGGATTACTAAGAGAAATTGCCCCGTTTATTTCATAAAGGGTGCTCGGGTCTAATACTATTGCGCCCCCAGAAGGTGCAGGAAAGTCACTTTCGCTTTTTACCAGAACATAATTATCCCGCTCTATATGACTAGTAAGAACTCTCTCCCAGGTACTATTTGAAGAGTTGTAGAAATACAGGTAATTTTCATCATTATCGTAAACGAGTAAACCCTGGGCCGGCGTTGCTATAGCGAGACGCTCAACAGAAGTCATGCGGGGTGCCAGAAAACCCTGCTTGGTAGATTGTATATCAAGAATTGCTGAAGGATCTGGTGTTACAGTACCTATCCCAACTTGCCCATTGACATACCAACCAAAACAACTTGTAAAAATTATGACTAAAAGTAATTTTACCTGCATCTTCTTCCTCTTAAATAAGGCTTTAACAGATAAACCGAAAAGTCTCATAATTTCACCTATGACAAATTAAGGTTTTTACTCAATAATAATTTATTTTTAACTAAATACTCGTCAAAATAACCTTCACATTATCAATACCTTATAAGACACAAGTAGATTCTATCACTGTTAAATAAAAATTACAAGTAATATATATTACAGAATAAAATATCTTTAAACAGGTTTTCGCTTGAGCTCTATTACTGTGATCTCCGGCCAAATACCCACTCGACCAGGATAACCTAAATATCCCAGCCCTCTGTTTACATTTATCCAGCGATCATTCTCATTATACAAACCTGCCCAATTCTCATAACGGTATTGTACAGGACTCCATTTTAAAAACCCTGGTATTTCAATCCCAAATTGCATACCATGCGTATGACCACTCAGCGTAAGGTGAAACTTTTTAGGATGAGATTTTAATTTCTCCTGCCAATACGAAGGATCATGACTCATTAATATTTTAAAATCATTTTCGGCTAGGCCTTCTGAAGCCCTATCAATATCACCAGCTTTTTTAAAACCACCTGCGCCCCAATTTTCAACACCTACTAAAGCAATTCGTTGGCCTCCCTTTTCTAAAAAACGATGTTCATTGAGTAAAAGATCCCAACCCATCTCTCGTTGTAAATCCTTTAATGCCTGCAAATTTTCTTCTTTAGCATTATTTGATTCCCATTCTACATAATCCCCATAATCATGATTTCCTAAAACTGAAAATACGCCATCTTTTGCACTTAATCTTTGAAAAACCTCCTTCCACTCCTGCATCTCAGTTGCCATATTATTCACCAAATCTCCGGTGAAAAGTAAAACATCACTTTGTTGCTTATTAATTAGATCAACAGCATAATTTACTTTTTCGTGATTGTCAAAACTACCGCTATGGATATCGCTAATCTGGGTGATTTTATAACCATCAAAAGAAGGCGGAAGATCATCAAAGAACAATTGATAATTTAGAACACGATATTGGTACTTACCTCTGTACATCCCATAAAGCAAAGAAGCAAAAGGAATGGCAGCTATACCTAACGCAATAGAACTTATAAATTTTCGCCGGGAAGGCATTGTAAAATCTTCTTCACCAGATATAAATTTATGATACACCCCTACAAAAAATCGCACTACATCTTCACCAAACATCGCGAAAATCAATATCAGCTTAGGTACAAATAAGGCCAGCAGAAAACCCATAGCGTACATTGTAGGCGTGGTAAAGCCCTGCGATCTATCCATATGAGACAGGTGATAGATCAAATTAATTAGTACGACGAGTGATAAAACAAGATAGAAACCGTAAATCCATTGATTTTTGGTAACCGTTTTAAATGCCTGAAAAGCATAGATATCAATGAATATATAGAGGGTTATAAATATGAACCAACGCATAACATAATTTTAAGGAAGCAATATTACTAAAGATGACAATCCTAAATCTTTAAGGATTCCCAATTTTTTAGAAGAAGATTGATTTTTACTTTGATTTAATAAAAACTTAAATATTATCTTACACTTTAAATCAAAAACCTGATGGAAAGACGCAAATTCTTAAGTAGAAGTACACTTACCAGTCTGGCTGTTGCTATGGGAATATTAGAAACTAAAAACATTATGGCAAAGACTGCACATATAATAGATAAGCCTTTAGCAAAACCAGACCCAATAGCAATTTGCACATGGCAATTCACTAAAGCCAATTTCACAGCAGGAACCGCCTTAGATGAAGGAAAATCGGCTCTGGATGCAGCAATATTAGGCGTTGCCATTGAAGAGGAAAATATTAAAAATACAACCGTAGGCAAAGGCGGCGCTCCAGATCGTGAAGGCAATGTAACCCTCGACGCCTGTGTAATGGATCAATATGGCAACTGCGGCTCAGTTGTTTGTGTAGAAAATATAACAAACGTAGCTGCTCTGGCAAAAGAGGTAATGTTACAAACTCCGCATGTCATGCTTGCAGCAAAGGGAGCAGAAGAATTTGCATACTCTATTGGCTTTAAAAAAGAAGAACTTCTCACCCAAGCATCTAAAGAAGCCTGGCAAAACTGGCTTAAAACCTCTAATTACAAGCCAATTATTAATATTGAAAACCATGATACGATTGGCATGCTCACAATTGATAAAAACGGTGACTTGAGCGGGGCTTGTACAACTTCAGGTTTGTCTTATAAAATGAAAGGTCGCGTAGGCGATTCTCCCATAATAGGCAGCGGTCTCTTTGTAGATAATGAAGTAGGCGGCGCTGCTGCAACAGGGATGGGCGAAGAAGTGATTAAAACCGTAGGCAGCTTTTTAATAGTTGAATTAATGCGCAATGGCATGTCTCCACAAGAAGCATGTGAAGAGGCAATAAATAGAATAGTGAAAAAAAATAAGGGCTATAAGAACTTTCAGATTGCCTATATTGCTATCAACAGAAATGGTGAAACAGGTGCTTACTGCATCCACCCCGGCTTCACAATGATGAAATATCAAAATGCAGAAAATCAAAATATTCAGGTAAAAAGTTATTTAAAATAATTAACTTTTTACTAGTAAACTCGAATTATCATTTTCTACGTAGTTTTAAAAAAATAGTTATATTTGCATACGCTTAAAAGGCAGAAAATATTTAACGCTGTTGTAATTGACTTGTAATAATCAATTATGATTTGGGGTGAAAGCCAGCTCTTGTAGCTGGCTTTCTTTATTTATATAATTCTGGGGGTGGTGAGCGAGGTGAAATCAAATACTATTAATGGTTAGGAGAACATTCACAAGCTATATGGCATTGAAAGTGAATTTTAACTTAACCTCGAGCGAAGCGTTTCACTACTCTAATTTCTCTTGTAGCTGGCTTTTGGCTTTCTTTATTTATATAATTCTGGGGTGGTGAGCGAGATGAAAAATCAATACTCTTAATAGTTAGGAGAACATTCACAAGCAATGTGGCATTGAAAGTGAATTTTAACTTAACATCGAGCGAAGCGTTTCACTACTCTAATTTCTCTTGTAGCTGGCTTTCTTTATTTATATAATTCTGGGGTGGTGAGCGAGATGAAAATCAATACTCTTAATAGTTAGGAGAACATTCACAAGCAATGTGGCATTGAAAGTGAATTTTAACTTAACATCGAGCGAAGCGTTTCACTACTCTAATTTCACTTGTAGCTGGCTTTCTTTATTTATACAAATCGAGTCAAAAGCTACTTCTACACCTTATCCTCTAAATTTCAATTGCTTTATTCATCAACTAAAAGGAATAAAAAGCTTTTAAGAAATAACTACTCTTTTATCTGCCGATCTTCTTATTTTTGAAATCTTTCAAAATTTTTATTTAAATGGCAGAGCAAAAACGCTTATTCCTTCTCGACGCATACGCTTTAATCTTTAGAGGTTATTACGCCCTTATAAAAAACCCCAGAGTAAACTCAAAGGGTCAGGATACTTCTGCCATTATGGGTTTTGTGAATTCTTTATTTGATGTTATTAAGCGCGAAAAACCAGATCATCTGGCAGTTGCTTTTGATAAAGGCGGAAGTGCAGATCGTGTAGAAATGTACGAAGCTTACAAAGCTCATCGCGATGAAACTCCAGAAGCTATTCGCATAGCTGTCCCTATTATTCAAAATATCCTTAAAGCTATGCATGTACCTTGTGTAGAAATAGAAGGGATTGAAGCAGACGACCTTATAGGAACTCTCGCAAAACAAGCTGAAAAAGAAGGTTACCAGGTATTTATGGTAACACCAGATAAGGATTACGCACAACTGGTTTCTGAAAATATTTTCATGTATCGCCCTGCTCGAATGGGTAATGGTATTGAGATATGGGGAATACCAGAGGTACAAAAGAAATTTGAGATAGAAAGACCAGAACAGGTTATAGACTATCTGGGTATGATGGGAGATGCGTCTGATAATATACCGGGGCTCCCGGGAGTAGGCGATAAAACCGCAAAAAAATTCATTAAAGAATTTGGCTCTATGGAAGGCCTTTTAGCCAATACAGATAAGCTAAAAGGTAAAATGAAAGAAAAAGTAAGTGAAAATGCCGAACTGGGTATTCTTTCAAAAAAGCTGGCGACTATTATGATTGACTGCGATGTGCAGTTTCATGCTGAGTCTTACGAGCTTTCGCAGCCTGACGCAGATAAAGTACAAGAGATTTTTGACGAACTAGAATTTAGACGTCTTAAAGATCAATTCATTAAAATATTTTCAGGTGAGGCAGATGCTTCCGTTGGGGCGGCCATATCAAATACTGAAACAGCTAAAAAATTAATTTCTTCAGCAGAGAAAGCTGCCGGTGCAGGTGCCGGCCAGTACTCTTTGTTTGGTGGAGATACCTCAGATATTGTAGAACGCAATACGCGTAAAACAATTGAAGATACTGAGCATTTTTACCAAAGCATTGCACCCGGCATGGCAATGACGCTTTTCATTAAAAATTTGTTGCAACAAACCTCCGTCTGTTTCGATACCGAAACGACAGATATTGACCCCATTAAAGCAGAACTGGTAGGAATTTCATTTTCATGGGAAAAAAGTAAAGGTTTTTATATTCCTTTTCCGGCCGATAAAAGCGCTGCACAGGCGATTATTGAGCAATTAAGACCGTTTTTTGAAAATCAGGAAATAGAGAAAATTGGTCAGAATTTGAAATATGATATTAAAGTTCTCGCTAAATATGATGTCAGGCTCAAAGGGAAGCTTTTTGATACTATGCTGGCACATTATCTTATCAATCCTGATATGCGTCATAATATGGACGTACTTGCCGAAACGTATTTAAACTACACCCCGGTTTCTATAGAAAGTTTAATAGGCAAGAAAGGTAAAAGCCAAAAATCAATGCGGGATGTGCCTCTTGAAAAACAAACCGAATATGCGGTAGAAGATGCTGATGTAACCCTTCAGCTTAAAGAATATTTTACTAGGGAACTTACAGACGCAAACACACAAAAATTATTTAATGAGATCGAAATTCCGTTACTACAGGTTCTAGCAGATATGGAACTTGAAGGGATTAACCTCGACAGGAAATTCCTTACAGATCTCGCAATAGACCTTGATACAGATATACTTTTTCTCGAAAAAAATATTTATGCAGAAGCGGGTGAAGAGTTCAACATTGGCTCACCTAAACAACTGGGAGAAATACTTTTTGAAAAGCTTAAACTTGTTGATAAACCTAAAAAAACCAAGACGGGTCAATATTCTACAGCAGAAGATGTTCTTTCTTACTTAGCGCCAAAACATGCTATAATTCAGCATGTTTTAGATTATCGTGGTCTTACAAAATTAAAAAGTACATATGTAGATGCGCTTCCTTTACAAATAGAACCCGCTACCGGCAGAGTTCACACAGATTATATGCAAACCGTTGCAGCCACCGGAAGGTTAAGCTCTAATAATCCCAACTTGCAAAATATTCCAATTCGTACAGAAAGAGGTCGGCAGGTGAGGAAAGCTTTTGTACCCAGAAATACCGATTTTACCCTTCTGGCAGCCGATTATTCTCAAATAGAACTGCGCATTATTGCTGCTTTAAGTGAAGAAGAAAACATGATAAAGGCTTTTCAGGAAGGTCAGGATATCCACGCTTCTACAGCCGCTAAGGTTTTTAACGTTGCTCTTGAAGATGTTACCCGTGAACAACGTAGTAATGCAAAAACAGTAAACTTTGGTATTATATACGGTGTTTCTGCATTTGGGTTAAGCAATCAGACTGAGCTTTCTCGTGGCGAATCAAAAGAACTCATTGATACTTATTATAAAACCTACCCTAAACTTCGTAATTACATTAGTGAGCAAATAGAATTTGCTCGTGAGAATGGTTACGTCTCTACAGTTCTGGGAAGACGCAGGTATTTAAAAGATATCAACTCAAGCAACGCCGTAGTACGTGGGGCAGCAGAACGCAATGCGGTTAACGCCCCTATACAAGGGAGCGCTGCAGATATCATTAAAATTGCAATGATAAGGATTCATCAAAATCTGAAAAATGGTAACTACAAGACCAAGATGTTGCTACAAGTACATGATGAATTGGTTTTTGATGTGTATAAGCCCGAATTAGCAGAAGTTCAGGAAATGATTAAAACAGAAATGGAAAGTGCCTATAAATTGACCGTCCCATTAAATGTAGATTTAGGTATAGGCGAAAACTGGCTGGAAGCACATTAAATTAGCCAAAATACCCATTCATAAACAGTCATTAAAATTAAAACTGCTTTAAGTATTTACCTACCACTTATCAGCTAAAATTAGTCAACTGAAAGACAGCCCTTAAACTGCTATTAAAGATTTCTCACTTGCTGTTTGTCAAATAAATATATAATTGTACATTTGCACCCCTGTTTTCCGATTAGTTTCGGCAGGAAATGGAATGTTTAATAGAAAAATAAATCAGTGTGGACACATTAAGTTACAAAACAGTATCTGCCAACAAGAACACCGTTAATAAAGAGTGGGTTGTTGTTGATGCTGAAGGACAATCACTGGGCCGCCTATCTTCTATCGTTGCAAAACTTTTGCGCGGGAAGTATAAGCCTAGTTTCACACCACACGTTGATTGCGGGGATAACGTAATTGTTATCAATTCCTCAAAAATCAACTTAACAGGAAAGAAGTGGGATGCTAAAGAATACATCCGTCACACGGGATATCCTGGTGGTCAAAGAAGTCTTACTGCGCAAGAACTTTTTGATAAAGACCCTAATCGTCTTATCGAGAAAGCAGTAAAAGGTATGTTACCTAAAAACAAATTAGGAAGTGCGATTTTTCGAAATCTAAAGGTTTATTCAGATGAATCTCATGATCAGGAAGCGCAAAAGCCTAAAGTAATCAACATTAACGAACTCAAGTAAATGGAAGTTATTCACAAAATTGGCCGTAGAAAAACGGCTGTTGCTCGTGTTTATTTAGCTCCTGGTTCTGGAAACATCACGATCAACAAACGTGATCTTAAAGAATACTTTACTACAGGAACTTTACAGTACAAAGTTAATCAGCCATTAGTTATGACTGAGAATGACAAAAACTTTGACGTAAAAGTAAATGTGTATGGTGGCGGTATTACCGGTCAGGCAGAAGCTGTACGTCTAGCTCTTTCCAGAGCAATGTGCGAGCTGGATGCAGAGAACAGACTCATCCTTAAACCAGAAGGTTTATTAACGAGAGACCCAAGAATGGTAGAGCGTAAGAAATTCGGACAGAAGAAAGCTCGTAAGAAATTCCAGTTCTCTAAACGTTAATCACTATTTAATTATTAAAACAGTCGTTGTTTTCGCGTAAGCGAGAAAATTGGTTTAGCATCTAAATATTTAAGGCGAAACTCAGGTTGACCACTTAAGTATTGCTACTACAACGGGAACGTAAACTAAGTTTTAAAATGGCAAAAACAGAAAATGTAAAAGAATTACTGGATGCAGGTGTACACTTTGGCCACCTTACCAGAAGATGGGATCCTAACATGGCACCATATATCTATATGGAGCGTAATGGGATACACATCATTAACCTATACAAGACTGCGGCAAAACTTGAAGAAGCTTCTGAAGCTTTGACCAAGATCGCAGCAAGCGGTAGAAAAATACTTTTTGTAGCTACTAAAAAGCAAGCAAAAGAGATCGTAGCAGAACATGCGACCAGAGCTAAAATGCCTTTCATTACAGAAAGATGGCCTGGCGGTATGTTAACTAACTTTGTTACAATACGTAAAGCAGTTAAGAAAATGCAAACTGTAGATCGTATGAAGCAAGATGGTCGCTTTGATAGCTTGTCTAAAAAGGAACAATTACAAGTAAACCGTATGCGTGATAAGCTTGAAAAGAACTTAGGTTCTATTGAAGACATGACCCGTATACCTGGTGCTTTATTTGTAGTTGACATTAAGCGTGAACACATTGCAATTAAAGAAGCTCAGAAATTAAACATTCCAATCTTTGCGATGGTTGATACTAACTCTGATCCACGTCAGGTAGATTATGCCATCCCATCTAATGATGATGCTTCTAAGTCTATAGAAAAAATAATCTCAAATGTTGCAGATTCTATTGTAGCTGGTCTTTCAGAACGTAAGTCTGGTAAAGATAAAGATGCAAAAGGTGAAGGTAAGCCAAAAGCTAAAAAAGCTAAAGCTACTGCTAACGACGAAGAAGAATAGACTTAATTAACATTTTGATAATATCTAAAGTCGTTTAGTACCGCATCTTTGCAGCTCACTAAACGACTTTTATTTTAACTCATAAATAAGGACATACAATGGCAAAAATAACAGCCGCAGACGTTAATAAACTAAGAAAGGCAACCGGTGCAGGTATGATGGACTGCAAAAATGCGCTTGTTGAAGCAGACGGTGATTTTGACAAAGCAATCTCTGTTCTTCGTAAGAAGGGACAAAAAATTGCTGAAAAGAGAGCAGATCGTGATTCTAGCGAAGGAGTTGTTGTAGCAAAAATAAACGATGACAACACAAGAGGTGTTCTCGTTTCTCTTAACTGTGAGACAGACTTCGTAGCAAAGAATGATTCTTTTGTAGAAATGGCTAACCAATTAGGTGATGTTGCTTTAAACTACAATTCTAAAGAAGAATTTTTAGCCGCAGATTTTGAAGGAATGTCTGTTTCTGAAAAATTGATCGAGCAAACAGGTGTTATAGGTGAAAAACTAGAAATAGGTGGCTTTGAAGTTCTTGAAGCTCCTTTTGTAGGTGCTTATGTTCACGGTAACAAAATTGGAGCCTTAACAGGTCTTTCAAAAGCTACTGATGATGCTCCTGAAGTTGCTAAAAGTGTTTCTATGCAAGTTGCTTCTATGGGTGCAACAACATTGTCTTACAAAGATTTTGATCCTGCTTTTGTTTCTTCAGAAACTGAAGCCAGAATCGCTGCTATTGAGAAAGAAAATGAAGAGTTGGGCCGTTTAGGTAAAACACTTAAAAATGTACCTCAATATATTTCTATGTCTCAATTAACTCCAGAAGTTATGGCTAAGGCAGAAGAAAATATTAAAGCTGAATTGAAAGCTGAAGGTAAGCCTGAGCAAATCTGGGACAAAATCGTTCCTGGTAAAATTGATCGTTATATTGCTGACAATACAACTATGGACCACGAGAAAGCATTGCTTGATCAAAACTTCATTATGGATGACAGCATGAACGTAGCAAAATATGTTGCTAGCAAAGGTGATGCTGAAGTAGTAAGCTTTAAAAGAGTTACTCTGGTTTAGTACCTCAAACAAGATTAACTAAAGGCTGCCATAAGGCGGCCTTTTTTTATGCCTAATTCTTTCTTTTAGTCAATACCTATAAAATGTATATTTGCAAAAATCTTCTCCAACTATGTATAAACGTATACTTCTCAAATTATCTGGCGAGGCCCTTATGGGAAAACGTCAATATGGTATTGACCCAGACAGGCTTGCAGACTATGCTGCAGAAATTAAATCTATATTAGATGAAGGTATTGAGGTCGCCATAGTAATTGGCGGCGGTAATATCTTTAGAGGCGTTGCAGGTGCCAGCCGCGGTATGGATCGTGTGCAGGGTGACCACATGGGCATGCTCGCAACCGTTATTAACGGTCTTGCGCTACAAAGCGCTCTTGAAGACGCAGATATACCTACACGATTACAAAGCGCTATAAAGATCAATGAAGTAGCAGAACCATTTATACGCAGACGCGCAATACGTCATTTAGAGAAAGGCAGAGTTGTAATATTTGGTGGTGGAACAGGAAATCCATATTTCACAACAGATTCTGCAGCCGTATTAAGAGCAATCGAGATAAACGCTGACGTTATTTTAAAAGGAACTCGCGTTGACGGAATATACACCAGTGATCCAGAAAAAGACAAAAAAGCGATCAAATTTGATTTTATTAGCTTTGATGATGTTTTAAGAAAAGGCCTTAAAGTAATGGACACAACCGCATTTACTTTAAGCCAGGAGAATGAACTACCCATCATCGTTTTTGACATGAACAAGAAAGGAAACTTATTAAAGGTTGTTTCCGGAGAAAATATAGGAACCACAGTAAATTTATAAATTGCTACATTTGGTGCAATTTTTGATTTTCAGGCTACAAAATTTTTAATTATGAATGAAGATATTCAGTTTATCTTAGATACTACTGATGAGTCAATGCAAAAGGCAATAACTCATTTCAAAAAACAATTAGTAAATATACGTGCAGGTAAGGCAAGCCCAGCAATGTTAGGGAGTGTGATGGTAGATTATTACGGCAGCCAGACACCGTTATCTCAGGTGGCAAATGTAAATACTCCTGATGGTCGCACTATATCTATTCAACCTTGGGAGAAAGCTATGATTCCTCAAATCGAGAAAGCGATTATAAATTCTAACCTAGGCTTTAACCCCATGAACAATGGTGACAGCATTATTATTAATGTACCACCACTTACAGAAGAGCGTCGTAAGGAATTAGTAAAGCAAGCCAAGAGCGAAGCAGAAGATGCTAAAATAGGTATCCGCAATGATCGAAAAGGCGCTAATAATGACATCAAAAAGCTTGAGAAAGACGGACTGGCAGAAGATCTTTGCCGTAATGCAGAAATAGATGTGCAGACTTTAACAGACAAATACATCGTAAAAGTTGAAGAGATTCTTGTTGTAAAAGAAAAAGAAATTCTTACCGTATAACATACGTTAAACATATGTCAAGAGCGACCCATGGGTCGCTTTTTTTATAGTACTTTTAGACAAAACCCATCAGAATCAAAACATTGATACACAGAATATTCTTCTCTCTTTTTCTAGTCATTTCTTTATCTATACAAGCCCAGGATCTAAGCACATCAATAGCAAAAGATGCAGATTCTATAATGCTTGCAGCTATTAGAAATGTGCCTCAAAACAATCCCCAGCTGGCTTTAAAAAAGTATAGTTTCACCACTTATGAAAAAACGATAATTACAGATTCTTTAGAAAAAAGTAATTCGCACTCCTTTTTTACAGAAAAAGTATCGCGCAATCGGTACTCCTCATATAGCGGTTTTAAGGAAGAGGTTTTGGGTCTTGAAATGGCAGGTTTTAAAGAGCCTCGTTACGAAGTACTTGCTGTCACCCTACAATCCCGATCATTCTATGACGATGACTTTGTCATTTTTAATTACAGATATGCAGGGCCTTTATCCTCTCGTGGTGTTAAAAACTATTACTATACGTTTCTGGGCGACACTACAATTTTAGGCAGACCCTCTCTGGCATTGCATCTTGAACCTAAAAGACCTCAAACTATTCCCGGTCTTGAGGGTATAATATGGCTTGATGCAGAAACACTGGCAATTCAAAAAGTTCATATTGACCTTAAGGATAATCTTATTGCCACAATTGAAAGAGAATATGAATATCTGCAGGAGAAACAGTTGTACCTACCTAAGACGAATAAGCTCTATATAGAAAAAGGTAATTCATCACACAGGTTAGCCCTTTTTAAAGGCAAAGTATCTATGGGCACCATAGAAACTAACCCTGTGAAGGAAGCCATAAAAGGCAGACACTTGCTTTCGACCTCATTGAATTCTAATTATGATTTTGAGAGCGATGAACAAATTAAGCATCCTAATCTGGCTATTGAAATTCTTCCGGGTGCAGAAACACAACCAGAAACATTCTGGGGAAAATACAGAACAGAATCGCTTTCGCGAAAGGATATAAACAGTTTCTCCTTTCTTGATGATGTGGTAAAAGCCGAAAATATTGAGAAAAGACTTGCAATAATCAGCAATTTTGGTATTGGTTATTATACAGTAGATTTTTTTGATTTTGACCTGACTTACCCCGTTAAATACAACAATTATGAAGGTTTACGGTTGGGCTTAGGCGGAGTAACGAATTCTGAATTTTCCAGAAAATTTCGCCTCGAGGGTTATACAGCCTTCGGTTTTAAAGATAAAAAACTAAAATACGGTTTAGGCGGGGGTGTACTTCTTAATGAATCACATGGAGCTTGGCTTAGTTTAACTTATAATGATGATCTTCAAGAAGTAGGTAGTTATAATTATTTAACTGACAGGCGCGTGTATTCTCTCTTTGAACCGCGCTTAGTGAATATCACACAATTCTTTGATTATAGAACAATTCGAGTTAATCAGGAATACCAGATTACACCAAAGATTTTATCTGAACTGCAACTATCTAATGTACATATTGAGCAAACTACGCCTTACAGGTATCTTCTTAATGGCAAAACATACAGAGACTATACCGTCTCTGAAGCTACGTTAGGCTTGCGCTGGAGTCCTTCAAGCAAATTTATGCGCTCTAAAAAAGGTACTGCAGAAATATATGATGGTTTCCCTAAAGTAACCGCACAGGTAACAAAGGGCTTTTCAGGAATTTTCAATAGCGACTTTGACTATACTAAAATTGGCGCAAAAGTTTTCTACAGAGTTAATCGTCTAAATAAATCTGCTACTGAAATTCTGGTAGAAGGAAATGCAGGTTTTGGTGACTTACCGCTTTCACACCTTTTTCACGCATATCCTAATGCACCCACAAAAGAAACTGTCATGCAACGCTTTTCTGTTGCGGGAATAAACAGTTTTGAGACGATGTACTTTGGCGAATTCTTCTCAGACAGGCTCGCCACTGTGCAGGTAAAGCATAGGCTTCGCCCTTTTAACTTGGGCGAAAAGTTCAAGCCAGAGATGGTTTTCATAACCAGATATGCAATTGGTGATATAAGAAACCCCGCAGATCATCTTGATGTAAGCTTCAATTCTTTAAAAAAAGGATATACTGAGTCTGGTTTTGAGCTTAACAAGCTACTTTTTGGTTTTGGAACAAGCTTAACATATCGCTATGGCGCCTATCACCTACCCGATTTTGCAGACAATATTGCTTTTAAATTCACCTTTTACCTCGAACTATAAAAACATAAGTTTAAAGCGCAAGTAAAGCTTTTAAAATAAGTACCTTTGCGCCTCTTAAAAATCTACGATGACCAAACTTTTTAGTTATGGGTTTTGGGATGGAATTGCCCGAATCATCTTACGCAACAGGCTTTTTATACTCCTCCTTATCGTAGGGGTGACCGTATTCTTAGCAAGTCAATGGCAATACATGAGGTTTACCTATACCGAGGCAAACCTGTTACCAGATGACCATGAGGTAAATATAGAATATCAGGCTTTTCTTGATAAATTTGGCGAAGAGGGTAACCTTATCGTTCTGGGTGTAAAAGACTCTTCTCTATTTACTCCAAAAGTTCTCAATAAATGGAATGCACTTTCTACTGCAATCAGCAAATACGATGCAGTTGCGCTCTCTGTTTCACTCAAAGACCTTAAACTCCTTGACAAGCAGGAAAATCCTAAACGTTTTGATCTCAAACCTTTTATAACAAACAATATAAAAGACGAGGCTGAAGCCAAAAAATACCACGACGAACTATTCAACAATCTCCCTTTTTATGAGGGTCTCATCTACAATAAAGAGACTGGCACCGTACGCAGTGCGATCTATCTTAAAAAAGACATTGTTAATACTGCCGCGCGTAAAGATTTTATAATAGAAGATCTTATTCCGCTTATTGAAAATTTTGAGAATGAGACCGGGATTACCGTACACACGAGCGGTATGCCTTACATTCGTACTCTCAATTCACAGAATATAATTGATGAGATTGGCTTATTTGTGGGTGGAGCACTTCTGGTAACATCACTCATCTTCTTTTTCTTTTTTAGATCGTACAGAGCCACTTTTATTTCTATGATCACCGTTATTATAGGTGTGATGTGGGCTTTTGGTTTCTTAGGACTTCTTAAATATGAGATTACAGTTCTTACGGCTCTTATACCGCCGTTAATTATTGTAATTGGTATACCAAACTGTATTTTTCTAATAAATAAGTACCAGCAGGAATACAAAAATCACGGTAATAAAATAAAGGCGCTGCAGCGCGTAATTACTAAAGTAGGTAATGCTACTTTGATGACAAACATTACCACTGCATCTGGTTTTGCAACCTTTATCTTGACTAAAAGTTCGTTACTAAAAGAATTTGGTATTGTAGCCTCAATAAACATTCTGGCCATTTTCTTATTGAGCCTTTTGATTATCCCTATTATTTATAGCTACATGACACCTCCCAAAGAGCGTCATCTTAAACATTTGGGCAAATCATGGATCGAAGGTTTTGTAAACTGGATTGTACGCATGGTACAGCACAGACGCATCACAATTTACATAGCCGCTATTGTGCTTCTCATGATAAGTATGATAGGCATTTACCAAATTAGAATTTCTGGCAGTCTTATAGAAGATATGCCAAAAAATACCGAATTCTTTAAAGACATCAAGTTCTTTGAAAAAGAGTTTGACGGGATAATGCCACTAGAAGTACTTATTGACACTAAACGAAAAAAAGGTGTGATGAAGCTGCCCACTTTGAGAAAGATGGATGAGCTTAGCAATACAATAAGTGAAATACCAGAATTATCTAAGCCTATCTCTGTCGTGAATCTGGTAAAATATGCCAAGCAGGCATTCTATAACGGTTCTCCGGAATATTACCAATTACCTACTTCAAATGAGCGAAATTTCATTCTTCCTTACGCAAGTAGTTTTTCAAATCAGGCAGGATTATTAGACAGCTATGTTGATTCTACAGGTCAGTATGCGCGCATGACAACTTTCATGAAAGATATAGGCACAGACCGTATGGAAATTGTTGAAGACAATCTCTGGAACAAAATCAACATTCTCTTTCCTCCAGATAAGTTTGATGTTAGCCTTACGGGGAAAGCGCTGGTTTTTCAAAAAGGAACAAATTACCTCGTTACCAACCTTGTAATAAGCCTGTCGCTTGCAATATTTCTTATTGCTATTTTCATGGCATGGATGTTCAGATCATTTAAAATGATCCTGGTCTCATTAATTCCCAATTTACTGCCTTTGATAATAACAGCTGGTATAATGGGGTATTTAGGCGTACCTATAAAGCCATCAACTATTCTGGTGTTTAGTATTGCCTTTGGAATTTCAGTAGATGATACGATACACTTTCTGGCAAAATACAGGCAGGAACTGCGTACCAGTGGCTGGAAAATCAAACGATCTGTGTACGCATCTATGCGTGAAACAGGCGTAAGTATGTTTTATACATCAATAGTGTTATTCTTTGGTTTTTCAGTATTTATGATCAGTAGTTTTGGCGGTACAGTCGCTTTAGGCGGATTAGTATCTGCTACATTGCTATTTGCTATGTTATCAAACTTGCTGCTATTACCCTCGCTTTTACTTTCGCTAGAGCGAAATGTGGCTAACAAAGAAGAATTTAAAGAGCCTAGTTTAAATATTATAGATACTGATATCTCTGAGGAGAATGAGGAGGAAAAAAACGGCTAATTTGTAAAGAAAAACGCCCTTTTAATACATAAAATCGCATTATTACAGCATAAAAACATCTTGGCAGAGAAGAATGTACCATTTATCTTTACTGCCTGTATTTTTTAGATATTAAAGCATGAAAAAAAACACGATTGTACACATTTTAAAAGACGAAGCCAGACATCAGGAGATAGAGGTAAAAGGTTGGGTGCGCTCATTTAGAGCAAATCGCTTTATTGCCTTAAATGACGGTTCTACGCTTAATAATTTACAATGTGTAGTAGATTTTGAAAATACAGATGCAGACGTTCTAAAACGTATAACTGTAGGTGCTGCAATAGCAGTACACGGGGCTTTAGTAGAAAGTCAGGGCTCTGGTCAACGTGTTGAACTAGAAGTTAAAAATGTAACGATATTAGGAGATGCAGATCCTGAGGATGTAAAACGCACGATCTTACAACCTAAACGTCACACACTAGAGAAACTAAGAGAACAAGCCCACCTTAGAGTACGTACAAATACCTTTGGCGCAGTAATGCGTTTGCGCTCTAAACTTTCTTATGCCGTACATAAGTACTTTCAGGATAATGATTTCTATTATGTAAACACGCCTATAATTACAGGAAGTGATGCAGAAGGCGCCGGCGAAATGTTTAAGGTTACCGCTCTAGATCTAAAAAATCCTGCAAAAGATGAGCAGGGAAACATTAATTACAAAGAAGATTTCTTTGGCAAAGAAACCAATCTTACGGTTTCTGGTCAATTAGAAGCCGAAACTTTTGCCTTAGGACTAGGTCAGGTGTATACCTTTGGGCCAACCTTTAGAGCAGAAAACAGCAATACTTCACGTCATCTTGCAGAATTCTGGATGATTGAACCCGAAGTTGCTTTTTGCGACCTTGACGGAAATATGGATCTCGCTGAAGATTTCATTAAATACGTTCTCAAGTATGTTATAGATAATTGCCAGGACGATCTTGAATTCCTGGAAAATCGCTTAAAAGAAGAAGATAAATCTAAACCGGAGGCAGAAAGAGCCGAAATGGCATTACGCGATAAACTTAATTTTGTTGTAGATAACAATTTTAAACGTGTAAGTTATACTGAAGCCATCGAGATACTTAGAAATTCTAAACCTAATAAAAAGAAAAAATTTAAATACCCTATTGAAGAATGGGGAGCAGATCTACAAAGCGAGCATGAGCGTTTTCTTGTGGAAAAACATTTTAAATGCCCTGTTATTCTTTTTGACTATCCTGCAAAAATCAAGGCATTCTATATGCGCTTAAATGAAGACCAAAAGACAGTACGCGCTATGGATATACTCTTTCCTGGTATTGGTGAGATCGTAGGTGGCTCACAGCGTGAAGAACGTCTTGATGTGTTGAAAGAAAAAATGGCTGCTTTAAATATTCCGGAAGAAGAATTGTGGTGGTATCTAGACACTCGTAAATTTGGAACCTGTGTACATAGTGGTTTCGGTCTTGGTTTTGAACGTTTAGTTCTTTTTGCCACTGGCATGACTAATATACGAGATGTAATTCCTTACCCTCGTTTTCCACAAAATGCAGAATTTTAGATAAATAATAAACCCGCCAGAGAGCGGGTTTATTATTTTAAAACCTCCTTTTTTCGGGGGAAAATCCCCTTTTTCGGGATGATTTCCCCCTTATTATAAAAAGATAGTTACTTTAGGAGAAATAATTAACCTCCTATTAATGAAATCAAACTTAATCCTGGCTCAAGCTATAGGCTGTCTTTTTCTATTTGCAGCCTGCGAAAACAAACCCTGCGATTGCGATGATCTGACAGAAACATCTATAAACGCTCCGGCAAATATTATTCCCCTGCCCGCGGCAGACTCTTTGTACATAGAATATGGAAACAATAATGTTGCACTTCTAGAATTAGCTGAAAATGTGACCGAAGAAGGAGATACTATTCCACCGGAAGACGCTAAATATAAAAAAGCCACACGTGCTGTTGCGCTGCCTTACAAACAGCTAAAAGAATATTTAAAATACATTGAGCAACAAGCAGATTCTGCAGGTGTTGAGATTGTTGATCTTCGTATCTATTTTGGGAAATATGGTAAAAAAGTACCTCATAAAGATAAAAAAGGTAAAGAAACGGTTTTCTTAAATCCTACAGCAGAGTTTACACTTGCAGATGGCACTAAAGATACGGTGAGCTACGCCATAGTAAAAGCAGCAAATGGTAAATATAGCGCCGTGATGGTAGGTACTCTTCTTAACCCCAAAAAAGAAGAAATGAGTTCTGAGGCAACAGAAGAGGTTCTTTCTATGTCTGCAAATAAAGGTCAAACTATCCCGCCTCCTTATAATCAAAAAAACGATTTTTAAATAGTAATACATGTTGTACACTTTAGCCTTAGAAAAGATAGCCAGTCCTGATTGGGAGGGCCGCCTGTCAATTTATAAGAATATTACAACAGACTTTATGCTTTTGTGTGAGTTCGTCTCATTCATTGTTGGATTGATTTTTTTCAAAAAATATAAAGGAACTCCAGTTGTCTTGTTTATTATTTTTTTAGGATATAATATGCTTAATGAACATGTTGCAAGTTTATACTATATTCTGGGGAACGACAATAATCACATATTTTATAACATAAGATCAGGAATATATTTCCCTTTAATGCTCACTTTTTACTGGCTTTTTTTAAAAACTAATAAATTTAAAAAAGCCACCTTAATTTTAGGATGTGTATGGCTAATTATATATCTAAGCGCACTTCTGCTAGGCAACTTTGAATATAGTTTCGACTTATTAACATCATCATTAGGAGATTTTATTTTGATGTTAATTATTCTTTTTAATCTTATAGAAATAATAAACAGCAGCAACCTTTCTAATGTTACAGACAATATTGTTGTGTATGTAAGTCTGGGTTTTCTTATTTACTTTGTGGCTGATTTACCCATAAGCGTAATTATCTATACTGGATGGTTAAGGGACGCAACTGAAGAAGAGGTAAAATTCTTCATCCTATTTCGCCAAATTTCTATGGTGATAGGCAGTTTTATGTATCTTATTTTTGCATATGGTTTATGGAAATCTAAAAGACCTGATGTAAAATTAAAATAAATGGAAAAGAGAACCATTCAATTGGTTTTACTCGTTGTTCTTCTGGTATTACTAATGCTTGTAGTCATTGTGTTTGTTCTTTTCTCAGTTTTTATGAAACGAAAAAACACCCTTATTAATGAGCGAGCAGATGCTGAAAAACGTTTTGAACACGAAATAGCAGAAACCCAAATTGAGATACGTGAAGAAACCCTGCGCAATATAAGCTGGGAGTTACACGATAACATTGGGCAGTTGCTTACTCTGGCAAAAATTAAGGCTCAAAATATGCACAGTGCCAATCAAGAAGAAATCAATGAAATTGCAGATACCATTGGCACGGGTTTAAATGAACTTAGAGCGCTTTCTAAATCAATTAATCCGGAAGCATTAAACAATCTTACTCTAGAGCAAGCACTGCGCCTTGAGGTCGCTCGCTTTAAGAGGCTGCGTTTTTTAGACGCCACTATGCGCGTAGAAGGAGATCCTATAAAGATAAATGCCAAAGCAGAAATAGTTATCTTTAGGATCATGCAGGAATTTTTTACAAATACCATGAAGCATTCGCGGGCAGATAACCTGAAGATCAAACTGTATTTTTCGCCTAACGAACTCAAAATTGTGGCTCAAGATGACGGCGTAGGCTTCACAGAATCAGAAAGTACACTTAATGGTATAGGACTTTTAAATATGAAAAGAAGAGCCCAGCTAATTAATGCCGAAGTTGCCATACACTCTTCCCCCGGCGATGGCACTAGATTAAATTTAAACTATAAAATATAAATCTTGAAAAACAGAGTAGCAGTCGTAGATGACCATACATTACTGTCTGAAGCAATAGCCGGCTTGGTAAGACAGTTCCCAGATTTTGAAGTTGTAGCCGTTTACAAGAACGGAAAAGAGCTTCTCAACTATTTAAAAAACAGCAAAAAACACCCAAATATCGTCCTAATGGACGTTAATATGCCCGTTATGAATGGCATAGAAACAACATTAGCCCTTTCTAAAGATTTCCCGGAAATTAAGGTAATCGCCCTTTCTATTGAAGAAGATGAGCAGATCATCTTAAAGATGATTAGAGCTGGTGCTAAAGGATATCTTCTTAAAGACACGCAAAAAGAGGTTTTAAAACAAGCTTTAATTGATGTAGAAAAAGTAGGTTTTTACCACACAAATACGGTAAAAAAGATATTAAAATCGGCAGAGAATAATCCCAAAAAAGAAATAATTCTAAAAGAGAGAGAGATTGAATTTCTCAAGCTGGCATGCACAGAAATGACCTACAAAGAGATAGCAGATGTAATGTGCCTGAGTCCTAAAACTGTAGAAGGATACCGCGAGGCACTTTTTCAGAAATTAAATGTAAAAAACAGAACAGGTCTGGTTTTATACGCCATAAAAAACAATATCTTCATTCCATAATATTTTTGTCCCTGCTTAGTTTTAGTATATCAAAGTATTTACCGGCATACAAGAGAACTTACCGTTAACATAATTTTCAGAAGACTTTGTATTGCCATTTGTTTATTTTTGTAATACAAGCTTATAATAAATGCTAAAACAACAACTCAATTTTAAACTTTCGCAAAAGCTATCTCCTCAACAAATCCAGTTGATGAAGCTTATACAATTGCCTACACAGGCGTTTGAGCAGCGCATTAAGCAGGAACTTGAAGAAAACCCTGCATTAGACAGTGGTAAAGAAGAGGTAAAAGATGAGTTTGATGAGTTTGACAATTCTGTAGATGACACCTATGAGTCTGAAACCATAGAGACAGACATAAATGTTGACGATTACTTATCTGATGACGAAATACCCAGTTACCGGCTTAATGCAAATAACTACAGCGCAGATGATGAAGAAAGGCAGGTACCTTACGCTTCCGGAACCTCATTTACTCAACATTTGCAAAACCAATTGAACACTTTTCGTTTAAACGAAGAAGAGTGGGAAATCGCAGAGTTTTTAATAGGCAGCGTAGATGACAGCGGTTATTTACGTAGATCTTTAAGCGATATTATGGACGATCTTGCGTTTACGCAAAACGTATATACTACAGAAGATAAGATCGAGAAAATTCTCATGCTGGTGCAAGATCTCGACCCTGCAGGCGTGGGTGCGCGCAGTCTTGAAGAGTGTCTTTTAATTCAGCTTAAGCGAAAAACACCAACAGAATCTGTTTCTCTAGCTATTGATATTCTTGAAAAGGCTTTTGATCATTTTAGCAAAAAGCATTATGCCAAATTAACTGCAAAGTTTGATGTTACAGAAGATCAACTTAAAGCAGCTATTGCCGAAATTGAACATTTAAACCCTAAACCGGGAAGCTCTTACTCCAGCAATACTAAGGTTGTAGAACATGTTGTTCCAGACTTTACTATTAAAATAGTAGATGGCGAACTAGAATTAACACTTAACGGTCGTAATGCTCCAGAAATGCATGTTTCGAGAGAATATAGTGATATGCTAAAAGGTTATAAAGCGGCTAAAGAGAAAAACAAATCTCAAAAGGATGCGGTTATGTTTATCAAGCAGAAACTGGATTCTGCTAAATGGTTTATTGAGGCGATCAAACAAAGACAGCAAACATTATTTGTAACCATGAGTTCGATAATGTACTATCAAAAAGAATACTTTCTTACTGGTGATGAACGCAATTTGAGACCAATGATCTTAAAAGACATTGCTGACGAAATTGATATGGATGTTTCTACGGTATCAAGAGTGGCAAATAGTAAATATGTTGACACTCCTTATGGAACGAAGCTCATAAAAGAATTCTTTAGTGAAAGTATGACCAATGATCAAGGGGAAGAGGTTTCTACCCGAGAGATTAAAAAAATACTTGAAATAACAATACAGGAAGAGAATAAGCGCAAACCACTTACAGATGATAAGCTTGCGAAGATTCTTAAAGATAAAGGATATCCTATTGCAAGGCGTACGGTTGCCAAGTATCGTGAACAACTTGATGTGCCTGTAGCCAGATTACGTAAACAGATTTAATGAAGACATTTCTTAAAAGCTTTTCATACATTTTTCACCCTTTGTTCATGCCGATGCTTGGGGTCGTTTTATACTTTTGGATTACACCAAAATTTGTACCTGAGCCTTTTCTGTATGCTAAAATTTTAGCTTTGGTGATACTAACGATTGTGGTGCCACTTTTATTTTATTTCTTACTTAGAAATCTTAAAATGGCTTCGTCTGTTTTTCTTTCAGACGTAAATGAGCGTAGAATACCGTTATTGTGCAATATCGTTTTAACTCTTACAATATTAAAGATTATAATAAACGGCTATGAATTTCCTGAGCTATATTACTTCTTTATAGGTATTTTATTTTCTTCAGCGGTAAGTTTCATTATGGTACTATTGCGCTTTAAGGTGAGTCTGCACATGGTAGGCATCTGCGGAGTGATCATGTTCATTATTGGCCTAAGCCTGCATTACTCCAGTAATTTATTATTATTCATTGCCCTCTTAATATTTGCAGCAGGAGCATCTGCTTCTTCAAGATTACAAGCCAGTGCGCATACTAATGCAGAATTGATTATAGGCGTTCTCGTGGGACTTATTCCGCAGCTGGCAATTCTCTATATCTGGCTATAAAATATAGAACATCAATCCCAGTTTAAACGTATTTATATCTACAGGTGTATTATCTGTTGTGGTGGCGTCTTTAAAAAATGAATTTAGGCTGTAGTAAAAGTGAAAGTTGAACGTATCATAGCCAAAGGTAAATGTAGCACCTAGACGGAACGGATCAAATTCTGCCACATCTGTCTGAATTACATGATTTCCCGGTTGCTCAAAATTGAATTTGTACGCATAGACGTAACCCAATTCTAAACCACTATAAATACGCCAAAACTTATTATTTACTGCAGTTGATGTGCGCCATCTAAATTGTATAGGCATTTCTACCAGATAGGTACTAAACCAGTTTTTATCATATTCATTTTGCGAATCTAAAACCGTAAAGATTGATGTTTCGCTCTCAGCCTCTCCTACAAACAGATTTTGATTATAAGTATTCATTGAAAAACCTAATCCTACACCTATCGCCAAATTACGTCTTTCATTAAAAGGCATGTCTCTTATAAAACCTGTATGCAATCCCCCACTAAAACCATTCTGCTCCATACCTGCCGGAGTATTTGTTAACAGGTTAAAGGTTATACCAAAATAAAATTGATCCTCTCTGTAAGCCGTATCAATCACACTATCTTTTGCTATTTCATTTTGTGCCCAAAGACTTGCTGACATTAGTAATATACAGAATAGAAAAAACGGTCTAAATCTATAAAAATCGGCTGTAGACATATAAAATTAGAAGTATAAAAAAACGTCCTGAAATAATCAGGACGTGTAAATTTTTAAGATTGCTCGTTATGATAAGCAGAAAACATTAGTTGCTTGTTACAGCGTCTCCTGATTTTGTAACGTAATTAATTTTAAGAGCATTCGCTTTTCTCAATTCCTGCTTAATATCAGAAACAAGACCCATGTTGGTATCTCCATCTACTTTTAAAGCAGTAGTAAGAAATGGCACTAGCTCTTCACGCTTAGCAGCTCGCTCTTCGTAAATGAAATTTTGTATTTCAGCTACATCTGCGAACTTATCATTCAACTGTATTTTGGCTTCTTTACCCACAGTTGACTGAAATCTCTCACTAGGCTTACCTGCATAAATATACATTACCAAATCTTTCTTATCAAGCTTTTCAACCTGATCTGCTGTTGGTAAATTATTATTAACCATAAGCGTAGTCTCCCTCATGGTAGTCGCAACCATAAAGAAGAAAAGTAGCATAAATACAATATCAGGTAAAGATGCTGTAGATATAGCTGGTAACTCTCCCCCTTTTTTCTTCGTGAATTTTGCCATTATTTAATTTTTAAAGGTTCTTAGCTATTACTTCTTAGGCTCTGCTTCAGAAAGTTTTTCTGGATACATTTCTCTAATACGCTCAATTCTTGGTTCCAGCTTATCCTTGTTAGCCTGAGAAGTTCTAGGATCATTGTAACGTGCTTCCATCTCAACAAAATCCATACCATATGCCTTTTGAGCTTCTCTGTCTCTTAATTGATTGTAAGCAGCAACTAACTCATTTTGTACTGAGATGTAACGCTTATAAGAGGTACCTCTGTTGTTCACCAAAGATATAATAGCCTTTTGTGGATTAACAGAAGATGATTCGCTCTTACTGCCTTCACAATAACTACAAGCATCATCACCAGTACCTGCACCGTTATCTAAGAACTCAACAGCTGCCGCTCTTAAATCTTTAAGATCCATCAATTCATCTTCAACAAGTAATTCATCATTACTGTTAACGTTTACAACGAAAAGATTACGCTCTTTGATCACCGGTGGTGGTGGCTGATTCTCGTCCTGTTCTGGTGGCAATTTTCTACTAATACCACTATCTGTCTCAATTGTTGTTGTTACCAGAAAGAAAATGAGTAGTAAGAAGGCAATATCTGCCATCGAACCTGCATTTACTTCTGGGGCTGATCTTTTTGCCATAATAATTAAGTTTTACTTTGCTAATTTCTTAACTCCTGAGAAAACCATAGCAAGAATTGCTACGACTGCCAGAATATAAAAAGCATAAATACCTGCCTCAACCCAATGTGAACCAGAAGCAGATAATACTTCACCATCTCTCATTTGCACTTCTTCACCGCTAGATAAGGCATAAGAAATACCTATGACAGCTAAGAAAGCGCCCAGACCTATTAAAGTACTCTTTAAACTATCTGCATGTGTAAATAAATTTACCAAAACAAAACCGATAACAAATATTAAGATTATAAGTAATGTCGCGTACGCAATATAGATAAACGGAGTAACCAGGCTGTTTTGCAGATCTCCTGAAGCTGTGATAGCCTCATCACCCGCAAGGAGTATTCTGATTAGCCATATTCCTCCCAAAAGAGAGAGAATATAAGCTATAATTTTTAATACTTTATGTAACATAATATATGTGTGTTATTAAAGGATTATTACTTTTTGTAACGTACAAGTAAATCGATAAGTGTGATAGAAGCATCTTCCATATCGTTTACTATACTATCGATTTTTGCAATGATATAGTTGTAAAAAATCTGAAGTATAATCGCTACTACAAGACCAAATACCGTTGTTAAAAGTGCTACTTTAATACCACCCGCAACAAGTGATGGTTGCATATCTCCTGCAGCTTCAATTTTATCAAATGCCTGAATCATCCCGATTACAGTACCCATGAACCCAAGCATAGGCGCAAGTGCGATAAATAATGATACCCAAGATACGTTTTTCTCTAATTGTCCCATTTGAACACCACCGTAAGCAACAACAGCTTTTTCTGCAGCGTCAATACCCTCGTCCATACGGTCAAGACCCTGATAGTATATAGATGCTACCGGTCCTCTTGTGTTTCTGCAAACTTCTTTAGCTGCTTCTACACCACCGCTGTTTAATGCATCTTCTACATCCTGAGCAAGTTTCTTAGTATTAGTAGTTGCAAGGTTAAGATAGATAATTCTTTCAATAGCAATAGCAAGTCCTAAAATAAGACAAAGAAGTACGATACCCATAAATCCAGGTCCCCCTTCTATAAAACGTTTCTTTAATTCTTGTGTGAACGACAAATCCTCGGTTGCATCATCATCTGCGGCAGTAGTAGCAGCTTCATCTTGAATGGCGGTTAGAACCGGTGCGGTTGTCGTAATTAGACTTGCAGTATTTGCATTGGCTGTAAAGTTACCTAAAGCGATTACAGCTGTGATTACTAGAATAGAAAATAATCTTTTCATTGCTCTTGATCTTAAAAATTTAGTTAGTAAAGTGATAAAGATATAAAATTAATTGTTTAAAATTTAAAATTTAGCAGAGAGGAAGGGATTCGAACCCTCGATACGCTTTTGGCGTATACACACTTTCCAGGCGTGCGCCTTCGACCACTCGGCCACCTCTCTATTAGCTACAAAAAACATTCTAAAATGTCTAGGTACGCACTGAAAATTACGATTGCCAAATAACAAAAAAAATGTCAGTTCCCAAAAGAGATAAAACATTAAAAAAGCTAAAATTTAGCTCATCTCCCCTCTAAGTGGTGTCTCAAAGATAGTCTTAAACACCTTTGGCGCCAAATTTTGTCCCAGCAGATACATCATTTTAGTAATTGCTGCTTCTATTGTGACGTCTTTCCCTGTAATTACGCCTATTGCACGCAACTGTGTACTCGTCTCATAATTACCCATTTGTACACTACCCGAAATACACTGACTTACATTTACAACCGGCACACCATTTTCTATAGTTTTTTTAAGCAAATTGATAAACCAGGTATGTGTCGTTGCATTTCCGGCTCCAAATGTTTTTAAAATTATGCCCCTGTAGGCTAATTTTTCAATCATTTCTGTTAAAATTTTCTCGCTTATACCGGGAAATAGATGAATAACTAACACATCTGTCACTAAAGAATGATGCACAACGAGCTCTTTTCTGCGTGCTCGCAGTAATAATTCATCATTTATCGTAAGATGTACTCCTGATTTTGCGAGGTAAGGATAGTTAGGAGACTGAAAAGCCTCAAAGTGTTCTGCGCTTAATTTTGTCGTGCGGTTACCGCGGTAAAGCTTATACTCAAAATACAAACAAACCTCTTGTATGTATGGCTTTTTCTTTCGCTGAAGCGAAGCTAATTGTACCGCAGTAATTAAATTCTCTTTTGCATCTGTCCTCAAATCACCTATTGGCAATTGTGATCCTGTAAAAATTACCGGCTTCTTTAAATTCTCTAACATAAAACTTAAAGCTGAAGCTGAGTAACTCATCGTATCACTACCATGCAAAATCACAAAACCATCAAAAGCATCATAATTACCTGAAATAACATTACAGATCTGGCTCCAGTATTTAGGTTCCATATTTGAACTGTCTATAGGCTCGTCAAAAGCAGATGTTGATATGTCACAATCAAGAAGGCGCAACTCTGGTATTTTTTCCAGAAGATCATCAAAGTTAAAAGATCGTAAGGCGCCCGTATCAAAATCACGTATCATACCTATGGTACCACCGGTATAGATGAGTAATATTTTAGGCGTAAAACTCAAGACAACTTCTCCTTATTGATAACAGGATTTGCATACATGAGTAAAAAGCTGTCAAGAGCTACTTCATTTGCAACATCAATTCTGCGCTCAAGACGTCGCTCAAAAGCTCTTTTATCTTTATCTGTATAGGCGTGAGTATATTTTTGGGACTTATTATAAAGATCATAGGCCACATAATTAGACGGCCATAACTTGTAATTAGAACGAATCACATTATCTATTTCCTGCGCCAGCTCTTGTAATTTATCGTTGTCTGAAATGGCTTTCGCCGAAATACGGTCAAAAATCTCATCATTTAACCGATTTACGGCCATATGAACCCGTTTTTTATTTCCTAAAGCTCCTCGTAATATGCTGTTAAAATCTTCATTATCGCTCTTCACATATTCTACCTCTTCTATTTTAGCCACTAATTCAGGCACTTTCAACACATCTGTAGGATCAAATTCATAAGAAATAGAAACGGGTGTAATCCTGAGACTTTTAAGATACTGTATGGGTTCCTTCTCACCTTTCGCCATAGCGATCATCTTTAGAACGCCTTGCTGTGTCTTATCATCGCCGTCTTTAGTGCGACCTTCTCGTTGTGCCATCCATATAGACTGCCCACCCTGCAACAAACTTTGTATATATTCTGAAAGCAACAGAGAACTCTTTAACATCTCTCTGGGCGAAAGACTACGCTGAACCAAAAAATTTCGGTTAAGTCTGGAGAGTGCCATTAAAAATGATTTTTTTACTAAATTATCTCCTATAGCCGAAGCGGTCATTACCAGATCATGCTCATAAAGCGCAACATTAATCAATGAAGTATCCAGAATAATATCGCGGTGATTTGATATATAGAGATAAGGAGTGTCTGCTTCTAAACCATCAAACCCCGAAGTAGAAAAACCATCTGTACTCTTTTCTATCACTTTTGAAACTGAGCGATAGATCACCCTGCTTTGAAAATCATAAATAGAATGACAACTTTCTAGCAATTGCATTACCTCATCATCGCTGAAATCTGGAAACGTAAATTGAAGCAAGGCCTTAAACATAGGATGCCTGGCAAAGTGCCGCAGCGATTCATTTACCTCACTGTCGTGATAAGGGCGTATAGAGTCAAATTTTGACACAATGATCTAGGTTGGTTAGTATAGATTTCATAAAAGCGGCAACAAATGAACAAAAAAAATTATTCATTAGCCAAATCAAAAATTTTGAGTGTGTTTTGAGCTGTTATTTCAGCTACATCTTCAACAGGTAAATTATATATTTCTGCCAGTTTTTGCGCCACCTTATCAATATAAGCACTTTCATTTCGCTTACCGCGAAAGGGTGCCGGCGCCAGATAAGGCGCATCAGTTTCTAGTACAATGTGTTTAATATCAATTTGATCTAAAAACTGATCAATCTTTCCATTCTTAAATGTAACGACTCCGCCTATTCCCAGTTTCATATTATAAGAGAGTGCCTGATGTGCTTGTTCCAGAGTTCCTGTGAAACAATGAAAAACACCTCTAAGATCTTCTGCTTTTTCAGATTCAAGAACCTCAAAAACCTCATCAAAAGCATCTCTACAATGAATCACGATGGGGAGATTTTTGGCTTTAGCCCACGATATTTGCTGCTTAAACGCCGATTTTTGAATCTCTAAGGTCGATTTTTCCCAGTACAGATCAATACCTATTTCGCCAACAGCGCAAAACTCCCGCGTTTCTAATTGATTCTTCACATGATCAAGCTCTTTCGCAAGCGTATCTTCTTTTACATGTGTTGGGTGCAGACCCGCCATTAAATGCATATTGCCGGGATACTCATCTTCTAGCGCGTACATTCCTTCTGTGTATGTAGAATCTATAGCTGGTATCATGAACCGCTCAACGCCTACTTCAAAAGCGCGTTCTATCATCGCTTCTCTGTCTTCATCAAATGATTCGCTATATAAATGAGTATGTGTATCTATCAATCGCATGTAGCAAAAATAAACTTTAAGAGAAGTCAACAGAGAAACTTTAGTAAAGATTTAGAACCTTTAGCTATATTTTAAAGTATGTTTGTTTGAGTTATCCATATTAAAGAATACCATGACAACCTCCCTCCGCAGGTTCCTTACCCAAAAAAATTACGTACGCGTACCTCTTACAGAAACCGGAACCGGGCATTTAGAATTTAAGGCGACAATTAATAATATAGAAGGAACTTTTATTCTTGACACCGGCGCATCCAGTTCATGCGTAGGTTTTGAAGGTGTGGAAAAATTTAAATTGTTTGCTAAAGAAAGCGAAGTAAAGGCTGCAGGCGCAGGCGCTATTGATATGCTAACACAGATCTCACAAAACAACATTATACAGATAGGAAAATGGACAAAAAAGAATGCCGAAATTGTGCTTTTTGATCTGTCACATGTCAATACCGCTTTAGAAAATCATAAAGCAGAACCCGTCAACGGCATTATAGGAGCAGATATTTTAAGAGAAGGACAGGCAGTTATAGATTATCAATACAACTGTTTCTATATAAAGTGAAAACAAATTTTTTATAAAACGAAAAAAGGCAGCCAGATGGCTGCCTTTTTATTTTTGAACATTCTTAAAACCTATAATTCTAGAGATTTAAGCACATTATTTTCCATTAATAATTCTTCAGGATTCTCAAGAGCCTCTTTAACAGCTACTAAAAATCCAACAGATTCTTTACCGTCAATAATTCTGTGATCATAAGAAAGTGCCACATACATAATAGGAGCTACAACAATACCACCATCACGTACTATAGGACGCTCTACAATATTGTGCATACCTAAAATAGCACTTTGAGGAGGGTTAATAATGGGAGTAGAAAGCATACTACCAAATACACCACCATTTGTAATTGTAAATGTACCACCGGTCATTTCATCTACAGTGATCTCACCATCTCTGGCTCTCAAAGCAAGTCGTTTCACCTCAGATTCAACTCCGCGGAAACTTAAATTTTCAGCATTTCTTATAACAGGAACCATAAGACCTTTAGGTCCTGAAACTGCAATAGAAATATCTTTATAATCAAAAGTGATTTTTTCTTTACCGTCTATCATTGAGTTGACATCAGGATACATCTCTAAAGCGCGAGTTACTGCTTTTGTAAAGAAAGACATGAAACCTAGACCTACACCGTGCTTATTTTTAAAATCGTCTTTATATTTTTTTCTTAACTCAAAAATAGGGGTCATATCTACTTCGTTAAAAGTAGTAAGCATAGCAGTTTCATTCTTAGCAGAAACAAGACGCTCTGCTACTTTACGCCTAAGCATAGAAAGTTTTGAACGTGTCTCTCCTCTATTTCCTGTCCCCGGAGTTCCCATTGATGGTTTTGCCTGTACAGCATCATCTTTTGTGATACGACCATCGCGGCCCGTACCTTTAACTTCTGCACCACTCATCCCCTTCTCATCAAGAACTTTTTTAGCAGCGGGAGATGGTGTTCCCGTAGCGTAAGTTTTGCTCTCTTTTTCTTTATCCTGGTCTTGTTTAGGGGTAGTAGATTTTGAAGGCTCCTCAGTTTTGGCTTCAGCTTTAGGTTCTGTCTTTTCTTCTTTTTTAGAAGACTCCTCTTTTGCGCCTGGCTTCTCAGCTTCTGTGTCTATAAGACAAACTACCGCTCCTACTGCTACCGCATCTCCTTCTTCCGCTTTAAGCGTAATGATACCGCTTGCTTCTGCAGGAAGTTCAAGAGTTGCTTTATCACTATCAACTTCTGCTATTGCCTGATCTTTTTCAACATAGTCACCGTCTTCTACAAGCCATTGAGCGATTTCAACTTCGGTGATAGATTCTCCCGGTGAAGGGACTTTCATTTCTAAAGCCATAATTCTAGTCTGTTACTTATTTTTTGTGCCCCAAAAGGCATTTTTTATTAGTCTTTATTAATATTGAATACGTCTTCCATCACACGCAGATGACGCCCCTTGTACCTCACTGAACTTCCTGCTGCCGGAGCACCATAGAATTTTCTGCTACATACTCTAAATTCTTTTGCTTCTGGTAAATGCATCAACATGTGGCCGTAAGCACCCATATTACGAGGTTCTTCCTGAGCCCACACAACATCATCTGCATTTGTGTATTTACTTATCGCTTTGCGCATTTCTTCTTTAGGAAGCGGGAACAGCTGCTCTACTCTTACTAAAGCTACATCATCACGACCTAATTCTTCACGTTTATCAAGAAGATCGTAATAAAACTTACCTGTAACAAAAACCAGAGTTTTTACCTTATCTACTTCTACAGATGCATCATCAATCACCATTTGGAAACTTCCGTTTGCCAGTTCTTCTTTAGTTGATACAACTTTAGGATGACGCAATAAGCTCTTAGGCGTGAAAACGATCAAAGGTTTTCTAAAAGTCGTTTTCATCTGTCTGCGGAACAGGTGAAATAAGTTTGCCGGGGTTGTGCAGTCTGCAACATACATATTGTCTACGGCACACATTTGTAAATAACGCTCCATACGCGCCGAACTATGTTCTGCACCCTGACCTTCATAACCGTGTGGCAATAACATGATAAGGCCGTTTTGCAATTTCCACTTGTCTTCTGCAGCAGAAATATATTGGTCTATCATTATTTGAGCACCATTGCTAAAGTCACCAAACTGAGCCTCCCAGATAGGAAGTGTATTAGGACTCGCCATAGCGTAACCATAATCAAAACCCACTACCCCGTATTCTGATAAAAGAGAGTTGAATATATAAAAGTGACCTTGATCTCCTTTTAAATTATTGAGAAGTACTATTTCTTCTTCACTATCTTCAACCTTGGTCACAGCATGTCTATGTGAGAATGTACCTCGCTCAACATCCTGTCCTGTCATACGCACATCAAAACCTTCTTTAAGCAATGAGCCATAAGCAAGCAACTCACCCATCGCCCAGTCTAGGTTGTTATCTTCAAAAAACATTTTTTTACGCTGCTCAATTAAACGGGCAATTTTGCGTAAGAACTTTTTCCCTTTAGGAAGTTGTGTTATAACCTCTGCGATCTCAGTTAGTTGATCAATATCAAAAGTAGTATCGATATCGGCCATCATTTCATCCTGAGTCGCCTGCGCAAAACCTTCCCACTCATCCTGCATAATAGCTGTGATGCGGGTGGTTTCTTCTTCTCTTGATTTCTCTAATTTTTCTTCAAGAGAATCTTTATATTCTTCTTCTAGTTTTGCAACATAACCTTCATCAATAATCCCTTCAGCGATAAGCTTTTTAGCATAAATATCTCGTGGATTATCATGACTTGCAATAGCCTTGTACAATTTAGGCTGCGTAAATCTAGGCTCATCACCCTCGTTATGCCCATATTTACGGTAACCTAATAAATCTATGAACACATCGCGACCAAATTCCATACGGAAATCAAGCGCAAAAAGTGCTGCATGAACAACCGCTTCAGCATCGTCTGCATTTACGTGCAATACTGGTGAAAGCGTAGTTTTACCTACATCTGTGCAATATGTTGATGAGCGCGCATCCAGGTAATTAGTTGTAAAACCTATCTGGTTATTAATTACAATATGAATCGTCCCTTTAGTTGTATAACCATCAAGATTAGCCATTTGCACCACCTCATAAACCACGCCTTGTCCTGCTATGGCAGCATCACCATGCACAACAATGGGTAATACATTGTTAGGTTTACTAGAGTGATGAAGATCTTGTTTAGCACGAGCTATACCTTCTACAACAGCTCCTACGGTCTCAAGGTGAGAAGGGTTAGGCGCTATATTAAGGTTGATCTCTTTCCCGTTTTTGCTTTTTCGTTTTGACGTCCAGCCTAAGTGATATTTCACATCGCCGTCAAATATCTCCTGGTCGTAATCTTTCCCGTCAAACTCGCTAAATATATCCTTAGCGTTCTTACCAAAGATATTAGTCAACGTATTAAGACGACCCCTGTGAGCCATCCCCATCACAAATTCTTCTACACCTCTGTCTGCCGCTGCATCTATAATAGCATCAAGCGCGGGGATAAAACTCTCACCGCCTTCAAGCGAAAAGCGTTTCTGACCTACATATTTTGTGTGAAGAAACGTTTCAAACGAAAGGGCCTCATTAAGTTTTTTAAGAATATGCTTTTTTGTCTCTGCTGAAAAATCTGGGTGGTTATCGTTTACATTGAGCTTATCCTGAATCCATTGAATCTCCTCAGGTTTTCTAATGTACATATACTCAACACCAATTGCGTCACAGTATATCTTCTCAAGATGAACAATGATATCACTTAGCGTGGCAGAACCTATACCCAATATCTGTCCTGCTGAAAACGTTGTACTAAGATCATCACTAGAAAGCCCAAAATTCTCTATATCTAGAGTTGGCGTATATTGACGCCGCTCTCTTACAGGATTTGTTTTTGTAAACAAATGACCTCGAGTGCGGTAACCGTCTATTAATTTTACAACCTGAAATTCCTTCTGCAAGGTATCTGGCACTACCTCCTGAGTGGGAGCGGGTGCAACAGCCTCACCGTTAAGGGAGCCGTTTTCTTCCATACCAAAGTCGAAGCCCTGAAAAAAGGCTCTCCAACTAGGTTCTACACTATCAGGATGTTGTAAATATTGATCGTATAATTCTGCAAAGTATGCAGTATGAGCTGCGTTTAGAAATGAAAATCTATCCATTTTAATATTTAAGCTGTCGATTTTAAGGGCAATTACTATACAAAAATACAATTTTTAAGCAGCATAGCATTTTAGAACTCATATTTTTATGGTTCTGTTTTTTTATTTAAACTGCACAATGCTAGCAGAATGCCCTTGGTTATATTGAAGATTTTAAAACCTTCCCGAAAATTCTGCATTTTTAACCGATTTTACCCCCTTAATACCGGTTTTTAAACAGTACTTTTTGCCATTCTCTTTTAAGAATAAGCACGCAAACCGCTTGCGCAATTTTGTCTACCTCCTGCTCTGGTACCTCTTTTACAGAGCGTTCTGGCACATCTATAGCGTAGAGTAAATTGAGATAAGATTCAAAATTTGTGGTTATAAGCTCAAACAGTAATGCAACCAGTCTTCGTACCAAAGACTTTGGCGTGGTGGAGTCATTAAAATTTTCATCTATCGCTGCTCGAGAAAAATCTTTGTTTATCTGAAGCACCAGATCCTGATACAAATTTTCAGCCTGAGCATTATCAAGTATTTTTTCGGCTTGTAAAGTGGTATTCATAAAAATAAAGCTACACCGTACGCTTCATTAATGCAAGTCCGAAATCTCTTAAAATTTCTTTTTTGTTATTTTCTATATCAATTTGATCAAGAACAGAAAAAGCACGTTGTGTGTATTTTTTAATCTCTTCCTGTGTGGCCAGCGCTGCACCAGAATCTACAAACAACTGCTTTACAGCTTCAATTTTGCCGGTGGGATCTGGCGGATTGATACTATATAAATGCTGAAGTTGCAGGGCCTCACTTTTATCTAATTTTTGAAGCGCGGTGAGATACAAAAATGTCTTTTTGTTTTCGATTATATCGCCACCTACTTGTTTACCAAAAGTAAGCGGATCACCAAATGCATCGAGATAATCATCCTGTAGCTGAAAAGCAATACCTAAATCTCTTCCAAAATTATAAATAGCATCTCTACAGGATTGAGAGGCATTTGCTACGATCGCTCCCATCTCAAGCGAAGCACCTAAAAGCACAGCCGTTTTAAACTGAATCATTTTTAAATACTCTGCTATGGTAACATCATCTCTTGTCTCAAAATCTACATCATACTGCTGCCCCTCACAAACCTCTATAGCCGTTTTAGAAAACAGTTTTGCAAGATCTTTAAAAGTGTTACCGTCATAATTCTCAAATAATTGGTAAGCATTTATAAGCATGGCATCTCCAGAAAGAATCCCTGTATTGATGTCCCATTTCTCATGCACCGTTTCCTGGCCGCGACGCAAAGGAGCATCATCCATAATATCATCATGCACCAAAGAAAAATTATGAAATACCTCAACCGCAAGGGCTGCGTCAAGCGCTTTTTCATAAGAAGCATCAAAAATCTCTGCGGTCATTAATGTAAGAACAGGTCGCAACCTTTTTCCTCCTAATTTGAGAATATACAGAATGGGCTCATAGAGGTTTGCTGGATCTTTCAGGTAGATCTTGCTCTCCAGATATTCATTAAAAGCTTCAGTATAATCAGGTATTGAACGCATGCTTAATTTTTTGGCTAAAATAAGACACCCGCTTCAAAGAATGGTAATTATTTAAAAATAGCCCTTTTTCACCCGATTTTACCTCATAATAAGCCGATTTTCAGAATAACTCAGTTCCCATTCTGGTAGCATCTTTAAATAATTGTAAAACTTTGGAAACTTTTTTGGTTTTTATAGTTTCCTAAAACTATATTTGCACAAAATATGGAAGAGAAAATTTTACATAAAGCGGCAGACATGTTTTTGAACCTGGGGTTTAAAAGCGTGACTATGGATGATATCGCTCACGAAATGGGAATTTCTAAAAAGACGATCTATACGCATTTTGAGACGAAAATAAAATTAGTAGAGAAAGTCACCTTTTACCTTTACGAGACCGTATATCAAGGTATTTCCGAAATAATTTCCCGTGATCTCAACGTGATCGAAGAATTATTTGCTATTAAAGATTTTGCATTGAATTATCTAAAAGATGAAAAATCATCTCCGGTTTTTCAATTGCAGAAATACTATCCCAAGATTTATAAGAAAGTTCACAACCAGCAGGTCAAACTTATGACCACTTGTGTTACAGAAAATCTTGAACGGGGAATAGCAACTGGTTTTTATCGACCCAAGATCAAAGTTTGTTTTGTTTCTAAACTCTATTACATGTGTACAATGGGAATTAAAAATCCCGAAATATTCCCCCCTCATGATTTTATAATAAAAGATGTTACCTCAGACTACCTTGATTATCACCTCAGAGCGATATCAACCCCCAAAGGATTAGAAATACTACAACAATTCACCAATGAAAAATAAGTTTAACAGCATAAAAAAGGTCTTTACCCTTATTGCCATCATAACATTTGGTTGCACATACGGGCAAGACACCATCCCGTTGCAAGACACGCAGTTTAGCCTGGAAGAGGCAATTATTTATGGCCTTGAGCACAATTATTCTGCAAATAATGCGCGTACAGATATTGCAATCGCACTAAAACAAAAATGGGAAATAATAGCACAGGGTCTGCCACAAATTAGTGGCGCAGCTAACTACCAGAATCAGCTGGTACAACCTGTTACTTTTATACCCGGTGTGATCGCCGGTGGAGAAGCGGGCACATTTATCCCCGTGACATTTGGCACAAAGCAAAGCCTTAATGCCATCGCAACCTGGGATCAATTAATCTTTGACGGGTCTTATATAGTAGGTGTACAATCTGCCAAGACACTTTTAAAGATTTCAGAAAACGCTAAGGTTAAAACAGACCTTGAGTTAAAAGAAGAAATTATTAATGCCTATGGCAATGTGCTGCTGGCCGAAGAGAGCGTGGCTATTTTGAAAAAGAACCTTTCATCCCTTCAAAAAAATTATGAGGACACTCGTAAAATATTTGAGAATGGTCTGGCCGAAGAAGAAGATGTTGAGCAGTTGCAAATAACACTTATTGGCCTTCAAAGCAATCTGGACAATGCGGTGCGTATGCAGTCAATCGCTTCAGACATGCTAAAAGTAACACTTGGCATTCCGTTAGATTATAACATTTCGGTCACAGATGATCTTGACGAACTCGCAATGCAATATTTTGACCTTTCGCTATTGCGAAAAAGTATAAGTGTAGAAGATAATATAGATTACCGCATTGCAGAAGATCAAGCAAATCAAGCTGAAATTTTAGTAAAACTCGAGAAAAGTAAATCCCTGCCTAAACTTACTGCTTATCTTAATTACGGCGTGCAGGGCAACAGTGAGAAATTCACATTCTTTAGTGATAATCAGCGCTACTTTGATCAATCAATTCTGGGAGTAAACCTTAGCGTTCCCGTTTTTAGCAGCGGTATGCGCAATGCACGTACTGCACAGCAGGAACTGGCTTACAAGCAAAAGCTAGAAGATCTTGAAGAAACCAGAAACCGAGTTAAACTGCAGATCTCTTCGGCCCAAAATGATTATCAGTTTAGTTTAGATAATTATGACAATCAAAAGAAAAATCTGGCTCTTGCCGAAAGAATTGAGAACAAAAACCAAATAAAATTCTTTGAAGGTATCGCCACAAGTTTTGAGCTGAGTGAAGCTCAAAGACAACTTTACCAGGCTCAACAAAATTACCTGCAAGCCATGCTAGACGTTATCACAAATAAGGCAACCCTAGAAAAAGTGCTTGACACTACAGAATATCAACCCAAAGAACGCAATTAATAGCTTTTACCATCATGAAAAAATTTATAACCCTATTTATACTCGCAGTACTTGCAATTTCTTGCGGAAACAAAGAAGAATCTGTTGATGATCTTATTGAAAACGGGGACCTAGGCAAACTTCGCTCTAAGAAAACTGAATTAGTAGATCAACAAACGGCGCTTAAACTTCAATTAGATAAACTTAACGCTGCAATAGATAAAAAAGATCCACGCACTCGCATCGCTCTGGTAACTACAACCACCCTAAAAGATTCTACTTTCAAACATTATATAGAAGTACAGGGTAATGTAAATACAGATCAGAACATTATTATATATCCTGAGTTTTCTGGTATTCTAACACGTGTGTTTGTAAAAGAAGGTGATCGTGTAAAGAAGGGGCAATTGCTTGCTAAAATTGATGACAACGGTATGAGCAGCCAGCTGGCAAGACAGGAGGCTCAAACAGCTTTAGCAAAAACGACTTTTGAGCGTCAAAAACGCCTGTGGGATCAAAAAATCGGTTCAGAAATTCAATATCTGGAATCAAAAACTAACTACGAAGCTTCAAAAGCAGCCACAGATCAATTACGTTCTCAGGTAAATAAAGCAAATATTACAGCGCCTTTTAGCGGTGTAATAGATGATATTATCGCAGAACAGGGACAAGTTGTTACGCAGGGACAATCACAGGTTATGCGACTTATCAATCTTGATGATATGTATGTAGACGCATCAATCCCAGAAAGCTTTTTAGGAAGTGTAAAGCAGGGTACAGAAGTTAAAATAGAACTTGCTTCATTAGGCAAAGAATACACCGGCAAGGTAAGACAGGTAGCAAGTTTTGTGAGCCCAGACAACCGTACGTTTAGTATTAAGATAGCGATACCCAATGCAGATCAGGCTGTAAAGCCCAATCTAATTGCTACCGTAAAAATAAATGACTACACGGCAGATAAAGCGCTTACCGTTCCTTCAAATGTTATTCAGGAAAATGCGGCCGGAGAAAGTATTGCTTATGTGTATGAGCCAAAAACAGATTCTACCGGTATTGCAAAACAAGTGATTCTGGAGAAAGGATATTCTTATGGCGATCAAATCGAGATCAAATCAGGTCTTGAAGTTGGGCAGACCTTAATATTAGAAGGAGCACGTTCTATAAGAGACGGTCAGGAAGTGACATCAGAAAATCAGGCTAACATTCAGTAAAAATGGCTAAAAACACGTACAAAGAATTTAAGCTCTCTTCATGGGCCATAGATAACAAGATGACCGTCTATGTTATCACCGCGATCATTTTTCTAGCCGGTCTTGCAGCTTACTATAGTATGCCCAGAGAGGCATTTCCTGAGGTTGTTGAGACTAAAATATATGTTAGCTCTGTAAACCCGGGTAACGCGGCAGAAGATGTTGAGAAATTTATTACAGAACCGCTCGAAGAGGAGTTTAATAATATAGCTGGCGTTAAAGAGATCACCTCTACTACGCTTCAGGATTATTCTATAGTTATTGTAGAATTTGAAGAAGATGTTGATGTTGATCTCGCTAAAACGAAAGTAAAAGACAAAGTAGATCTCGTAAAAGCAGAAACTACCTGGCCTACCCTTGACAATGGTGCTAAGGTAGAACCTAACGTTTTTGATCTCAATATTTCTGAAGAGATGCCCATCCTGAATATCAATCTTACGGGCGATTTTCAAGTGCAGCAGCTTAAGGATTATGCAGAGCATCTTCAGGAAAAGATAGAACTGCTTCCGCAAATTAAAGAAGCTACCATACGCGGCGCCGAAGATCAGGAGATCGAGGTTGCTGTTGATGTTTACAAAATGGCCGCTTCTAAAGTGAGTTTTGACAACATTATTAATTCAATTCGCTCAGAGAACAACACAATTTCCGGTGGTAACGTGGTTGCAAACGGATTGCGCAAGAACATTCGCGTACTTGGCGAAATAGAAGACCCGGCAGAACTTGGCAACATAGTAGTAAAAAGAGATGGTGGTAACATTTATCTACGTGATATCGCAGACATCCGCCTGAAAGAAAAAGACAATACCACGTATGCCAGAGAATATGGCAAGCCTGTTGTTATGCTCGATGTTAAGAAACGTGCAGGTAAGAACATGATCGAGGCTGTTGAGCAGATTAAAGAGATCGTGGCGGCAGAACAGGATAATTACTACCCGGAATCGTTACATATTTCACTTACAAATGACCAGTCTATCAAGACCGAAAATCAGGTAAATGATCTGGTAAATAACATCATTTTTGGTGTTATCCTGGTAGTTCTTGTATTGATGTTCTTCTTAGGTTTTAGAAATGCACTCTTTGTAGGTTTTGCTATCCCCCTGTCAATGTTCATGTCGTTGATGATCCTTTCTGGGATGGGACTTACATTAAACACAATGGTACTTTTTGGCCTTGTAATGGGTCTGGGGATGCTGGTAGACAACGGTATTGTGGTTGTTGAAAATATCTACTCATTAATGGATCAGGGCATGCCACGAATGAAAGCTGCCAAACAAGGTATGGGCGAGATCGCTTGGCCTATTATTGCTTCTACCGCTACTACTCTTGCGGCATTCTTCCCCTTAGGTTTATGGCCGGGGACGATAGGTAAATTTATGGTATACTTCCCTATTACGCTATCGGTTGTATTGAGTTCGTCTTTATTTGTAGCATTAGTGATCAACTCGATGCTTACTTCTAAGTTTATGAAAGTCACAGAAGAAGAGCTTTCTAAGAAAAAACTCATTCGCACCAGCGCGATTTTAGCCGGTGTTGGGGCGATTTTATTGATCGCAGGGTTTGTTTTAGACTTTGGCTCTTTTAGAGGACTAGGAAATTTATTGATCCTGTTTGCAATTTTGTTATGGGCATATAAATATTTTCTGGCAGGAGCTGTTTATTACTTTCAATATAAAGCGCTTAAAAGATTAGAAGATTTTTATGCACGGTTTTTAAAGTACGCTTTGCGCGGAAGAAAAGCCTACGTGTTTCTTATAAGCACATTTGCACTGCTAATACTGTCTTTTATTCTCGTAGGCATAGCACAACCCAAAGTTTTGTTTTTTCCGGAAAATGAACCTAATCAGATCATTACATATATAGAATATCCTGAAGGTACAGATATTTCAAAAACCAATGAACTCACTAAAAAAGTTGAGCAACGCATATTTGATGCTATAAAAAAATATCAGGATCCTGACGGGTATAATTATATGGTAGAGAGCGCAATTTCTCAGGTAGGTCAGGGAGCTGGTAATCCACAAACAGATGGGGGCCAAAGCAATGAAATGCCACACAAAGGGAAAGTAACCTTATCTATGCGTGATTTTAAATTGCGCCGAGGTGTAAAAAGTAGCCAGGTTCTTACCGAAGTGCGACAAGCCGTTAAAGGCTTTCCGGGAGCGTCTATAATCGTAGAGAAAGATGCAGCCGGCCCTCCTACCGGTTATCCTGTAAATATTGAATTGCGCGGTGAAGATTACGGGCAGATGCTTGTAGAAGCAGATAAGATGCGCTCGTACATCGCAGAACTGGGAATTAGCGGTATAGAAGAGCTAAAAATCGACGTAAACAGGTCAAAAACCGAACTTGGTGTTACGGTAAACAGACAAAAAGCTGGTCAATTAGGCGTTTCTACTGCGGCAGTTGGGCAGACCTTGAGACGTTCTGTTTACGGGGAAGAAGCTTCTACATACAAAGATGGTGATGATGATATTGAGATAAATGTGCGGTTTAATGATAAATATCGTTACGATGAGAATGCTTTATTCAATCAGCCGGTAACATTTAGAAATAATCAGGGTAATCTAATTCAGGTGCCTATTTCTGCACTGGTAGAAAAAAATACAACTTCCGCATTTAGCGCTATAAAGCGAAAGGACTTAAAACGTGTTATCACGGTATATTCTAATGTGCTAGAAGGCTACAACCCTACAGAGATTGTAACACAGCTTAAACAGGAACTGCAAGGTTATGACCTTCCGGAAGGCATTAGCTATCAATTTACCGGTCAGCAGGAGAAACAAGCAGAGAATATGGATTTCTTACTTATGGCTTTATTTATTGCTATGGGTGCGATACTTCTTATTCTTGTTGCCCAGTTTAACTCCATATCTAAGCCTATAATTATCCTTATTTCAATTGTACTTAGTCTAGCGGGTGTATTCTTAGGTCTTGTTATTTTCAGTATGGATTTTGTCGTGATAATGACCATGATGGGAATTATTTCGCTAGCGGGAATCGTAGTGAATAATGCGATCGTTCTTATTGATTACACTCAAATTCTTATCGACCGCAAGAAAGAAGATTTAAATATGGAAGAGGATGATCTGCTTACTAAGCAGCAGTATTTTGAACTTATTGTTGCCGGTGGTAAATCGCGTCTTAGGCCCGTATTACTTACTGCAATCACAACCGTATTAGGACTTATTCCTTTGGCCGTTGGTTTAAACATTGATTTCTTCGGTCTGTTTACAGATTACGATCCGGGCATATACATTGGTGGTGACAACGTGATCTTCTGGGGACCTCTTGCCTGGACGGTAATTTTCGGACTCGTATTTGCCACTTTCCTTACGCTGGTTATTGTACCGGTAATGTTCTATTTAGTAAACAGAGCTAAGGTGAGGTTTGCAGATAAGAAAAAGAAAAGACAGGCAGACAAAGAGCTTGTTCCAGCTGAATAAGTAAATTTAAACATATTAAAAAACAGGAAAAGCAGGAGTAAAATCCTGCTTTTTTTATGCAAAATCAGCTTTTGAACTAATTACCAGAAAGTGCAAACAATTTTTTGTCACTTAAAACCCCTCAATCCCTTTATCTTCTTAAATTTGCACCTCACAAATTGAAACAATGTACAGAACGCATAATAATGGCGCTTTAAGAGCAGAAAATATTGGTGAAACAGTAACCCTTTCCGGCTGGGTTCAAAAATCCAGAGATAAAGGTTTTATGATTTGGGTTGACCTGCGTGATCGTTACGGAATCACTCAGCTCATTTTTGATGAAGAACGCACTCCCGCAGAAGTAATGGAACAAGCCAGAACACTGGGTCGCGAGTTCGTAGTACAAATAAAAGGCAGCGTTATAGAAAGGGAATCTAAAAACCCTAAAATGCCTACAGGCGATATTGAGATTTTAGTAGAAGATCTTATTCTTCTTAACGAGGCAAAAACTCCGCCTTTTACGATAGAAGATAAAACTGACGGTGGCGAAGATCTGCGCATGAAATACAGATATCTTGACATACGTCGAAATCCTGTAAAAGAAAAACTCATCTTTAGACATAAAGTAACTATTGCTGTGCGTAATTATTTGTCAGATCAGGGTTTCATAGAGGTTGAAACGCCGTATTTAATAAAATCTACTCCAGAAGGTGCTCGCGATTTTGTCGTGCCAAGCCGTATGAATGAAGGGCAGTTTTATGCCTTACCGCAATCACCACAAACTTTTAAGCAATTGCTAATGGTAGGTGGCATGGATAAATATTTTCAAATTGTGAAATGTTTCCGTGATGAGGATTTGCGTGCAGATCGCCAGCCAGAATTTACACAGATTGACTGTGAGATGGCATTTGTTGAGCAGGAAGATATTCTAAACATTTTTGAAGGTCTTACCAAGCATTTATTAAAGGAAGTAAACGGTTTTGAAATCGAAAACTTCCCCCGTATGACCTATGACGAAGCAATGAAGCGTTATGGAAATGATAAACCAGATATACGTTTTGGGATGGAATTTGGTGAACTTAACGCCGTCGCACAGCATAAGGAATTTAATGTTTTTAATCAGGCAGAATTAGTTGTTGGGATTGCCGTACCCGGCGGAGCTTCTTATACCAGAAAAGAAATTGATAAACTTATAGATTGGGTAAAGCGTCCTCAGGTAGGAGCGCTTGGCATGGTTTACGTAAAATATAATGAAGACGGAAGTTTTAAATCTTCTGTAGATAAGTTTTACGATGAAGCAGATCTCGCACAATGGGCAGAAAAAACCGGCGCAAAACCGGGTGACCTCATCTGTGTACTTTCTGGTGCGGCAGATAAGACAAGAACTCAGCTTAGCGCTTTGCGTATGGAACTTGCAGAACAACTTGGTTTGCGTAAGGCAGATGAATTTGCTCCGCTTTGGGTTGTAGACTTTCCACTTTTAGAATGGGATGAGGAGACTGAAAGATATCATGCAATGCACCACCCTTTTACTTCGCCAAAACCCGGCCAGATGGAACTGCTTAATACAGATCCCGGCGCCGTGAAAGCAAATGCTTATGATCTCGTTTTAAACGGAAATGAAATAGGCGGTGGCTCAATACGTATTCACGATAGCGCTACACAAGCCAAGATGTTTGATTATCTGGGTTTCACCCCTGAAGAAGCTAGAAATCAATTTGGCTTCTTGATGGATGCCTTTCAGTACGGCGCCCCACCACATGGCGGTTTAGCCTTTGGTCTTGACAGACTGGTTGCTATTTTAGGCGGTCAGGAAACGATACGTGATTTTATCGCTTTCCCTAAAAACAATGCGGGAAGAGACGTTATGATAGACGCCCCTGCAAAAATTGACGAAGCACAGTTAAAAGAGCTTAATCTAAAAATCACCTTATAAACACTAAAAATCGGGATAAAACACCCGATTTTTAGCTTGATATATTACAAAAGAAAAGCCCGGCAAATTGCCGGGCTTTCTTATTTTGAGGCTAATTAAAATAAATCTTAGTTATCACGTGTCCAACCTGCACCCCATGTTGCAAAATCAATATCAGTAGCATTACCATCGCCAGAGATAAATTCAGCTTCAGTGAAAGTTTCAGTTGTTTCGTTTTCTAATTTCGTAGTAACGTTTACAAAATTTACATCAGTAACAGAAAGATCACCATCAAGAACACCTTGTCCCGTTGGGCTGTTTGTTGCATCACCTACAATGTGGTAAGCAAGTGCAAAATCTTCAATAATCATATTACTAAAAACACCTTGAGTTCCTGCTCTTAAACGTACAGCTTCACCTTCACCAGCACCCACGATATGAATGTTAGATACAGTAGGCTTAGAGAAATATACAGGATCTGAGTTGTTACCTATATCAGTATTGAAACCATCTGCTTCTATACCTTTATCATGTTCTGCACCTTGTACGATGTAAACATTGTTTAGCTGGCCAGAGAAACCTTCAGTCCAGTCAACAGAATCATCCTGTGCACCTGTAACATAGATATAATTTACATTTACAGTACCACCAAAGAATTCCATACCATCATCTTTACCTTCGTAAGCCTGAATGTGATCTACAACAGTATTGTTACCTACACCGTAGAAAGAGAAGCCGTTGTTTTCTGAAGAGCTATCTGCAGCACCACCAGAATATTCTATACGTAGATATTTAATGATACCAGAATAATCACCAGGATCTGTACCACCGTAAGGAAGACCACCTATTTCTGAAGTAGAAGTTGCGTTACCAGATACAGAGTTAATAGGTGCTTTACCTAATAAGATAAGACCACCCCAATCACCAGCTACCGGAGCAGCAGAAGCAGAAGTAAGAACAATAGGTTCACTTGCAGTACCCTGAGCATCTATAGTAGCTCCCTGAGAAATAGCAATAAATACACTTGCACCGCTACTTGCTTTTATGGTCATACCTGCAGGAATAGTCAATTTTGTACCTGGAGCCATGATAAGACCACCAGTTAAAGTATACGTGTTGATAGGATCAAGTACTAAATCTGAAGTCTTTGTACCCTGAAGATTTATTTCTTCTCCTGTAGGATCTGGTTCTTCACCACCCCCAGTATCACCATTATTGACAGTGGTAGTACTATTATCGGTATTATTAATAACTATTTCAGCGGTGTCATCAGCTTCACAAGAGGCAAGAAGCATTGCCGCCAGCGTCAAACCTGTAAATAAATAATTTGTCTTCATCGATTTAAGTGTATTTAATTAATTTTTGTTCTAGTTGTTAAAATTTATATTTCACAGCAAGACCCAAGTCTATACCACGTTTATAAGTTGAGGTAATTATATCTCCTGTAGATTCTGCTCTAAAGAACTGAATGTCTGGATCAAGAATATTTTTAGCGCTTAGATTAACTTCCCAGTCTGACCCTAATTCGTTTCTAAAAACGAAATCTAAATTGTGTACTCCTTTTTCTACAATGTTGCCTAGTTGACCAGATCCTAATGCATCAATACGGTCATCAAAATAGGAGTAGATCAGGTTAGCAACCGGTTTGTAACTTCCAAAATTTGTTGGGCTATAATTTAAATCGGCATTGATAAGAAAAGGTGAAGCTCCCTGCAATTCATCTGTACGATCAAGGGTCGAAGTATAAAGAGACCCATTAGAGCTTTTTAGTTTTTGTTCTGTATACATATAGGTAGCGTTCACGCCAAGAGAAAGATTAGCCTGATCATCTTCATCGGCTATCAAATTCTTTCTTAGCTCAAGCTCTACACCGTAAACATTTGCTTTGTCACCTGTTCTAAAGTAACGCTGAGTTCCCGTTGCATCATTAGCAATTACTTTGTTGATCGGGTCTTTGATTTCTTTAGCGAAACCTGCAAGCGAAACCAATTCACTTTTTCCAAAGAACCACTCGTATTTAAGATCATAGTTAAAAATGTCTGAGATAGCAGGATCTTCCAGAAGATCAGGATTACCACCTACACGTTGAGTTACATCTTCATAAACAAAAGGAGCAACTTCTTTAAATTCTGGGAAAGAAACTGTTTTAGAAAAAGAGAATCTTAAGTTAGAATCGTCTGTTAAAGCATACTTCACATTTAAACTTGGCAGATAAAAGTTATCATAACTTTCTGCATAACCATCATCTGTATCTGGCAGGTTAATTACATCATAAGCGATAGACTGCTTAAAAGATTCAACGCGCACACCAGGTACAAATAACCATTTACCTGTGGTAATTTCTGCATTGAGGTAACCTGCATGAATATCTAGGTTACCTTTATATGTGTTTTCTGCAAGACCAGGATAGTTTCTGTTCCCTATACCTAAATCTGGTGCAATAGGGTTAAAAACATACGTATCATATACCTTTCCTAAATTAGGAACATTAAAAATATCATCAAGATTGTTGATGTCTGTAACCTGTGTTCTTGGTTGTACAAGATCATAACCATAGCGTATGTTTTCAAAATAGCGCTCTTTTCTACGACCGTTGTAACCAAAGTTTACTTTTATATTTTCGCTGGCTGTGTATTCAAGGTTGATTCTACTATTAAGCTCTTCATCTTCAATATCCTGAAAGTACCTTTGGTTATCAAAGTTTGTGTTGTTATAGAAAGATGGATTTGTAGTAGGATCATCGTCAAGTGCAAAGTCATAGTTTTCTAATGAAAATCTCTTTCTGTCAGGTTGATGCGAAAAAACCTTATTATAACCTACACCCCATGAAACTTCAAATTTATCATCTATCTGACTGATACCAGATATCTGATTTACGAAGATCATATCTTCATTAAACTGAATATTTCGCACAAAGAATCCTTTGTTTGAGTTTAATTGAGCATCTCTGTTCGCACCTGTACCATCAATTCCATAATCACCTACAACATCTGATGAGCTGTTTAGGAATAAAGAATTGAAACTTATTCTGTGTTTGCTGTTAATGCGATAGATAATATTTGCCATCGCCGTAGTTGTTGTATTATACTCAAACTCCTCAACGTCGTCAAAACGTTGTTTGTATACAGTTGTGTAATCTGCGGCAGAACCTCTGCGGTACTCATACCCATTTGCAAAAGAAGCTGTAGCGAAAAGGCTTAAACGTGTCTCATCGCCAAAATCAAAAGAAGTTCCTCCAGAAATAGAACCATTAATATTAATAGGTTCGCCTCCATTTACAGGATCTACAGGGTGCGATAAAACCACAGCAAATGGGTTATTGTCATAACGGTTATAAAAACCAAAATATCCTGTGCCTTCACTTCTTACAAAATTCTTATCGTAAGCTCTGGTATTAATACCGCTTCCTAAATCAATATCTAAAAATCCGCGGCCTTTATAATCTTTAGAGATCACATCAATATTACTCGCTGCAAAATCGCCATAGAATTTTGTAGAATACGCTTTACTTACAGATACATTCTGAATTATATCTGAAGGAAAAAGATCAAGATCTATATTCTTTTTCTCAATATCATTAGATGGTAATGAAAGGCCATTGTAAGTAGTATTTAGATAACGATCACCCAGACCTCTTACATATACATTACCGCCCCCCTGCTGTTTAGATACACCAGAAATTTTTGCAATAGCAGCTGCAGCATCACTTACACCTTTTCGCGCAAGCTCATCTGCACCTATTGTTTGTTGTATAGCAACGGCATTCTTTTGCTCTAATAACAGAGCTACCTCAGATTCTCTTGATACTGTTGTAGTAATTACCACTTCATCGAGTGCTGCAGCGGTTGCACCTAAACCTGTATTTACTGTTGTAACTTTTCCTGCTTCTACAGTAACATTGGGTATCTCGAGAGTTTCGTAACCCACAAAACTAAAAACCAGAGTATATACTCCGGGATCTACACCTTCTATTTGATAAAGACCGTCAAAGTCTGTTGTTGTTCCTTTTGTTGTACCCTGTAATTGTACTGTTGCAAAAGGTAAAGGCTCATTATTTACCTCTTTATCACTCAGTACACCTACTATACTTCCCTTATCTTGTGCCTGAGCATAAAATGCTCCCAGGAATAATAGTAAAAACAGATAGATTTGTCTCATTGTTAGTTTAATTTGTCGATGCAAAATAACAGCACGGTTGTAAAGCCTTTGTTACCTCAGTATTAAACAAGGGTCACCTTTGCGTTATCTAAATGTTAACAGCATTTACCATAAAACCTAACTGCCTAAAAGGGAGAGCGGAGCCAAAAAATGTATCTTGCACCAAAATTTTACAGATATGATGAAGTGGGAGCAACTTTTATCTCTTAAGCGATATGGTGATTCTTCTAAAAGAATAAGAAAGGAACAGGACGAGACCCGCCTGGGTTTTGAAGTTGATTATGACAGGGTTATTTTCTCCTCCTACTTTCGAAGCTTACAAGATAAAACACAGGTTATTCCGCTTTCTAAAACTGACTTTGTTCACACCAGACTTACACATAGCCTTGAGGTTTCTGTTGTAGGCCGCTCGCTGGGCCGACTTGTAGGTAAGGAGATCATTAAAAAATATCCTTATTTAGAGAAAGTGCATGAATATAAATTCAATGATTTTGGAGCGATCGTAGCTGCAGCATCTTTAGCGCACGATATCGGCAATCCCCCATTTGGCCATTCTGGCGAAAAGGCAATTGGTGAATATTTTAAAAATGGGCAGGGTAGAAAATATAAAGATCTGCTTTCTGAAGTAGAGTATCAGGATCTTATAAAATTTGAAGGTAATGCAAATGGTTTTAGACTGCTGTCAGAAAGTAAACCTGGGGCGGCAGGAGGTTTACGCCTCTCGTATGCAACTTTAGGTGCCTTTATGAAATACCCTAAAGAATCACTACCTTACAGACCCACCACACATGTAGCAGATAAGAAATATGGTTTCTTTCAATCTGAAAAAGAGTTTTTTACTGAAATTGCCAATGAGCTTGGTCTATTAAAAACCGGCAAAGACGAGTCTGTAAGTTATACAAGACATCCGCTGGCTTATTTAGTAGAAGCTGCAGATGATATTTGCTATACTATAATCGATTTTGAAGATGGCATAAATCTTGGTTTAATCCCAGAAGAGTACGCATTAGAATATTTAATTAATCTAGTAGGTAAAACTATAGACAGATCTAAATATAATATTCTTACCACCACAGCAGATCGTGTAAGTTACCTTAGGGCTCTTACTATTAATACTTTAATCAATGAGGCGGTAGAAAATTTTATGCTTTATGAAGATGATATCCTCGCAGGAACTTTTGGCTCTTCTTTAATAGATAAAAGTAAATATCAGGCTCAAATTACAGATATTATAAACCTGAGTGTAGAGCGTATTTACAATAGCAGAGAAGTAATAGAGAAAGAAATTGCTGGTTACGAGATTCTTACAACGCTACTGGATGCACGTTGTAAGATCATGAATGAAACTTCATCGCATTACGAGAATTTGATAAGTAAATTATTTGGTAAAAACCATATAGAAGAACAGACCGTATATAATAAACTACTTAAAAGCTGTACTGATGTATCTATAATGACAGACAGTAAAGCTTTGAGAATATATAAGAAAATTAAGGGTATGGATGTTAAATAATCTCAATTGAGAAAGTTTTAGTTCATTTTATTTAATATTGTACACTTTGACAAATTGAAAGAATACCATGAAAAAAAATTACGCATTGTGTATTACGATGCTGCTTATTACACTCGGTAACGTTGTATATGCCCAAAACAGCCGGGCGATAATTAATAGTTACCTTAATTCTAATGCAAAGAGTGTTTCTTCTCAAACCATAGAATGGGAAATTACTGATGAAATAAAAAACACCAAGACCAACTCGGTTTCTGTTTATGCACAGCAGCAATTTAATGGTATTGACATCTATAAAGCTAAAAGCACATTTACTTTAAAAAACAATAAAGTACTTTATGCTGCAGATGGTTTTTTAAATCTGTCTAATCTTAAAAAATCTTCAACGTCTCCTGCATTATCGCCGTTACAAGCCGTACAATCGGCTGCTTCAAGTTTAAAACTTGGTAACGTAAAAAATCTGAAAATTACTGAAGGCGTTAGTTCTAAAGAATTTATTCTAAACAATGGCGGCATCTCGGTCGATCCTATTCCGGTTAAACTTATTTATATCGTCAAAGAAAAAGGTAACCTTCAACTGGCGTGGAATTTAAGTATACATACCCTTTCTGGCGAGCATTGGTGGAGTGCTAAAGTTGACGCTTCATCAGGAGAGATTATTTCTCTAAATGACTGGGTCCTTAACTGCACATTTGAAGGTCATAATCATAACAAAGTAGCCCGTGAAAATTCGGTAAATTTGTTTAAAAAATCAGCCTTTTCTGCCTCAAAATCCATTGCAAATGCTGTTTTTTCTGGTGAGCAATATTTAGTTTTCCCGCTACCATTAGAAAGTCCGTTAGATGGTGATCGCCAACTCATAACCGAGCCTCACAATGAGATCGCTTCCCCACTTGCATGGCATGATGTAGATGGTGTGGAAGGACCAGAATTTACCATCACACGAGGAAATAATGTTTGGGCTTTTGACTATACCAATGATGATGGTTTCACAGGTGAATCACCAGATGGTGGCCAAGCTCTTGATTTTTCGTATGACCTTGATTTTAATAATCAACCTATAACTTATCTCAACGCTTCTATCACCAACTTGTTCTATACGAGCAATACCGTACATGATATTGTTTACCATTATGGCTTTGATGAGGAAAGTGGCAACTTTCAGGCTAGTAATTACGATAGAGGACTCAAAGACGATACTGGCGCAGCAATTGGTGAGGATGATTATGTACTCGCATTTGGGCAGGATGCAACTGGTTTAAATAATGCTTCATTTGCTACACCTCCAGATGGGGAAAGCCCCTATCTACGAATGTTCTTGTGGAGTGCTGTGGGTCCCGCAGGAAAACCTCTTACCATCAATTCCCCGTCTAATTTGGCCCAGAATATTGAAGCTTATCCAGCCGATTTTGGACCAACGCTTTCAAGTAAACCTATTACAGCAAACCTGGCTTTGGTAATAGATGATAATGCTTCAGAAGAATCTTCAGATCCTTATGATGCCTGCGATAAAATAACCAACACACTTGATATAGGAAGTCAGATTGCAGTACTGCGCAGAGGCGTTTGTAATTTTACTGATAAAATACTAAAAGCGCAAGATGCTGGGGCTAAGGCCGTAATCGTAGTTAATAATGATGCTGCAAGCGGGATTTTTGCAATGGGAGGAGATGACAGCACGATCAAAATACCTTCTATCATGATCTCAAAAGCAGATGGTGACCCTATCATTAATGCCTTAGCTGCCGGAACCATAATAAATGTTTCATTAGTAGACAAAGGCCCCTATAGAAAAGATGGCGACCTGGATAATCTTATAATCGCTCATGAATATGGTCATGGTATTTCTAACCGACTTACAGGCGGACCCTCTGAAGCAGATTGTCTTGAAGTCTGTGCATCAAGAGATAGTGATGGTAATTGTCTGGAAAGAAGTATTACCGAACAGATGGGTGAAGGCTGGTCAGACTTTCTAGGTTTAGTAATTACTATGAAACCAGGTGATACAGGTAATAAATCAAGACCTATTGGTAATTATGTTACTAATGATGAGACTTCAGGTTTAGGCATTCGGCCGGTGCCATACAGCACAAATATGGCTATAGACACGTTAACTTATGGCGATACAAATAATACTGAAAAGATATCAGCACCTCATGGTATAGGGACAGTTTGGGCCTCTATGTTATGGGATATAACTTGGGATCTGGTAAATATTTATGGCTTTGACCCAGATGTTTATAATGGTACAGGTGGTAATAATATGGCGCTGCAACTTGTAATGCAGGGAATGAAATTACAACCTTGTCAACCTGGTTTTATAGATGGGCGTGATGCAATTTTAGCTGCAGATGACTTACTTTATGAAGGCAAACACAAATGTTTAATATATCAAGCTTTCGCTAGAAGAGGTTTGGGTCTTAGTGCAAATCAGGGGCGCGCAACACTACGCACAGATCAGGTTGAAGCTTTTGACGTTCCGCCGGAATATGAGGGTGATTGCCTGCTTGGTGTAGATGATCAGAACATTCAGGACAAGGCGTTCCGTGTCTATCCTAATCCTACGGCCGGCAATATCAATATTGCTATTACGGGAAGTTTAGGAGACGGCTCAATATCTATATATGATATTAACGGAAGAAAAGTATACAGCGCAACTAAAGAATTAAATGGAATTTTAACGTTAAACCCGGGACAGTTAGCTAAAGGGATCTATCTTATAAAAGTTGAAAATAAAAACTCTTCGGTTACTCGAAAACTTATGATCAAGTAATAGCTGATTTTAGACCATTTTTAACCGATTTTCAATCAATGTAGTGAGGTTTTTAGAGGTTAGTCCACATAAATCATAGAGTTGGCCTACGGTGCCTTGCTCAATAAAATGATCTGGTATACCTAAGATTTCTAACTTACCTGTGTATTCTTTCTCAGCCGAATATTCTGCAACAGCGCTGCCAAATCCACCAGATTTGATACCGTCTTCAAGCGTGATTACGTAGCTGTATTTTCTAAAAATATGGTCAAGGGTTTCAAAATCCAATGGCTTGATAAAACCAAAATAATAAACGGCAACTTCACCTTCAAAGGGAGTTGCCGCTTCTATTGCCAGCTGTGTCATATTTCCCGTCGCCAATAGTGCAACATGAGAACCTTCAACAAGTTTTTCAGCTTTCGCGAAAGCAATTTTAGAAAAGGGTTTTTTCCAGTCTATGGTAATTCCTTTTCCGCGCGGATATCTTATAGCGATAGGATGCTCAAGACCTAATTGTGCCGTGTACATGATATTACGTAGCATTTCTTCATTTCGCGGAGCATAAATTATCATATTGGGTATGCACCGTAAATAGGCAATATCAAAAATACCATGGTGTGTGGCTCCATCCTCGCCTACTAATCCGGCTCTGTCAAGGCAAAAAATAACAGGCAGATCCTGCAAAGCAACATCATGAATAACCTGATCGTACGCACGCTGTAAAAATGTGCTGTATATGTTGCAAAAAACGATGCTTCCCTGTGTCGCCATCCCTGCCGCCAGCGTTACCGCATGTTGCTCTGCTATACCCACATCAAAAGCACGCTCAGGAAAAACACTCATCATATATTTTAACGAACTGCCGGTAGGCATCGCCGGAGTTATTCCAATAATATTTTTATTCTTTTTAGCCAGTTCCACTAAGGTTTCACCAAATACATCCTGATATTTTGGCGGCTCAACAGCATCTGATTTTGGCTTCAATTCGCCCGTTTTTGCATCAAATTTACCGGGTGCGTGGTATTTTATTTGATCATCTTCGGCTTGTTTTAAACCTTTCCCTTTTGTTGTGATTACATGTAAAAATTTAGGACCATCTATTTTCTTTAGAACTTGCAGTATTTCTAAAAGCTTATCAATATCATGCCCGTCTACCGGGCCAAAATATTTAAAATTCAAAGCTTCAAATATATTTTCCTGCCGCTGGCTCCCAGATTTTACATTAGTGAGATATCGCTTAAGAGCCCCCACACTAGGGTCTATACCTATGGCATTATCATTTAAAATCACCAGTAAATTAGCATTTGTAACACCTGCATGATTTAAACCTTCAAAAGCCATCCCGCTGGCAATAGAAGCATCGCCTATTACCGCAATGTGCTGTCTTTTAATATGACCTTGTAGTTGTGCCGAAATTGCCATACCTAAAGCAGCAGAAATAGAAGTGCTTGAATGACCGGTACCAAAAGTATCATACTCACTTTCCTTTATTTTTGGGAAACCACTAATACCACCTAATTGCCTGTTTGTATCAAAAATATCCCGTCTCCCGGTGAGGATTTTATGCCCATACGCCTGATGCCCAACATCCCAAATAATCCTGTCATCAGGAGTGTTAAAGATGTAATGCAGTGCGATTGTAAGTTCTACCACACCAAGGCTTGCGCCCAAATGTCCTTCTTTTGTGGCTACTATATTTATAATGAATTGCCTCAATTCTGTGGCCAATTCTGGCAGGTCACTTGTATTAAGTTTTCTAAGATCTTTAGGATCATCTATGAGTTGTAAAAAACGATCTGGCATAGGAACAAAGGTAGCCGAAAATCAAGAATTCTAAAGCAGTCTGTGAAGCAGGAATATAAATTTGATTTAAAATATACGGCTTGAACGAAATTGTAAATAGGAGGTTTGTATTTTTATGATCTACAATTAAAAGCATGGCATTGATACAACCTTTTGATGATTCTTACTTTATGAAAAAAGCATTGCAGGAAGCTGAAGTCGCATATGACCTGGGCGAAATTCCTGTGGGAGCAATTGTTGTCGCAAACAATACTATTATTGCTCGGTCACATAATCTTACCGAAAGACTTAACGATGTAACTGCTCATGCAGAAATGCAGACAATAACCGCTGCCGCAAATTACCTGGGCGGGAAATATTTAACTAATTGTACCATGTACATTACCCTGGAACCTTGCCAAATGTGCGCGGGTGCTTTGTACTGGAGCCAGATATCTCGCATAGTATTTGCCGCTGCAGATGATGTGCGTGGTTATCGCAAAATGGGAACGCAATTACATCCTAAAACTAAAATCACAGAAGGTATTCTGGAAAAAGAAGCATCCCAACTATTAAAACGCTTTTTTATAGAAAAACGAAATCTTAATTAATTCTTTTTTCGTCACCCTGAAACTGCTCAGCATTATATCAGTAATTAATTTAGAACTAAACAATTCTATTCTGATTTTACTACCTCTGTTTCAGGTATTGTCTTTTTAGCATAATTCACGTCAAAAAAGGTGTACATCTTCTCAAAATCGGTCAAACGACGGCTAAAATCGGAGAAATCACGGCTATTTTTAGGAGACCAAACCACCTCAGCAAGTGCAGTCATACGCGGTAAAATCATATATTCTACGTAATCTTCAGAATCCATATATTCTGTCCAGACATTTGCCTGAGCTCCCAGAATATGTTGTGCTTCCTCATCGGTGAGTTCTTCTGGTGTGGGTTCATAACCATATACTTTTTCTAAAGGCAGAAAACCACCTATTGCAAGCGGTTCATCATCAGGATTTGCCTGATATTTATCAAAATAGCAAAAATCTCCCGGTGTCATGATCACGTCGTGTCTTTGTTTCGCGGCAGCGATACCACCATCAATACCTCTCCAGGACATTACTGTTGCATTTGGCGCAAGCCCGCCTTCTAATATTTCATCCCAGCCTATGATGCTTTTCCCCTTTGTATTTGCAAATTTCTCGATGCGTTGTATAAAATAACTTTGTAGTTCATGTTCATCCTGCAAATTATTATCTGCTATTTTCTTCTGGCAATTTGGGCAGCGCTCCCAATTAGCTTTAGGGCTTTCATCACCACCTATATGAATGTAATGAGATGGGAAAAGCTCCATAACTTCTGTGAGTACATTTTCTAAAAATGTAAAGGTTTCTTCTTTACCCGCGCAATACACATCATCAAAAACTCCCCAGGTTTCCTGAACTATTTTTGGCGTCCCGTTCTGTTGAAATTCTCTGCCTTTTTTAGACATCATATCATTACCTACAACGGTTTTCTCATCGGGAAAACAGCTTAAATAAGGATAGGCAGCAATAGCGGCGCTGCTGTGACCCGGTAATTCAATTTCAGGAATAATTGTAACATGTCGCGCCTGTGCATACTTTACCACCTCTTTAATTTCATCCTGAGTATAGAAGCCACCATATTCTTGTTGATCATTCTCTGTTCCCGGATTATGCCCTACAATTGTTCCATTTCTAAAACCACCCACTTCTGTAAGTTTAGGATATTGTTTTATCTCAATGCGCCAGCCCTGATCTTCTGTTAAGTGCCAGTGAAAGGTATTCATCTTATGCAAAGCGATGAGGTCTATGTATTTTTTTACAAAATCTACCGGAAAAAAGTGACGGCTCACATCTAAGTGCATACCGCGATAAACATACCGAGGAAAATCTGTGATCGCAACAGCAGGTATCGTTTCTTTATCATCATTGATCAATTGTCTCAATGACTGTATACCGTAAAATATGCCGCTTCCGTCTTTTGCAACTATAGTTACACTTTCGGGATTTACAAGCAGCTTATAACCTTCTTTATTTTCAATAGTATCATCGAGTTGTAATGTGATTAAACGATCTGAGAAATTAGCCTCGTCAACAATTTTAATATCCTTGCCTGTTACATCCTTTAATAATTCCTGCAAATAAGTTGCTTCCTGAGAAAGTTGCGGGTCTGCCGTTAGTGTAGTCTCCTTAGTTAGATGAAACTGCCCCATATCTGGCACAAGCTCTACAGGCTTAGGTATAATAGCATAATCTTCTGGTTCATTCTCTGTTTCCTGGTAAGAGTTTGCGCAGCTCGCCAGACTAAATACACAAAAAAGCAGGATTATACTTCTCATAATTTTAACGGTTTAAAACAATAAATTAATAGAAAATGGTGGTTTACCAGTAAATATCGGTAATATCTTCGTATAAATCAGAATTTTGAACCTGTCAAACTTTGTATTTTAGCTTAAAAGTTTTCATTTATGAAAAACACGATTGCAGAACGTATTTATGACTTTTTAAAGCGATATCCTCCTTTTGTATTTCTTGACGAACAAAGTTTGCTGGAAATCGCAGGCCAGGTAAAGGTGATCTATTTCGAAAAAGACAAAGCTGTTTTTAAAGAAAAAGAGAAGAATCACGGGATGTTCTATGTTGTAAAAGATGGCGCTGTGCGTGTACTGCGAACAAAAGATAACCAGCAGCAGATCGTAGATATTTGTGATGAGGGCGATATTTTTGGTCTACGCCCCTTAATTACTAAAGAAGATTATCAACTTACTGCAATGGCAAATGAAGAATGCATTATTTATGGCGTGCCCATAGATCTGTTTTTGCCTATCGCTTTAGATAACAAATCTGTAAGCAATTTTCTTATAGCCAGTTTCGCATCAAATGTGAGCGACCCCTATTCTCTTGAAGAAAGCGGCAAATTGTTTACCGAATATAGCGTAGAACGCAATAGCGAATTATTTGATCTCCAAAAAGCGAGGTACACTAAAAACCCCGTAACCTGCCCTCCGGATACGCTCATTAAAGATGCAGCAAGCATGATGTCTATAAGGCACATAGGCTCTATAATTGTCACTTTAGACAAAAAACCGGTTGGTATTATCACAAATCGGGATTTGAGAAATACGATCGCAACAGGCCAACATGCGGTCACAGAACCTGTAAAAAATATAATGAGTTCTCCTGTACGTTGTTTTCAGAAAGGACCCACGGTGGCGCAGGCGCAGCTTATTATGTTGAAGAATGACATCAATCATTTATGTATTACAGAAGATGGTACTCCAGATACAGAACTGCTGGGATTGATCACACAGCAGGATCTTGTTGTTTCATTTGCAAATAATCCCGTTGTTCTAATTAAAGAAGTAAAACGTGCAAAAAATGGTAAATCTCTTCGTGAAGTGCGCATTAAAGTATCTGAACTTCTTAAAAAATACCTCGACCAAAACCTGCCTTTATCGCATATCTTAAATATTTTAAACGAAATAAACTATGCAGTGACCGTACGGGCAATAGAGCTTGCGCTGAAAAAAATGCCTTCTGCCCCACCCTGCAAATATGCATGGTTAGCATTAGGCAGTCAGGGACGCAAAGAGCAATTGCTGTTGACAGATCAGGACAATGCAATAGTTTTTGAAGATGTACCTGAAGATGAGTATGAAGACGCAAAAGCTTATTTTCTCGAGTTAGCCCGCCTGGTAACAACAACTTTACACAAAGTAGGATACGCCTACTGCCCGGCAGATATGATGGCAAGCAACCCAAGATGGTGCCAGTCTCTGCAGGAATGGAAATCACAATTCAGTAACTGGATATCATCCCCCAGCCCTGAGAGTTTACTGCTGTCTGCAATATTTTTTGATTATAGTTATGTACATGGCGATACACCGCTGGTAACAGAACTTTCAGACAGTATTTTTAAAGTGCTTGAATCTAATTCAATATTTTACCGGCATATGGCTCAGGATGCGACTAAGAGTCCGTCACCGCTGGGATTCTTTAGACAACTTCTGGTAGAAAGCGATGGTGAGCACAAAGATTTTTTCGACATTAAAGCCAGAGCGCTTATGCCACTTATTGATGCGGCGCGAGTTCTAAGTCTGCATAATAAAGTGCGCAATATCAACAACACCGCCGGGAGGTTTGAACGGCTTGCAGAACTCGATCCTAACAATAAAGAAGTTTATGAAGGTTGCTCTTATGCGTTTAAGGCTTTGTTGAAATTTAGAACTAAACAAGGTATTCTTCATAACGATTCCGGGCGGTTTATAGAATTGGCTACCTTGAGCAAAGCTGAAAAACTAAAGCTCAAACGCTGCTTTAAACCTATACGTGATATTCAGGAAATTCTAAAGATTAGATATCAATTGAGTTAATATGATCAAACTACCCTTTTGGAACAACAGAAACAAGAACGCACCAGATTTTTACAAGCAATATTCGGCCCATTTTGTTAACCAAAAAGCACAACTTCTTGAAAATACACGTTATGTGGTTTTTGACACAGAAACCACAGGGCTTGACTATAGAAAAGACCGTATTCTAAGTATTGGCGCCGTAAGTCTTACCGGGAATACAATTGATGTTTCAGACGCGCTGGAAATCTATGTGCAGCAAGATGTTTTTAATGAAGAATCTGTCGCAATTCATGGTATTTTAAAACATGGCAAATACTACAGCATTTCTGAAGAAGAAGCTATAAAGCGATTTATCGCTTACATTGGCAATTCGGTATTAGTGGGGCATCATGTAGGCTTTGATGTGCGCATGGTAAATTATGCTTTAAAAAGATTGGGAGCTCCTAAACTTAAGAACCAATTGCTGGACACGGGTACTTTATATAAGAAAACTATACACGCCGTAAACGTGGTCTCACAAGAAAAACATTACAGTCTTGATGAGTTGTGTGCAGATCTTAAAATAGAAAAGACAGACCGGCATAAAGCTTCTGGTGACGCGTATATAACAGCGATGGCATTTCTTAAAATTAAAAGCCGTCTCCTAAAAACAGGTAAATTCACTAAAAAAGAGCTTTACAAGGCTCGATAAGCTAATCTTAGTTTATATGATCTTCTGCCAGTAGTTGATCTGCTAATTGTTTCAGGTTATTTTCTTTGAGAAAAGGCTTTTCGGTTTTTGCCCTAATATGGGCGATTTTTGAGGCAAAAGGCACGTTTTCTTCTTTACTCAAACGATTTAGATGCTCATCAAAACAATTGTAAAGTATGCCGTTTAATGAAGTGTCTATACCGCCGGCGTTGAATTTTGAGATCAGTTTTTTACAGCACGAAAGAAAAAGTTGAGGGTGACCAGAAAGACTGCTTACAACCGTATTAAAATATTCTAAAACATCCTCACCACTATGCGTTTCGCAAATGCTTACAGCATCATTAGACTCATTGTCCGGGCGAAATATCCAAAGGTTTTTTGCTATAAATTTGCTATAATCCTCATCTGCCAGGTAGTAGACATCAAGTCCCAAACCAGTACTTATCACAAATACATCTGCACCTAAAGCACGCACCAGAAAGTTTAAAAAATCCTCCTCACGATCTGGCGTAAGTAGTCGCTTTCGCTTATAGCCCTTGTTTCTAAAGCGTACAGAATGTAATCGTACTAATTTGCTGGTGCTAGTCATTTTCTTCAATTAAGTTAACAATCTCTTCAAGACCTTGCATACGTGCATGATCTGCGGCGCTTTGCCCTCTCCCGTCTTTCACATCTCTGTCTGCACCTTTTGCCAATAACAATTCTACAATGTCTTTTTGGTTAAAAGTAGCAGCATAAATTAGAGCGGTGGCGCCATTAAAATTGATGCAGTTAACATCTGCCCCGCTATCAATTAACAGTTTTGCCATTTCAGGGTAACCTTTAAAGCAAACACCCATTAGAGCTGTGTTGCCAGAGGCATCCTGCGCGTTTATATTTTTATCATGTTTAAGTATTTCTTCTGCTATATCAACGTGCCCGTAATAAGTAGCCAGCAGTAATGGTGATGACCCCCGCTGGTCTTTTGCGCTCGCTAATTCAGGATTATTGCTAAGTATATTGTGCACTGTCTCTTTGTCTTGAGAGCGTATGGCACTAAAAAGTTGTTCTGTTTCCATATAAATAAAAATAATGATTTTTAATCAAAAAAAGCGAGGTGCGATATTTAAATACCAGACCCCGCTAAGGTGAATAAAACCTAAAATAAATTGTCTGCTATAGCAAACATTTCTTTGCGGTGAAATTAAGCTACTACTCGATTTGAAAACCCATACGCTCATACCATCTTTATATTTTATCATAATAAAAATTTATACTTAATGTAATTATTATTATAAAATTCAATAGAATGCTAATTATAGGTAATTTGTAAATTAACTGCTGTAAAAACCAACCTATGAAAAACATTAATTACTTCACCCTATGCGCATGCTTGTTCTTTTTTATTGCGGCAAAAGCGCAGAATACTTCTTATTATTTTCCCGATTTTGGGGCAAAATGGACCGAAAAACAGGCCAAAACATACGATATTTCACAACTGGCACTTGATAAAGCGGTCGCTTTCGCGAAAGCGAATGAATATTCAGAATCGCGAGATCTGCGACAGGCGATCTTAAAAGGGTTTGAAAGTGAACCGTATCACAAAATACTTGGCCCTACTAAAAAACGGGGTGGCCCGGCAGGAATGGTTCTTAAAAATGGATATCTCGTTGCGCAGTGGGGAGATATAAAAAGAGTAGATATGACCTTTAGTGTGACTAAAAGTTTCCTCTCTACAACTGCGGGTCTTGCTATTGATGCAGGTCTTATCCCATCAATTAATGACACGGTAGCAAATACGATCTGGGACGGCACCTTTGACGGTGCGCATAACAGCAAGATCACCTGGAAACATCTGCTAGAACAAAATTCTGACTGGAGCGGTGAGCTTTGGGGCGGCAAAGACTGGGCAGACCGCCCGCCGCGTACAGGAAGCACAGATGACTGGAAATATCGCGAACTTAAAGAACCGGGAACTTTTTTTGAGTACAATGACGTGCGCGTTAATGTTCTGGCTTATGCACTTACTAATGTATGGCGTGAACCGTTGCCTAAAGTACTTAAAGAAAAAGTGATGGATAAAATAGGCGCTTCTACAACCTGGCGCTGGTTTGGCTATGATAATTCCTGGATGAATATTGACGGACTACAAATGCAATCTGTAAGCGGTGGCGGTCACTCTGGCGGCGGTATGTTTATAAGTGCTGAGGATATGGCGCGTTTTGGACTTTTATTTCTCAATCAGGGAGCGTGGAAAAATGAGCAAATTATACCTAAAAAATGGGTAAAAGACATCAGAAATCCTTCTGTGCCTAATCCTAATTATGGTTATATGTGGTGGCTTAATGAGCAGGGACCGCGACACTGGGAAGGACTTGATGATAATATTTATTATGCAGCCGGTTTTGGCGGGAACTTTATCATTATTGATGAAGCTCATGACCTTGTTGTGGTAACGCGCTGGCTAGAACCTTCTAAAGTAGGGGAGTTCATGAATCTGGTAAATGACGCACTATGATGCAAAAGCCTTGTTAAAGCGTACAGCGCTAATCAGGAGAATCTTTAAATTTAGTCAAAATTTACAACCATATGAGCAATGCAGTAGAAGCCTGGTTAGACAGAGATTCATTAGCCTCTAATGTAAGCCGCGGATTGATTTCAGGAATCGTGGGTGGTCTTGCGGGTACTTTAATAAAAACGACTATTGAGCGCATTTTACCCGTGCGTAAGCCCAATACAAAATCTGCCAAATTGAAAATGGTAGACGATCTTTCTATAAAGATCACAGGTGAGCGCATTAGTGAAGGCAATGAGGGCATTGCAGAGCAACTGGTCAATATTCCTTTTGGCGCAAGCCTGGGTGCAACTTACGGTTATGCAAAACGCGATGACCTTAAACCCAATATTCTGGAAGGAGCAGTTTTTGGCGCATCAACATGGTATGGTACACATGAGACCTCACTGCCTATGTTAGGCTTAAAAGAAGACCCTAAAGATATTCCCTTACAATTACAGGCAAATGAGTTGATCGCTCATATTGCCTTTGGCGTGACAACAGAACTTGTAAGGAGTTATATCGCAAGAAAAATGAGGGATTGAAAACAGAAATAACACAAAATCGCTCATAAATCTTTACATTTCACAAGGCTCAATGTTAAGATGAGGTCTCGCCAGACATATTTCTCATTCAATCTAAGTTTCCTTGATGAAAAGCAAAATCTACAATGACTTTCTTCACTTTATAAAAAGCACAGATTTTGCTAAGGCAGTAACGATAGCAGTTGCCATTGTAACACCTATTTTTATAGGTTACGAGACCGGTTATTTTGAAGCTGGACTTGCTATTGGCGTGGGTTCACTTCTTAGTTCGCCAAGTGATATTAGCGGCAGCGCTAAACATAAACGCATCGGTATTCTTATTTCTGCATTTATCGCAGTTATTTCAAGCATAATTGGCGGCTATTTACCTTCTAATGTATTTATACAGATTCCTATTTTAGGGATCACCATGTTCCTTATGGCCTATTTTGCCATTTATGGCTTTAGAGCTTCCTTAGTAGGTTTTTCAGGATTGTTTGCGCTTGTTTTAAGCTTCGCGAAATTATCAACGGTTTTGCAGCCATATGAAAGAGCGATATTAATTGGCGTGGGCGGTTTGTGGTATCTGTTGCTCACGTCTATAGTTGATTTTTTGGCTCCTAAAAAGCAAACCGAAGAGTTCCTGACGCAATCTCTAAACCTCACTGCAGACTATCTTAAGATAAGAGCGCTGCTTTTTAAAAATCCTACCTTTAGAAAGAAAGGTTTTTCTGCGTTGCTTGAGCTGCAAAGCAGCATCAATGAGAATCATGAAAAACTAAGGGAAATCCTTATAAATTCAAGAAAAAGTGCAGGCGATTCTTTGTATGAAAGCAAACGATTACTGGTTCTTATTCAGCTTATCGATATTCTGGAACTGGCTATGGCAAACCCGGTGAACTATGAAAAGATGGACGAACTTCTGGAAAAATATGCCCCGCAAAAAGAAGCCATTCATAACCTGGTAATGAGCATGTCTGCCCGCTTAAAAAATATTGCTTATGCGATTGAGAGGGGTAAATCTCTCAAAAGTGATGGTGATCTAAAACATACGCTTGAGCAAATCAATTCTTCAATGGGAGGCATTAATAATAACCTTAACGTCTGGGATGAAGGATATATCACACTTAAAAACCTGTATGATTATCAAGAACAGCAGATAGAAAAGATCAATACGATCGAGCACATTTTAAGTACAAAAGAGGTGACAGACCTCAACTACGCACGTAACAAGGTCTCGAGACGTTTTCTCACACAACAGGATTATAATCCAGATTTACTTTTAGAAAATCTAAGTTGGCAATCACCTATTTTTAAACACGCATTGCGGCTGGCAGTAGTTATTATGATAGGTTTTGCAGTGGGTTCAATTTTTAAACTACAAAATCCATACTGGATCCTGCTTACTATTATTGTGATCATGCGACCCAATTACGGTCTTACTAAATCACGATCTATACAGCGTATTATTGGTACCGTGATAGGCGCGGTTATTGCTGTGGGCATTGTGCTTCTTGTGCATAATCTTATGCTGTTTAGAATTCTTGCCATTCTCTCGCTTATTTGTGCCTTTGCCACTTTGCAAAAAAACTACAGGACCGCGGCTATTTTTATCACGCTAAGTGTGGTTTTTGTCTATGCGCTGCTTAAACCCGAAGTTTTTGAAGTGATCGAGTTTAGAGTGCTTGATACAGGCATTGGCGCTGCCCTGGCCGCTTTGGGTAATATATTCCTGTGGCCTAGTTGGGAGGCGCTGGGCATACGGAATGTTTTCACTACCAGCTTAGAAAAAAACCGGTTATTTCTTGAAGAAATCGCCACACACTATCAAAAAAAGGGAACGATGCCTACCACGTATAAGCTTTCGCGAAAGCAGGCTTTTCTCGCAACTGGCGAATTGAACGCAGCGATGCAACGCATGTCACAAGAACCGTCAAGCCAGCAGAAAAATTTTGATACTGTTTATGAGTTGGTAATTCTTAATCAGACATTTTTGAGTGCGCTGGCTTCATTGAGCACTTATATTCAGAATCATGCGACTACAGAGGCTTCTTCTCATTTTAACAGCTACACCAAATCTATAGTGCAAAATCTGAAACAAGCTGAAAGTATGCTGCAACATAGCAAAATTGACATTGACCTGGTTGACCACAAGGAAGCCGAAGATTATATGCAAAAACGCTATGAAGAATTATCAGATTCTGTGAGTGAGCATAAATATGTTGAAGTTCAGGAAGCACAACTTATTAAAGAGCAATTGCGCTGGCTGCGCTCAATAAGTGAGGAAATCATAGATCGTATTAAAGATATTGATGGGTTGTAAATGAGGTTTTAGTCATGCTGAACTGGTTTCAGCATCTCATTGGCTTATAGCCATTATGATTATGCGACCCTGATCCCAAAAACTTTCGGGACAGGGTGACGACAAATGGTGTGCAGCAAAATCATTTAATTTGAATCATACGGAATATAGCCTTCCCATTTCCACGGGGTGAAGGTATCTGCGATTGTGAACTCAAGCAGCTCTTTGAAAATGCTTTCGGCGTTGTCACTATTAGAAAGAATCACTACGCCCATTTTCTGCTCTGGGAAAATGATTGAATAATGCTGAAATCCTTCCCCATGACCTTCTTTAAAAGCGCCTTTCCCATAAGGCGAATCTAGTAATCCCCAACCCAAACCGTAACTGAGTTTTATATCGTCATTTTCGTTTGAGGTTTTAGAAGCTGAAGGACCAAACTGCGCTTTAGAATGTATATCAATATTAGGCTGAAACATGAGTTTTGTAATTTCAGAATTGGCTGTATTAAGTTCTAAAATATGCTTTACAAATTTGGCATAATCATCTGCTGTGGTCACCATAGAACCGGCAGCGGCGCTTTCATCTGCGACGTCTTTTGCAACCACTTTCTCGTCTTTAGTATGACCGTAGACATACTTATCTTCAAAACGTGTTTGCCACAGATAACTGGTCATATCCATCTTTAAAGGATCAAAAACCCGCTCTCTTGCTAATTCTTCCAGTCCCTTTCCTGTGATGTGCTCGATCACGTATTGCAGCAACATCATACCTTCACCTGAATAACTGTAATTTGTTCCCGGGTCAGAGTAAAACTTCAATTTTCCCTTGGGTTTAAATTTACCTTTCTTGCTTATCCAGCGCCAGTTGGGCAAGCCTGTGCTGTGCGAAAGACACATTCTGGCGGTGATCTCTTTATAACGATCATCATTTGCAAGATCATGAAATTCACGCCACTCTTTTGCCAGCTTCATCTGTGGGATGGGAACATCAAGATATTCCTGTAGCGGCTTATCCAGATCTATCACACCTTCATCTGCAAGACCGGCGACCAGATAACCAGAAACTGCTTTGCTTAACGAAGCGCCGTAAATGACTCCATCGGTTTTTAAAATTGTGTTGTTCTCTTTATTTGAATAACCAAAAGCTTTCGCGAAAGCGATCTCGTTATCATTAAAAACTGTGACCTCAATCCCTGTAACATGTGCAGCTTTTGTGAGTTGCTCAATTTTCGCGCTAAGCGAATCTACAGTTATCGAACTTCCGTCAAGTCGGTTGATTTGTTGTGCCTGAATAGATCCAAAACTCATTAAAGATATTACCGAAAAAAGCACAATTACAGCCGATTTTTGAACTTTTTTACCCGATTTTAGAAAAGGAATTGACAGCGGATAATAACAGGTCTGGGTTTTTATCGCGCGTATAATATTGTAGATCATGACGACCATAGTAAACGGAAGTACGGCTATGAATAAGAAAAACCCGAAACCTTCTACGGTGACAAGCGCTATAAATGAGAGCGCAAAGAGCAAGGTCATGGTAATCTGAAAGTTGATGACCTTCACGCCGTGCTCGTCATAAACTTTATTGTCTTCCCGTTTATGAATCCATAAAAAGAGCGGGAACAGAATATTACACAGCGGCAGGATTGTACCCAGAATGGGTGTGCCGTGAATAAGCAGCAACCACTTTTTTACAACAGCTTCTTCTTTGGGATTTTCGAGAATTAAAAGATCATCTACTTCTACCTCTAAAGCGGCGGCGAGTAATTTTACGGTTTGCAAATGCGGCTCTACCTCACCTTTCTCAATACGCTGAATGGTGCGCACGGTAACCTGAGTTTTTTCAGACAGGTCTGCCTGAGTCAATCCTTTTAATTTGCGTTGGTAGATAAGGTTCTTTCCTATTGTGGGACTTTCCATAATTATTGATTTTTAAGTCTCATAAAACTATGTCGCCAGACTTGCGCTTTTAACGACATTAGGGTGTCACCTACCTGTCATTTACCGGTTTAACCCAGGGATTATAAGCTTTTATAAGCAATTACCCGCAAACGTTTATAATCTGCAACCCATTTACCATCTTTAAAAAGTTTTGGTTTTAAAACCTGCTGCGCTTCTTCTTTTATTGCCTCAATATCATTTTTAGTAACTCCTTTAAAGAAGTTTCCGCCAAACATCGCCAGCCAGTCTTTAATGCCCGTGGCTTCATCTGCCAGTTCTGTGGGGCGGTCGTAAAGTTCGCTAAAACGCACATCGAAACCTGCTTCTTCAAGCGCTGTTGTGTAAGTTGCGATAGATGGGAAAAACCACTGCTTATAATTAGCCTGCTGCTCATACCCTCGTTTTGCAAGCGCCTGCTTTAATGCGGAAACGATAGCAGCCACATTGCCTTTGCCGCCCATTTCTAAAACCAGCCTGCCACCGGGTAAAAGCGCCTTATACATGCAATTTATCGCTTCTTTGTAGTCAAGAACCCAATGCAAAGCGGCGTTGCTGAAAATAGCGTTGTACTTTTCGCTAAAGCGAAAATCTGTCGCGTCTGCTACCTCAAACTGAAATTCAGGATAGGTATTGCGCGCTTTTTCTATCATTTGGGGCGATTTATCTATGCCTGTGACCGCTTTTGACTTTTCTGCAATTAAAGCGGTTAATTCTCCCGTGCCGCAGCCCAGATCTAAAATACGTTCTTCAGGTTGTGGATCGAGCAATTCTATGAGCGAAGAACCGTAGCCAAAAACAAAGGCATATTTTGTAGTGTATAAATTGGCGTCCCAAAGTTGATCTTCTGCTTTCATCTCATCTCGTTTAGACTAATAAAGATAAGAAAAGCAAAATTTGGCTACAGCCAAAAGCGCTGAAGAGTGGTTAACTATTTTTCTTCGTAGAAATAACCTTTAAAAAGTTCCTGTAATTGCTTGTCTATAACTTCGGGATCTGTGGGTTCTTTCTCTACCGGCGGCACCATTTTGTAATAAGCCACGTCGTTCTTTTCGGCATCAAAAATAAATGCGTAAACCGTTAAATTAGACTTTATTGGCACCGGTGTATACATTCCTAATGTGAGAATGCCAATTGCGGCACCTTTTGCAACCTGACCACCGTAATTTCCTTTGCGTCTGCCAAAGCCTGTGGCGACTACCGAAAGGGCAAATCGCTCACCATTACTTTCTATCAATGAATCTATTGCCGGCGTTAATGCAATACCGTCGAGTTTCTTTTTTTGAAATATCTGCTGCGCAATAGAACTAAGCTCTATTTCTACTTTGTTCTTTACGGTATCATTAGGAAAAGTAAGTTGTTGTGACAGCCTGAATTTTGCGCTGTTCTTTTGCAAAAGTGAATCGAGCGCTGTTTTAGTAAGCGTAGAAAGTGAATCGCTAAATGCAGATTTGTTGCCTTTTTCTATACGCTGAATATACGACACGGGCTCGAGATAGCTGAGGTTTGAAATTTGTGACGGAGTTACTGAAGAAGTGAGAAATTTGTTGGCTCCGCAAGAAGTGAGAACCAAAATTAAAGCCAGAACTAAAAGTCTTTTCATATTTTTTACCCTGATTATTACCAGCGATTTAGGAAGGTATTTCTTAGAAAAAATACTTCTATTCTTTTTGGTATTGGGGAACCAAGATAACAAAAAAACGAAACGAAAAATTGAAATTAAATAATGGGTAATAATAAATTATAAAGCCCTTTTTTTTGAGGGGTTTTAAACTGAAATTGAAGAAACTGGTTTTGTTATCAACGCATGATTTTATGTATATGAAGAAGTCTGTCGCTTTTACCTTTCTATCATCGTTTTTCTTACCTCATCATATCTAAATGTAATATGATGTTTTTCAACATTCAACATAGTATCACTATTCTCATCGATTGTACCATAAACAAAAACGTATAATGCTACATTCGGTTCATTTGATTTGTTTTGAAATTCTGTAAATGCTTTTTCAAATAACACATTGTATTTGTTTTTTAATCTTGATAAAAGAGTTTTAGTTATGGATTTCTTATTAATCTTCACCGAATAATTGTCAATTTTCCCACTTAATTCCTCCTTATTTTGGAAACCGAGTAACGTGAAATAAACGCTTTCAGGATATTTATCAAAAACATTTCTATTTTTATTTGACAACATTAGCTTGCCATAAAATATTCTTTCATTATTTAATTTTACAGATTGTGTATAGCTTTTTATTCTTTTGAAAAAATATTGATATTCAATTTTTATTCCTTTTATTTCAATCTCAACATCTCTATTATAAGGAAAACTCAAATACCAGTCCACTATTCTATCTATACTTTGAACTTTGTTCTTCCTATCAAATTTGATATTTTCGCCGTCAAATTCATATAATTTTAATATTTCTCCACGACCTGTAACTCCTTCGTCATCTTCTTTATTTCCCTCTAAATGATTTTGATTTTCATCTAAGTCAATTTTCTCTTCAATTTTAAAAACCGAAGGATATCCAATTTTGTTAATTTGTGTGCTTGTTAACTTTTGATCCTTTCCTTTCTGATATAACTCATTTAAAACTGCATATTCACATTCTTTAATATGTTCTTGATTTCTATATTTTTTAAAATGAGGTCGTCTCTTACTATTTTTCTTAATACACGCAGGTGCCATTCTAATTGAACATTTTTTATCCACACAAACAAAAACTAATTCTTTATGGTTTGGATAAAACTGCAATATTTCATCCGCTAATACAATTGTATCAGTATTGTCTATTCTAGCTTTATTCATATACTTAGATACCTATGAAATTTTGGTTTGTACTTGCAGTTAACGGTTTGGCTATGCGCAGTGCAGGATTATAATGCACTTCACTTTCAGTTTGCTGTTATGTTTTTTAATATTCATTTACTTTAAATTTATCGCTAAAACCCGCATTACGTATAGCCGTATTTGTATGCTAGCTTTCTTTTCAGATTGCTTTTTTTAGCGATTCATAATGTTTTTCGTCAAGTTCCAAAAGACTTATAAGTTCATTGCAAGCGGTCGGCAGAACCATAATCAGTTCATCGTGTCTCGTTGCCTTTTCAAATGTTGTAAAGTGTGAGAAGTGGTTAAGAGTTTTGAAATTATTTACATTATCCACTAATTGAACAATCCTATTTTCTACACTATCAGGTTCATTTGGAATTTTCATTAGCGTGTATATTTCTAAAAACCTTCTTAAAGCATTTGGAATAAGTATATTATGAACATCTCCACCATTGTCAATATCTTGCTTGTATTTATAAATAAGACTAAAAAGATAAATATATTCTGATTTGTATCTTTTTAACGCCTTATCCAAACCTTTAAGAACAGAGTTGTCTGTATCTATTTTTTGAACTTGATAAAATCCAAAATTTGGTATTTCTTGCTTTTCTCCTGTCGTTGGATTCGTTATTTTTTTCTTTTTATTGAGCTGTGTTGAATCTCTTAAAAATGAGAAGAACTCAAAATTGTGAGTTGATATAAATAATTGCTTAAAACAGTTTACAACCTTGTCAGGATTATCCGCATCTATATTTTTTCTAAAAAAATAAGAGTTTATAAGAGAGTAAACTTGCGAAATATGATTGGTGTCTAAACTTGAAATCGGGTCATCAATAAAAACGATTGTCTTTTGCATTTCTTGTACACCAAGGCTTTCTAGTTCTACTAAAAAATAAGAAAACGCAATTGCTGTTTTTTCTCCTTCACTTAAATTTCTTGCTGGTCTTGTTTTGCGCAAAAGAATGAATTTATCATCTCCAGTAACATCAATTTCAATATCATTTCGATTAAGAAATTTTTGTATGAATTTATTTAATTCGTCTTTCCCTTTTGTAATTGTTTTTAATGAATCAAGTTTCTCCCGTTTTAGGCTTTCTTTTATAGTGATATAGTGGGCATATAGTCGTTGCCAATTTTGTGCATTTTGGCTCTTTTCTTTTTTGTCGAAATAATTTTCGTTTTTTAGGAAGTCGGCAATAAGGTGCTTTTTTAACTTTTCTCTTGCTGCATCACGCTGTGTTTCAAAGTTAGATATTAAAGAATTATGACTTTTTATAACTTCATTAACTTCCAAAAACCAATCTTCAATTTCCTTTAGGTCGTATTCAGTTTCTACTACTGAAATTTTGTTAAATATGTTCCCGTCTTCTTTTCTGGTAAGTTCACTCAAAAAGTGATTTAGTTCGAGTAAATATTTTGATTTGATTGAGTTATAGGATTTAATTTTTAAATCAATTGTTTCCCTAACTTTTTCTGTGAAGTCATTTTTACTTTTTGGTATCTCTATTGAATTAATCGCAGTAATTTCTTGATTAATCAAATCCCTCTGTGTGGAAATTCTATCTCTTAAATCTTTAGAAGCATTTGAGAAATAATTATTTAGAGAAGTTATTCTGTCATTTGTTACATCATTACCACAAAAAGAACAAGTATCTGAATTTTCTTCAAATTTTAAACCATCCTTTACCCAACTGTATAAATCCTTGTTTTTCTCTAAAATGTCAATAACAACGTCTTTTGCAGGTTCTTCTAAAAGAAGGTCGTTAACAGAAGTTTTGAAATCTAGTAGTTTTAATTCAATTTCAAATTCATCAAAAGGTTGAAAGTTATTAGTTGAATTTGACAATATTTTTAAATCTTCGATTTCCCTATTTTCAGCAATGATTAGTGAATCAAGATTGTCCTTTGTTATTGCACCTAAAGCTACTTTAAAATGTCCTTTGTCAAATGGAATAGTATTGTTAGAAATAATTAGTCTAATCGATTTGCTTTCTTCCCTAAATCGCCAATTTTCATATTCATTATAAGAATCAATAGGTGATTGCGTTAAAATCTTTCTCGATTTAACGTATTCAATTATTTCTTCTAATCTTTCAATCTCACTTCGGATTGTGGTGTTTTCTCCAACGTCAAATGCGATAGGCTCTCCCAATTCAGTTCTAGAATCCCAAGTAAGCTTTGAGTCGACATATTCCTTATTGAAAATAAAAACTGTTTTGTCATAAGTGTCTAAATTATCACTATCAAATTCTTGGTTATTTTCTTGTCGAAGTTTAAATTTTGCTTCTGGATAATCTATATGAATTGATTTATCTCGCAGTGAACAGAATATTCTCGATAAGGTGGTTTTTCCTGAATAATTCCAGCCATATATAATATTTTTCTCCTTGAAATCTTGAAGAGTAGAATCTCTATTCCAATTAAAATCATTGAAAACTCCAAATTTTTCTATGGTAAGTATTTTTTCTATCATTTGGTTTTTTCAGCTTGCATACAACTTGTTTATAGCAACACTATTAAAAATAATTATACAATTTCTGCGGATATTAGCACTAAACTAACCAATTTCATTTACAACACTTTACGGTTTTCCGTAAAAGCGCTTAATTATGTTTAGCCTTCTCACGTTTTAATATTTCTACAACACGACTGTATATGATTTCAGATAAATTCCAGTCATAGCCGTCAAAGTTGGTCGTGTTTACAAACTGTATAACAACCGTGTCTATGTCTTTGTGGTATTTTGCTATACTTTGATAACCGGGAATGAGACCGGTATGTTCATATTTGTAAATGGAAGAATAGATTTCCTGCTCCTTCTTTGTCAACAAAGAACCATCGTTTAATGCCCGCAGGAATATGCCCACGTCTTCTGCGCTGGCAATCATAGAGCCGTAGTCTGTAGTTTTAATATCTTCTTCAACACCTACGTAATAACCGCTCATTAGATCATCCATATTTATATCATGAATAGAAACGAATGTATTTTTAAGCCCCAGCGGGGCTAGAATTACCTCCTTAAAATATTGAAATTTATCGCCACCTGTAACCTTTTTTATGAGTTCTGAAATCAACAAATAATTGGTGTTTGAGTACTCATAATCTGTGTCCGGTTCAAAGTCTGCAGGGAGATCAAGCACACGCTCAAGCGCTTCCCGGCTGCTTTTAGGCGGATTTACCCAGAAGTCTGGTGTGTTAGTTAAATTAGGAATTCCGCTACGGTGCTGCACCATCATGCGCAAGGTGATCTTTTTAGCATTTTCAATTCTTCCTACAAGTTCCGGAAAGTAATCTGCAAGTGTTTTATCTAAAGACAACCGATTCTCGCTTACCAGTTTTGTGATCGCGACAGCATGGTACAATTTGCCAATGCTTGCAATTTTAAACAACGCGTGAGGATCTGCCGGAATTTTATTTTCTCTGTTCTTCCAGCCTGCGGCGTAGAATGCAGGTGGTTTACCGGCTTCATCAACATAGACGATCATACCGTCAAAGCCATATTTTATGCCTTCTTCAAGTTGTTCTTGTTCGGTATCTGGCAGTGGCATTATCCAGGCTCTTACTAAAATCCACGGGACGAAAGCCAGAGAGCCTATACTTGCAAGAATAAATACAATTCTGAGTATATTTTTGATGCGTTTTTTGGTCATGCTCCCTTATTCTAAATAATTTGATTTTATTGACTTTCTTTTGAACATATCAGTTTTACTACACTAAAAAGAGTTTGTTATATATTCTATGTTTTGGGGTTTTTAAGCTGATTTTTGAGTGTTTTAGGGAGGTTTTTACACGCTTGTTTTACGTATAATTTTTAAAATACGGTTATAGACAACTTCCGTTATATTCCAGGTAGTGCCACCGCTTGTATTTGTAAACTGAATGACGACCGTATCTATATCTTTATGATACCTCGCAATGCTGGAATATCCCGGCAATAATCCTGTATGTTCATATGTATAAATAGATGAATAAATTTCTTGTTCACTATCGTTTAGCAAAGAGCCATCATTTAAAGCTCTCAGGAAAATGCCCACATCTTCTGCTGTAGCAACCATTGAGCCTGCCGGACTTACAAAATCATTATTTTTTAAATCGCCATCGTAACCCACATCATAGCCACTCATCACGTCGCCTAAATCTCCTACTTCACTGAGTAGACTGTAGGTATTGTTTAGCTTAAGCGGAACCAAAATTTCACTCCTGATATATTTATGATGGCTATATCCCAACGTTTTATCAAGTATCTCGCCTATCAACAAATAATTTGTGTTTGAATACCTATATTTTTTATCCGGTTTAAAGTCGGCTGGTTTATCCAGAACCAACTCAAGTGTTTTTTTGTTGTCTTTAGGTGCATTCTCCCAATAGCCGGGAGTATCTGTAAAATTGGGAATACCACTTCTGTGCTGCACCATCATTCTCAAGGTAATCTCCTCTGCATTTTCAATTCTTCCCTGCATTTGTGGCAGGTAATCTGCGAGCGTTTTATCAAGAGACAACTGTTTATCGTTTACCAGTTTTGCGACCGCAACAGCAATATATAATTTGCTAATGCTGGCAATTTTGAATAAAGCTTTGGGATTGGCCGGAATTTTCTTCTTTCGGTCATGCCAGCCAGCTGCGTAAAATGCGGGCGGCTTCCCGCCTTGATCTACATAGACGATCATTCCGTCTAAGCCGTTATCAACAGCTTGATCAACTTGCTCCTGAACTGTTTCTGGTGTTGGTAAAACCCAGGCTTTGACGACCTTCCACGGTACAAACGCCAAAGAGCCTATGCTTACAAGAATAAGTACTATTCTGAATATTTTTTTAATTTGCTTTTTGGTCATGCTCCTCTATTCTAAATGAAGATTTGTTTTATAGACTTTCTTATTGCAAGCGCTTTTTTAACAAATTTAACAATTAGCGGAATATGACCTAATCGTTTGTAATCGCATCGATCTCGTTGACAACGTTTTCACCAACGTTTTTTAATTGTTTGTACTGATTAACCATAGTTTCAAACTGAAATGCAGCTAAACCAATTACATTTCTATACGATGGAGTTGCGGTATATGCTGCAAAAACCTCGTAATATTCAGATTGTGGCGTAGCTCTTAATGCAAGAGAATCAGGTGGTAAAAAGGCAGAAGCGAGAATTAAGGAGGTGTCAAAATGGGTTGAAAGATAGGCCTCCTGATTTAAAACATAGTCGTTGTAACTCTTTTCATTTTCGGCAATTTCTTCTACCAGGCTGTGGTATTTAGTTAAAAGTGAATCTAATGGCGTATTGTTTATCTTACCATAATAACCCGAGTTTTTTAATGCATCATAACCGCCGGTATTCGCCTTAAAGTAGTAATCTGCAAAAGCAACGCCGCAAGACATTAATAGTAAAAGATCTTCATCTTCCGTTTTATCTAATATACGCGTTCTGGCCTTTTTACATACATTGGCCATTTGGGTTCTATACTTTGTGATGGTATCCAGCTGATGCAGATCTTCACCAGTATGAGATTTAATCTTGCCTAAATACTCATTTAGGGCATTATTATCTTTTACAGATTCATTCCAGTTATTGATTTGTAATGCGATAAGAATACCAATAACCACGAGAGCAATTTCGCCAAGAGCGTATTTAAGATATTGACCTGTTTTACCTTCTGAAAGTAAGTTTCTCCTTAATTTTCGAAAGAGTTGAATCATTACGTCTTGTACATATCGGTTTTGCTAAGCCGAAGAAAGTTATTGCTGCTTTTTTGGGGTTTTTAGCCGATTTTTGGGTGTTTTAGGGTTGTTTTTAATGGGGTTTTCTCAAACACTATTTCTGAAAATCAGTATTAGCGAGTAGTTTTATTCCGTGGTTTTATTATCGCTCCTATTAAATTAATGGGGTAAATTATTTGGGCGAAAATTGTAATTATGACCAGCGCATAAATTACCATGGTTAAATTATTATTGAACTTATATTCCATTATTGATTCTCTGAAAAGTTGAGTCAAAATCCAGACGGTTAGTATACCACCCACAGTAAGGGCAACATGAATAAGGTTAAGCCATTTAGAAAGCTTCCTTTTTGCTTTTAGCATTAGGTAATACCCCAGTCCCATAAAACCAAAAAGAGCAGATATCATGATGATCAAAGCAGTTTTGCTAAAAACATAATACGTATCATAAATATTAATATCTAGCATTTCGTTTCTGTTTAAAATGCTTATTAGGACTAATACAGGAATCGAAATCCAAAAAATTAAATGCGGCTTTTTCATAATTTGTCTATTCATAATTGCGTCTGCTATTGTAGAATTGAGGTTCTTAGAGAATTAAAATTCAAATTAGATTATGGTATTGATAACCAATTTATTAATTTTTTTAGTTATCAATGCTTTTTTCCAGATAAAAAGTGACTTTTATTCCTATTAGCTGAGGAAATAAGTTGTTATTTATGTTGTCATAATGTAATTAAGCAGTTCAAAAATTATAAAGTAGATGCAAATTTAAGCACCCTTTTAATTTCGACTACCTTTGTCACAAATTCAGGAATCACATTTATGTCGTTTAAAAAACTAATAGAGCCTTTAAAAGATACTTTAGCTTTTAAAGGTTTTGAAGAGCCGTTAGCCTTTCAGAAAAAGATACTATCTAAAATTAAAGGAGGAACAAGTTTGTTTGCCATTGCGCCGGAAGGTGCAGGTAAAACGACAAGCATTGTTATAAGTGTGATTCAGAAATTAAAAGGTAAAGCCGTAGAAGATGCTCCCCGTGTATTGATATTTGTTAAGGATAAAGCAGCCGCTCTTGAGCTGGAATCTCAATTTATCGCTTTTAAAAAGGGAACAGATCTACGTGTGTATTGCGCTTATGATGAAAAAAGTATAGACGACCAACGCGATGAGATCTATAACGGGACAGATATCGTTATTGCTACTCCTAAACGCCTAAACAAGATCTTTTACCTTAACGGAATCAACCTCAACAAACTGCAAATGTGCATTGTAGAAGATGCTCAATTTTTACTGGGGAATAGCAGTTTTGCTCAGGTAAACCGCACTCCGGAAAGTATAGGAAAATGTCAATATTTAATTTTTAGTGAAAAGTTTGACAAACGCTTTGAAAGCTGGCAAGAGTCGTTTATGAGTAATTCTGAGGTTGTAGAAGCTTAAGCTGTAATTACGAAAACCAGCAATCATTTTGATAAAGTAATTTTTATTGGGGAATTAATTCAACCAATATTTCGTTTTTTGCTTTGTCATAATAGGTACATGTCATTTGCTCTATGTTCACTGTCCATTGTTCAATACCTGATTTAGCACAGTCATTACAAAAGGTAGGATAATTTGTTTTTCCTTGTTGATGAGCTTTAATGTCTTTCTTGAATTGGTCAACATTTGAGGTTTCAGCAAGTGCAAGAGTATCATACTGTGCAAGGCTGGATTTTTTATAATTATTTTTCCCAAAATAGTCTGTATGTCCGTCAGATACAAAAGACTGATAATGCATTATACCCAGTTTCTTAAGGTCCTGAATATATAAGGGAAAGTCTGCACCTGACTTTACTTTACTGTGAGCAGCTTTTATTTGTTCTATGGTAAACATTATTTTTTATTTCATTAATTCAATTTGTTTAATATCTTATTAACTGTCTATAAAATTTTCAGCTACATTGTTTTATATCAGGCTATTACTAAGATATCAAAAATAGGTTATCGAAATAAAATCTGAAACGTGTTTCAATAGCAAGATACCATTCACGACGTAGTATTACTGTTGCGTAAAGCTTTATTTACAATATCAAACTCTTCGATTATTGCCCATTTTCCGCCGTTTTTTTGCTCAATTAAGCTGATTTTTTCAAATAACAATTTGGCAGGTAATTTATGTTTTTTAATATTCTCAAATATTTCATCATTACAAGTTGAATTGCGAGGATGCATTAACGTTATATGTGGAAACTGTTCATTTAACAGTTGGTCTTTTCCCAAAACCAGCTTTCTTAATTCCCAAAAATCATAGTTTTTATTGGTTGCAGGTAATAAAACTCCTTTTCCGTCAGCAAAGCGTTCAACGCATTTAAATTCAATTTGAATTGGCTTTTCCATTTTGATTGATTTAACACGCTCAATAACACCTTCTATATCCTCAATTTCTTCTTCCCTACAAAGTGTAACGTGAGGTGCAATCAGTTTGCACTGTTCAGGATTAAACTCGGCTCGAATTTTTTCAATATCTGAATTTGATTCTAAAATGAATAAAGTCAATTGTTTTCTAATTACGTCCATTTTTCGTCAAAACGTCTTATAAGCACTCTTTTAAATTACAATAAAAGAAAGAAAAAAGGCGGAATCTCCTTTTGGAAATTCCGCCTTTAAAAAGCTCTTAGCGCTTCTTCTGGGGTCCTATTTTTTGATGAAACTTCTAGTTGTCATACCTTCTAAAGTAAATACCTTGATGAAATAAGTTGCAGGTGCAAGGTTACCTACTGAAAAGCTTTTTTCTCTTGTTTCCATAACGCGCTGTCCCAACATATTATAAATTTCACCTCTTATTAGTTCTACACCATCGCTTAATTTAATGTTCAATGTGCTGGTTGCAGGATTGGGATAAATCTCAAATTGTTTAACAGCATTATATTCATTTGATGAAAGGGAATTGGCTATAGTTTGAAAGTTTGATCGTATTTCTGACGAAGCATTTGACTTTTCAATAGAACAAGGATCTACTTCAATAGAAATATAGTATTCATAATTGTTGATGTCAGCATTTGCCGTTGCATCATTAAATGAATTACTGTTTGCTGAAACGGAGCCTATAATTTCAAACGCCTGCTTATTTGTGCTTCTATAAATGTTATAGGTAGTATAGTATGCTCCTTCATAATCAGACCAATTTAAATTTATAGATTTATTAGCTGCAATGCTACTTTGCAATAATATGGTTTTATGCGCGTATGAATTTGGTGAGATAGAGCCACAATTATCTACCAATCTTACTTTATAATTATAAGATTGTACTGTATTATCAGATGTTTCATCTAAATATGAATTTTCTGTAGGTGAGATCATACCTATAGATTGATAAACACCGGCAACATTAGTCTCTCTTAAAACATCATAAAAAGCCACATTATAGTTCCCTTCATTATTTATATATATTCTGTTCTTTTTAAGCTCTTTATCATCGCTTGAAACATGACAAATACTTAAACCATAATATTGAGGGATTAAATTGACATACATTGATCTGGTGTATGTAAAATTATCATCTGTAACTCGTACGGTATAATAACCACTAATTAAATCGGTTAAAACCGGATTATTTTCCTGACCGGCCGGTATTGCTCCTCCATACGATGCAGACCAACTATAAGTTATTGGTCCAGAAGATTGATTAACACTTGTAATATTTATAGAACCAGAACCAGCAGCTCCTGCACAATAAGAATCAACCAGTTTATATGTTATACTAATATCATTAATGTTAATCACATCTAATACAAAAGATTTTTCAAAAGATTGATCGTTAGCATCTGTAACTTTTACACGAATAGATAAGGTTTGTTGTTCTTCATAATCAAATGATTTATTGCTGTAAAGATATCTTCCACTAATAATGAAACCTTCATTGTCATCATCTCCCTCACCACTTACAAATTCAAACGTATGGCTGTCTGAAGGCAAATCAAGATCTACAGCAGTAAATGTAGCTACATTGCTGTACGCGTAATTATAGTTTTCCTGAATAGAATTGCTAGACAAAAGAATATCTGTAGGAACATTGTCATTTACTGGATCTACGTTAATAGATACTGTTGCAATTTCGCTATCAAGAAGCCCATCATTAACTTTATAGGTAAAATAATCTTCAGTTGTGTCTGAACCGTCGTGCTCATAATCAAAAGTACCATCTTCGTTGAATACTAGTGAACCATGGCTGGGCTCTTCTACTAATATTGCAGTCAAGGGATCATCTTCTGCGTCTCTGCTGTTATAAAGTACACTTGAGTAATTGTAATCTACAATATTTGAACTACCTCCCTCGTCAACTATAACAGAGTGATGACGTGCCGTAGGCTTGTCATTAACAGCATTTACTGTTATGGTTATAGTCGCAACCTCACTATCATTTTTTCCGTCATTTGCAACTACTGTAAAACTATCTGTCCCATTAAAATCTTCATAAGGCATATAACCTGCGATATTTTTGTCGATATATATTGAACCGTGTGGCGATCCTGAAATTACCTTATAGGTAATATTATTACTATCAGGATCGTATGCATTCAAGGCAATAGTTACCAGCATGTCTTCATCTGTAGATACAGACTGATCTGACAATTTTGGGGCAACATTAATTTGACTTGCACGAGTAAACCAACTTTCATTACCATCTGTCATATCATCATTTCCATCTGCGCTAGCATCATATGCTGTGATAGCATATTCTGTACTAATATCTCCACCACTAAGGGTATAAGTCGTCACATTGCCAAGGTCTATAGATGTGGAATATGAATAACCAGTAGGATCCCCATAATACAAGCGATAACCTGCAACGTCTGATTCTTTATTGGCACTCCAGTTCAATTCAACACCAGAATCAGTTATAGTTTTTGTGAAATTAGATGGCAGTGAAATAGGAGCATCAGTATTGTAATTATCTAAAAATGGAGTGTAATCTATGGCTCCTTTATTCACATTATCGCTGGCGTCATAAAGCAAATCCTTAATTTCTGACTCATCATTTGTCCCCCAATAATTATTTTCTAATTTTAAAGGGGACGTAGTGTTATTTTTTACATTATATAAACTATTTGATATGAAGTTATTATCAGCAATATTTAAATATCCCTTAAATTCTATTGTCAATGCTGTATTAAAATTTGAAAAAGTACTGTTTGTTATATTAGTGCTATCTCGGTCAATTGTCAATCCATTAATTGACAATTTTTTATCATAACCTATAAAACTAGAATTAGAAATCTGAGGATACCCAACCTTTATCAAACTATTTATAGAATTACCTGAATAGAAAATACTATTCTCAGCAATAAATTTAATATTGCTTAAATCTAAAATTGAGGCAATGAAAAATGAATTTAAAACTTTGACAGGACCAATGGTTGTTGAAGTGTTTACTTTAGAATTATAAACCGTACTGCCAACATATGACAAATTAGCAAAACAGCAACCCATAGTCATCTCAGAATTTTTAATTATGGAATTAACAAAATGAATTCCATAATTTTGTGACTGTGATTGAATAATCGCATTATTAATAGTACAATTAGTCAACGTTATAGGTTCACTAAGCCCATTATAAAGTCCTATTATGCTTAAATCATTAAAATTAGAATTTTCAAATTTTAATTCGGCTGTCGTCGCGTTTCCATCTGTATATAAAGATGCTTTATAAAAATCAGAATGGGTAATGGTTAAGATACCGGTATTCTTAAAATTAGTTTGTGAATGCTGACCTATCTGTATACCTTTTTGAGGACCAACGAATTTATTATAGGTTATTATACTATTAGACAGGTTGGCATTTTCATACACAAGCATTGGGTTGCTATTTTCATATGAGTTTCCATTCCATGTGATGGGCGACTCACTAGTACCGGAAGCAATCAGTACACCTCTGATAAACATTTTATAACTATTAGTGTAGTTGATTATGACCCCAGGTTCTATTGTTAAGGTAACATCCTCTGCTAGGGAAGTTTCTCCTACAATGTTATAGGGGCTATTTTCTAAACTCCAAGTAGTGTCTGCAGAAATAGCGCCAGAAATATCAGTCTGGGCAAAAATTGCAGACGATAACAGAAGAAACAGATTTAATAATAAGGTAGTTTTTTTCATAGATTGTGATGGTTATACAATTTTCTTATAATTCATATTGGTAAAATCATCGTAATGCGCAAACTAACTACACATGAGATTATAGTTTAGTTCTTCAGGAAAGAGGGAAAGAGAATTAAATAGGATAGCTTTAAGACTAAAAAATAAATTCCCTTGCTCTAACTTCTTGACATTCTATATCATCACGGTTATTAGTATAATTTTAAGAGATCAAATTAATGTCTGATTTTGCTGTATTTGATATCAAATAAAATGTCTAATTTATTCACGCTGACATATACTCACTTGAAACAAACAAATCAATCAGCAACACATTAAATCACAATACCCCGAATAATGTAATTTCCATTTGTACATTATTAAGTATTCAAACATATTCTTAAAGCTGGAGAAGGGATTAGTCTTAATTCGGGGTCAAGATAATTAAAAAAACGAATTACCATCGATTAAACCCTATTTTAGTTAAAAAGCGATATTTTATAGATGAAGTCAATCGGGCTTAAATCATAACACACCCTACTAAAATCACAAGGCTTATAATACCTTCTTTTTGTATTTTTTAAAGTTTTACTTGTTTTAGATATTACGGTGATTGCTAAAAATGATAGGATTAGTTATCACTAACAATCTTATTGTAGATCAATTTTTTCTGTGATGTCGCACTAAAAATTCAGGAGAAATAGAGTCCTTTTTTTGATATTCATAATGAGAATGAACTTGTCATAAGGCTTATACGTTAAACAATAGTTCATTTTATAAACATAACTTCCTTGACTTAAGTCAGAACTATAGGATAAAGAATCTCACTTAATCTTACAGAGCTTATTTAAGCAAATTCATTAATAGCAATTTACGCTTTAACTGAAATAACAAAAGGCTTTCGCGTTAAGCAAAAGCCTTTTAAATCTTAATTACTATCTATAATTCTATAGCATCATACCGCCAGAAACCTCGATACGCTGACCGTTAATCCAGCCTGCATCTTCAGTACACAAAAAAGCAACCACACCACCTATGTCATGAGGCAAGCCAACTCTGCCCAATGCGGTTACACTTGCGATCTGATCATTTACCTGTTTGTCATCGCGCACATGACCATTGCCAAAATCTGTCTCTATCGCTCCCGGAGCCACACTATTAGCCGCTATCCGGCGAGGTCCTAACTCTTTTGCCAAATACCTGGTAAGAATTTCTATAGCGCCTTTCATTGAACCATAAGCAGAAGAACCATTAAATGAGAAACGCGCCAGACCTGATGATATATTAATAATACGACCGCCATCATTTAAAAATGGCAATGCCTTTTGCGTTAAGAAGAAAACGCCCTTATAGTGCACATTTAAGGCAGTGTCAAATTGCTCTTCCGTAGTTTCGGCAAAAGGAGCATAAAGCGCTGTACCCGCATTATTAATCAAAAAATCAAAATTCTTGCTTCCCGTACGCTGCTCTAAGGTTGATGTCATCTCTGCAAAAAACGGGTCAAACTGCTTAATATCGCCTGTATCGAGTTGAAAAGCGAACGCCTGTTGCCCCATTGCTCCTATCTCTGTTACTACTTCCTCAGCCTTTTCTTTATTGCTGTGGTAGGTGATCACAACATCAATCCCCCTTTTTGCTAAAGCTATTGCCATATTTCTGCCCAGACCGCGGCTGCCACCTGTTACGAGTGCTATTTTACTTGCTTCCATTTGTATGTGTTTTAATTATAAGACAAAGTTGGTATATAAAGATGTGCACCTATTTGCGAATATCAAACTATGATTTGTAAAATTCAAATATGCGCTTATGCGCGAAAGGTGAGCGGGGCAAGAGCAGTTTGCTTTTTAAAAAAGTTTGAGAAATGTGCCACCTCTTCAAAGCCAAGACTATCTGCTATTTCAGAAATATTCCAGTCTGTTTGTTTAAGCAGTATTTTAGCTTCCAGAATAATGCGCCCGGTTATCATCTCTGTTGTGGTCTTACCCGTGTTTTCTTTTAGAACCTTATTGAGATGATTCACATGAATAGCAAGCCTTTCGGCATATTCTTTTGCTGTACGCAGTTGCAATTTCTGGCTGGGTGACTCGATGGGGAATTGTCGTTCAAGCAATTCTACAAACAACGCAATTATGCGCGACGAAGCATTTTGATTAGCATGCAGCGCAGTTGCCGGCTGTAATTTTTGACCGTAATGCACAAGTTCTACTACATAATTACGAAGCAGATCGTATTTAAATTCATAGTCTGAAGCGATCTCCGTTTGCATCTTTTTAAAAATCAACTGGATCTCATCTGCCTTAGGATCATCAATTTCAAAAACAGGATAACCGCCAGATTTAAAGATAGGCAGCTCGTCTAGCACAACACCGCTTTTATTCTTAACCATAAAAGCGTCTGTAAATACACAGAAAGAACCCGACTGATTTTCGGCTTGAGGAATCCAATGATACGGCACTTTAGGCGTTGCAAAAAGAAGAGCGTTCTTCTGTACTTCTATCACCTTATCTGCATACTCTGCTCTGTTTTTACCCCTAATAAGACTTATTTTATAATAAGATCTGCGATTGTAAGGCATTATCTGCTTACGTTTTACCTCGTTTAAAGTTTTGTAGATATCAAACACATTAAAATGACCTACTTCTTTATTTATTCCGGGCGGAAGCAGCGTTTTTATGTCTCTTCCGGTAAATGCTGCAGCTTCTTTGTAGAACTCTTCGAGTGAAGTGCTTTTGAATGTTTTCATCACGAGGTCATTTGTAAAATTCAAAGATACAAAAGGAATTGTATGCTTTGTATTCACAAAATTTTATTCAGAATAGAAAGTGAAAATCGGCTAAAAAGGCTCAAAATCGGTACAATTTGCCTAGAAATCGCTCATATTCTATTCGTGAAAAAGGATTATTTTTTGTGTATGCTTTGCTTCAGCTTTTCTATTCTATCTCTATAATTGTCACTCCCACTAATTTCGAATGCTTTACTCACATATTTCAAAGCATTGACGTAATCTATTGAGGCTTCATAGTAATCTGCCATTGAATCATATGCATTAGCGCTTGCCGGGTAATATTTGATCCCGAATTCAAAAAACATCTTAGATTTTTCCGGCTGCTCCATATCCATACTCATGTATCCCAGCATATTAAGAAGATCTTCCGGATAAGGAGGGACAGCGTAACCAAAATGCTTTTTTAGTTTGTCTGCCCTGTAATTTATGATGGCAGTCAACTCATCTATAGGAGTATCAGGAGAATTGAATTTATCTGTATTTTCCATCTGAAACCATTTAAAGACAGCAATTAAGCCATCTTTAATTGATGGAAATGCGATTGTACCATGCAACTCTTCTTGATAGAATTTCCAATTAAAAGAAAGTTGATTATTTTGATTTTCACGCACAAATTCTGAAAACATAATATTGCTTCTAGCGAAAAGTGTGAAGTCTGTAGTATCCTGCATCACATTTTCAATAGTGATATTAGGATCCTGCATATTTAGCTGGCCGCCCAAAGAAACAAATAAAGATTTCCCATTAAAATTTTGAGCAGATAAAACCTCTTTAGATCTATGAATCATCTTTTGTTTATCCCAATCTAAACTGGGATCAATGGCAATATAATTGGCAAACAAGGACTTATGCTCAAGCAGCGAATAGATGGTAAATAGGCCGCCGTATGAATGACCAATGAGGGTTCTAAATTGAGTAACAGGATACTTTTGCTCGATATAAGGAACAAGCTCATCTTCAATAAAACTAAAGAAGTTTGCCGCCTGCCCATTTTCTAAATTAAAGGGCATACCATTTATAGTAGTCACCGGTGAAGTAGTAAGATCTCGCACCCTGTTCTCCCGATTAGAAATACCCACAACTACCATTTCTGGCATAAAACCGCCACTGTAAAAGTCTAACACATTAGTTACTGTGGGAAGAAATACCTCACCATCTAAAATATAAATAACAGGATATTTTTGTTGACTACCTGCCGTGTAAGAAGCAGGCATTTGTATGTAAATTTCCCGATTTTCATTAAGTACTTTAGAGTATAAGCTGTCTAAAACTCCCTCTTTTTGCAAGAAGTGATCTTCTTGTATTTTCTGTGCGTTGCCCCTATTTTGAAATACAACAATAAGAAAAAGAATTAAGAGTACTGATAATTTAGCTTTCATTATAATGGCCTGTAAATGAATTATTAATCTATTAAATATACCACTATGGTTTTAAATGAAAATTGAAGTGCAGTTAAGAGCAGGAATATTAACTCCTATAATATTACGAGAAAAGTTTTCGCTTAAGCGAAAACTGATAACAACCAATTTTAACCTTAGGAATTCCTTAAAAAAAGCGACTGAAAATCGGTTAGAAACGAGCTAAAAACGACAAAACCCAGTGAAAAATCGCGCTGGGTTTTTGTAGCCTCGGCAAGAATCGAACTTGCATCTAAAGTTTAGGAAACTTCTATTCTATCCATTGAACTACGAGGCCGGGGCGCAAAAATAACGATTTTTTTAGATGGCGTTTAATATCGCTGCTGCTTTCTCTAGTGTTTCATCAGATTTTGCAAAGCAAAAACGAAGTAACTTATCATCTTTTCCGCCTTCATTGAAGACAGAAACCGGAATACTGGCAATGCCATTTTCTGTTATCAGTTCTTCGGCAAATACCACGTCATTTTCAGTAGTAATCTGGGAGTAGTCGAGTAATTGAAAATAAGTGCCTGCGCTAGGCTTAAATGTGAATCTGGAATCTTTGATAAGATCGAGAAACTTGTCTCTCTTTTGCTGATAAAATGCCCCCAGATCCCGATATTTTGACTCATTTTCCAGATATTTGGTAAGCGCTACTTGTGTAGGATGATGCACACAGAAAACTACATTCTGGTGTATTTTATGAAATTCGGCCATAAGATCTGCCGGAGCCATGCAGTAACCCATTTTCCAGCCTGTTGTATGAAAGGTCTTCCCAAAAGAGGAAACTATAATCGCTCGTTTTGCAAGTTCTTCAATCTGTGAGACACTTATATGACTCTTACCGTCAAAAATGATATGTTCATAAACCTCATCACTTAATATAAGTATGTTCGTACCGCTCACTATTTTCTGCAGACTAAGCATATCTTCTTTTGAGAACATCATCCCACTGGGATTATGCGGCGTGTTTATAATGATCATCCGCGTTTTTGCGGTGACGGCTTCATTTACCTTTTCCCAGTTTATAGCATTGTACGGCGCTTCTAACTGAACAGGAACAGGTTTTGCTCCTTGCAAGATTATTGTAGGTTCATACGTGTCGTAACAAGGCTTTATCACTACCACCTCATCTCCCAGATGCACAAAAGCAGTTATTGCACAAAATAAAGCTTCGGTTGCGCCGGCAGTTAGAGTGACTTCTTTTGCAGGATCGTATGATTTACCATGCAGATCTTTAACCATAGCGCAAATTCTTTCGCGTAAGCTAAAAATACCCGCTAATGGTGCATATTGATTGTGACCGTCACGCACGGCCTGAGACACCAGCTCAACAAGTTCTGTATCTACAGGAAAATCTGGAAAGCCCTGTGAGAGATTTACGGCATTATGTTTTGCCGCCAGCGCACTCATCTTAGCAAATATTGAGATCTCTGTATGTGGAAGTTTACTCGGCATTTTCTTTTTTTAAGAGCTCTGCTATTTCCTCAAGCTCTGTGTACCATTCCTGACCAAATTTACGCAGTAATGCGGCTTTTGTAAATTTATAGACCGGCACCTGTAGTTCTTTACCCAATGTGCAGGCATCATCGCAAATAGGCCACTTGTGATAATTTACCGCTGCAAATTCTGAATATTGCTGTATGCGCACAGGATATAAATGACAGGAAACCGGCTTACGAAAGTCAACTTCTCCTGCATTGTAAGCGTCTTCTATCCCGCAGGAAGCAACACCTTCTGGAGTGAAAGTAACATATGCACACTCTGCACCGTTTACCAGCGGAGTTTCTAATTCATCAAAATCTGTGGTGATATAAGTTCCCTGCTCCTCGATTGCCTTTATCCCTTCTGGTCTTAGAAAAGGTTTCACTTTAGGGTAAATCTCTTTGAGTATAACAGCCTCTTCTTCTTCTACGGGTGCTCCGGCCTCACCGGCAATACAACATTCACCCTTGCAGGCAGCAAGGTTACAGACAAAATCCTTATGGATAACGTCTTCTGAAACTATGGTTTTTCCTATCTGAAACATGGGCGCAAAGATACATTAATGATCAGGTAAAGAAAACGTTAAATATTAGTTTACCATAGGCGACTAATCAGTAGAATAGCATTACTTTTGCCGATTCTTAAAAAATAAGAGATTATGGGATTTGATTTTAAAGAAATCGCAACAGCAAGCATGATTCTTTTCGCAATTATCGATATTGTGGGAAGTATTCCTATTATCATAGACCTCAAGAAAAAAGTAGGTCACATACAAAGTGAGAAAGCTTCTATTGTAGCAGGTATTCTTATGATCTTTTTTCTGTTTTTAGGAAAAGAGATTCTTAACCTCATTGGTATTGATGTAAATTCTTTTGCCGTAGCCGGTTCTTTTATATTATTCTTTATTGCTTTAGAAATGATTTTGGGCATTCAGCTTTATAAGGATGATGCTCCTGAAACAGCTGCGGTTGTGCCTCTGGCTTTCCCTCTTATTGCTGGCGCAGGTACGATGACATCTTTGCTTTCTTTACGATCTGAATATGCGGTTGAAAATATTATTGTAGCGATCGTGATCAATATTGTATTTGTTTACATCGTGCTGAAATCTTCCGGAAAAATAGAACGTATATTGGGAAAACAGGGAATTAATGTGATACGAAAGATCTTTGGTGTAATTTTGCTTGCAATAGCGGTAAAATTATTTACCACAAACATTCAAGGACTATTTAATTAAGAACTCCACTGAATTATGAAGATCTTTATATACATCATTCTTGCCCTTTCTACGGCTTTATTAATATTCAATCTTACAAAAATAGATTATAACGCACCTTTTGAAGGAAATAGTACGGTGGCCGTGATATCTGTATTGGCGTGTGCCTGTGCTATTGTTTTGCTTCTAATACTTCAGGTATCTAAAAAGATTGCGCAAAAGCAAAAGTGATCGTTCTTCTTTAGAACATGGTTATAAGTGACGGATTGATAAACTCGTAAACCACCCCGGCGATAAAAGTGATGATTGAAAGAACGAGGAATATTTTGTGTAGTTTTTGATAAACCAAAGTACGCTTTAATTTTTTGATAAGCTTCTCGTCATCAATAAGAGTGATCTGCTTTTTTACTTCCTTTTCTGAAAGATAAAACGGACTCACAGAAATACCGTTAGAAATAAGAACACCAGCGCTATTATCAAGTAGTCTGAATACTGCGGCAATACAAAAAACAAATATTGAAGCTATAATTACCATTTTATTTCCTGCTAAGAGATATAACTTTTTCTATCATAGGATTGCCCTCATTAAGCATCTGCTCAAAAACATCAGTATTAAATAACTGCTGAGCCATTACTGCTTTTATATACTGTTTAAGCTCCTTCTTATAATTACGTACGCGCACTGTAACATTACGCTCTGCAGCGAAAGATACAAAATCCTGAATATTTTTATCTGAGATAGTTACCTCATCTCTAAATTGCTGAAGTGACAAACCATTGTAATACTGCCTGTTCTCTTCAAGCAAACCAAAAACAAAACGAGACATAAAACCAGATCTAACGGCATAATTGAGCGTTTCCTTCTCGTAGTCTGTGTCTTTAGGAATAAAAATGTCTGGTATTATACCGCCGCCGCCATAAACAACTTTCCCTTTTGGTGTCACGTATCTTAGGCTGTCATCTACTTTTATACTATCGATACTTTTAAGTTCGCCATTCTTATAACGAGAAAGATAATCTTCATAATAAGCCTTGTTACCATTGTCGTAAGGACGCTGTATGCTTCTGCCTGTTGGGGTGTAATATCTGGCTATAGTTAAACGCACAGCGCTGCCATCTCCCAATTCCATTTCTCGCTGTACAAGACCTTTACCAAAAGAGCGCCTGCCTACTATTACTCCTTTATCGTTGTCCTGAATTGCTCCTGCTACGATCTCACTTGCAGAGGCAGAATTCTCATTGATGAGTACATAGACCTTACCATTTTCAAAATCTCCTTCATCTGTAGCATATGAGTTATCTATTTTACCGGTCTTATTTTTAGTAAAGAGAATGAGTTTATCATCTTCAAGAAATTCATCTGCTACACTTTCTGCAGCAGAAATGTAACCTCCGGGATTATCTCTAAGATCAAGGGCAAGCTGAGTAGCTCCCTTTCGCTTAAGAGCTTTAATGGCAATTTTAAATTCTTCCGGTGTGCTTTCTGCAAAACGATTGAGTTTAATATAACCCAATGTATCTGTTAACATGTAGCTGGCATCTACGCTTTTTAACGGAACCACATTACGTGTAACCTTAAAATCAAGAAGCTTAGGGTTACCCGGGCGCTTTACCTTAAGATCTACCGTAGTATTTATCTTCCCTTTAAGTCTGTTTGTAAGTGAGTCGTCATCTGTAGCGCTACCAGTAAGTAACTCATTATCTGCATAGACAATACGGTCACCTCCTTTAATTCCCACTTTTGCACTTGGCCCGCCTTCTATTGCCTGTATAACAGCAATAGAGTCTTTGAAGGTGTAAAAAGTAACGCCAATGCCCACAAAATCGCCTTTCATGCTCTCATTAACCTGCTGCAATTCGTTTGATGGAATATACACCGAGTGTGGATCAAGATTCTCAAGAATACCGTTTACGGTGACATCTACTATACTATCTGTATTGATAGGATCAACATACTCGTAATCTATGTAATCTATAAGTCGGTTGAGTTTTTCCTTTTTAGCATTGCTGCCAATAAGAACTTTGGGCGCGCTACTAAAGTTTAATTTACTTCCTATTAAAATTCCTATTGCAATCGCAGAACCAATGAACAGGGGCAGATATTTTTTGTGGTAACCTTCCATTAAATATCTATGTTTTCAATTTTTACAATTGACACACCTGCCTTTGCGAGAAAATCTAATCCGCTCTCGTCTTTATAACCCTGATGGTAAACCAAACGTTTAATACCTGCCTGATGAATAAGCTTGCTGCAGTCTTTGCAGGGCGACATGGTAATGTATAATGTAGCTCCGGCACAAGACTGTGTAGAGGAAGCAACTTTTAAAATGGCATTTGCTTCGGCATGAAGCACGTACCACTTCGTATAACCGGCATCGTCTTCACAAATATTTTCAAAACCGGTAGGTGTACCGTTATAACCATCTGAGATGATCATTTTATCTTTAACAATTATAGCACCTACTTGTCTTCTTTCGCAATAAGATAATTTTGCCCATTCCTGCGCCATGCGCAAATAGGCTACATCGTATTTTAATTGCTTTTCTGGAATTGTCATATCCCGTGGATATTTACTAGAAATATTAATGCGATTGCGAATATAAAAAACATAAACCGCTTACGCATCAATTACTTGCTTCTTTACCATGGATAATTTGAAATAAGCATAGGTATTACCATCCCAATAACGACAGCAGATATCACCATCATCCAGTCTCTTCTTGAGAATCTGAAAATTGTCTGGAATATAAAACTGAGAACCAATACTATAAATACTACGATAATCTGCGAAGCTTCAATCCCCAAAGCAAACTCACCCAATGGCAATAATTTACTATCTAAATGGGCGGTAAGCTGTTTAAAAAATGAAGAGAAACCTAAACCATGAATAAGACCAAAAAATAAGGCTGTAATTAGTAAAAGACCCAACTTATCTTTCTTAGAACCTTTACCTGAGGTGAAAATATTGTACAGCGCAGCGACAAAAATGGTCACAGGTATTAAAAACTCTACCAATCGCCTGTCTACCTGCACAACGTTATAAACAGATAACAAAAGAGATAAAGTATGACCTAAGGTAAACAAAGACACTAACAGCAACACGCGCTGCCAGTCTCTAAACAAATAAGGAACAGTGAGAACAGTTAAAAATAAAACGTGATCATAGGCTTTCCAATCTAGAACATGGTCAAGCCCAATATTAAAGTAGAACCAAAAATCTGACATAAAATTTATTGAGGTTTAGCAAAGCTACAATTTTAGGGAGTAGCAATTACAAACGTTAAACTAACGATAAACCGAAAACTTTCAAACAAAAGCTTTCGTATTTTAATCTATCATTTAATTCTCTATACATTGAAGAACGTAAAAGCTGTATACTTCCTTATTTTATTACCTCTCTTTTTAAGTTGTGGCGCTAAGCCGGTAACTGCAGATCTGGAGGTGAAAAGTCCGGATACTCTGCCTATATACACCTATTTAGACAATATGGGGAATACCTATATCATAAGACCCGGGAAATTAGAATATACTCCCGTTTCTGAAGAGAACTCTATAGATGGAATAGATGACCAAGGTTATCATACAATGATTAATATAAGCGTAAATGCATTCAATAAAATAAAAGCAATAATTGAGCAGGAGCGAGCGCGTAAACAAAACGAACTCACAGATCGAGATCCCGCTTTGCCAGTACCTGAAGTAACAAAAAGAGACGCAGCAGAGACAGTCACTACCACACTGGATCTGGAAGCGGTACGCCAACTAAACTTTATACTAGAACCTTATTTAGAAGACCAGTAGATTTTATGAAGAAATTAAAAGAGATATTCAATTTTATTAAAGAAACATATCTGGCCTGGGATAAAAATGACCCTTTTGCACAAAGTGCAATAATAGCATACTACACCCTTTTTTCATTGCCGTCCTTATTAATGATTGTTACAACTCTTGCGGGTTATTTCTTCGGAAGAGAGGCCGTTCAGGGAAGAATTAGCGGCCAAATAGGTAATTATATTGGTCCAGATTCTGCCGAGGCTATAGAAGAAATGATAAGCAACGTGACTCTTAATGATGGTAACTGGGTCACAATTATAATAGGGCTTGCAGCGCTTCTCTATGGTGCCACCGGTGTATTTTTTCGCATGAAAATGGCGATGAATAACATCTGGAACGTTAGGGAAAAGAAGCAGAATTTTAAAACCATGGTAAAGAATAGAGCTATATCTTTTGGTATGGTTTTGATTCTTGGCTTCATGCTTCTTGTATCATTAGTGATTTCAGCGGGTCTGGCAGCTTTAAGCGAATATCTTGAAACTGTTGCTCCTTCTGTGACCGTATTTGCAGATGTGCTTAAGTACTTAATTTCTTTCGCATTCATTGCAGCCTTGTTTGCCGCGATATTTAAAATACTACCTGATGTAAAAATGACCTATAAAACCACATTGCTAGGAGCCTCTGTTACAGCGATCCTGTTTTTGATAGGTGAATACGCTTTGGGTTATTATTTCACATCAAACAATCCTGCGTCAGTTTATGGCGGTGCTGCATCTATCGTATTAATACTGCTATGGGTAAATTACACCTGTCTTATCTTATTTTTTGGCGCAGAGATCACTGTGCAATATGCACTTTCTACAAAACATAGAATACGTCCCAGTAGCAATGCAGAATTAGCTTTTGAACAGCAACTAGAAGAATTAAAAAAAAAAGAAAAGCAAGCATTAGAGGACAAGAAAAAAGCCGAAGAACTGAAACATAATCCGCCGGAAGATAATTAATCTTCTCCAGTTACCTCTTTGATCAAATAAACATAAACCGGATAATGATCACTATAACCACCGGTGTATGTTCCATTTGCATAACTGCGAAAAGGATAACCTTTATACTGTCCTGAAGCACTGCTTAAAAATGGCTCATTAAATATGCCTGCCCTGTAAAAAGTGTAATCGTCGTATTCCTTTTCAATTAAAGGAGCACTAAGTATGATCTGGTCAAAAAGATTCCAGCTATCTCTGTAGGCTAAAGTTCCGGCTCCATTTAAATACATATTGTACATGGGGTTGTAAAGATCCTTTTCATTCAGCGATTCCCGGTTCTGCTTAGCACCTAAAACTTGTGAGACGCTTTTATTAGTAGGATCATCATTGAGATCTCCCATAGTAATCAACTTTGCATAGGGGTTTTTATTTAAAATAGAATCTACAATTTTTCTGTTTAATTGAGCGGCAGCCTCACGCCTTACACTGCTTAATTCTTCACCACCAGAACGTGATGGCCAGTGATTAACAATCACATAAATCTCACTCTCATCCAGAACCCCTTTAACTAGTAATTGATCTCTTGTGTATGCCCGTTTGGCAGCGTCATCATATGCGTAGATCTCTACTTCATGTGCGCTGCTTTTTACCGGAGTAAAGATCTCCTTTCGATATAAAAGAGCAACATCTATCCCTCTCCTATCTGGCGAATCGTAATGAACCACTCCATAATTGAAAGATGCCAGCTGCGGCTGATTAATAAGATCTTCAAGCACCTTTCTGTTTTCAACTTCTGCAACACCCAATAGGGCAGGCGGGCCGCCAGAAACAGATTTACCAATTTTAGAGATCACGGTCGCCATATTGTTTAGCTTATCGCGATAGTTTTCTTCAGTCCAGTGATCACTGCCATCTGGAGTGCGATCATCATCAAAAGTGATAGGATCGTTTGCCGTATCAAACAAATTCTCAAGATTATAGAACGCGACCGTGACTACCTTAAATTTTCTTGCTTGTGAAAAGCAGGAATAAAAATTAATTATGATAATAATTAACAGTATCGTTGAATTTTTCATTGAAATATTATATAATTACCAAATATACAATATCTAATTATATCAAAATCAGATACTCAGATTGCATAATCTGAAGGTCTATTTGCCTATGAAGAAATTTTCTACCGTATACATTCTGCTCGCCTTTTCTCTATACTGTCACAGCCAGAATTATACCGTAAGTGGAAATATCGTAGATGCCATAACCTTTAAACCTATTCCTGAAGTTGAAGTTACTATTAACAGTGGCAACTATAACACTTATACCACCACAGATGGTTCTTTCAAATTTGAAACCGACTTAAAATCTGGCCCTTACACACTCATCATTCAGAAAGAAGGTTACTTAACGCAAAGACTCCCCATACTGCTGGAACAAAAGGAGAATCTCTATTTTCAAACAATTCCGTTAGAGATCGATGTGACTAATCAGCAGATGGAGATAGGTCTCATTACACTTTCAGACGATCAATTAAACGGTGATGATGATCAGGCAGATTATAATATTTCGGGACTGCTTACCGCGACAAAAGATGCATTTCTTAATGCAGCTGCATATGACTTCAGCGCAACATTCTTTAGACCCCGAGGTCTTGATAGTGAAGATGGCAAAATACTGATCAATAATATAGAGATGAATAAACTCTACAGCGGCAGACCACAATGGGCAAACTGGGGCGGACTGAATGATGCCCAGCGCAATCGAGTTTTTACAAGAGGCATCAGCGCAAGCGAATCTACATTTGGTGATCTTGCCGGTTCAACAAATATTATCATGAGAGCATCGCAATATCGCAAAGGTGGGCGCGTATCCTATGCCTCTTCTAACCGCACATATACGGGCAGATTTATGGCGAGTTATAATACGGGGCTTGATAAAAATGGCTGGGCATTTTCTACATTGATATCAAGAAGATCTGGTAATGAGGGCTATATAGACGGCACGTTATACGACGCTAATTCTGTTTTTATTTCTGCAGAAAAAAAGATTAATGAAGCACACAATTTAAATCTTACCACATTTTACAGCGCTAATAGAAGAGGCAGAAGTACGGCGCTTACAGATGAGGTTTATGATCTAAAAGGTAGAAAATATAACCCTAATTGGGGATACCTAAATGGTGAACAACGTAATTCACGCATTCGTGAAATTAAAGAACCCGTGATCATGCTAAACCATTACTGGTCCTTAAATGACAACACCACTTTAAACACAAGCATTGCTTATCAATTTGGAAAAACAGCTAACACAAGAATTGAGAATGGAGGGACTCGCCTGGTTACGACAGATGAACAAGAAAGTTACGTGGGCGGCGCCCGAAATCCGGCGCCTAATTATTATCAAAATTTGCCCAGTTATTTTTTAAGAGATGTAAATCCCACTGCTGTAGATTATCAAAATGCATATCTGGCCGAAGAAGAATTTAGAGAAAATGGCCAACTTAACTGGAACGCGATGTATGCTGCCAATACTCTTGCTACACAACAAGGCGGCAACAGTATTTATGCTCTACAAGCAGATGTTACCAATGATAAAAAGTTCACTTTTAATTCCGTTTTTAGGTCTAAAATGACCGAAAATATAGTCTTAAATGCCGGTTTTAATTACCTAAATCTCAATAATGAGAACTACGCTCGCCTTGAAGATCTTTTGGGCGGCAACAACTTTCTCGACATAGACAGTTTTGCCGAAGATAATTACTTAACAGAAGGCAACCTTGCTCAAAGTGATCTGCAAAACAGAAACAGACTGGTACAGCAAGGAGATAAGTACAAATACCATTATAAAATAAAAGCTGAAGATGTAAACGCTTTCGCGCAAGCTCAATTTAAATACAGCAAAATTGATTTTTACGTCGCTGCAAAAATTGGTTACAGATTTTATCAACGCACCGGTCTCTATGAAAATGGCTATTACCCCGGCAACAGATCTTTTGGGAAAAGTGAACCTAAAAAAATCGGCGCTTTTGGCCTAAAAACCGGCGCTACATATAAAATATCGGGAAGACAATTGGTAGACATCAATATCGCAAACTTCACAAAAGCTCCGGGTATTAGAAATACATTTAGCAATTCGCGGCAAAACAATGATCTTGCAAGTGGGCTTTCTCCTGAGAGAACTTATGCGATCGATGCGAGTTACATCTACCGTTCTCCTTTTGCTAAGCTCAGGCTAACCGGTTATTATATCAACAAGCAAGACGGCAATGATCTTTCTTTTTTCTACACGCAATCTGCGCAGGGTGTAGATGATGGTTATGCATTTGTACAAGAGGTTGTGGGAGATATAGATCAAATAAACCGAGGTCTTGAACTTGGAGGTGAGATGCAGATTTTACCCACTTTTAAGCTTAAAACAGCTATCGCTCTGGGCGAAAAATTCTATAATAACAATCCGCATATCTATTATACAAGTGATGATATTGATGGCCAGCTCACATTTGGAAATGGCAAAACTAATCTCAAAAATTACCACATTGCCGGCGGCCCCGAACAGGCGTATCAAATTGGTTTTGAATATCGGGATCCTGATTACTGGTGGGTGGGCGCTACATTTAATGCTTTCGCGAAAGCGTATGTAGACGTAAGCAACTTACGCCGCTCTGATGCTTTTTTATTAGACTCAGACGGTCTGCCCCTAAATCAATATGACGACGACACAGCTAAAAGTTTATTACAACAGGAAAAACTCGATTCATACAATTTAATCAATATAGTTGGCGGCAAGTCGTGGCGCATAGGCGATTATTTTGTGGGCTTTTTTGCTACCATAAACAATGTTCTCAACACAGTCTACAAAACCGGCGGATTTGAAGATTCTCGCATTAGCGATTATCGTGGTTTGCTTGAAGAAAAAGAACGTGACACGCCGCTCTTTGGCAATCGCTATTTTATGGGTTACGGCACAACCTATTATCTCAACGCATACGTGCGCTTTTAAGATTTAAAAAAGAATAAAATGAAGAAATATATAGCTCTACTCCTAATTTTCTCTTCCTGCGTTCATGATGACAATTTTAAAGTTCCGGAAGTGATTTTTGAAAAGCAGCCAAAGCCCGAAAACATCGTTTCTATAGCCGCCGTAAAAGGCAATCTGGCACAAGTAGAAGATGGTATTTTCACATTTAGTGATCCTGATATTTTTATAGAAGGCTACGTCATAAGCAACGATGAAGCCGGTAATTTTTTTGAAGAACTCGTTCTACAGGACAAACCTGAAAATCCCACAGCAGGAATCGTTTTACAGGTAGATGTGAACCCCTTATTTACAAAGTATGAATTTGGCAGAAAGGTTTATATAAAACTTGAAAGTCTCACGGCAACAATCGTAAACGGTACAGTTCAGTTAGGTGTACGTGATAATGGTACTATTGCTCCTTTGCAGGCTTCATTAATAGATGAATATATAACCCGATCTGAAGAAGTTGCAGAGATCATACCTCTCGAAATTGAAATAACCGAATTTTCAGACGACTTAGAAAACCTCTTTATTCAGTTAAAAAACGTTCAATTTAACAGGAAAATCGCTCTTGGCGAAAACAGAAAAACTTTTGCTTCTGAAGCGACAGACGAGTTTGACGGTGAGCGTTTACTTGAGAGTTGCAATAGTCGAGGCAGAACGATAGTGAGCACAAGCACATATTCAGACTTTAGGGCGATGCTATTGCCACAGGGAAGCGGGAGCTTACAAGGTGTTCTATCTCGCGACTTCTATGATGAATTTTTCGTTGTGAATATCAATTCACCTGCAGACATTGATTTTTCTAATGAGCAGCGCTGCGATCCCGAAGAGCTAACTTGCGGACTTGCTGCAACTGCCGGAGACACAATTCTATTTCAGGATGATTTTAAAGATCAAAAAAAGAACAAACCCGTTTCAGGCAACGGCTGGACCAACTTTATAGAATCTGGTTCTTCAGAATGGGAAGCTTACACAGCCGAAAGCGCAAATGCATCGCAGGGCATTTCGGTAAAAATAGATTCTTACTCCTCAGACGATACTAATTCTATCGCATGGCTCATCACACCGCCTATTCAATTAGATACACTTTCTAAAGCGACACTTCATTTTGAAACATCTAATAGTTTTGCAGATGGCAGCGATCTTGAAGTTCTTTTTTCTACAGACTGGGATGGCAACCCGGAAACAATTACAACTGCAACCTGGGGTATTGTTTCCAGCGCATATATCACGCAGGATGATGATTACTTTGGTGATTGGTTTGGCTCAGGGCTGGTAGATCTTTCCTGCGAAACCGGTGAGATCTACATCGCTTTTAAATATTATGGTAACGGCAGGGATGCAAACGACGGCACTTACGAACTTGATAATGTGAAAATAACAGGACAGTAAGAATTTAGGTTTTTACCAAAAGGGCCTTATTTACAGGTAAATCCCTCAAGCGTACTCCTGTAGCATTAAAAATTGCATTCACCACTGCAGCACTAGCGGGACCTTGCGCGGCCTCTCCCGCTCCTAATGGCGGCTCTTTTACCCTATCAATAACATCTACCTCAGTTTCTGGCGCTTCTGGAAATCGGAAAATGGGATAACTGTACCAATCCAGACTCGTTATATGATTTTTGTCAAAATGAACCTCCTCATGTATCGCCCAACTTGCAGATTGTATCATCCCTCCTTCAGTCTGGTTTTTGAATCCGTCAGGATTAATGCACTCACCAGAATCTATTACTGCCCACATTTTTTTTACCTTCACCTGGCCATTAGATCGATCTACGTAGACATGAGCACATACCGCGCAATAAGAAGCCTGGTTTTTATAGCGTGAAAAAGCATATCCTAATCCTTCATCATCACCACGATCAACATCTTCTGTATTTTTCTTTAGCCGCGTTATCACCTCTTTAGCCCTGACGTCATCAAGATGCATTAATCTAAATTGAAGAGGATCTTTCTCAGCTTTATGCGCCAGCTCATCTATAAATGATTCTATGGCGTATATATTAGCATAAGCTCCCAGACCGCGCAAGGCAGATTTACGCAGTGGCCCCTGAAAAATGTGTGAGTCTGTCTGTACATTCTGTATAGTATAATATGGAAAAGAATTACGCACTGCTCCCCCTTTATAACCTACTCCCGGCACACCGTGTCCCTGATCTAAAAAGCGTGCGGGCAATAAGCTGTTTGCATCACCTCCCGGCCGCGTACTGTGACCGTCTGACCAGAAATCATACTTCCAGCCTATAATCTTACCGCTTGCATCGAGACCAGCCTGTAACTCCATAATCATTGCTGTACCATAAGGCTCCCAGCCGTGTTCATCATCTCGCATCCATTGTAAACGTATATGTCTCCCGGGATAGTTAACTGCGAGCAGAGCTGCTTCTGCGGCAACATCATCTGCACCATTATGACCGTAACATCCAGAACCCGGAACCGCTTTTATATGAATGTTTTCTTCAGCCATATTTAACATGCTGGCTATAGATTTCCGCAAAGGATAAACCCCCTGGGTATGCGACCATATGTTGAGCTTATCATCTTTATAAATAGCTACTGCACATGACGGGCCATTAGCCGCATGCATAATATAAGGTTTATAGTACGCAGCTTTATGAGTAATTGATGCGCGATCTACAGCAGCTTCCCAATCACCATTTTCTTCTTCTGTTTCTGTTTCTGCAGGAATGGTTTTAAGATATTTCTTTAAAGGTATATCTACAGGCAAAGTTTCTCCGGGATCCCATTTTGCAAGCTGTTTCGCCTTATTTTTTAGTTTTATAGCCAGATATTCATCCTTTGCTATGACCCCTACAAAACTGCCTATTTTAACTAGTTTCAAAAAGCCGGGATCTGCACTTAAAGCTTCCGCGTTAAGCGAATTTAATTTAGAAGTATAAGTGGTGGGGCGCAAAATGCGTGCATGCACCATATCGGGAAAACGTAAATCCTGCACATAAACCTCCTTAGCACGTACAATATCTTCAATATCTGTGCGCAAAATAGGTTTACCCACCCATTTTCTAACGGTTTTGCCCCTAACTTCTTTAGGCTCAAACGCCTTTTCATCTATTTGTTTTCCATTGAGCAATTCAAAGAATGAAATATTTTTACCTCCCGCTGATATTACACCATCTGCTAACGAAAGTTGAGTTACGGGTAATTCCCATTTTGCAGCTGCCCGATCCAGCAACAGTTCACGGGCACAGGCAGCCGCTTTACGCACAGCCATAGCACTTGATTCTATAGAACGGCTGCCGGCAGTATAACCTTCATCTGGGGTTACCCCGGTTTCTGCCAAATGAACAGTAACCATTTGAGGATCTGTATTAAGTTCTTCTGCAGCAATTTGTTTTATCGCCATGCTTATTCCCTGCCCCAACTCATGCTTTCCGGTCAAAACTTTAATCTCGCCATTTTCTAATATCTGTAACCATGCATTTATGTGATCGTCTTCGGGAATTGTAACTTTTACACCAGACTCGCCAGTGGTACCCACACAACTTGTTCCCGTTAAGGAAAAGCCCACAGTAAGTAATCCCATATTTTTGATAAAACTTCTACGCCCCCTTTTATCCTTTCTCATATCTTTAGCTTTAATCTCGTGAGGCCTTTTTAACAGCTCTCACCGCACGCGTATGTATGCCACAGCGACAGATATTCCGCTCTAGCTTTTGCCTTATTTCTTCTTCTGACGGAGCTGCGTTTTTACTAAGCAAATCTACAGAAGCCATAACAAGGCCATTAAGACAATACCCACACTGGGCGGCCTGCTCATCTACAAAGGCCTGTTGAACTTTGTGAAGTTTCCCGTCTGCTGTGGCTAAACCGTCCATAGTAGTAATTTTAAGCTGGGTAGCTGCCTCTACAGGAAGACCACATGATGGTAGTGCATTGCCGTCTGCCAGCACAAAACAGGCACCACATTGCTGTAAACCACAACCAAACTTAGGACCATTGAGACGTAGTTGATTGCGCAGCACATAAAGCAACGGGGTATCTGGCTCTGCCTCAACGACATGTTCTTCATTATTAACTATTAAGTTTAATTTCATTGCTATTGTATATATTTAAGAGGATTATCCCCTTTAAAAATTACAAAATTTAGCTGTACCTTATATCGTTAATAAGAAAATCACATCTTGATCCTCTAAATTTTACATTATTTTCAAATTTAACCACCTCATACTGTAACATTTACAAAATAATGCCGTCTTAATAATAGACCCTATTCAAAAACAATTGACTCCTTTAAGAATAGTATTACCAACTGATCTAAAGAATAGGAACCATGAAGAAATTAAATTGCGCTTTAATTCTGGGAATAGCTTTATTAACCACAACAATGAACTAAGCTAAAATCCAAGCTTTCTTCTACTTATTTTACCATGTAGTTAGCATCATAGCATAATCCGGATTTAGCTATTGCAAACGCTTGTTTTATCAGCTTGTTACAAACTGCAATCAAAGCCAATTTCTTACTCTTTCCCTTAGACACGATACGATCAAAAAGAGCTTTGCACTGCGCATTGTGAATGTAGGCGGTAAAACTGCACATAAATAGATGGTTACGCACAAGACCGTCGCCTGTTTTACTTATTCGCGACCTTCCCCGTATACTACTTCCAGAGCTACGTTCATTTGGTGCTAATCCCAGATAGGATGATACTTGTTTATAACTTAAAAAATCTTTGAAGTTAGCCGTACTAAGCATCAATAATACTGCTGTCTTTTTACCTATTCCTGGAATAGTCTGGAGTCTTGCGTATAAGGATGGCTCATTCGCTTTTATCAAAGCCTCAACCTCCTGTTCCAACAGCTGACGCTCTTTTTTAAGAGCTCGTAATTGACGCTTTATGGAAGTAATCATCTTGCCTTTAGTCTGCCCACGACTCTCAAATGCGTGCAACTTGTTCTTCAAGGCCGTAGATTGCTTCAAATACATTTGTATTAATGATAGCAATTCTCTGCCGCTCTCTATATACTCAGGGTCTGGTTCCCAATGCTCTAACTCCTGTTCACAGCTGTACCTGTAGATCATCAAAGCATCACTCTTATCGGTCTTTACGCGCTTGAGCTTCATCTGTATATACCTTTTGATAACCAAAGGATTTACAACACTTACACAAATACCCCTGCCATACAAAAACATAGCAAGCTGGTGATGATAACAGCCTGTCGCTTCCATAACACAATGAGAACTCTCCGGAATAGCCTTTAAAAAAACTTTAAAACCTTTCGTATCATTGGAATAACTACTGTGCCCAGTTTGGCTGCAATAAACATCAAAGCAGTCCTTTGAAATATCTATCCCAAAAAATAATGTACTTTTAATCATAGAATAATTAATTTAGAAAAGAACAAGCTACTTGATTTACAACATCCTAAAAACAAGCTCTAAAGGCCTAATGAACTAAAGGTAATTAAGTAGTAAAAGAGCAGGGATTTACATTGTTGACGGAATCTGAAGTTCCTACGGCTATACTAACCTTACTCTGCTCTTTTGTTCTTTTGAATTGATATTGAAATTTAATAGAAACAAACTTAGGACTGCTATATCTCAGGTAAATGACAAATTTTATGCTTTTACAGATGTCTGGAACGGAAAATTAGCAGAAGAAATAGGCTACACCACAAATTATGAAGGCCTGGAAAAGCTTGGGCTAGTCGCTCCCTTGCTCAATCACAAGAGAATTCCTGCGATAAACAATTCAGACATAGAGATTATAACAGATCTATACCGTTCATTTTCTATCCACGACATGAAAGCTGTAAAGAATGTTCTTGACAAAAATATTGAATGGTATGAAGCAGATCATTTTCCGTATGCTGATGGCAATCCGTACATGGGTCCAGATGCTGTTATCACCGGTGTGTTTTCTCGCATCTCAAACGAATGGGAAAACTGGAAAATCACAGATCTTAAAGTGTATGAAATGGCTAACGGAAATGTATTAGGAACTGGCAGATATAAGGCAAAATGTAAAAAGAACGGCAAAATGATAAATGCTCAGTTTGCACACCTATGGAAAGTCAACAATGGTAAAGTCACAAACTTTAGGCAATATGTAGACACCAAGCAAATTGCTGATGTAATGCATAAGTTTTAGCCATGAGCCTGCAGATAATAGGTGCGGGATACGGTAGAACCGGGACCATGTCAACTTTTACAGCTCTCAATGAGTTAGGTTTTCCCTGCTATCATATGGCAGAAATACTTCTTAAAAAAGAAAATAAATCTCACATCAATTTCTGGAATAAAGTAGCTAATACTCCTGCCGGTGAGCAGCACAATTGGGAAACTGTTTTTGCTAATTACACCGCTGCGGTTGACAATCCCGCCTGTTGCGTCTGGAAAGAGCTTTTTATAGCCTACCCTGATGCCAAGGTTCTTCTAACCTTACACCCACGCGGTGCCGACGCCTGGTATGAAAGTACCATAGATACAATTTACTTTACAGAAAGTATGTGGCAGTTTAAAGTAATGCAGGCTGTAGTCCCCTTTATGAGAAAGTTTGGCAATATGTCTAAAAAGCTAATCTGGGGAAGATCTCATCAAGGCACGATGACTAATAAACAAAAAGCCATAGATCGTTATAATCACCATGTACAGGAAGTAAAAGCGAATGTCCCACCAGATAAACTACTTATATTTACAGTAGATCAAGGCTGGGAACCTTTATGTAATTTTCTTAAAGTTCCTATACCTGCAACAGACTTCCCAAATGTTAACGACCGTGCGGAAATTAAAAAGACACTGGCAGGACTTACAAAGGGAGCCTATTTTATTTTGGCTGGTGCCGCTCTACTAGCGCTACTTATAATTTACGCCTTAGTATTGATTATTGCTTAAAAGATATTCAGCAGGAATAGATACCTTTGCAACATGGGTCTTACAAACAATGATGTCTTTAAAAAATTACGTGTAGCGCATAAACTACGTGATGATGATATTGTGAAAATATGCAAGCTGGCAGATTTTAATGTCTCAAAAAGTGAATTGGGTGCGATTTTCAGAAATGAAAATCATCCTAAATATGTAGAATGCGGTGACCAGTTTTTACGCAATTTTCTTGACGGACTCATTATTCACTTACGTGGCCCTATGCCTCCTAAGAAACCCGCTAAAGCGAAAGGAAAGCCGGAAAAATCTTAGTTATTCTTTAAATTTAAAAATGGTATACACCGGGAAGTGATCACTGTAACCTCCCAGATAATTATCACCTGCGTAAGTGCGAAAAGGATTGCCTTTGTATTTACCATCGTATTCGGTTAGTGCATACTCATTAAAAATATCTGATTTGACATACTCCAGCTCATTGTCGTAAGCTTTCATCCAGTTATTAGACAAAATGATCTGGTCAAAAAGATACCAATTGAATTTGTGGTTAAGTGAACCTTCATATCGCGTGAGTAAAAACACCATTGGGTTATACAAATCGGTTTGTACAAGATGTGTCTTCACCGCTTCACTATGTGGATTATCATTAAAATCACCCATAACGATAATGCGGGAATTGGGGTCATTTTGCCTGATTTTATCCACAATTTCCCGATTTTTTTGGCCCGCAATTACCCGTTTATATTCGGTAGTTTCTGCTCCCTGATGGCGGGAAGGCCAGTGATTTACAAGAATATGAACTTCTATACCTTTCAGTTTACCTTTCACATATAAGATATCTCTTGTAAAATCACGCACTCCCGGGTCGTTCTCAACATAAAGCGTTATCGCTTCAGAACTTATAACTTCAAAATCTGTTTTACGGTATAATAATGCTGTATCTATTCCACGTTCATCAGGTGAGTTATAATGCACAAAATCATAATCTCCTTCCTGGAGTTTGTTTTGGTTAATTAAATCTTGCAGCACTTTTTTGTTCTCAACTTCGGCCACGCCCACAAGACTTGGCATTTGGTTAGTATCTTCCTGCCCCAACTGCGATATGACTTCACTTAGTTTTCTCAGCTTTTTCGCGTAGCGGCTATCATTCCACTTTAAATCGCCGTTGGGCGTAAAATCATCATCTAGTATGTTTGGGTCATCAATTGTATCAAAAAGGTTTTCTAGATTGTAAAAGGCAACGGCAAGTTTAGCAATGGGCATGAAAAAGTGTTAGTGTGCTAATTTAAGAAAAGCTTAGGAACCAATTCCCTACCTTTGCAGTTCATTAATTTTTATGATAGAAGAAACTAATTTAGATTACGAAAAAGCGGTACTCATTGGTCTGATAACTCAATATCAGGACGAAGAAAAGATGACGGAATATCTGGACGAATTAGAATTTCTCGCTTACACTGCTGGTGGCGAAGTTCTAAAACGTTTTACACAGAAGATGGACAAACCTAATCCTAAAACTTTTATAGGTACAGGTAAAATGGAAGAGGTAAAAGCCTACGTAGATCAATATGACGTGAGCACGGTAATCTTTGATGATGAATTAAGCCCTGCCCAGCAGAAGAATATAGAACGCTTACTAAAGTGTAAGATCATAGACAGGACAAACCTGATCCTTGATATTTTTGCACAACGCGCTCAAACAAGTTATGCGCGCACTCAGGTTGAGTTGGCGCAATATGAATATCTATTACCCAGACTTGCCGGTATGTGGACTCACCTTGAGCGCCAGCGTGGTGGTATTGGGATGCGCGGTCCCGGGGAAACTGAAATCGAGACTGATAGACGTATCGTGCGTGATCGTATCTCATTGCTAAAAAAGAAAATAGAGAAAATAGATAAGCAGCAGGAAGTACAACGCGGTAACCGTGGTGCGCTCGTACGTGTTGCTCTTGTAGGTTATACCAATGTTGGGAAATCAACATTGATGAATGTAATAAGCAAAAGTGACGTTTTTGCAGAAAATAAGCTTTTTGCTACGCTTGACACTACAGTGCGAAAAGTAGTGATACGCAATCTTCCCTTTCTATTGAGTGATACGGTAGGTTTTATTAGAAAACTACCTACGCAATTAGTAGAATCTTTTAAAAGCACACTTGACGAGGTACGTGAGGCAGATTTACTCCTTCATGTAGTTGATATCTCCCATCCTAATTTTGAAGATCATATCGCATCTGTTAATCAGATTCTTGACGAAATTAAAAGTGCTGATAAACCCACATTAATGGTGTTTAATAAAATTGATGCGTATACTCACAAAACTATAGATGAAGATGATCTGGTAACCGAAAAAACCAGCGAACATTTTACTCTTGAAGAATGGAAACGCACATGGATGGCCAGATTAAACGGCGATGCGATTTTTATTTCGGCTATTAACAAAGATAACATGGAAGCTTTTCGCAAGAAAGTATATGAACGCGTACGCGAAATTCATATTACCCGCTTTCCTTACAACAACTTTCTGTATCCTGAATATGACCTTTACGAAGGAGATGAAGAAGAGTAAGTAAGTCATTTATGCGATAATAGTATTGTTTCCTCGTCATGCTGAATTGTCACACTGAGCTTGTCGAAGTGTCGTTTCAGCATCACATAGTAATCTTATTAGCAAATATGCAGTGAGACCCTGAAATAAATTTAGTTTGTACTAGATGCTAAATACAAAAACCCCCGATTTTGATATCAAAATCGGGGGTTTTTAATTGATTTCAGCGGTTTTTAGAAATTGTAAGTCAGTCCTAAAAGCCAGTATGTTTGCAGGTCATTATCTACATTGTCAAAAGTAGCATTAGTCATACCTTCTGTATTGATGGCATAATCAAGCGCTTCCTGTTTGTTTCCTCTTAAACCGAATTCAAAACCTACTCCTATCGCCTTCCACAATTTATAGTTGGCAGAGTTTATCCACGTGAAGTTTGAATAATCTGATGATTTATAGCTTTGAAACGCAGATAGATTAGACTTAAAACTAATTGCTCCTATTTGTCTGGTATAATCAACAAGTACCTTAGCCCCGGCAGAAGATTCATAAATATTATCTCCTTTGCTAAAAACGAAATTGTAGTTAAAAGGATGAACCACTACAACAAGATTAGTAACCGGTGTCCAGGTAGCACCCACACCCAGATCCAAATAACCGGGATCATTAAAATTGTCAAGTATAGTTGTTCTGTATTCTGCTAAAGCAGAAATGGCCAACTTTTCAGTCAAGTTATAGCCATAAAGCGTTGAAATATTAAAAACATCTGTAGACTCTCTGTAGCCATCATCATCATTAGGATCGTCTTTATCATCAAATTTTACCCAAGCCAGGTTAATATTACCTGAGTTACGCCAGAAATATTTTTCTTCTTTTAAATTAGCAAAACCGTTAACAGTAAAACCTATATTCCCGGAAGAGACATTAGGTGAACCCTGAGAGTACCAGTTATTAAAGTTTGAAGTATTAAAACCTATTGTACCAAAAGCACCAAACTTCCAGCCTGGTAATGCGTCTATTTTAGATTGTATGGCATTAACCCGAGATTGTATCTGAGCGATAGAATCCTTTTTTTCTGCTTTTGCTGCCTTCAGTTCGGCTTCAGATTGCGCATAAGTAAATGAGGCAAATAGCAAAGCCACAAGCAAAATAATTTTCTTCATGATTGTCTAGATTTTTTGAGACATCAAAGATACCGCATATCTTTTAGTCATATTACAAATCGGAAAAACTTGATGAAAATCGGTTAAAAGCAGCAAAAAACCGACCTGAGTTATTTTTTCTTAAATAAAGGCACAGAAGAACACGCCTCGCCAAACATGAGGTTTTTGACCACCGGCTGAAGTTTTTGTACAAGCAGAATATAAGCGTTTTGTGGTACCGGCTTGTTTGAGCATCCTTTTACAATAATATATTGATCCTCATACTTAGAAACATCTAATGAATTTATGATCTGTGTATAAAGTACAGTTTCCAGTTGGTCACGATCTCCCACAATCACTTGTTTTGCCACATCGAGATATGTAGTAACAAGCATATATGCCCATGCGGGAATGATAGCATCTGCGCTGCAATGTAAGGCAACATAAGCGTTAGTATACTGCTCCCAGTTGTGATTTTTTAAGCTTTCGCGAAAGTCTTTTTCTCTTAGGATCATCCCCTCATACAACCACTGCGAAATATCGAGCATGACTCGCTCCCCATTAGGATATAGATCCTCAAGGTTAAAAGTGATAAGCTTACTATTTGCGACTCGGTTTACAATCTCTAAATCTTCCATAGAAAATAAAATAATTTTACTTTAGCTTAAAGCAAACCTAGTTCAAGTTTTGCCTCGTCGCTCATTAGATCCTGCGTCCACGGTGGATCAAAAGTAATTTCTACTTCACAATCTTTAACCAACTCTATACTCTTTACCTTTTCTTCAACTTCGACAGGTAACGTTTCTGCAACCGGGCAGTTAGGAGTAGTTAATGTCATTAATATTTTAGTCTCATAATCTTCATTTACAAATACATCGTAAATAAGACCGAGTTCATAAATATCTACAGGGATTTCAGGATCATAAATTGTCTTAAGTACTCGTACGATTTTTTCGCCAAGTTCTTTTGTATCTATTTCTGTTGTCTCACTCATCTTAAAAAGAATTATGCATAGAAAAATTTCTGATGCCTGTTAGTTTAACTGTGTCTGGTAGGCCACAGCGTATAGTTTTATTTGTTTGATCATACTTACAAGACCATTTGCACGCGTGGGTGACAAATGCTCTTTTAGACCTATCTCATCAATAAAAGACGTGTCTGCATCAAGAATAGCCTGCGGCGGCTGATTTGAAAATGTGCGTATAAGAATAGCAATTATCCCTTTTGTAATTATCGCATCACTATCTGCCGTAAACGCGACTTTACCATCTTTCATATCTGCATGCACCCAAACCTTGCTCTGGCAGCCTTTTATTATGTATTCTTCAGTTTTATATTTTTCATCAATTAAAGGTAGCGATTTGCCCAGATCTATCATGTATTCATAACGCTGCATCCAGTCGTCAAACATCGCAAACTCATCTACTATCTCTTCCTGAATCTCTTTTATAGTGCTCATTAAATTTGTCTTACAATGTGTAAAAAACTAACCTTTAGATTATAAAAATCAGCTTTTTAATATAATTAATCGGTATAAATTTAAGGATTTAAAAATCAAAAAAAGAAGCTTAACTCAACATAGCGACTGCTCGTTCTAAAGCAGTTATAAAACTATCTATTTCTGCTTTAGTATTGTAAAAAGCAAAAGAAGCGCGCACCGTTCCCGGAATTTTATAATAATCCATTATTGGCTGTGCGCAATGGTGACCCGTGCGCACTGCAATACCTAATTTGTCGAGAATTGTACCAATATCATACGGATGAATAGAACCTACGTTGAAAGAAATGACCGCTGTTTTTTCTTTGGCTTCCCCATAAATTTTGAGGTTTTCTATCTGCTTCAGTTTTTCTGTAGCATAAATCAGCAACTCATGTTCATATTCTGCAATAGTATCAAAGCCGATACTATTCATATAATCTAAAGCTGCACCAAAGGCGATACCACCACAAATATTGGGTGTTCCTGCTTCAAATTTATGCGGTAAACCTGCATAAGTTGTTTTGGCGAAAGTCACCTGATCTATCATCTCGCCTCCACCCTGATATGGAGGAAGTTTAGTAAGCCATTCCTCCTTACCGTAAAGCATACCAACTCCTGTTGGGCCACACATTTTATGCGCTGAAGCAACATAAAAATCTACATCAAGATCCTGAACATCTGCTTTAATATGTGGTGCTGCCTGAGCCCCATCTATTAAAACGGCGCCACCTGCGGCATGTGTTTGTTTGATTATTTCTTTTATAGGATTGACCGTTCCCAGAGCGTTACTTACATGATTTACAAAAACAAGTTTTACTTTATCTGAAAGTAAGTCGCTAAAAGCATCCATATCAAGTTCCCCGCTGGGAAGCATAGGAACCACCTTCAATACTGCGCCACACTTTTCAGCAAGCATTTGCCATGGCACAATGTTAGAATGATGCTCCATTGCAGAAACAAGAATCTCATCTCCTTTCGCCAGCAGGTCTGCAAATCCCGATGCAACTATATTTATACTATGCGTCGTTCCTGAAGTAAGGATTACCTCATAAGGATGTTGTGCATTAAAATGCTTTTGCACTTTTTGTCGTGCCTGCTCATAAGCATCTGTAGCTTCCTGCGAAAGCGCGTGCACACCTCTGTGAATATTTGCGTTATAATTGCTATAATAATCAACGATTACATCAATAACCTGCTGCGGAGTTTGTGAAGTCGCAGCATTATCAAAATATACAAGTGGCTGGCCGTTAACTTCGCGCTTAAGAATAGGGAAATCCTTGCGAATACTCGCAACATCAAAAGTTTTATTTGCGGTAGCAATAGCCATAAATGATCTGTTTTTGGGCGATTTTATAGGGTTTGAGTCCGATTTTTAAACGTCGAAACCAATATTTACACCTATTTTGTCTGCTATAAGTTTTGTTATTCTGGCCTTTAATTGTGGAATTTTGACACTCTCTAAAACATTATTGGCAAAAGCGTACATCAACAACGCTCTTGCTTCTTTTTTTCCAATTCCGCGTGAGCGCATGTAGAATAAAGCAGTTTCATCAAGTTGGCCTATTGTACAACCATGTGAACAACGCACATCATCTGCAAAGATCTCTAGTTGAGGTTTTGAGTTGATGGTCGCTTTATCGCTAATAAGTATGTTATTATTAGCCTGATAAGCATTTGTTTTTTGAGCAATACGATCTACTATGATCTTACCATTAAATACACCTGTAGAACTTTCATCAAAAATACCTTTGTAATCCTGATGGCTTTCGCAGTTAGGTTGCTTGTGATGCACCAATGTATTGTGATCTACATGTTGCTTATCTTCTATGATCGTTACACCTTTTAAAATAGAATTGATATGCTCACCATTTTGATAATAGTTCAAGTTGTTTCTGGTCAATTTTCCTCCAAAGGAGAAGGTATGTACTGAAACTTCGCTATCATCATGTTGATCGATATGCGTATTGTCTATAAGTGAAGCGTTTGATTTATCGTTCTGAATCTTGTAATAATCAATATTTGCACGCTTGCCAGCGAAAATTTCAGTAACCGAGTTGGTCAATACAGCATTTTCAGTAAGGCTTTGGTGACGCTCAATTATTTGAACTTCGCTGTTTTCTTCAACCACAATTAGATTACGTGGTTGCAACATCAAACTAGCTTCGTTACCAGTTGCAAGATGAATAATCTGAATAGGTTTTTGAGCAGCTTTACTTTTAGGAATATATATGTATGCGCCTTCTTTCGCGAAAGCGGTATTTAAAGAAGTTAAACTGTCCTCAGGAGCTATTTTATTGAAATATACATCAATAACCGGCTTGAACTTTGATTTTGTCAAAGCAGAGCTCAGCAAGCAAATATCCATCCCGTCATGTGTAGTTTCAGAAAGGTATGAACTGTAAATACCATCTATAAAAACGATTTTATAAGAATCAATATCATGAAGAAAATACTTCTTCACATCATTAAACTCTATAGCATCTTCCTTTTTAGGAAAAAGACTATAATCATTTTTTAAAACACTGTTTAGCGAAGTATACTTCCAGGCTTCTTCCTTTTTTGTAGGAAAACCTTTTTCCTCAAAAGTTTTTATAGCCTTATCTCTTAAAGTATGAATATCTGTATCCATATCTAAGTTCTCCTGAAAAGCCAGGTAAGAGGAAAGTAATTTATCTTTTAAGTTCATACTCGTTAATTTAATGTTCAAGGTTTAATGTTATTTTTTAAACTTTGAACCTTTTAATTCTGAATTGTTGAGATAATTAATAAAACTTGAGATGCGCTTACTTATCGCTTCACATCTGCTTACTAAATCATCTAGTTCTTCTTTTGTTATATAATCCCAGTCATAAATTCTATAAAGCTGAGATCGCGTTTCTCCCGCAGACCCTTTAGCTATTGAAAGAAATTGCCGGAATTCAAGATTTCCATTTCGCTCAAACCCTTCAGCAATATTATCCATTACGCTGCCGGATGAAGCCATGATCTGGTCTCTAAGTTTAAAGTTGCTTTTGAGATCGGTTCTTTGAACAAGACCAATCACAAGTTTTGGAAGTTCTCGTGAATTTTGCCATACTTCTAAATCTTCAAACCTTTGTACAGTAGCCACTTTGAACCTTAAGCTTTAAACATTATCACTACGCCGTAAGCTCAGCTTTAACCCAGTCGTAACCTTTTTCTTCTAGTTCGTAAGCCAATTCTTTACCGCCAGATTTAACGATCTTACCATCTACCATCACATGAACAAAATCTGGCACGATATACTCAAGCAATCTTTGATAGTGTGTTATCACGATAACCGCATTTTCCGGAGTCTTTAATTTATTGACACCATTTGCTACAATACGCAAAGCATCAATATCAAGACCAGAATCTGTCTCGTCTAGAATAGCCAGCTTTGGCTCAAGCATCGCCATTTGAAAGATCTCGTTACGCTTTTTCTCTCCTCCGGAAAAACCTTCATTAAGAGAGCGCGATAAAAATTTACGATCTATCTCAAGTAATTCAGACTTTTCACGAATGAGTTTTAGCATTTCGCTGGCAGGCATATCTTCCAGACCTTTTGCCTTACGCGTCTCATTTATTGCTGTCTTGATAAAATTAGTAACTGAAACTCCAGGGATTTCCACAGGGTATTGAAAAGAAAGAAAAACGCCTTTGTGTGCTCTTTCTTCAGCATCTAATTCTAATATAGATTCTCCTTCAAGAAAGATATCGCCCATTGTAACGGCATACTCTTCCTTACCCGCTATTACAGATGATAAAGTACTTTTTCCTGAACCGTTAGGACCCATGATAGCATGAACTTCTCCTGCGTTTACTTTTAGGTTGATACCTTTAAGAATCTTCTTACCTTCTATTCCTGCTTTTAAATCTTTTACTTCTAACATAGTATAAATGCTTATCCCGCTAAGCGGCATCTGTTTTAATCTTCTTTTTTATATTCTACTTCTACACCCTGATCTTTTTTAGGATGCATAACAGCGATGATCTCTTTAATAGCAACAATGCTATCCCATCCCTGTTGTCCTGCCGGTTTTGGTGTTATTACAGCCTTAACTATAACCGGCACCATATCGTAATCGCTGTTCTTATAACCTGCAGTCTGATGTACTAATTTCTTAGCCATTTCATCCTGTTTTACACCATAAATAAAACTATCTCCTTTTATAACAGCAGCTTCATCTGTGTATATGAACTCACCATCAATTCTTTTTTCATCTTCATTTTTACAACTCAAAAAAGCTGTAATTAACAATGTAGCACATATAATTTTAAGCGCCTTCTTCATTTAACCAACTGAACCTTCAAGAGAAATTTCTAATAATTTTTGAGCTTCAACTGCAAATTCCATTGGCAATTTATTTAGCACTTCTTTACTAAAACCATTAACAATCAACGCGATCGCCTTCTCAGTATCAATACCGCGCTGATTACAATAAAATATCTGGTCTTCACCTATTTTACTTGTGGTAGCCTCATGCTCAACTCTGGCTGATTTATTTTTTGCCTCGATATAGGGAAAAGTATGTGCACCACATTCATTCCCCATTAATAGAGAATCACATTGCGAAAAGTTACGTGCATTCTCTGCCCTGCTGTTAATCTGAACTAAACCTCGATAGCTGTTTTGAGATTTTCCTGCTGAAATACCTTTAGATATAATTGTGCTTCGGGTGTTTTTACCCAAATGAATCATCTTTGTCCCTGTATCTGCCTGCTGAAAGTTATTTGTAACAGCGATAGAATAAAACTCACCTATTGAGTTATCACCTTTAAGCACACAGCTAGGATATTTCCAGGTTACTGCGCTTCCGGTTTCTACTTGTGTCCACGAGATTTTTGCGTTTTTCTCACAAAGCCCTCTTTTGGTTACAAAATTATAAACCCCACCTTTTCCTTCGGCATTACCAGGATACCAGTTCTGTACTGTAGAATATTTTATTTCTGCATCATCTAGCGCGATTAATTCTACCACTGCAGCATGCAATTGGTTTTCATCACGTGATGGCGCTGTACAACCTTCAAGATAACTCACATAACTACCTGCGTCTGCAACAACCAGCGTACGCTCAAATTGACCTGTTCCCGCCTGATTAATACGAAAATATGTTGATAATTCCATAGGGCATCTTACACCTTTTGGAATATAACAAAATGAACCATCGCTAAATACAGCAGAGTTTAATGCTGCATAAAAGTTATCCCTCTGTGGAACCACAGAACCGAGATATTTCTTAACTAACTCCGGGTGATTTTTTATTGCCTCAGAGATCGAGCAGAAAATAATTCCTTTTTCACCCAGCGTCTTTTTAAAAGTTGTCGCCACAGAAACAGAATCCATCACAACATCTACAGCAACACCAGCTAATTTCTTTTGCTCATCTATAGAGATACCAAGTCTTTTAAAAGTGTCCAGCAATTCAGGATCTACCTCATCAAGACTGTCATATTTGGGTTTTTTAGAAGGAGCAGAGTAATATGATATATTTTGAAAATTAGGCTTTTCATAATGCACATTAGCCCATTCTGGCTCTTTCATAGTTTGCCAGTGGCGAAAAGCTTCAAGCCTCCACTCTGTCATCCATTCAGGCTCTTCTTTTTTCAAAGAGATTGCCCTTACTATATCTTCGTTTAGACCTACAGGAAACGTATCAGATTCTATATCTGTATAGAAACCGTACTTATATTCTTTAGTAGCTAATTCTTTCTGTAAATCTTCTTCTGTATAAGCCATATGTAAAATTATATTTCTGATCAAAAAATTATTGATCAGACTTAATTAATGGTTTAAAAAATTTTAAAGTGAGAAACTCTCACCGCATCCGCACGTGCGCTGAGCATTAGGATTATTAAAAACAAATCCCTTCCCGTTAAGACCACCGCTAAATTCTAAGGTTGTGCCTATTAGATAGAGAAAACTACGTTTATCTACGATTAGCTTTATATCATTGTCTTCAAAGAGTTTATCTTCTTCAGCAGCTTGTTTATCAAATTTTAATTCATAAGATAAACCAGAGCAACCGCCACTCTTAACACCTACTCTCACATAGTCTACGGTAGCATCATAACCATCCTCACTCATAAGGACAGCTATCCTTTTTTTTGCGTCTTCACTTACTTTAATCATAATGCATTTAAATTATCGGCAAATATACCAAATAAGTAGGGTTTTACCACCCTTCCTTACATTAAACTATCTTATAGTTTGATAGCTTAAGAATATTACGGCATTAGCCAATCATAGAAGCAATCTATACATCTGGCATTTTCATTTTTGAATCGCATTCTGTCTTGTTTCTATAAATCAGCTTAACTTTGCACCCAAATAAAAGATATGTTTGAAAATAAAGATCAATCACGTACTTCACTTAGTGAATTAGGAGAGTTTGGCTTAATAGATCACCTGACCAAAAATTTTACTAATAAGCACAAAACCACTATTAAGGGAATTGGCGATGATGCCGCTGTCTTAGAACATAGTGAAAAACAAATCGTTGTAACGAGCGATCTCTTAGTAGAAGGCGTACATTTTGATCTTAGCTTCATGCCTTTAAAGCATCTGGGTTACAAAGCAATTATGGTAAACCTGTCTGATGTTTATGCCATGAATGCTGAAGCTACTCAGGTGATAGTTTCGATCGCTGTTTCAAACAGATTTCCGCTTGAGGCACTTGAAGAGCTTTACGCAGGAATAGAACTAGCAGCCGGAATTTACAATATTGATGTAGTAGGCGGAGATACAACATCTAGCACGACCGGACTTCTCATTAGCGTGACAGCTATAGGTACTGCGGCTCCTGAAAAAATTGTGAGGAGAGACGGAGCGAAAGTGGGTGACTTACTTGTTGTGTCTGGTGATTTAGGCGGGGCATATATGGGCTTGCAAATCTTAAACAGAGAAAAAGAGGTCTATAAAGTAAATCCTAATGCGCAGCCAGATCTGGAACCTTACGCATATCTTATAGAGCGCCAGTTAAAACCTGAAGCGCGTAAAGATATTATTGAATTACTCGAGAAATTAGAAGTTCAACCTACTTCTATGATCGATATAAGTGACGGACTTTCTTCTGAAATTATACATCTATGCAAACAATCACAAATAGGTTGCAGATTGTATGAAGAAAAGATACCTCTAGACCCGCAATTAATTAGCGCGTGTGAAGAATTTAATCTTGACAGCACAACGGTCGCTTTAAGCGGCGGTGAGGATTATGAGCTGCTTTTTACTATACCACAAACAGACTTTGAAAAGATAAAGGCTAATCCACATCTTTCTATTATTGGTCACATGGTAGACGAAAAAGAAGGTATGGATCTAGTAACACGAGGAAACACACTTGTTCCTATAGTCGCCCGAGGGTGGAATGCGCTAAAAGATGAAGATTAGGCGTGTTGACGCTCCTGTCTCTTAATGTAGAACTTTTCCATAATCTCGTTTATATTTCTCAGTTTAGAAGTTAGAGGAGTTAAAGTGCCTTCATCATCTAATGTAAACTGGCTTTTGCAATTACAGCACTCGTACTCACGATGATTAGATTTGTATTGCTTTATAAGCTTGTACTTATGGCCAAATAAACGACAAGTTAATTTGTGTGAAGGGGTGTTTGTGTGGTTCAATTGTTTGATCATGATTTAGGGATAACTTATTATTGAAAATTAAATGTAATAAGAAAATCCGATAAAAGAACATAAAATCAGTTTAAAAGCGTTAAAAATCTAAAATTTAACATAATTCAGTTAAAAATCCGCTTAATTTTGAACGATTTTTCCTATAAAATACCCGATTTTAATATTCTGCGATCAACCATTTCAACATTTGTACACAGTCATTCACATTCTCTATCTGCGACATATGCCCTCCCTCAACACGTTTTACCTCGACATTAAAGTCACTAAATTCGATATATAAATTCTCTGCATTAAGCAGCGTATCCTGAGACCCGAGCAACATCCCTTTCTTCATTTTAGAATTCTTCCAAAAATCTGAAAGATCTTCGCGATTCATCATTCCCTGTTGACCTGCAATGTAACCGGCTAATGGAGTTTGTAAAGCTTCCTGTTTTGTAATTAGAATTTTATCTCTAAACCTGGAATTACTCTCTTGAGAAAATAAATTAGCCACAGACATACTTACCAGAGCAACGTAATTTTTTGCAGCAACCTTGACACCATGAGCACGTAATTTTTTACGTTCTGGAGTATCCCCGTGCGGAGTAGAATTTAGCAGCAAAACACCATTTGCCATAGCGGGATATGCTTTCGCGAAAGCTAAAGCTACATAACCACCCATAGAATGACCAGCGAGAAAAACACTTTTTACCTGAAGTGTTTCTAAAAGCAAATGAATCGCCTCTGCTATGACATGCATAGAATTCACCCCATCAAGAACCTCACTTTGCCCATGCCCGGGAAGATCTAAAAGTATAAAACGATTAGAAGGCATAAAATGTGTAATAATATCATTCCACATTTTGTGATTTTCCAGAAACCCGTGTAACAAAACAGTTACAGGCCCTGAACCTTTATCTTCATAAAATAGTTGTTTTCCCTTATAGGCTAATATCATTTTATCTTATCTTTTCTGCTTCGAAAGATACTTGTTGTACATGAAACTTACCAAAGAAACCTACATTACCGCTTTTGCGCTTTTCTCACTCTTCTTTGGAGCCGGCAACCTTATTTTGCCGCCTCTATTGGGTTACAGCGCGGGCGAGAACTGGATCTGGGTTACTTTAGGTTTTGCAACTTCAGCAGTTATTATACCAATTCTGGGTATTGTGGCTCATGCACGCCTACAAGGCACGATGCTTGATTTTGGTAACAAAGTACATCCTGTCTTTAGTCTTATTTATTGCATTATTGTTTATCTAATCTCGATCTCATTACCAGCACCGCGCACAGCTTCTGTCACCTATGAAATGGGCGTTCAGCCTTATCTTGAATGGAGCTCACTCACATTTAGCGCTCTATACTTTGGGCTGGTTTTACTTTTTGTTCTAAATCGATCTAAACTTTTAAATATAATAGGTAAGTATTTAACTCCGTTTTTAATAATGATCCTTGTCATGATTATAGGCGTAGCGGCAGTTGGCGGTTCACCTGCCAGATCTATCGAGCCCCTTAAAAGCACCTTTACAGGGGGAGTTCTGGAAGGGTACCAAACCTTTGATGCCATTGGCGCCGTGGTCGTGGGTGCAGTTGTTATTATTTCGCTCAACTTAAAGAATTATACAGATTATGCGCATAAGAGAAAACTGATCGCTCAAGGCGGAATCTTGGCAGGACTCGCACTTTTTTGTATTTACGCAGGGCTTATTTATGCAGGAGCAATTTACAGTGCCGAACCCACCTTAAACACACGTACAGAATTACTTTCATTTATAAGTTATGACACCTTAGGTTCTGGCGGAAGAATCATGCTTTCTGCACTTATTGGTTTGGCATGCTTTACAACTGCTGTTGGTATTGTAACGGGAACAGCAGATTTTGTAAGAGGGCTTTTTAAAGGCTCTCATAAAGCGTATGTAATCACAGCTATTTTAGGCTGCTTGTTGGGTGTGGCTGTGGGGCAGTTTAAAGTAGATTTTATTATCGCTATTGCCGTACCAGCTTTATACTTCATTTACCCTGTCACTATAATTTTAATAATATTAAATGTACTACCCCAAAGAATAACTTCTCATTGGGTTTTTAAAATTGTGGTTATTACCACCATAATTTTTAGTATACCAGATTTTCTGGTAAGTTTAGGTTTAAATCAATTGGAAACAATTAAAAATTTGATGCCACTAGGCACTTATGGCATGGGATGGACACTACCTGCCCTATTGGCCTTATTACTGGCTAATATTGCAATAGAATATGGCATATTACCCACTGAAAATCAGAATGATAAACTCGTATAAGTGACCAAAAATCGGCATTTATGCTGAAAAAACGGGTCATTTTGCTAAAAATCCGCACATCAATAAAAGAAGACACTTCGTCGAAAAGTTTTCTATTTTTTCTGATTTTTTAATGCTGGCTTCCAAATTTTTATACCTTTCTGGTTCCCAATTGTTAACTTATTCCAAAGTCAACCCTCTATTATTTATAATATTGTTAAATTTCCCTCCATATTAGTACTTAAATCTATTTTAACTCTAAAAAATGATCTCTGAAATGAATTAAAGGAAATAGCGTCCACCTTCTTCAAACCTGCATTATTTTCTAACTAAAATTCATCTAAAAACTAATCTAATATTAAACACATGAGGATATTTATCGCGATGTTGTTAATAACCGTAGCAACGCACGCCCAAGAATTTAACAAATGGTCAATAGAACCCGAAGTAGGGGTAACCAAATTAAGAGATTTACGCCCTATGGAATTTTACAATGCAGATTTTGGCGTTAGGTATATGTTTAACCCCTTATTTGGAGCTAAACTTAGTGTAAATTATACTGAAATTACAGAATTCACTTATCAGTCTGCAACTTTGATGGGAGTTGCTAATGTAGGACGCGTTTTAAAATTTGAATCATTTTTAAAACCATATACAATTTTAGCTGGTATTGGAGGTAATTATTCCTATTCCTCGGAAGATGATTTTCAACAAGCAACTCACCGCGTGTCTAATTTTCAACTAGCAGCCTTTGTAGATAATGAGGTTAAGATTACTAACCGCTTTTTTTTGCGAGCAGGCATTGATTTTATAACCGGTGTGAATTCACGTCCGCAAGGAGACTACCCGGATACCAAAACTACCACCATTATTAATTTTAATTTAGGCGCAACTTTCGTTTTAGGCAAATCGGGTACAGAACATGCCGATTTCTACATAGCACCACCGGTAAATGATACAATTTACCTCAAACCTACTATAATAGACAGCACCAAAACTATTATACAGGAAGTTGCAACCACTGATTCTATTGCTGGTAATGCAAATATCAATGAGCATGTTTTCTTTAAATATGACTCGTTCACTTTCATAAATGGAACTCAGGCGTTTAATGCGATCAAAAAAATAGCAGATCAATTAACCGACGGTAAATCTATACGCGTATCTGGCTATGCGTCTCCTGAAAACGGCACAGGTAATCCTAATTACAATAGAGAACTGGCGTTAAAACGCATCAATCTTGTAGTCGATTATTTATTAAGTCTGGGAGTAGATTCTAACCAAATAACTATCGATAATCAAGGTGAGATAGACACTAAAGATTCTAATAATATTGAACTTTCCAGAAGGGTAGATCTCATAATAGAATAGTACTCATTTCACTACATTTAGAAAAGGTTCAGATAGATAAATCTGAGCCTTTTCTTTTTCTAGCTAATGCTTCAGTCTTTAGTAGACATAAAAAAGCCTCAACATAAGTTGAGGCTTTGTACCCCGGGCGGGAATCGAACCCGCACTCGTAAGAACTGGGTTTTGAATCCAGCGAATTTGTTGCCAAATTATATCAATTAACTTCATAATTAACTGTTTATATGATATTTAATATTTTATGGTATCATCTCATATGCTTTAAAATCATAATTTGTTGTACCTATGTTGTACCAAAAATGATTATCTTTATGTCTCAATATTTTAGAATATGGCCTCAAATGCAAAAATCGTTCTCAGAAAAAAACCTAATAGCAAAGGGCTTTATCCATTAGCCGTTAGAATTACAAAAAACCGACGCTCCAATTATCACTATATAGGCCACTACATCGAACTAAAGTATTGGGATGCAAAGAACATTCGAGTAAAGAAATCACATCCAAATTCCTTAAGGCTTAATGGCCTGCTTACTACAAAACTTAGTGAAGCCAATAAGACATTAATTGATTTACAATCTGAAAAGAAAGACATATCTGCCAATCAAATTAAAGATAGGCTCTATGCACCAACTAAATCCATTAGCTTCTTTGAGGTAGCAGATGAATTCTTAAATGAATTGGAAACGAACAAAAAACTGGCACGTCATTCCGCAGATAAAGCCCGTGTGAATCACGTACTGGGTTTTGCAAAATCCAGACAACTTACGTTTCAAGAAATTGATGAACAATTTCTAAGGAAATTCAGAAGTTATTTAATGAGTACTCGAAAAGTTTCTGAAAGGTCAATAGTAAATAATCTTGTAGTTATCAGAACTATCTATAACAGGGCAATTAAGATGGGAATCGTAGATAAAAAGCTCTATCCGTTTGGTTCCGATAAAATACGTATAAAATTCCCTGAAACTGAAAAAGTTGGACTCACTAAAGACGAAATAATAGCATTGGAAAATGTTGAGAATCTTACTGATAATGAGAAACACGCAAGAAATGTCTGGCTTTTTAGTTTCTACTTTGCTGGCATACGAACTGCTGATGTCTTAAAAATTCGCTGGTCAGCTATTTATGATGGACGACTTCACTATCGAATGGACAAAAATTCTAAATTGCTGTCCCTTAAAATTCCTGACAAGGCGTATTCTACTCTTGAGTGTTATCGCTCTGAAAAGAAGAACGATGAAGATTTTGTTTTTCCAGAAATGAAAAAAGCCAATCTCAAAGACCCTAAAGATGTTTATGCTAAAACCAAAACATCAAATAAAAAATTCAACAAATATTTGAAGCAAGTTGCATCAAAAGCTGAAATATCCAAAAAGGTTACTATGCATATTGCCAGACACAGTTTTGGTCAAATTTCAGAGGATAAGATTCCAATTAAAATGCTTCAAAAATTATATAGGCATTCATCCGTTACTACAACAATAAAATACCAAGCTAACTTCATCCACAAAGATGCTGATGATGCGTTGGATAGCGTAGTCAATTTTTAGAATTAAAAACAGTTTACCTAAACTGACAAAAGTCATAAAATACCCTGTACATCAAAGCTAATTTTGTCCTGTAATATTAAAACAACAGGTATGACAGCTTTAGCAAGATTAAAAAAAGATTTTACAGAAAATGTAATGGGATATTCCGCATTAGGCATCGTGTTATCTACGTGTCTGGGGTCTATCGCAATTTTCCAAATACTTAATTTTGGTCACGGACTATTTAATATGGCACTTGTCCTTGTATGCGTGAGCATCTGTACAATGCACAACTCCGCTATACTGACGGTACAAAAGCCAGCTTTTATTTTCAAGCTTTTAATGGCAAGCACTATTATAAATAGTCTTGTAATCCTAACGAGCCTTTTTATATGAAACGTGACACCTTTTTAGTTTCAAAATACAACGTTCCAGGCCCACGATATACAAGCTATCCCACAGTCCCGTATTGGGATGGGGATAGCTTTTCGGTTTCAGGCTGGAAAGAGAGTTTGATACAGGGATTACGCTTTCGCGAAAGCGGAAAACGACCAAGTATCAGCTTGTACATACACCTTCCATTTTGTGAGAGTATGTGTACGTTTTGTGGATGTACCAAGCGCATCACAAAAAATCATTTGGTTGAAAAGCCATATATTCAAGCATTGCTGAAGGAATTGAGAATGTATGCGGAAATTATTGGTCATAAACCATTGATTCAGCAATTACATCTTGGCGGTGGTACACCCACGTTCTTTTCTGCTGAAAATTTGGAAGACCTATTAATTGGGATTTTTGAGATTGCAGATATGGCTGAAGAAGTTGAATTTAGTTTTGAAGGCCATCCCAACAATACCACTCGTGAACACCTCAAAATGTTCAACCGCAACGGATTTACCAGAGTTTGTTACGGCGTACAGGATTATAACGAGACGGTTCAAAAGGCCATTAATCGTATTCAGCCTTTTGAAAATGTAGAACGTGCTACGGTTGATGCTCGTGCAACTGGATTTACATCTGTAGGCCACGATATTATATTTGGGCTTCCGTTTCAAACACAAGATGATGTGATAAATACCGTCAATAAAACCATAGAATTGATGCCAGACCGCATCGCGTTTTACAGCTATGCACACGTGCCGTGGATAAAAGGAAATGGTCAGCGTGGTTATAGTGAAGAACATTTGCCATCGCCAAAACAGAAACGGCTTCAATATGAAATAGGTAAAAAAATGCTGTTGCAGGCAGGCTATGTAGAAATTGGGATGGACCATTTTGCGCTAAAAACGGACGCACTTTACTATGCACAACAATGCGGCAACATCCACCGTAATTTTATGGGCTATACTTCCTCGAAGACTGATGTTATGATTGGTCTGGGCGTATCTGCCATAGGCGATAGCTGGTATGGCTTTGCACAGAATGTGAAGACTTTAGAGGAATATTATGAGCTGTTGCGCAAAGATCTACTACCTGTAATGCGTGGTCATATTCTTAATGAAGAGGACCTCATTATCCGCAAACACATTTTAAATCTAATGTGCAATTTTGAGACTTCTTGGAAAGAAGAAGAAATGAGCGTTCTAGAAATTGAAGAAATTTTGAAAAAACTTTCAGAAATGGAAATTGATGGCTTGATTGAAATTTCAGAAAACCACCTTAAAGTAGCTGAAGCCGGTAAACCTTACGTGCGCAATGTATGCCTACCTTTTGACTTGCGCTTACAGCGCAAAAAGCCACAGACAAAATTGTTTTCAATGACTGTTTAAAATATAAAAAGTTCATTGCTCAGAAAGCCCGTTTTGAATATAGGTTATTCTTGCGGGCTTTCTATTTACGCTTTTCAATATCTTCCTTGCGTATGCGCTCATTACGACGTTTACGGTCTTTTGCTTTTCTTATTTTATAAATTAAAAATACCGCAATAGCCACAACTACAATCCCATAAAGACTGTAAGCTATCCAGCCATCAGTCCAACGACCTATATCTTGAAGTAGTAATATATTTAGTTTCATATAGATAGATTTTTTGATTCATTGTTTTCAATGTTAGTGTCGTTTACGTCGTCTCTTACGTTATTGGTTCCGCGAGAAAGGCTATAAATTACTGCCACGAGGATAATACATACCACGACAAAAACACCGATGATTATAGTTCCTAATCCCCAATTGACTAATGGTAATAAAAGTGTGTTCATACTATTGTGTTTTTAAAGTTAGTTTTCATCAATAACAGGAATGCTTTGCTGAGACCTGTTCAACCGCTACCATTTCTGAAGGCGAGATGTAGGGTATGCCCAATCCCAAACCTCTCAAAATAAACAGAACGCCTACAACAACCACAAACACGGGTATAGCTTTTAAAATGCGTTGCTTGAGCGTTGTATTTAAAAAATTGCCCAGATAGGTAGCCGTTGTCATTAATGGGATTGTGCCCAATCCAAAAAACACCATATATAGGCCGCCTTGCCACGCATTACCTGCTGCTACACTTCCAAAAACTGCCATATAGACCAATCCACAAGGCAAGAAACCATTTAAAAAACCAATGGTAAAAAGACTATCCATAGATTTTCGCTTGAGCTCTGCACCCAAAGCACTCTTAACTTTCCCGACCCATTTGTACATAAATTTTGAGCCATTGTATCTACTGAAAATTTTTGATGGCAAAAGAATTGCCAAAATCATCAGTACCCCAATACCGATAGAGATATGTTGCTGGAAACCAAATACGTCCAACCGTCTTCCCAAAAACCCAAACAACAACCCAATGGTGCCGTACGTGAGCAATCTACCTGCGTGATAGCTCAATATTTGCAACACTCGTTTTACCGGATTGCTTCTATCTACCGGAAGCAGAAAGGCAATAGGGCCACACATTCCCACACAATGGAAACTGCCCAACAATCCGAATATGAGTGCCGTGATTAACATTTTTTAATAGGTTATCTGTTTTTTGAAGCGATAAGTTTTCCCTTCGTATTCCCAATCTATGGTAATGTTCCATCGACCGTCCAACAAGCGGTTGTCAGGTATGAGCAAATTAGGATCTGTGAGTTCCAGCGGAATTTCAAAATCCAGTTGCCTGTTAGACGGTCTATATAGGAACACTTTTCCTTTTATTTTTTCTGGCGCATAACCTTCAGGAAACTGAAGCAAATAGCCCATATCGTTCTTTATCCCTGTAATCTGTTTTTCCATTGCGGCGGTGTTTTGTTGTGCATAAATATCGTCTTGCAATTCCATTTCTTTTTGATAATAGCCTTCGGTTACCAAGTCGTGATTCAGGTTATTTTCAGTACTCATTCTATACACTAAAAACAGAATGAATCCTACAAAAAGTGCCATTGCTACAACTAGTCCCGTTCCCCAATTAATCTTCATAGCTTTCGGTTTTTAGTTTCTAAAAATCGTTTTTCTTTAACCTCATTTATTTCCTCGACCATTAGTTTTGCTTTGCACGAAACATTACCACCTGGTTGTCCATTTTTGCAGCCATTACAGCATTCTTTGTTGGGTTGGTTTTTCATATATGTTTGTCTTAATTCCACTATTTAAAAAAAAATTACTTATAACTTCTTGGTCCAAGAAATGCTGTTCTGGTGGTTTCTATCTGTTCATCGCCACTGTATACACCTATAACCACTTTATCTTTATCGCCACTCAATGCACTTGCATTCAATTCTACAAATAATGTTCCTTCGGCAAGATCGCCTGCCGGTACGGTAAACGTTTCGTGACTCACAACGCTTATCCTTCCTTTATGGGAGAGTAACTTAAAAGTGATGTTTTCAATATTATTGTTCGTTTTATTGACCAGTTTATAGGTATATACATTACTTATAATGTTATCTGCTTTACGCTCGTACAACTGTCCTGGTAATCGTAAAATATCTGCTTCTACATCGTTACGCAGGAAAAGCATTCCAACCAGTACTGCCGTAAGAATACCCAATAATATTGTATATCCTTTGAATCTTGGTGTAAATTCAAACTTGGTCTTTTTCTCAATGTTTTCTTCACTGGCATAGCGTATTAAACCTTTTGGTAAATTAACAGCTTCCATCATACTATTGCAGGCATCTATGCAGGCGGTACAGTTTACACATTCCAATTGCGTACCATTACGTATGTCAATTCCTGTGGGACACACTTGCACGCATTGAAAACAATCTATGCAATCACCTTTTCCTGTTGCAGCACGGTTTTCTTTTTTGTTGAATTTGGCCCTACCTTCTTCTTTTTCGCCTCGCTTATGGTCGTAAGCCACGACCACAGATTTATTGTCGAGCAATACGCCTTGCAATCTTCCATAAGGACAGACGATGATACAAACCTGCTCTCTAAACCACGCGAACACAAAATAGAATACCCCTGTAAAAATAATGAGTGAAATGAGCGTGCTTTTATGTTCCATTGGCCCATCTATTATGTATCGCATCAAGCGGTCGCTACCTATGAGATAAGCCAAAAATATATTGGCTATTAAAAATGAAATCACAAAAAATACAAACCATTTTAAAGAACGTTTTAGGATTTTTTCAAGGTTCCACGGCATTTTAGCCAATCGCATTTGTTTGCCTCGGTCGCCATCTATCCAATATTCAATTCTGCGAAAAACCATTTCCATAAAAATAGTTTGCGGACACACCCAACCACAGAACAAACGTCCAAAGGCCACTGTAAACACTATAACAAAGGCCACGCCCACAAGCATCATCATTACAAAAATGTAAAAATCCTGTGGCCAAAACGGAAAGCCAAAAATATTGAACCGTCTTTCCATCACATTAAAAAGCAAAAACTGATGCCCATTAATTTTTACAAAAGGTGCAGCAAATAAAAAAACAAGTAGCACATAACTCACATACTTACGGTATTCATACCATTTGCCCACAGGCATTTTAGGAAATACCCAAGCGCGTTTCCCTTCTTCATTGAGCGTGCCAATGGTATCCCTGAAATTATCTTGCCCTTGTTCTGCCATTAGTTTGCGTAGTTCCCAATTTTAAAAACCATTAATCCCGCTATGTTTTTACCACGTTGTTTTGCTTCTGTAGCTATTTTTCCTATAAAAAGTTCATCAACAGTTTCATTCCAAAGTGTTAACCATTGGTTGAAATGTTTTTCGCTCATTTCGGTTTTTTGGCTCAATTTTATGTGGGTATCCATTGGGTTCCCTTTAAAACTCATTTTGCCCAACAATACTGTTTCCCAAAAGCTGTACATTTTTGGTAAATGTGTTGTCCAATCCACAGTTGCGACATCGGTAAAAATGAAACCAATAGTTTGGTCTGCCCTTACTTTATCGTAAAAATTGTTTACGAGCAATTCAATATCGGTCCTATCTTTTATATCTTCCATTTTAAAATGATTGTGTTTTGATTTCGCTTAAAGTGAAATATAATTTGCTATTCATTCAAAAACAATAAAAAGATTGCATCATTCCAAGCAACAACACTGTGTTTTACATTCATTGGAATGTCATAACTTTCATAACAGGCAAACCGTTTGCTCTCGGTTTTGGTATTGAAATCTATCTCACCTTTTATAACCAATAATCGCGCTTTGCAAGGTGCAACGTGTTCTGCCAATTCAACACCGCGTTTTAATCCTATGGCCATTATCTTTGTTCCGTTCTCGTCGTGTATTTTCTTGATAACGGGATGGTTGCTCAACTTTAAATTTTCCGCTAATTCGGTCATCATCATTTTAAGTTTATGTTTTGTGAATTAATTGATACTATCCTTCACCACATTTCCGGTAACAGGTTGGTCTTCTATAATAATCTGAATTTTTGTGCTGTCAATTATTTTAACCTGAACGTCTTCCACAGGGGCATTTTCATCCAGCCATATCTCTCCTTCTGGTTCCTTGGCATCTGCAGGATTTGTGCCGTGCAAGCTTAATACGTAACTGGCAACTTGCGCCATTTCCGAAGGCTTAAGGTCAGATTTCCAAGAAACCATTCCTTTTCCAGCACGGCCTCCTTCAGAAATTGTTTTGAATACATTCTTGATACCGCCTCCAAGAATCCAATGGTCATCAGTTAGGTTTGGTCCTATACCGCCAGCTCCACCAACTTTGTGACACGCAATACAGTTGCCCGTAAAAATGGTTTCGCCAGCTTTCAAATCGCTCGCATCAACCAATAACTCTACCGTATTAAAATCGACCAAATCCTTGGCTGTCTTTTTGTATTCTTCTATTTCTATTTTGGCTTCGGCAACGGCTATTTTATATTCTTCTTCTTGACTTGCTCCGTCAAAGATGTGATAACGCGCCATATAGACCACTGCAAAAATGATGGTTGCATAGAAGCCATATACCCACCAGGGTGGCAGTTTATTATCCAGCTCGCGTATACCGTCATAATTATGGTCTAGTACAATTTCGCCTTCTTGTTCAATAGGTTTGCTCCCTAATAATTTTTTATAGGTATCCTTGAACCATTTGAATTGATTTGCTTTTTCAAAAGCACGTTTGTCGTCAAATTTTACTTTATCTTCTGCTTTTAGGGTACGATAAAGAACACTTTCCAGGGCAATAACACAAATTTCGACTGCGGAATAGGCCAATATTATAAATCCTAAAAAAGCCCATAACCACGGTTGTTCGGTAAAAGCTGATGTATCGCCTTCAGACCCAATCCAATTCAGAAAAAAATAGCCTACCACCCCAAAGCCCAATATTCTTAATATAGCTGCTGTCTTCATAGGAATACGTCGTTTTCGTTACTATCAGATTCTAATGGAATGTTGCTCACTTCTTCGATATGTGATTTCTTGGCGGTAAATACCCACCAAAAAAGCACCAAAAAAAAGATGAAGAAAATGAGCAGGGAAATCATAGGGTAGATTTCTACACCTTCTATATTTTCCAAGTTGCCTTTTATATATTTCAACATAACTATTGGTTTTTGTTAGCGGTTACTTCTTCTACAGTTTTAATTTTGATATCCGTTCCCAAACGTTGCAGGTACGAAATGAGCGCCACTACTTCACGGTCGCGCATTTCAATAAAATCCTCACCGTTTTCCTTGGCGTACTTCTTATCTGTTTCATAGGTTGTCACAAAATCTGGGTCGGCATACAGGTTTTTCTCAATTTGCGTCCCTTGCTCATCCATCCATTGCTGTGCGCGTTCTATTTCTTCTTTTGTATAAGGCACACCGAGTGTAACCATTGCTTCCATCTTATCTTCGGTCTGGGATTTATCAAGTTTATTATTAATAAGCCATTTGTAGGACGGCATTATAGAACCAGAACTTGTGCTCTGTGGGTCATAGAAATGGTTTAAGTGCCAATTGTCACTATATTTCTGGCCCACACGGTGCAAATCTGGTCCGGTCCGTTTACTTCCCCAGAGAAATGGATGGTCATAGACAAATTCCCCAGATTTTGAATACTCGCCATAACGTTCCACTTCACTTCGAAAAGGTCTAACCATTTGTGAGTGACAGGATACACAACCTTCACGTATGTAAATATCTCTCCCTTCCAACTCTAATGGCGTATAAGGTTTTACGGTTGAAATGACCGGAACATATTCATCTACCATCAAAGAAGGGATAATCTGCACGATACCGCCAATTAAAATTGCGATTGTAGCATAAATAGTCATTTTTACCGGGCGTCTTTCCAGCCACTCGTGCCATCCCTCCTTTACGGTTCGGTCTTTAGTAACACGCTGTAAGGGTGCAGCTTCGGCAAGTTCGTCGGTTACTTTGCTACCTTGCCGTACCGTCATAATTACATTATATAACATTATGAACGATCCCACGATAAATAAACTACCACCTATGGCACGCATCCAGTACATTGGTATGATTTCGTTTAATGTTTCCAAGAAATTTCCGTAGGTCAACGTTCCATCTGGATTAAATTGTTTCCACATAGAAGCTTGCACAAACCCAGCAACGTACATTGGCAAAGCATACATAATAATACCGAGTGTTCCTACCCAAAAATGGGCATTTGCCAATTTTATTGACCATAATTTGGTCTTGAACAGTCTTGGCACGAGATAATAAATCATACCAAAGGTTAAAAACCCATTCCAGCCCAATGCGCCTACGTGAACGTGTGCAATGATCCAGTCGCTAAAATGCGCAATGGCATTTACGTTTTTAAGTGACAGCATAGGCCCTTCAAAAGTTGCCATACCATAGCAGGTAATCGCCACGACCATAAATTTAAGAACAGGATCTGTACGCACTTTATCCCACGCACCACGCAAGGTTAACAGTCCGTTAATCATTCCACCCCAAGATGGTGCAAGAAGCATTATGGAAAATGCAACCCCTAAATTCTGTGCCCAATCCGGCAACGAAGAATATAACAAGTGGTGAGGTCCTGCCCAGATGTAAATAAAAATAAGTGACCAAAAGTGTACAATGGATAGTTTGTATGAATAGACAGGTCTATTGGCTGCTTTTGGGACAAAATAATACATTAAACCAAGAAATGGTGTGGTCAAGAAAAAAGCCACAGCATTATGCCCATACCACCATTGAACGAGTGCATCTTGTACGCCAGCATACACCGAGTAACTTTTTAATGCCGAAATAGGAAGTTCGATACTGTTTACGATATGCAGCACAGCAACGGTTACAAATGTTCCCAAATAAAACCATATGGCAACATATAAATGGCGTTGTCTTCTTTTGAGGATTGTACCAATAAGGTTTGCACCAAACGCAACCCAAATTAACGCGATGGCAATATCAAATGGCCATTCCAATTCGGCATATTCTTTTGAAGTGGTATAACCCAACGGTAATGTAATTGCAGCACCAACAATAATGGCTTGCCAACCCCAAAAGTTGAGGTTGCTCAACCAATCTTTCCACATACGAGCTTTTAGCAATCGCTGTGTGGAATAATAAACACCTGCAAAGATGGCATTTCCGACAAAGGCAAAAATAACAGCATTAGTGTGTAGGGGACGCAAACGCCCAAAGCTTAACCACGAAATCCCATCGGTTACGTTAGGGAATAAAAACATAAAGGCGAGCAAGAGTCCCACGCTCATACCGATTATGCCCCAAAATATCGTGGCATTTACAAACTTTTTTACGATTTTATTATCGTAGTAAAATTGTTCTGTTTGCATAATTTATTGGTTACTGGTTTGAATTATTTCTTTCTTATCGGATTTACTTATTTCTTTTTTTGGCTTGACGATTTCGTCTTCAAAAAGCATCCGCACAGATGGGGTATAGGTATCGTCATATTGTCCTTTCTTAACTGAATAGACAAATGCGATAAAAAATATAATAGCGACGATGACGCTAACAGTAATCAATACATAAATGATACTCATACCTACCTGAATTATGGTGTAAATTTACTTGGATGAACTTGGGTAAAAGATGACTTTTGTCAGTTATGGAAAATATATTTGAACCATCAAACCATTACGTACATCCCTAAAATTCCTACTGTTTTATTTGCTTCGGCAAGTGTTTCAACATCAACAATATTATTACTGACTGAAAGGCGTTCCAAGGATTTCAACCTAATTTTGAGACGCTCATATTCACTTTTAAAATAATCCTTCATAATTACGCATTGTGTGCAATGGCTCATTTCATATTTTTTCTTAAGTTGAAATAAATGTTGCGATACCAACGTGATTTCCTGTTTCATTGTAACTAAATTTAAGTTGATGATTTTCTTCCTATCATATAAGTATAAATTGTGGTAAAAACCACAATACTTATGGAACTTAAAGGCATTAAGATTGCTGCCACCACAGGTGCAAGATTTCCGGTAACCGCAAATCCCAACCCAATTAGATTATAGAATAATGAGAATACAAAGGCGTATTTTATAATGCGAATACTCTTTTTTGATAGTCTTAAAAATTCAGATAACTCTTTTAATCTACTAGCATCAATAATCCCATCGCAAGCGGGCGAAAATACATTTACGTCTTCAGAAACAGCGATACCCACGTTGCTTTGGGCAAGGGCACCAGCATCATTCAATCCATCGCCTACCATCATAACTTTTCTGCCTTGTTGCTGCAGATTTTTTATAAAATTGAGCTTATCCTCTGGCTTTTGATTGAATTTTAATTGAGCGTTTTTAGGCAATTGGGTTTTTAGAAATTCTTTTTCGCCATCGTTATCGCCAGATAGTACTACCAAATTCGCTGTACTGCTCAATTCAGAAAATAACGCTGCCATTCCTTCTCGATAATTATTATAAAAAACATAACACCCCTTATACTCGTCGTTGGTACTAATATGGACTTGGGTATGTGTGGTAGCAGCCACTTCTTTTATGTTTCCAACAAAAGCATAACTACCAACTTTTACCCTCAAATCCTTGTAAATTCCTGTGATGCCTTTTCCGGTTTCTTCGGTAAAATCATCTAATGTGCAAATACTATTCTCTTGTAACAAATCGTACAACGCACGGCTTAACGGATGGTTGGATGCTCGCACGGTGCTGGTCAGGATTTTTTGTTCGTTTTCGGTCAACGAAATTCCTTGATACGTAATTAGATTTTTATTGTGGGTTGTAAGTGTTCCTGTTTTATCAAATACCACGGTGTCTATATGTGCCAGTAGTTCGAGGACGCTACTTTCTTTGAGATACAACTTTCTCTTCCCAAAAATGCGCAACATATTTCCAAGTGTGAAGGGTGCTGCTAATGCAATGGCACAGGGACAAGCCACAATAAGCACAGCAGTAAATACATTAAATGCCACAGTTGCATCTATAAAAAGCCAAATAACGGTCGCTACTACAGCAATACTTAAAATGGCAATTGTAAATCTTCGGCTTATTTGGTCGGTAAGATTTTCGAACGTGGTTGCTTTGTTTTTGCTGAATACATCGTTGTTCCACAATTGTGTAAGGTAGGATTGCTCAACCGCTTTTGTAACTTCAACTTCGATAATTCCTGATTTTTGTCTCCCACCGGCATAGATTTTATCGCCCGATTGTTTGATTACGGGTGCTGCCTCGCCCGTTACAAAACTGTAATCGATGAGTGCTGTTCCTTTTATTAATATCCCATCGGTTGGGATGAGTTCGTTATTTCGAATCAGGATGCGGTGGCCTGCCTGTAATTCGTATACAGGTGTTTGGATTTCATCAGTTTTCGCGAAAGTGGAATTATTATGACTCTCTTCTCTAAACAACTGTGTAACCGCAATAGGAAAATAAGATTTGTAATCCCGTTCAAAAGAGAGAAATGCGTAAGTTTTCTGCTGAAAGAATTTGCCCAATAGCAAGAAAAAAACCAATCCGGCAAAGCTGTCAAAAAAACCCGTGCCCCAATCCATCACAATTTCCAAAGTAGAGCGCAAAAATAGAATGGCTATACCGATAGCTATGGGTACGTCAATGTTCAAAATTTTAGAACGTAAACCTTTATAGGCGGACACAAAATAATCGCGTCCCGAGTAAAAAACAACGGGCACGGAAAAAGCAAACATCAACCATCGGAATAGGATTTTAAATTTATCCAACCAAAATTCGCTTACTTCAAAATATTCAGGAAACGACAGAAACATAATATTTCCAAAGGCAAAGCCTGCCATGCCCAATTTATAGATAAGGCTTCGGTCTATTATCTTTTTTTTCTTGTTGAAATCTTCGAGAGATATATTGGGTTCATAGCCTATCCTGCAAAGCAGGAAGACCAATTCTTTTAAATTGATTTCAGCCGAATTGTAAGTAATTCGTACCGATTTCTGCGGAAAATTGACTTGGGCATTCTTAATGGCAGGATTCAGTTTGTTAATATTCTCTAGCACCCAAATACAAGAACTGCAATGGATATGAGGGATTACAAACGAAACAATTTGGGTGTCCTGCTCATCAAATTCCAATAATTGGTCAATGATATGCTGGTTGTCCAGAAAATCGAAACGCCCCTCCATTTCCAAAGGTGTTTTTCCTGGTGTAGATTGCAAATCATAATAATAGGTGAGGTCATTCTCGTTGAGAATGTCAAACACCGTTTTACAACCGTTGCAACAAAAGGATTTTTCCTGATGCTCAATTTTTGTATCACGGCAAGGGTCGCCACAATGATAACAATTTTCCATAATTTACTCTATACCTGTGGCAAAGGTTGCAAGAATGGATGGTAGAAAAGATGACTTTTGTCAGTTGGTGTAAAATCTTTAGGAATTTCTTAATACATCTCAATGTGAAATTTTAGTATTTTGAAAAGAAAACTATGAAACTTTCAGCAATGACATTATTGGGTATCACGACCTTACTTCTTTTAACCATCGTGATTTTTTCAGCAATGGACTTTCCATTTAGCTGGGTATTCTATGCTACTTGCGCAGGGCAGGTTTTATTGGTTTATACCGTATATAAAGTATTGACAGATGATTATAAAACTGATAAAACTTTCAGGGATTTTTATGAGGACAGACCGGATTTGGGAAGGTAAAACCTATATTTTTACCACTTTCTTTTCTTCTTCCATAGCGAGCTTAATGGCGCGTCGCCAGAATATTGGGAATGGCTGAGCTCTGTAATGTCTGCTTGCAAGGTGTCCTATAATATGGAAACTGGCTTTAAAGAATTGAAAATCATCCTCTTTAATATACAGATCCATTTCTTCAAAAACTTCTTTCCTGTAGGCTTCAATGTCTTTATAGATAACAATGGAATGTTTTAGAGTACCTTCATTTTGACTGTAACATTTAGATGCAACAAATCCCTCAATGTCTTCCGTAGCAAACCAAATTTGCAAATTGAGTTTAGGAAATTGCTCTTTAACAAGTTCTCTGATTTGATGATATAATTCTTCTGATTGTAAAACAATCGCATACTCAACCAAAATTGTAATAATCGTCGAGGATGTAATCTCTACGGTGTCGTCGCCATTATGAATATCAACCAACTTATCAAAATTAGTTCTGAATATTGGAAAATCTTTATCTACCATATAATTGTTATGGAAAGCGACCACTAAATTTCTTATCCATCTCGATGCAGTATCGACTTTTCCTGCCTGACAAAGTAATTGTAGTGACATTGCTATTTCTATACTGTGTTCGTCATACTTTGGATAATTGAGCGGCGGATTATTTAAAACAAACGAACCTAAAGAATCAGCAATAGCCAAAGCGCTTCGGTATATTTTATTTGTGATTTCTGGCGGACTGGTTGCTGCTGCGAATATAAAATGCTGTATTTCAGTCAATCCTATACTTGCTAATATGCCTAACTGTTCCCAAGAATTTAAATTGTATTCAATGTAATTTTTAGAGTAGCGGTATAAACTATGCCTCTAATGTTTTATGTTTATAATAAGGTACCAAATTTTGGCCTGGTTCTGGGACGCTGTTAGCCAATTTTTGACCATCTGAATCAAAAAAAATGGACATCTGAACTTTTGAACCTTGAGCGGGATGGTAAGATGGATAATAGCATAAGTAACCCCAATCATTTAGGTCTTTTAGATAATTGTGATAGGTCGTTTTTGATTTGAATTTTGCTTTTTCCATAATCCATTCTCTGTTTATGGTTATCGTCCCTTTGAAAAATTCCCGATTCCATTTCTGAAAGAATGCCAGGTACAACGTGATATGACCCTGCTTAATTCTATTGTCATTGTTGAAAAGCTCAAAGGCTGCGTTGAGTTGAACTATGTAATTTACCTTTTCCATTCGCCGTCTTTATTTTTACTTGTAAAGGACTTTTCTTGAAAGCCTGTTTCTGTCTTTTCTACATACTTTTTTTCAAGAATCAACTTCTTTTTTGGCGGCTCTGTTTGCTCAAAAAAGGAATAGAGCATCGCAACTGTTGGTTTAGTTTGAGATTTTTCGATATCCTTCATTATCGCAATCATACCGTTCATTCGTTTTTTAATAAGCGTTGATATTTTTGATTCCAATGTTTCCATTCTTGGCCCCATTGATTCTGCTGGCGATATTCCGTTGTCTTCAAAAAATTCAACCATAAGCAACAATGTCATTGATTGAGATTTTGACATTTTCTTGCAGAAGTCTCTAAATTTTTCTGCAACTGAAGCCTTGATTCCTAATTTTTCAAACCGCTCTTTTTCATATCCTTTATCCATTTTTTCTGAAATTTTTATTTGGTTTTGTTGAGCTGAACAAGGTTTTTCTGAAAAACAATCACGAAAATTCAAATATTCAAAATTGCAAATCGCTGTTATCTATTGATTTTAAAAGGTTTTGTATAAAATTAAATATTGTAACATCGCTTTAGCGTGTTACCCTCTTGCTATACAAACCCTTCATTACATTTTGGTTTTATAGTACTTTTTGCCAAAAGCTAAGAACCATAAAATACCCTTCTATTTAAGTTCAATTTTTTAAGAGTTAGAATGTCTTTTCATTAAAGTGTTCTTTGCTATCAGCTGAAAAAACTATCCATTTTTCTAATCCAGACTCGACCATAATACCGCAATTTCAAAGCCAATATTAGATGATATAAATTGGTGTCAATTAGTTGCCACAATGTCATTTATTCACATACTTATTATATCCAGAGTGTTTTCCTTTTCATTTTATATTAAATGATATTGCCCCCCCAATTATTGGCCATTTGGTTTATGTCTTGTATTAGAAAATAGATTAAACTATCCTTAGTATCATTTTATCCACTTACTTCCCATAGTGCCTTCGTTGTTACCTTTTCGGAAACGTTACCTAAAATTTTGAGTGAGTAAGGAATTATAAAAGTGAGTGAGCGAACGATTATGCAGTCCGTCTCGAGCTAAATTTTAAATCTTTGTGAAACAAAAGGAAAAAGTAATATTTTCTAAAGCGGACTCTATTTCAAAGTTTCCCTCAAAAACAAAAAGTTGATAAATTCAAGAGATTTTAAAACGACAAAGAAACAAGAGCATATCAACTTTGAAATTGTGTCCAAGATTTTTTAAGTGAAGCTTATTTCCCGTAATGAAGCTTTTCGCAAAATGAAGTGAAATGTGCTGAGCGCATTTTCAAACTCAATTCTTATTAAATCGAAGTAATGTCAATAGACGTTAATAGCACTTAATATCATTTTAGGTAAAATTTAATGGTTCAAGAAAGAATAGTAAAATGTTGTACCTATGTTGTACCTGAGCATAAAAAAAGCCAAGATTTTCATCTCAGCTTTTTTCGTACCTCGGGTGGGAATCGAACCCACACTCCTTGCAGAACCGGATTTTGAATCCGGCGCGTCTACCAATTCCGCCACCGAGGCTTAACTTTTTTGCTTTGGATTTTGAATCCAGCGCGTCTACCAATTCCGCCACCGAGGCAAATAAGGACTGCAAAATTAATAAAAAAAACAGTTTAGCTAATAAAATAGTGCCTAAATATATTCAATAGACACAAATTAATTTCTAAATTTGCACCTCTTTTAGAGAAAGCCAGATTTAAAAGTCAAACACGCTATGTTTCAACCTGTTCCGGAACCCAAAATTTTCGCTTGTACACAGAGTAAAGCTCTTGCTGAGAAAATTGCCAAAGATTACGGTCAGGAACTGGGTAAGATAATCACTTCTACCTATAGTGACGGCGAGTTTCAGCCTTCTTTTGAAGAATCTATTCGGGGTTCTAGAGTTTTTATTATTGGCTCAACTATGCCAAGCAGTGAGAACTTAATGGAAATGCTGTTAATGCTTGATGCCGCAAAAAGAGCTTCAGCAAGACATATCACGGCAGTACTTCCATACTTTGGGTGGGCAAGGCAAGATCGTAAAGATAAACCGCGTGTACCTATAGCTGCTAAATTAGTAGCCAACCTGTTAGAGACAGCGGGAGCGACACGCATTATAACTATGGATTTGCATGCAGATCAAATACAGGGATTTTTTGAAAAACCCGTAGATCACTTATTTGCATCAACCATTTTTTTACCGCATCTGCGTAGTTTAAATCTTGATAATCTTACAATAGCTTCTCCAGATATGGGAGGATCTAAAAGAGCTTATGCCTATTCTAAGGCTCTAGAGAGCGATGTTGTAATTTGTTATAAACAAAGAGCACAGGCAAATGTGATAAGCCACATGGAGTTGATAGGTGATGTAAAAGGTCGCAATGTGATTCTTGTTGATGATATGGTAGATACAGCAGGAACCTTAACAAAGGCTGCAGATCTTATGATGGCAAAAGGGGCTTTAAGTGTACGTGCAATATGCACACATGCTCTTTTAAGTGGCGATGCTTATGAAAAATTAGAAAAAAGTCAACTGCAGGAGCTTATAGTAACAGACAGTATACCACTCAAAAAGCAAAGCGCTAAGGTAAGAGTAGTAAGCTGCTCACCTTTATTTGCAGATGTAATGCACAGGGTTCACAGCAACACTTCTATTGCATCAAAATTTATAATGTAAATTTTATAACTATTAATATATATTTAAATGAAGTCAATCACGATCACAGGATCTAAAAGAGAAAGCGTGGGCAAGAAAGCAACTCAAGCCTTACGTAATGCTGGAGAGGTTCCTTGCGTATTATACGGAGGGGATGAGCCAGTACACTTTAACGCACCAGAATTAGCGTTTAAAGATTTGGTTTACACTCCAGATGCGCACACCGCGACTTTGGAACTTAATGGAGAAACCTATATGGCAATCCTCCAGGACATTCAATTTCACCCGGTGACAGATCGCATTCTTCACGTAGATTTTTACCAGATTTTTGAAGGTAAAGAAGTTTCTATGACAGTACCAGTACATTTTACAGGTAACTCTCGTGGGGTACGTAATGGTGGTGTACTGCGTAAAACAAATCGTACTTTAAAGGTTAAGGCTTTACCTAAAAACCTTCCTGATTTTGTAGAAGCAGATATCACTAACCTTAAAATTGGTAGCAAATTGTATATCACAGAGCTTAAAAGTGATGATTACAAATTTATGCACCCAGACAACACAGTTATTTGCCAGGTAAGAACGTCTCGTAACGTTGTTGCTTTAGATGACGAGGAAGAAGAAGAAGGAGCAACTGCAGAAACAGAAGCTACTCAAGAATAAACTATTCTTTTATAACTTTTAAAAGCATCTGCTCTGGCAGGTGCTTTTTTATTTTATAGCTTTTTATTTAAAAGACGGTCTCATTTCAATATCTTAAATTTGCGCGTGTTCACAATTAAAAAATCATGCTTCTAAATCTAAAGAATCTATTAAGTAGATATAAAGAATCGCAGAGTGAAGAAGAAAACCCCATGAAGAAATTCTTAATAGCTGGCCTGGGAAACATAGGCCCTAAGTACGCAAATACCCGCCACAATATAGGTTTTGAAATTGTAGACGCTTTCGCGAAAGCAAATAATGCAACGTGGGAAACTGAAAAATTAGGTGACATTGCAAAACTGAAAATCAGGGGGCGCACGGTAATCCTGCTTAAGCCTAACACGTATATGAATCTTAGTGGTAAAGCTGTAAGATATTGGATGCAACAAGAAAATATAGCAGTTGAGAATTTGTTAGTAATTACAGATGATCTCAATCTTGATTTTGGCACCATACGCGTTAAAACTAAAGGCAGCGACGGCGGTCATAACGGGTTAAAAGATATTCAGGCACAAATAAACACAACTGCTTATAATCGCTTTAGATTTGGTATAGGCGATAGATTTAGTAAAGGCAGACAAATTGATTATGTATTAGGAGAGTGGGACAAAAATGAGCAGGCAGATTTACCAGAACGTATTGATAAATCATGCGAAGTAATTTCTAGTTTTGTAGCTGCGGGAATTAATAATACCATGAACCTGTTTAACGGAAAGTAAATTGAAACAACATCCTTCTGCACAAGAATTTACCGGCACTAAAAATACTGTTGTTACCATAGGTACGTTTGACGGTGTTCATATAGGACATCGCAAGATCATAAACAGACTTATTGCCAGTGCGCATAGCAATGACTATGAATCTGTGGTACTTACGTTTTTTCCGCACCCCCGTATGGTGGTACAAAAAGATACCGAAATAAAACTAATTAATACAATTGCAGAACGCACAGCTTTACTTGAAAAAACCGGCCTGGATCATCTAATAATCCACCCATTTACACAAGAATTCTCACGCCTTACGGCAGAAGATTTTGTAAAAGACATCCTGGTAGATCAGCTAAAGGCCAGAAAAGTTATTATTGGCTACGATCACCATTTTGGCCGTAATCGAAATGCTAATATAGATGACCTGAGAAAATTTGGTGAACTCTATGATTTTGACGTAGAAGAAATATCCAAAAAAGATATTGACGATGTCGCTATAAGCTCTACTAAAATAAGACAGGCATTAGAAGTGGGTGATCTTCATAAAGCAAATACTTATTTGGGCTATCCCTTTATGCTTACGGGTATCGTTTCACGTGGCAAAGGTTTGGGACGCAAAATGAATTATCCCACAGCCAACCTTAAAATCGATGAAGACTATAAACTTATTCCCTGCAAAGGGGTTTACGTCGTTAGATCTGTAATAGACGAGAAATCTGTTTATGGCATGATGAATATAGGCACAAATCCTACAGTTGGCGGCAATCAACTTTCTGTAGAAACTTACTTTTTTGACCTCAATAGCGATTTGTATGGCAAAAAACTTCAGATAGAACTTCTTACCAGAATACGCGACGAGAAAAAATTCAACACTGTTGAAGAACTTATAATTGCCATGCAGGAAGATGAGACGTTTTCAAAAAAATATATTGAAAAGCTAAATGCTTAACAACTGGCTGTATAGAAGAGTAGACAACAGCGCCCTTATTATTTTTAGGGTAATTTTTGGTTTACTTATTACTATAGAAGCCTGGGGAGCTATCGCTACAGGATGGGTCTCACGTGTTTTATTATCTGGTGATTTTACCTTTAATTTTTTGGGTTTTGGTTTTTTACAACCACTCCCCGGTAATGGCATGTACTACTATTATGGCATTATGGGGCTTTTTGGTGTTTTTATCATGCTGGGCTTTCGCTACAGAATGAGCATTGTGATCTACGGGATCATGTGGTCTTGCGTATATCTTATGCAAAAATCATCATATAACAACCACTATTATCTTTTAATGCTCCTACTGGGACTAATGGCCACCTTTCCTGCTCATCACTATTTCTCTGTAGATGCCTGGCGCAACCCTACCATTAAAAAGATATCAATGCCCCGCTGGGTATATGTTGTTATCATTGCACAGTTATGGATTGTCTACACATACGCCAGCATCGCAAAACTATATCCAGATTGGCTTAATGCCTCAGTACCGGGACTACTAATGCTTGCGCGAAAAAATTACTGGCTGGTAGGCGATATTTTACAGCAAAGCTGGGCACATTATACCATCGCATACATGGGCATTCTTTATGACGGACTCATAATTCCCGCGCTTTTATGGCCTAAAACCCGAAAAATTGCCTTCTTTTTGTCGATTTTTTTCCACCTTTTTAATAGCTTTATTTTTCATATTGGGATCTTCCCCTACCTTTCTTTAGCTTTCACGCTGTTCTTTTTCCCTTCAAAAACAATTCATGATATTTTTCTGAGAAAAAAAGAATATTACGCTGCAGATGAAATAATTGTCACCAACTATAGAAAACCTGCTCTTGTATTTTTTGGTATTTACTTTCTGTTTCAAATAGGCTTACCCTTGCGACACTGGTTTATAAAAGACGACGTACTCTGGACGGAAGAAGGTCACAGATTGAGTTGGCGTATGATGCTGCGCTCAAAAAGCGGAAGAATATTCTTCACCATTCAGGACAAAGAAAATGGAATAAAAAAGAATATCAATTACCGGGATTATCTTTCTGCAAATCAGCAGCGACTTGTTGCTTCAAAACCTGATGCTATCTGGCAATTTTGCCAAAGACTTAAAGCAGAATATGCCCGGGAAGGCAAAGACATAGCAATTTATGTAAACTGCAAAGTGCGTGTAAATAATCATGAGTGGCACACGCTAATAGATCCTAAAGTTGATATGGCGGCGGCTAAATTTAACTACTTCTGGCACAATGACTGGATTTTACCTTCTCAACTAGATACAGACACCCCATCAACAGATTACAAAGACGCTACTTTTGATTGAAAAAACGGGTAAAAAAGACCAAAAATCTGCCAGAAAAGGTTAAAAAAACTCCTTTAAATTAAATTGATTTTATGAAATTTCGCTTTAAGCGAAAAGAGAATTAGACTTAACAAAGAATTACAAACTCAAACTCCTTTTCTGCCCAAATTTTCACTCAATTCCTTACTTTTGCCTCTTAAAATTGAGCCATGCTACACGTAGTTGACATACGCGAGAATAAAGAAGAATATATAAAGGCGCTTGCTAAACGTAACTTTGAAGCTTCAGCTGTTTTTGAGCAGGTGCTTGAAGCAGATGAAAAACGCAGAGCAACACAAGCTCAGCTTGACAATACGCTGGCAGAAAGCAACAAAATATCTAAAGAGATAGGTTCTTTATTTAAAAACGGCGAAGCTCAAAAGGCTAACATTTTAAAAGAGCGTACGGTTAAATTAAAAGAAGATGCCAAGATTCTTCAGGAAACACTTAACGTTGTTTCTGCAGATCTTGACAATTTACTGTACACGATTCCTAATATCCCACAGGAAAGCGTTCCTGCCGGGAAGAATGAAGAAGATAATGAAGAGGTTTTTCGCAAAGGCGACATTCCGGTTTTAGCAGATGGCGCATTGCCACATTGGGAGCTTGCTAAGAAATATGACATCATAGATTTTGAACTGGGAAATAAGATCACAGGTGCAGGTTTTCCGGTTTATAAAGGGAAAGGTGCTCGTTTGCAAAGAGCGCTTATTTCTTACTTTTTAGATAAAAATACAGCTGCCGGTTATACAGAATATCAGGTACCGCATCTAGTGAATGAGGCTTCAGGTTTTGGCACTGGTCAACTTCCAGATAAAGAAGGACAAATGTACCATGTAGGAGCAGATGATCTATATCTTATCCCTACGGCAGAAGTTCCTGTAACTAATATGTTTCGCGGTGATCTACTTAACGAGAGTGATCTGCCTATAACCTGCACAGGGTACACGCCTTGCTTTAGAAGAGAAGCTGGTTCTTACGGCGCCCATGTGCGTGGGTTAAACCGTTTACATCAATTTGACAAAGTTGAGATCGTACGCATAGAGAGACCTGAAGATTCTGATGCTGCTCTTGATGGTATGGTAGAACACGTAAAATCAATTCTTGACGAACTTAAACTGCCATATCGCATCTTAAGATTGTGTGGTGGTGATCTGGGCTTTACTTCTACGCTTACATATGATTTTGAAGTATTCTCTACAGCTCAGGACAGATGGCTCGAGATAAGTTCTGTTTCAAACTTTAAGACTTTCCAGGCCAATCGTTTGAAATTGCGCTTTAAAGATGCCGAAGGGAATAAAAAACTTGCTCATACGTTAAATGGTAGTTCACTGGCTTTGCCTCGTGTGCTGGCAGGAATACTTGAGAACTATCAAACAGCTGAAGGAATTAAAATACCTGAAGTTCTCGTGCCCTACTGCGCTTTTGACACGATCGCATAGCCACAGGTTTTTTGGTTATATTTACCTAGACGGCATTACTTTCAGACAAGATTGATGCGATAATAAATCGCCATCTCTGCTCTGATATTTGTGCTTAGATCCTTTATTAAAAAACAAAACAAGTGCTACGCTTCCTCTTTCTTAGCGGATGTCTATTCGTGTTCTTTTTGGCCTCTGCCCAGAATGAGCAATTGGCGCGCAATTATTTTGAGCAGGGAGAATTTAAAAAGGCCGCATCAACTTATGAGGCTTTGCTATCTCATAGTCCTACTAATACAAATTACATATTGGGTCTTGTAGAGTCATATCAACAACTTCAGGACTATGAAGCCTCTCAAAAGTTACTTGAGAAATATATCGCTGCGCGAAATAATGCTCCCACTTTTGAAATAGAATTAGGTTACAACTACCAATTACAAGGCAATGCTGAAAAAGCAGATATGCAGTATAATAATGCTCTCGATGTCATAAATACCAATCCCGGTTATGCCTATACAATAGGCCGTTCTTATGAAAAATACAACCTGCTTGATTATGCGATAAAAGCCTATAAAAATGCGATGGCTATAAGCGAAAAGTTGACTTTTGACTTGCAGCTGGCAAGGATCTATGGCGAGCAGGGAAACATCGAGTTAATGCTTGATACTTATCTCAATCTAATAAAAAAAGATGAAAAGTTTGAAGCAATAGCCCAACGAACATTCTCAGAATTTATCACAGAAAACCCCGATAACCCGGCCAATATCACATTTAAAAAACTCCTTATAAAACGCATACAACAAGATCAGGATCTTTTATATAATAAATATTTGAGTTGGCTTTTTATACAGCAGAAAGAATATAAAAAAGCCTTTGCTCAGGAAAAGGCTATTTATAAACGCAGCGAGAATGACATGCAGCGCATTATGAATCTGGCCGGTATAACTTTAGAGAATAATGACGATGAAATGAGCACAGAGATTCTCGACTTCATCATCGCTTCTACTTTTAATCAGGATATCAGGCTTTCTGCTGAGCAAAAATTGCTGGAGATAGACGTTAAAAATGCAGATGTCTCACAATATACACGTCTTGAAAAAAGATTTGAAGAGCTGTTAAAACTATATGGTGAGACTCCACAAACATTGTCGCTGCAAATAGAATATGCCCATTTTCTCGCTTTTAAAAGTGACAATATCACAACGGCAGTAGACCGTCTAAAGCAAGCATTAAAACTTCAGCTTTCCCGCTTTCAGGAGGCTCGTACTAAAATGGAACTGGCAGATATTATGGTTCTGGATGAAAAATTCAATTCTGCACTAATTTATTATACACAGATCGAGAAGAGCCTTCAAAATGATGTTCTGGCGCAGGAAGCTAAATTTAAAGTTGCAAAAACCAGTTATTACAAAGGTGATTTTGACTGGGCGCAGGCACAACTTAAAATATTAAAAGCTTCTGCCACGCAGCTTATAGCTAATGATGCACAAGAGCTTTATCTTAATATTGCAGACAATTCTCTTGAAGACACGGCAAAAGTCGCCCTTAAATTATACGCGCGAGCAGATCTTTTGTCTTTTCAAAATAATGATGACGCCGCAATTACGATCTATGAGAATATTTTAAACGAGCACAAAGGAGAATCGATAGAAGATGAAGCGTTACTGGCTCAGGCAAAATTATACGAGAAAAACAAAAATTACGCTTCCGCGGAAGCAAACTATCTTAAAATCATACAATTTTACGGTGATGATATTTTAGCCGATGATGCGTACTATAGACTTGGCCAGCTCTATGCCGGCCCTCTCAATGATCCCGAAAAAGCCAAAGAAAATTACGAGAAGATAATTTTTAATTTCGCTGACAGTATTTACTACGTAGATGCTCAAAAAAAATACAGAATACTTAGAGGCGACGCTATTAAATAGCGACTTATAACAAAAACAAATTATGATAATATATAATCTAACTGTCAATATAGAAGAGAGCATTCATGATGAGTGGCTTTACTGGATGCGTAATGAACATATTCCTGACGTGCTGGCAACCGGTAAATTCAACAAAGCGTTAATGACAAAAGTACTGGTAGAAGAAGAAAAGGGCGGGATCACCTATTCTATACAATACACTGCAAAAAGCAAAGATGCTCTTGCCCGCTATTACAAAGAAGATGCAGACAGATTGCGTGCAGAGACTAATAAGTTTGCCGGTAAGTTTGTAGCCTTTAGAACAGAGCTTGAGATTATTTCTGAGCAATTAGAAAATCAGGAATCACGTTATAATTAGCACAGCCAATCTAACAATTGATTCAAGCTTTTTACCGAGCCCCAAACCCAAATATAAATACCACTACGCGGATAAATAAATACTGATGAAAGGCAAAAATTTTCACCCCAAAAATAAAAATCAGTTTAACCAGTCCTCAACAGATCAGGTAAAGGCAAAAAAGCATTTAGGGCAGCACTTTCTTAATGATGAGAGTGTAGCGCAAAAAATTGGTGAAACACTTTCACTTGAAGGGTATAAAAATATTCTCGAGATTGGGCCCGGTACCGGCGTACTTACCAAGTATATCCTGCACAAAGATTTTAATATCGTAGCGATGGATCTTGATAGTGAATCCATTATTTACCTCAATCACAGTTTCCCGCTAGAGCATGTTAGTAAGATAGAGCGTACAAATTTTAGAGTCATTGAAGCCGATTTTCTTAAATACGATCTCCATGAATTATTTGGCGATGAGCCTTTTGCCATAACGGGTAACTTCCCTTATAATATTTCTACCCAAATTGTTTTTAAAGCGTTAGAATGGAAACAGCAAATACCAGAATTTACGGGTATGTTTCAAAAAGAGGTTGCGCAACGTATTTGTGATCCCGGCGGCAGCAAATCCTACGGAATACTTTCTGTACTTACACAGGCTTTTTACGATGCAGAATACTTATTTACCGTCCCGCCAGAAGTTTTTAATCCGCCGCCTAAAGTTGACAGCGGGGTGCTTCGCTTAAAGCGAAAAGCAAACTATGAAGACATAGGTTGTGATACTGCTATGCTGTATAAAGTGGTAAAAGCAGCTTTTCAACAGCGCAGAAAAACGCTTAGAAATAGCCTAAAATCGTTTGATTTGAGTGAAAACCTCCGCGAAAATGATGTCTTTAACAAACGTCCTGAGCAGTTAAATGTATCAGAATTTATTGCCCTTACGCGATTAATAGAACTTGATCAACAGGAGTAAATTGAATCTCATACGATCTCTGTGATCTATTTATCTGTTTTAGAAAAACCGGTAAAAATGTATAAAAAATGGTTTTTAGAGAGGCAAAATCCGCCTATATACAGCAGATCCAGAAAGTAAGACATTAATTAGTTGCTTTTAATAGAGAAAAGCTCCAATTTCCGCATTCTTATTTTATTCCGCAGGCAAAAATCAACGCCTCAAAAATATATAGTAAAATAGCTTTATTTAGGCGCTTCCTTAACATTTATTTATTTGCTGCAAATACAGTCGCTGTCTTACTTTGGTTATATTTGTTGGGCTTAAAAAATTCAGTAATAACTTAACAATACAGCTGCCTATGGCTTTTGAAATCACAGAAGAGTTGATCGAACAGATCGAAAATCTGATTGAAGCTAAGGACGATGCCCATATCCTCGATCTTCTGGAGGAAGTGCACCATGCAGATATTGCTGAAATTTTTGACGAGCTCAATACAGAAGAAGCCACATATCTCATAAAACTTCTTGATAGTGAGAAAACTTCTGAAGCTCTTATGGAGCTTGATGAAGATGTGCGTGAGCGACTTCTTGACAACCTTTCTCCAGAAGAGATCGCCAGTGAACTAGATCAACTAGACACAGATGATGCGGTAGATTTTATATCAGAACTGGATGAAGAGATTCAGAAAAAGGTAATAGACGCTATAGAAGACGACCAGCACGCGCAGGATATCATAGAGATGCTGCGGTATGATGAGAATTCTGCCGGTGGCCTTATGGCGAAAGAACTGGTGCGTGTACATGAAAACTGGACGGTAGCAGGTTGCGTGCGTAAAATGCGAGTACAGGCTCAAAATGTAACCCGAGTACATTCGGTTTACGTGGTTGAGAAAAATGATAAGCTTATAGGCAGACTTTCTTTAAAAGACCTGCTAACTGCAGATACTAAAGCAAAAATAGCAGATATTTATATCCCTAACGTTGATGCCGTAAATGTAAAAGACCCGGCAGAAGATGTTGCTAAACTTATGCAGAAATATGACCTTGAGGCTGTTCCTGTTGTAAATGATGCGGGTATATTACTAGGAAGAATCACAATTGATGATATTGTAGATTTCATTCGTGACGAGGCAGATAAAGATTATCAAATGGCGGCCGGTATTTCACAGGATGTTGAGGCAGATGATAACTTATTTAAACTTACGCGTGCAAGATTACCATGGTTGCTCATTGGGATGTTTGGCGGTTTAGGGGCTGCGAGTATTATAACAGGCTTCAACGATATATTTGTCACTTTCCCAAAATTATTGGTTTTTGTACCGCTTATACAGGCAACCGCTGGTAACGTAGGCGTACAATCTAGCGCTATTGTAGTACAAGGTCTGGCTAATGATTCACTAAAAGGTAATATTGCTAGCAGATTACTTAAAGAATCTGCTTTAGCCTTAATTAATGGTCTCGCGATTGCTATGGTGGTTCTAGTGATAAGTCATTTTGCATTTAAAACTTCATATCTGGAATCTGTGAGTATTGGGATTGCTATAATCGCGGTGATCATTCTCGCCGCTTTAATTGGTACTTTTATACCTATAATCCTTGACAAAAGAGGCATTGATCCAGCTGTAGCAACTGGCCCATTTATCACCACCAGCAATGATGTTTTTGGAATACTTACCTACTTCCTGATCGCAAAAATGGTTTTGGGTTTTTAAATAAACTCTTTTATTTAACCATCTCTGTAAAAAGAGAGATCATTAAATTTGAAGTATGCAATCTAATACCTACACTCTTGAGATCACCGTTACCGAAGATGCAATAGATCAATTGGGTCATGTTAATAACGTGCAATATCTACAATGGATTCAGGATGTTGCTGAGGCTCACTGGTTACATGCTACAACAGAAGATATTCAGAAAGAATACGTGTGGGTCGCACTTGAACATAATATTAAATATCACAATCCGTCATTTAAAGGAGAAAAACTTACACTCAAGACCTGGGTAGATAGTTTTGAAGGAGTGAGAAGCATACGCCACGTTGAGATCATTAGAAACAGTGATCAAAAGAAACTGGTTTCCTCTATAACACAATGGTGTCTCCTACATATGCCAGAAGGGCGACCTATGCGTATACCTGCCCTGGTTAGTGACTTATTTTAATTCTTATGAAGACAATCAACTTAACAGATAAATTTTCAAAATTTAAAGATCAATGGCATCCTCACCAGATTGCTGTAGTAGATAATATGCAGGTTCTTCTGGCCAAATTAAAAGATGAGTTTGTATGGCACAAACACGACGATGAGGAGGAGCTTTTTCAGGTTGTAAAAGGCACGTTGATCATGAAATTCCGCGAAAGCGAACAAACCATTAAAGCTGGGGAACTCATTGTTGTTCCCAAAGGTGTAGAGCATTGCCCTATGACAAAAGATGGCGAAGAAGTGCATGTTCTTCTTTTTGAAAAGCTAACTACAAAGCACACCGGCGATGTGCAACATGAGAAAACCCAAACTGTTTATCCTAAAATTTAAAAATGCATATACTTCATCTAGACTCTAATCACCCTTTATTAATTCAACAATTAGAAGAAGCCGGTTTTGAAAATTCTGAAGATTATACTTCTACAAAACAGGAGGTAGAAGATAAGATCGAGAACTACCAGGGTATTGTTATAAGAAGTAGGTTTAAAATAGACAAAACCTTCCTAAACAAGGCAAAAAACCTCCGCTTTATTGCGAGAGTTGGTGCGGGTTTAGAAAGTATTGATGAAGATTATGCCGCAGAAAAAGGCGTGCAGCTTATCGCAGCGCCAGAAGGTAATCGCAATGCCGTGGGCGAGCATTCTTTAGGCCTGCTTTTATCACTGTTTAACAAACTTAATCAGGCTGATGCCGAAGTACGAGCAGGAAAATGGAACCGGGAAAGCAATCGCGGACTAGAACTTGAAGGTAAAACTGTGGGACTTATTGGTTATGGCAATATGGGTAAGGCTTTCGCCAAAAAGCTGCAGGGCTTTGACTGTACAGTGCTATGTTACGACATTAAAGAAAATGTAGGCGATTCTCTGGCAGAACAGGTAAGCTCAGAAGAATTGCAAAAAGAGGCAGATGTATTAAGTCTACACACGCCGTGGACACCACTCACAGACAAAATGGTTGATGCCAAGTTTATAAATGCTTTTAAAAAACCATTTTGGCTTATCAATACAGCTCGTGGCAAAAGTGTAGTTACAGCAGATCTGGCACAAGCATTACAAACCCGGAAGATATTAGGAGCAGGTCTTGACGTTCTTGAATATGAAAAACTTTCTTTTGAGAATCTTTTCACTTCTGCAGAAGAAATGCCGGCCCCTTTAAAGTACCTCATAGAGTCTAAAAATGTCATTCTCACTCCACATATTGCGGGCTGGACGGTAGAAAGCAAGATCAAGCTGGCACAGACAATAGTAGATAAAATAAAAGCATCCTTCTTATAAATTACTATCTTCATTATTTATTACTAATAATAGATCATGAAAAATCGAGTAACAGGACTGGGCGGATTCTTTTTTAAAACAAAAGACCCAGACAAGATCAAAAGTTGGTACAAAACCCATCTGGGCATCCCAACAGATCAATATGGGTGGACGTTCTGGTGGCGCGACGAGAACGGTAATAAATTTTCTACGCAGTGGAGTCCTTTTGCAGCAGACACTTCTTATTTCGCTCCCAGCGAAAAACAATTCATGATGAATTTCAGAGTAGAAAGTCTAAAAGAACTCCTTGAAGTTTTAAAAGAAGAGGGCGTAACCATTATAGGCGAAATGGAAGAGTACGATTATGGTAAATTTGGCTGGATACTCGATCCCGAAGGCAACAAGATCGAACTTTGGGAACCTGTAGACAAAGCATTTCTCTAGTACTAACTGCCAGGCAAAAACCACAACAATCTTTTGGAAATTGACATAAGACCTTTTGAGATTCAGGATTATGAGCGCGTTGCTCAAATCTATAAGGATGGTATGGCGACTGGCATTGCCACTTTTGAAACCCAGGTTCCCAGTTATGAACAATGGGACGAAAGATTTATCAAAAAGTGCCGTTATGTTGCCCATGAAAACAACCAAATTTTAGGCTGGTGTGCATTAAGTAAAAAATCAAGTCGCGAGGTGTATAATGGCGTAGCAGAAGTCACTCTTTACATCGCTTCAAAAAATCGGGGAAAAGGCATAGGAAAACGGCTTTTAAGGCACTTAATTCGCCAAAGCGAAGCCGAGAGTTTCTGGACGTTAACCGCTCACATTTTTCCGGAAAATATCGCCAGCATAAAATTGCATGAACAACACGGGTTTAGAAATGTAGGCTATCATGAAAAAGTCGCCATGCGAGACAACAAATGGTTTAATAATCTCATTTTTGAGCGCAGGAGTACAGCTACCAGATTCTTATAATTTAATCTTCTTTTTTAGCATTCTCAAGCTTCTGCTCAAGTTCTGCCTGAAATTCTTCCATTACCGGTTTCACAGTACTTTCCGGGAGATCTGCAATTCTTATATACATCAAGCCATCAATTGCGTTGTTAAATAAAGGATCTACGTTAAACGCCACCACTTTTGCATTTTGCTTAATGTATTTCTTGATAAGAACGGGAAGCCTTAAATTTCCGGTTTCCATCTCTTCTATGAGCTTATCAAATTTATTAAGATCTGCTTCGGTCTCATCAAAAACAAATTCTTTATCGGCGTCTTTCAGTTTTACTTTAAACTCTTTTTTAGGCCTAATGTATTGCGCTATGTAAGGATCGTAGTAATGCGATTTCATAAACTCAATCATCAAAGATTTAGAGAAATTTGAAAATTGATTACTAATACTTACTCCGCCAATTAGGTATTTGTGCTCAGGATAACGCAAAGTTGTATGAACGATCCCGCGCCATAATAAGAATAAAGGCATAGGTCGCTGTTGATATTCTTTAATAATAAACGCACGGCCCATTTCTATGCTTTCGCTCATCATTTTGTGCAACTCTGGCTCAAAGCGAAATAAGCTCTGTAAGTAAAAACCGTCTATGCCCTGTTTTTGAAAAATAACCGAACCAAGACCCATTCTATAAGCACCTGCGATCTTTTTTTGCTCTTCATCCCAAAGAAAAAGGTGATGGTAATATTGATCAAATTCATCCAGATCTGTAGGCTCATTAGTACCCTCGCCTACTTCTCTAAAAGTTATTTCCCGAAGTCGCCCTAATTCTCTTAGTATGTATGGGATTTCCTGCGCTGGCACCAGAAAAACCTCATAGTTCTTACTTTGCAACAGCCGCCTGTCATTTTCCCTAATATCTTCAACCTCCTGTTGTATCAACTCAGCATTTACAGAGTGTGCTATTTTCTTTGGCTCTTTATGCCCCTTTAGTGAATTTAGTGAATGAGGTATGTTGCTTAGAATATTCTTTTTCTCAAAAGTTCGCGCAAGCATATAGGTTTTCTTCCGAAGAAATTCTGTAAAATCATCCAGATTCTCATGCTCGTTTTGCGCCGCTACAGAAATAGGATTACCTATTCTCACACGTATTACCCTGTTTTTTTGAGTTAACAACTCAGAGGGTAATTTAGCTGTACGCATAGTATCACTTATACGCGATAATTGATAGAACAGCCTGCTGTTTTTTGCATGAAAATAAATAGGAACCACAGGAACCTGGGCCTTTTTTACCAGCTTCATCGCTGCCTCTTCCCACGGCCTGTCTATAATAAGTTTATCGTCTTTGTACGTTGAAACCTCACCTGCGGGAAAAATCCCCAGAGGATGCCCGTCACGTAAATGTGTGATTGCCTGTTTAAAACCGGCCAGACTAGATTTTACATCCTTTTTATTCTCAAAAGGATTAACCGGCATTACATAAGGCTTTAAAGGCTCTATGCGGTGCAGCAAAAAGTTTGCAATAATCTTAAAATCCTGCCGTTGCTCCAGCATGAGTTTAAGCAACAAAATACCGTCAATACCGCCTAAAGGATGGTTACTTATCGTTATATAAGCTCCTGATTTAGGCAATCGTTTGAGATCTTCTTCAGGAATTTCAAATTTTATCTGGAATTCATTCAGGATCGCGTTAAGAAATTCAAGGTCTGAAAGGTCCTTATTACGATCGTAGATTTCGTTGGCTTTCGATATTTTGAGTACTTTCATGAGTGTCCACCCCAGAAAGGTTCCTACAAAACCGAATTTATCTACGTTAATGGCTTGCGCAACTTCTTTTGCGGTTACTAATCCCATGAAGTTCTTTAAATGAATTTTTGGCTAGAAAACAAATATAACAAAAATTGAACCTCTTTTATTGCGTTACCAGCTGTACAGTGTTTTCAGTGACCTGTTTTAGGAGCACATTTTTGCCTTCTTCTATGGTTTGCAGCGCTTTCTCTGTAAAATGCCTAATGGTAAATAATTGCACATTTTTGTGAACGGCCACCTTAAAATGTTGCTTTAGCTGAATTAGCAGATCTTCTAAATTCCCATATTTGTCATCGATGCAAACAGAAAAGCTTATTGCAGAATTCTGTATAAGGTCAACCTTCATCTTATGCCTGCCTAATAATTTAAAAACCTCGCCTATATTTTCTTCTATCATAAATGAGAAATCTAGTGATGAAAGCGAGATCAATAATTGATTGTGTTTCGTTATAAAACAAGGCGTTAAAGGTTCTAATAATTCACCTTTTGTAACGCAGGTGCCAGCCGCAAGTGGATCTACAAATGATTTCACATAAAGTGGAATTTCCTTATGCTGCAAAGGCTGCAGGGTTTTGGGGTGAATTACCGTCGCACCGTAGAACGAAAGCTCAATCGCTTCCTGATAAGATATATTATTAAGCAACAATGCATCTTTAAAATAACGCGGGTCTGCACTAAGAACACCGGGAACATCTTTCCAGATAGTAACAGATTTTGCATTTAAACAATACGCCAGAATTGCGGCTGTATAATCGCTGCCTTCTCTGCCCAGCGTGGTGGTAAAACCGTTCTCATCTGAAGCGATAAAACCCTGTGTAACTGTAAAGCCTTTTGGCGAAATTGCTTTTATTAAGGAAGCCTGAGAATCGTCCCATTTAATCTTGCCTTCCCGGTAATTATTGGTCGTTTTTAGGTGATTTCTTATGTCTAAAAGCCGATTTTTATAACCTGTTTTTTCTAGATAATGAGAAATAATTGCTGTACTTAGCAATTCCCCAGTACTAACAACCTGATCGTAAACAAAATTGTAATTGGGTGATTTGTTTCGCTCAAGAAAAGATTTCAGGTCATCAAAATATCCTTCTATTACATTAAGAATTACCTTATGCTGACTTTCAAATAACTCTGCGATTATATCGAGGTGATAGCTGTAAGAATTAGCAATTGCAGCAGCTAAATTTTTAGGATCATCAAAATAGGCGTGCACAACTTCTTCTAGCGCATTTGTGGTTTTACCCATTGCCGAAACTACAATGACCAGATCTTTTTCTGCAGTAGCCTGCAAAACTTTAAACATGTTTGTTACCGCATTGGCATCTTTAACCGAAGCACCACCAAATTTAAAAATCTTCATAGTTGCTAGATCAACTTTCTTCCCTGAAGAAAAGTCTTCATTCTTTCGGCATCCATTTGTACAGTATGCCAGTCTTTTAATATGCTCGCTCCAGAATTTTCATAAAATTTTATCGCTGTCTCATTCCAGTCGAGCACAACCCACTCAACCCGGCGCACACCTTGTTTATGTGCATACTTTATAACTTCAGAATACAGCGCAAGCCCAATCCCTTCTCCTCGCTTTTCCTTTTTTACGATAAGGTCTTCAAGGTGAACAGTCTTACCCTTCCAGGTAGAAAACCTGAAATATAACAGCGCAATACCTACTATTTCCTGGTTATTTTCGGCAATAAAGCAGGTAAAATCGGGATTATTACCGGTGCCGTACGAGATTAGATCATCAACAGTCACTTCTACCGCATGGGGCTCATTTTCAAATTCTGCCAGTTCTTTTATCAATCTGAGCACAGAAGCCATATCGTTTGCTTCTGCTATTCTAATTGTGAAATCCATACTTATTATTTAGGCTTAAAGATACGTTTTCAATTTTTACGAAAAGACCACATGAAATTTCAGACTTTTAATTAATTCATACCTAAAATTCAATTAATCTTAAAAAAGAGGGGGTTTTTCCCCTTTTCAGAACGATTTTAATGCAAAAATGTTAGGTTTTAATTATTATATTTGATTTTACACTAACTAAGGGCTCATGGCAAAAAAAGACGCAGAACTCCCCGAAGAACAAACCTCAAAGATCGAAGCGATAAAGAACCTCATCTTTGGTGAGAATATCGCTCAGTACAATCAGGAATTTGATCAGGTAAAGAAGGAGATCAATAAACGCAAAGAAGAGCTTGAGGTCTATATTGAAGACGTGCGCAAAGAGCTTACGCAAAGCATAGATAATTTAAGCACAGACATTGGCATACGCATCTCTGAGCTTGAAGATACGGTTAGTGAGAAAACTGAAAATCTTGACCATATAAAAGTTGATAAAAAAACTATAGGAGATATGTTTATTTCGCTTGGCGAAAAGATAAAAGCCGGTCAATAAATACTACGCTATGAATACTGAAGATAAACTTGATATTCTTCGGGAGATTCTACTTACTGATGACCGCGAACTGGCACAGCGCATTACCCAAAAGCTGGATAAACTTGAGAAAAGGCAAGGCAATCTTTCTGCACGTGTGCAGCCCATAATAGATGAAAACCTGCAGGAGTTCATTAAAGAAATGCCGCTTACTCTGGGTCCCACCATAACTAAAACCTTACAAACAGAAATCAGGAAATCACAGGATGCGGTGGCAGAAGCGCTTTACCCTGTTATGGGTAAAATGATTAAAAAGTATGTTCAAAATGAAATAAAAGTTCTTCAGGAGAAAATAAATGAGCAAATAAGTCATACCTTTTCTTTTAAAAGATGGGCTGCGGGCTTTAAAAGTAAAAAGAGCCGTGAGCAAGAAGCTGCAGATATACTTGCAGATCAATATAAGGCTCATATTGAGCAGGTGATGGTTATTGAGAAATCATCTGGTATTTTAAAAGGAAATCTGGCAATAACGCAGAAGATAGATCAGGATATGATGGCGGGCATGCTTACAGCTATTAAAAGCTTTGCTGAAGATGCTTTTATAACAGACCAGCAAAATCTTGAAGCTATTGCCTATGATCTTTATACCATACATGTTCAAAATTTTTCGGAATATTATATTGCAGTTATTATATCTGGAATTTATAATGCAACAGTTAAAAGTAAACTTGAAGACATTCTGCTTGACTTTGCACAAAATGAAATAAATGAAGATGATATTAAGGATTTCAGCGCATTTAAATTAAAGCTTACAGAATATTTTAAATATGACATTATCTAAAAAAATTGTACTTATAGGCCATTTTGGAGTGGGAAAATCGTCTCTGGTTCGGCGTTTTGTTGCTAATGAATTCTCTGATGATTATAAAGTTACCATAGGTGTCAATATTTTAAAAAAACAGGTAGATCTTGATGAGAACAGAATGAATCTTATTCTGTGGGATGTTGAAGGAAACGATGAAATGAAAAATTTTAGATCCTCTTATCTTATGGGAGCTTCTGCATTTATATATGTTTTTGATGCTTCCAGACCTATCACCTATCAAGATCTTAAAGTGAATATTGATTACCTTAAAGAGAAATATCCTGATGCTCTTATACAGATCATCGGGAATAAGGTCGATTTGGTCGAACAAGAGCTTATCGAGGAGCGATTAAAAGAAAAAGAAATAAAACAGGCTTATCTTTCTAGTGCAAAAACCGGCCAGAATGTAGAAAAAGTGTTTCACGATCTGGCCATACAATTATCCCTTCATGCTTGAGAAGATTAAACAAGAATACTTTGACAGATCTACACAGATCATACTTATAGATAAAGAGAATACAATTTTAGATAGTGATCACCGCCTTTTTAAATTAAAAACGGGAACCTATCTTCATGATTTTCACGCTTTCTTTTTTACCCTTCTTGATGCTTTTGAAAGCGATGAAAAAACACAATACTTCCCCAGCATTAAGTTTGAAAGAGAGGGTGAAGACCTATTTCTGGATGTAAATTTTACCAGAGAAAGTGACGATAAAGCTTCAATAATTCTTAATGATTGTACAAAGTACTACAAAGACCTGCATCAAATCTATCAAATTAGGAACGAGTCTATATTAAAGTATCGTATCTCTGAAGAGAACAATCGCGTGCTAGAAGAACAACGCAACTTTAAGAATAAGTTTCTTTCTACAATTAGTCACGAGATACGCACACCCATAAATGCAATAAAAGGTTTTCTTGAAATTCTAACACTTACAGAATTAAGCCAGGAACAACTTGATCTTGTCAACATTATACAGAACTCATCAAACAATCTAATTTCTCTTATTGATGATCTTATTGATATTTCACGTATTGAGGCTGGTAAGCTTAAAATAGACAGCAAGCGATTTGATTTTAAAGCTATGATCTCTGCTCTTGAAGAAACCTATTCTTTAAAATGCAGAGAAAAAGGAATAGAATTCAAATTGGCTATCCCAAAGAGTATTCCGCAATATTTAGTAGGAGACGATTTACGAATAAATCAAATTCTTATCAACCTTCTGGAAAATGCATTAAAGTACACAACCAGTGGTCATATCGAGCTAAGAGCCAATATTAAGAAGCAAACCTCATCAACTATAGATCTTAAATTTGAAGTTCAGGATACAGGCTATGGCATTTCTGATAAAGAGATGGAAAACATCTTTATCATGTTCGATAGATTAAAGCGCGGTATCAATGTAGAAGGTAGCGGTCTTGGGTTAAGTATCGCAAAACAACTTGCAGATCTTATGAATGCTGATATTAGCGTAGCTAGTAAAGTAGATGAAGGCTCAACATTTGGTCTTGATATCAAACTTAAAATTTCACATAATCAGAGTAAATCAAGAAAACGCAAATCTAAGTCATTAACAGAACTAGAACCAGATAAAAAGTTCAGAATTTTAATGGCAGAAGATATTGAGATCAACCAGATGCTAATCATGAAAATGTTTAGAACCCATCCTGAATATAGCCTCGACCTTGCAAAAAACGGCGAGATCGCATTAAGATTGATCAAAGAGCGCGAGTACGATCTTATTCTTGCAGATCTTACCATGCCTATTATGGATGGTCTCGATCTTACCCATCATATACGCACCTCAGAGAATCCTAAAATAAGTAAGATACCTATCGTGGCACTTACAGCTCACGCCTCAAATGATGAGAAAGAGCAGACTCTGGCAGCTAGTGTAAACGCTTATTTAGTAAAACCCGTAAATAGTGCACTCCTGTTTGAAACAGTGGCAGAACAGATAAAAAAATCTAAACGTAGTAGAAAGTAAGTTCTATTTCTCTAATAAATAAAGATAGTCTTCAAAATCTATCCCGCCGCTAAATATATCAATTGAGCGTTTGATGATTTTTTGAGCATTCTCAGCAGAAAAACCTAACCCTATTGCGTATTTTTCGATAAGAAAACGCTCGTGATCTTCAATATAATGATCTGCAAATATCATTCTGAATAAATCGTGAAGACGCTCTAGTCTCTTAGCAGAATTGTTAGGAGGATTAATAGGAAATTTATTGGGATCTTCTAATACCTCTTTATACTCTTGCTCGTCAATGTCGAGTTTTATGGCAAAGCGTTTTAGCAACTTTTCTTCTTCACCATTTAAAGCTCCATCAACGGTAGCCATATTAGCAATAGCAGCAAAATGCCCTAGGTTTCTCCTATGCTCACCACTATCAAACAAATCTGTAAAAGACATATTAACATTTTTTTGAGAGTGCAAAGATAATTATTCCGCCAGCTTTAAAAAATCTTACCTTAATTATTTTAACAAAGCACCTATTTCACAGCTGTTCTCAGCACTTACAGCTTAAGAAGATATAATCTTTTCTTAATCCCCATCGTCATAAAATGAACAATGCATAACTTCATTTTACAATGGCAGAACCACTTCTACAATTTAATGAAAAAGGCATTTATTGCGCCGCCGCGAAAGTTTATTTAGACCCATGGAAACCAGTAGACAAGGCTATTATTTCGCATGGCCATGCAGACCACAGCCGCTATGGTCATAAACAATATATTACGCAGCACACTAATGTGCCTATTATAAAACATCGCTTGGGAGACATAGAAGTTTCCGGAAAAGAATTTGGTGAAAGTTTCACGATCAACAACGTAGAATTTAGTTTTCATCCTGCCGGGCATATCATTGGTAGTTCTCAAATACGTGTTGAACATAAAGGTGAAGTCTGGGTTTTTACAGGTGATTACAAAACTGAAGATGATGGCATCGCTGTTCCTTATGAACCTATTCGTTGCGACACGTTTATCACCGAATGCACCTTTGGCCTGCCCGCTTTCAAATGGATTCCACAAGCGCAGGTAATGAATGACATCAATCAATGGTGGGCACAAAATAAAGCTGATGGGAGGACATCCGTTCTTTTCGGCTATTCTCTAGGCAAAGCCCAACGTCTAATCAAACATCTGGACACAAATATTGGGAAAATATACACGCACGGTGCCGTAGAGAATATGAATGAAGTAATTCGCACTTTAGTCGATTTACCCCCCACAGAACGCATTACTCGTGAAACCAAAAAAGAAGAATTAAAAGGCAATATAGTCGTGGCACCCCCAAGCGCTCACGGCAGCCCGTGGTTACGTAAAATGGTGCCTTACGTTACTGCTTCGGCGAGCGGCTGGATGACCTTTCGCGGAGCGCGAAGAAGACGCGCAATCGACAAAGGTTTTGTCCTTTCAGACCACTGTGACTGGCAGGGATTATTACAGAGTATCAAAGAAACGGGTGCGCATAAAATTATCTGTACACATGGCTATACCGATATTTTTTCACGCTTTCTCCGCGAGCAAGGTTATGACGCCCGCACCGAACAAACTCAATACGAAGAAGATGAAGACGGCACTCAAAAAGATAAAGAAAATGAAGATTAATAAATCATTTGTAATTCTCTCCCTTGGGAAGAGATGCCTGAAAGGCAGAGAGGGAAGGTGAGGCATGAAACAATTCGCAGAACTCATACGGCAAATCGACAGCACTAATAAAACCAACTTAAAAGTGGAGGCGTTAGCTGCTTATTTCAGGGAAGCAAACCCTTATGATAAGCTATGGGCGATTGCTATACTTTCACATCGGCGCCCACCGCGTCCTGTAAATACCACATTGTTGCGCACCTGGGCTACTGAATTGGCAAATATTCCGTTATGGTTGTTTGAAGAAAGCTATCATATAGTAGGCGACCTGGCCGAAACAATTGCGCTTATCATTCCCGCTTCTGAAGAAAGCACAGACAAGAGCCTGACCCAATTTCTAGAAGAGATGATTGCCCTCAAGAAAAAAACAGATGAGGAAAAACGCGAGTATCTTTTTACCAACTGGACCGATTTGAATTATTACGAGCGTTTCGTTTTTACGAAATTAATCACCGGCAGTTTTCGTATTGGGGTAAGTCAGAAGTTAATGACGCGTGCGCTGGCAAAAGCTACCGGCATAGATGAAGATATTCTCGCTTATAAACTCATGGGCGATTGGTCACCGCAAAAAACTACCTTTAAAAAGCTGATTTTAGAAGAAAATGAGGAGGATTTTTTAAGTAAACCATTTCCATTTTATTTGGCTTACGCCATTGAGGGCCAACCGGAAGATTTGGGTGATATATCAGACTGGTTTGCTGAGCATAAATGGGATGGCATCCGCTCGCAGGTGATTGTGCGCAATAATGAACTCTTTGTATGGTCACGCGGCGAAGAACTGGTAACCGATAAATACCCAGAATTTCAGACTTTTGTAAACGTGATACCCGATGGAACCGTTCTGGATGGCGAAATTTTGCCTTTTAAAGACGATTTTATAGGCACTTTTAACGATTTACAAACTCGAATTGGGCGAAAGAATATCACTAAAAATCAGCTTAAAAAGACCCCCGTCATCTTAAAAGCCTACGATATTTTAGAATGGAACGGAGAAGATATTCGCAGTTTGGCTTTCGCCGAAAGACGTGAAATTCTGGAAAAACTATATCAGGATGTTAAACATGACGAACTGCCCTTGCACCTTTCTGAAACCATGCAATTTGCAAATTGGCAAGAAGCCGCCGCAGAACGAGAGCGCTCCCGCGAAGTTATGTCTGAAGGCTTGATGCTTAAACGAAAAGACTCACCCTATTTAGTAGGTCGTAAAAAAGGTGATTGGTGGAAGTGGAAGGTCGATCCGCTTACTATCGACGCGGTGCTCACCTACGCCATGCGCGGTCACGGCCGCCGAAGTAATCTATTTACAGATTACACTTTCGGCCTTTGGGATGAAAACAAAGAAGAACTGGTCACTTTCGCGAAAGCATATTCCGGTCTTACCGATGCCGAATTCCGCAGCCTCGATGCCTGGATAAAACGAAATACATTAGAGCGCTTTGGCCCCGTACGCAGTGTGACTCCACATCACGTTTTTGAGATCGCTTTTGAAGGCCTTGCTCCCTCTTCCCGTCACAAAAGCGGTGTCGCAACCCGTTTCCCGCGTATGTTGCGCTGGCGAAAAGACAAAAAAATAGAAGATGCTAATACATTGGAAGATTTAAAATCATTGATACCGAAAGTGGAAAAAGAGAATAATGAAGGGTAAATCAAGAACCTCGGGGCAAGCCCACGAGGTATGAATTGGAAAATCCCTTTTCTATTCGAGGCAAGCCTCGGGGAATTAAACCCTCTGGAGGGATTAAAAAAACCACCCCACCCGTTGGGCACCCCTCCTTAAAAAGGTGGGGAACAGTTAAAAAAGCACCTTCCCTTGTTAAGGGAAGGTGGCTTGAGCGAAGCGAAAGACGGAAGGGTTACAAACTAATACAATGAAAAAGCAAATCTACAACAGAAAAGAACTAGAATCCTTTCGGAAAGATTTGCGCAAACACTTAACTCCAGCCGAAGCTTTTTTGTGGAAACATTTAAAAAGCTCTCAATTAGAAGGAAGAAAATTTAGAAGACAGCATAGTATTGAAAATTATATAGTAGATTTTTATTGTCCGGGTGAAAAGCTCATTATAGAATTAGATGGTCAGGTACATATGAATCCCACAGCCGAAAAATATGATTTGAAAAGAACAGCCAGATTAGAAGAACTCGGTTTTGCAGTAATTCGATTTGAAAATAAAATGGTTTTTGATTTGTTGCCGTCTGTGTTGCAAGAGATAAAAGATAATTTTAAAAAGTAAAGAACCACCCCGCCCGATTTTCATCGGGCACCTCTCCTTTTTAAAGAGGGGAACTAAAAAAAGCTCCTTCCCTTGCCAAGGGAAGGTGTCTTGAGCGAAGCGAAAAGACGGAAGGGTTTTAATTATGACAGAAAAGCAACTTTATAATATCCCCGAGTCCTGGTTTAAAAACCAAAAATGGAAACCTTTTCCCTTTCAGCGGGAAACCTGGCAGGCATTTTTGGATTGTAAAAACGGACTCCTAAACGCGCCCACAGGAAGCGGGAAAACCTATGCGCTCTGGATTCCAATTGTGCTTGATTACATAAGAAGCAATCCCGATTATAAAACCAAACATAAAAAAGGACTTAAAGCGATTTGGATTACACCATTACGCTCTCTATCTGTGGAAATTGCACAGGCTTCTCAACGCTTTGCTGATGAAATAGGAACTCAGATTACCGTAGGGATTCGTTCTGGGGACACGAGCATGGCCGAACGAGCCAAGCAGAAAAAGCAAATGCCAGACCTTCTTATCACCACTCCGGAAAGTTTGCATCTTTTACTTTCATCAAAAGGTTATGACAAAACCTTTAAAGACTGCTCTGCCATTGTGATTGACGAGTGGCACGAATTGCTAGGCACAAAGCGCGGCGTACAGACAGAACTCGCCCTTTCCAGATTAAAAACCATCGCTCCTAAACTGCGCATCTGGGGAATTTCGGCAACCATAGGAAATTTGCAACAAGCACGTGAGGTATTGTTGGGACCAGAATCACCGGCGTTGGAAAATTCAGTTTTAATTAAAGCAGAAATCGATAAAAAAATAAGAGTTGACAGTATTATTCCGGAGAAAATGGAAACATTTCCCTGGCGCGGTCATCTGGGTTTGCACTTGCTTGATGAAGTCGTACCCATCATCAAGAAGAGTAAAACGACCCTTCTTTTTACAAACACACGTGGACAGTGCGAAATCTGGTTTCAGCGGTTGATAAATAAATATCCAGAGTTTGCAGGTGAGGTTGCGATGCATCACGGGAGCATCAACAAAGAGACAAGACTTTGGGTAGAAGAAGCTATTCGTAATGAAAGTCTCAAAGCAGTCGTTTGTACATCTAGTCTTGATCTGGGCGTCGATTTTACGCCGGTTGAGACGATTATTCAAATAGGCGGACCTAAAGGTGTAGCTCGTTTTTTGCAACGTGCCGGGCGTAGTGGTCACCAGCCGGGAAAAGAAAGTGTTATTTATTTTTTACCTACCCACGCTATCGAACTTATTGAAGCTTCGGCTTTAGGGGAAGCTGTAAAAAAACAGGTAGTAGAAGATAGAATTCCGTATCTGCTTAGTTTTGATGTTTTGGTACAATATTTAACCACGCTGGCGGTTTCTGACGGATTTTATCCCAATGAAATTTGGCCGGAGATTAAATCTACTTTTTGTTTTCAGACAATGAGCGAAGACCAATGGCGGTGGATTCTCAATTTTATTACCAAAGGCAGCCAATCGCTGAAAGCGTATGACGAATATAAAAAAGTTGAGATAGAAGACAACGGCTTATTTAAAGTCAACAACCGCGGCATCGCCATGCGACACCGTTTGCAAATAGGTACTATTGTAGGTGATGCCGCAATGGCTGTAAAATATTTAAAGGGCGGATTCATTGGCAGTATTGAAGAATGGTTTATTTCTAAATTAAATCCGGGAGATGTTTTCACTTTTGCCGGTAGAACTCTTGAATTATACCGCATCAAGAATATGCAGGTTTTGGTTAAAAAAGCCAAAGTAAAAAACGCTCGCATTGTGAGTTGGATGGGCGGAAGATTAACACTTTCCGCACAAATGAGCGAATTGTTACGGCAAGAATTATACTCGGCAAATGAACCTGCTCAAAATCAAAGTAGAGAATTGCGTGCCTTGCAACATATTTTTTCGCGACAGCGAAAAGAATCAATTGTTCCTAATGCTGATCAGTTTTTAATTGAAACTTTTCAAAGCAGGGAAGGTTTTCATCATATTTTCTATCCTTTTGAAGGGCGGTTTGTGCATGAAGCGCTGGGTAGTTTGCTGGCCTATCGCATTAGTTTGCTTTCTCCTACTTCTTTTAGCATTGCATTTAATGATTATGGTTTTGAAATTCTTTCAGACCAGCAGATTGATCTGCAACAGGTTTTAGATAATGACCTTTTTACGCCTGATTTTCTTCTTGATGATCTGCAAAAGAGCTTGAATTCTACAGAAATGGCTCGCCGTAAATTTCGTGATATCGCTGTGATTGCCGGGATGGTGTTCACGGGTTATCCCGGTAAGGTTGTAAAAAGCAAGCACCTTCAAAGTAATAGTCAGTTACTATTTGAGGTTTTTCGGGATTATGAACCTGAAAACCTCCTTTTTCAGCAGGCTTATCGCGAAACTTTTGAACATCAACTGGAAGAAGGCCGCTTACGCATTGCCTTAGAACGCATAGAAAATCAGGAAATAGTGATCAAATATTGCGAAAAACCAACTCCTTTTTCATTCCCAATCATCACAGACCGCTTGCGCGAAAAACTATCCAGCGAGAAACTCGAAGACCAGATCAAAAAGATGCTTACGTATCTGGATAAAATATAACGTCTGACCGGTAAGGTCAATGACAGACCTGCAAGGTTTTGATAACCTTGTAGGTCTAATGCGAATGCGTATCAAAATGGAAAACCTACAAGGTCTTGAAGACCTTGCAGGTTGAGCTGTATGTTTTCGGGTTAGTACAAATTCCCCTACTTTTCAAGGAGGGGTGGCTCAAGCGTAAGATTGAGACGGGGTGGTTCAGGGTTAACCCTTCCGTCTTTCGCTTAAAGCGAATCCACCTTCCCTTCTGAAGGGAAGGAACTTCAAAAAATTAAAATGGGTAAACTCCTTAGTGATGTGGTTAACACATTTTAGCTATGGATTAAGAAGAAAATAACACCTTCAATTTCGGCTTAAGCCGCATTCTTGCTAGCTTTATAAAAACTAACAATCATGAAAAAAGTACAACCATATTTAACCTTTAGAGGAAACTGTCAGGAAGCCCTGAATTTTTACAGGGATTGTTTTGATGCAGAGATTCAGAATAAGGAAACGTATGAAGGAAAAGAAATTGACATTCCCGAAAATTACAGAAACAAGTTGCAGCATGCCGAACTGAAAGGTAAGGGGATCCACATAATGGCCTACGATGCCGCCCCAGATACGCCGTTAAATGAAGGCAATCAGATTTCGCTCAGCGTTGATCTGGACAGTAAAGAGGAAACAGATGAACTTTTTGAGAAATTATCTCAAGGTGGCCGTATCGACACTCCTTTACAAGAAACGAGTTGGAACGCATACTACACTAGATTTCACGATAAATTCGGAATCTCCTGGATGCTGAATTATCAGGAAAATTAGATTTATTTGAATTAGCCTAAAAAAGCCTGCTTTTAAAGCGGGCTTTTTTATTTATATCGCCATTCACTCATAAGTTTTAAAGCCTATTTTTTGAATGAAAAAGCAGAACTTTGCAGGCGCTATGACAGAGAAAATTTCAATTAATGACAACACATTCGGCTTACATCCCTGCGGAGTGATTTTCTGGGAAGAACAGAATATGCTGCTTATTGCAGATGTACATTTGGGCAAGGTTTCCCATTTCAGGAAATACGGTAGTGCCGTTCCTGCAAAAGCAATTCATAAAAATTTTACTGAGCTTACTAAAGTCGTCAATCACTTTTCGCCTAAAATCATTTGTTTTCTGGGTGATTTATTTCATAGTTCGCTAAATTCTGAATGGCAGCTTTTTGAAAATTGGGTGCTGCAAACGCAACGTAAAATTATTCTCATAGCCGGTAATCACGATATTATTTCGCCTCTTAAATATGAAGAAATTGGTATACGCATACATTCAGAATGGGTTTTAGAAAACTTTCTGCTTACACACCATCCTGAAGAACGCGAAGACTTTTTTAATTTCTCAGGTCACATTCATCCGGGTATCAGACTGTCTGGTTTTGGCGGTAGAAGCCTTAAACTTTCCTGTTTTTTCAAGACCAAAAATCAGCTTATTTTACCCGCTTTTGGCACCTTTACGGGCAATTTTTATTTAAACCCAAAACCCGGAGATCAGGTTTTTGCGATAACTAAAAATGAGGTAATTTTAGTAACTAACTAATTTATATGCTCACAAATCAAAAGCATCTTTTTGAGCTTGATGAAGATATCACATACCTCAACGGCGCGTACATGTCTCCCCAACTTAAAAGTGTAACTGCACTGGGAATAGAGAGCTTAAAGCGAAAAGCGAAACCCTACTCTATCACGCCTGAGGATTTTATTGAAATTCGCAATCCGTTAAAAAAACGCTTTGCTCAATTGATCAAAGCTTCTGATTATCAGGATATCGCGATCATACCGTCGGTTTCTTACGGAATGGCAAACGTGGCCAACAGCCTGAATTTAAAACCAACTGACGAAATTTTAGTAGCGCATGAGCAATTTCCCAGTAATATTTATTCCTGGCAGCATCTGGCAGAACGCACCGGTGCGAAGATCATTAATATTGAACCTCCCACGGAATTAAAAGATCGAGGGCGACTTTGGAATGAAAAAATTCTAAATGCCATTAATCCCAATACAGCTTTAGTCGCTCTAGCACATTGCCATTGGGCAGACGGAACCCGGTTTCAATTGGCAAAAATCGGTGAAAAAGTGCATAAAAAAGGCGGTAAATTAGTCATTGACGGTACACAAAGTGTAGGTGCTTTTCCTTTTTCTGTAGCAGAAATCAAACCTGATGCTTTGATCTGCGGCGGTTACAAATGGTTGTTAGGACCATATTCGCTTGGCGTAGCTTATTATGCCGAATCTCTCCATTACGGAAACCCCATTGAACACAACTGGATGAATCGCGCAGACAGTGAAGACTTTTCACTGCTCACAAATTACCAGGAAAATTATCAGTCGAGAGCAGGAAGATTTTCTGTAGGAGAATCAAGTAATTTTGTGCTAACACCCATGCTTACCCAATCGATTGAGCAATTGATAGAATGGACACCTCAGGCCATTCAGGAGTATTGCAAAGAGATTTCGCAGGAAGCTGTTTCCGCTTTACGCGAAATGGGCTGCTATATTGAAGAAGATGGGTATCGCGGGCAACACCTTTTTGGTATTTATCTTCCACAAACAATTTCTATAGACAAAGTAAAGGCTGCACTTTCTAAAGAAAAAATTCTGGTCTCTTATCGTGGGAATGCCATCCGCGTTTCACCACATGTTTACAATACGGCTGAGGATTTTGAAAAGCTGATCTCAGTTTTTAAAACTCTACTATGAAAAAGAAAAAACTCGCGTTACTCAATCTATTCTCGGTAATTCTGGTTATTGTCGTAAATGCTGCTTCGCAGATTCTGCGTTTTAATGACACTACAAATGGAGAAGTAAGTTATAAGTATTTTAACCTGTTTACACCAGCCGATTATGCTTTTGCTATCTGGGGAGTCATCTTTCTGGGATTAATCGCTTATTCCGTTTTTCAGGTAAAAAGAGCCTTTTTTAGCCATAAAAACACCGATTTTATTGAACAGACCGGTTATTGGTTTGCGCTTGCCAATTTTCTCACCACTGCGTGGGTTTTTGCATTTACCTATGAATACATCGGGCTTTCGGTATTGATAATGATTGGAATACTAGTGAGCCTGCTCAAAGTTGTAATCAATACAAACATGGAACGTTGGGATGCGCCGCTAAAAGTGATCGCTTTTGTGTGGTGGCCTATTTGCTTTTATTCGGGTTGGATTGCCGTAGCGACCATTGCCAATATCGCTTCCTTTTTGGTGAAAATAGATCTTGCCGGTTCTCATCTTAATCAGATCGTCTGGACGATGATTATGATCACGGTTGCCGTTTTCATCAACATGCTCATGATCAATCTGCGAAACATGCGAGAATTTGCTCTTGTAGGTGCATGGGCACTATTTGCCCTGTTCATCAAGCATAATGGAAGCATTAATGCGATAGCTTATTATGCGCTCTGCGGAAGCATTTTATTGATTATCGCAGCTGGCATTCATGGTTATAAAAACAGAGATACGAGTCCGTTGGCGAAGTTGAAAGAAAGAAGGTAATTAAAAGAAGTTCTTGATACGTTTTTCTTTCGCATTGAGCGAAAAAAAAAACACTCGAACTGACAAAACGGAAATTACTATTGATTTAGTTCAAACTGTATCACCTCATCCTTTACAACTTGTATAGAACTGAAATCGGGATGAAAAGGGTTTATTAAAAGATTATACTCTTTCTCATAAATATTTAAAGGTAGACGGGCGGAAGGAACTGCCAGAACCAGGGAATTTCGCTGTTGCGCCCATAATGTACCCAATTGCTGTGTGCTTTTAGGATGCGGGCGATTATACCAAAACTCAGGTAGATCTTCTCTTTCTAGGCGTATTATTTCTGATTGAATATCTAATTCTGCAATCCTCCATTCAAAATCTGAAACTGCAGCACCGCGAATTGATAGATGCTCTACCATACTTAGCGATAAACAATTACTGCAATATATTAAAGGTGTACCCACCCTGTTCCATCTGGCGCCACCGGGCCCCCAGCCCAAAGCAGAATGATTTTCCCGATCCTGATAAATTCTGTAAAAAATCATTAAATATAGCTTCCCCAGGCAAGTGCGTCTAAGGCTTCATCAACAAGTTCCAGCCCTCTGGGATCTTGCAGAAGTTCTTTAGGCTTATCATCTCCCAACGCATAATTATCCGTCTCAAGCCAATTAATAAATTTCTCTTCAGAACCAAAAACTGAAATTCCTTTTTCAATAAGCTCTTCTATATCATATACCATTTTAGAACTCAAAATGCCCAATTTACCATCTGCTGATTTCCATCTTGATACTGTGGAAGGATTAACATCTAAAATTTTTGCCTTTTCATCCTGATTTAAATTCAGGAAATCAAGAACAGGTAATGCCTGGCTATACGCTAATCGACCTACTCGCCAATTAGCTTCACTTTTAACGGTTTTACTAAGTAGAGAACGAGACTTGGGTTTACCAATCGTTCTTTTGCTTCCTGCAGATTTAAGTGATGTACTCATTATTCCTAATTGAGATTAAATAATATTGCAAATGCAATTTATTAAAAAAGCAGGACATTAAGAAGTACATGGACCTTTATTCTTTTATTAAACAACTGTTCTTGATATATTTTCTTTCGCTTTTGAGCGAAAAAAAACTCGAACTGACAACACGGGAAGTCACTTCGAGTGAATTTAACGGAGCGATAGCGCAGGTAAATTTGTATCGAGAAACAGGTTAATTAATCAACCACGCGAATAACAAAATAATTTTTCTTACCTCGCTGTAGCAGTATAAAACGGTCATTGATAAGATCTTCTGCGCCTACGCTGTAATCTTCAGCTATTTTCTCTTTATTTACTGAAATGGAGTTTTCTTTTAAAGCTCTGCGCACTTCGCCGTTTGATTTTAAAAAACCTGATTTTTCGGCTAAAAGAGTAATTATTTCTACTCCTGAGGCGATTTCTGAACGGTTTATTTCGGCTTGAGGAACACCTTCAAAAACATCTAAAAACGTCTTTTCGTTAAGCGATTTTAAGTCGGCGCTAGTAGATTTTCCAAATAAAATCTCTGAAGCCTTTACAGCATTTTCCAGATCTTCCTGGCTATGAACGGTAACTGTAACTTCTTCGGCTAAACGTTTTTGTAAACTGCGCTGGTGGGGCGCTTCGTTATGTTCTGCAATTAATTTTTCAATTTCCTCTTTATCTAAAAAAGTAAAGATCTTGATATATTTAGCTGCGTCTTCGTCGCTGGTATTTAACCAATATTGATAGAATTTATAAGGCGAAGTTCTTTCCGAGTCAAGCCAAACATTGCCGCCTTCACTTTTACCAAACTTGCTTCCGTCTGACTTTGTAATTAACGGGCAAGTAAGCGCATAACCTTTGCCCTCACCTATTCTGCGTATCATTTCGGTACCGGTAGTGATATTTCCCCACTGGTCGCTACCGCCCATTTGCAGTGTGCAATTTTCGTTTTTATATAAATGATAGAAATCGTAACCCTGAACGAGTTGATAAGTAAATTCAGTAAATGACATCCCTTCTGTAGACTCACCTGAAAGCCTATTTTTCACAGAATCTTTAGACATCATGTAATTCACAGTAATGTGTTTACCCACATCACGAATGAAATCAAGAAAAGTAAAATCTTTCATCCAGTCGTAATTATTGACCATTACGGCTTGATTTTTTTCGCCTGAGCTAAAATCGAGAAACTGAGAAAGTTGTTTCTTTACCGCTTCCTGATTGTGTCGCAAAGTTGCTTCATCAAGCAAATTACGCTCGCTTGATTTACCAGAAGGATCACCAATCATTCCCGTTGCACCACCCACCAGCGCAAAAGGTTTGTGCCCGGCACGTTGATAATGAGCAAGAAGCATGATAGGCACAAGATTACCAATATGCAGACTGTCTGCCGTGGGGTCAAAACCTATGTATGCAGCACGCATTTCTTCCATTAAATGTTCTTCTGTACCCGGCATCACGTCGTGTATCATTCCGCGCCACTGCAACTCTTCTATAAAATTCTTGATCATGTCTTGTAAATTTTTCAACTTAAACTAAGCGGCGCAAATATAAATATATTGATGCTTTAAGCCCCACAGAAATCAATTTGTATGCTTCAATGAATTGATTAATTATGAAGATCCTCTTTTAATCCGGAAATTCTACGCAAGCTCACGAATTATGAATCGGAAAATTCTTTATATATTCGAGGCAATCCTCGGGGAATTATACCCTCTGGAGAGATTAACTTAGCCGCATGATTTTAGTTACCGGAGGAACAGGTTTAGTAGGCTCTCATTTACTGTGGGAACTCACTCAAACCAGCAACTTACCTATCAAAGCCACGTATCGTACCGAAACGAGCAAAGAGCCTGTTTTAGCATTATTTCGCTGGAAAGCTCAAGACGAAAAAACAGCTCAAGAGAATTTTGACAAAATAGATTGGGTGCAGGCAGATGTGACAGATGTCGGGGCTTTGACCAATGCTTTTGAAAATGTAGATTACGTATATCACTGCGCAGCTTTGGTGTCTTTTAATCCGAAGCGTTTGCACGAACTTCAAAAAATAAATATTGAGGGAACTGCAAATATGGTCAACCTGAGCTTAAGCTGTAAGGTTAGGAAATTTTGCTATGTAAGTTCTGTTGCCGCTCTGGGCGAAACTGAAAATGGAACCGCAGTAACCGAAGAAACTCATTGGGATCCCAGCAAAGAGAATTCGGTTTATAGTATTTCTAAATATGCTTCAGAAATGGAAGTCTGGCGGGGTACACAGGAAGGTCTGGACGTTGTGATCGTAAATCCCGGAGTTATTCTGGGAGAAGGTTTTTACAATTCTGGCAGCGGTAAAATGTTTTCGCAAATAGCGAAAGGTTTAAAATACTGCGTTCCCGGAAGTACAGGTTTTGTTGATGTGAAAGATGTGGTTTCGGCAATGCTTACTTTAATGGCCAGCGAAATTAAAAATGAAGGTTTTATTCTGGTAGCTGAAAATCTAAAATTTAAAATCCTTTTTGATAAAATATCGACCAGATTAGGCAAAAAATCGCCTCAAAACATGCTAAAATCGTGGCAATTAAACCTAGCTTGGAGAATAGACTGGTTCCTGAATACTTTTTTTGGCACCAGGCGCCGACTTACAAAATCTACGGCAAATTCAGCTTTAACTGATACGGTGTATGATTCTTCTAAAATTGAAGAACAGCTCTTTTTTAAGTTTACGCCTATTAAAGAAAGCATTGAAAGAATCGCTTCTCACTTTAAAAGCCAGCTAAAGAATTGAGTCCTTTACCTCTCTTCTTTCAGGAGGTGTAAGATTTGGGTTTCTTCTTTGCGGGACATCTTTACCCTCATCTTTTAAAAGTTGAGCTTTTGCACGCGCTATACTATCGCTTACTTTTTTAATGCTATCAACTTCTGAACGCTTGGTTTCAAGTCGTTTATTTACTCTTTCCCAAATCTGACCATAAGTATTAAAATCAACTGTATAGTATGTTAGGCTTTGTGCTAATTGTGTGCTGTCTATGTTATATTTCTCGTAAACAAAATTCTCTGGTTTGATTCCGGCAACTTTTAATTTAGGTACACTGTAACTGCGCGCTGCATTGATTAGTGATACATCGTAAAGTATATCTACCATTTTATCTTTATCTATAAGATTGTCTGGTTTTTCAGGTCTTTCTACATCCTGACAACTCAAACACAAAAGAGCGATACAAAAGAAAATGTATTTTATCATCGGTCAAAGGTTAATCGCTGCCCAAAACGTTCATTGTATACTTTAAAGTTTTTATACGCCAGTTTACCGTTAACAAAAGTATGCGAGATACGAGATTTAAAGGTATTACCTTCAAAAGGTGACCATTTGCATTTATAAAGAATATTGTCTTTTGTAACCGTCCATGGGTTATTAAGATCTACCAGCACAAGATCTGCATGATACCCGGGTTTTATAAAACCACGTTTTTCTATCTGAAACAGGATTGCGGGATTATGACTCATTTTTTCGGCAATCTTCTCAAGGCTTATTCTGCCTCTGTGATACATCTCGAGCATAGCAGGAAGCGCATGCTGCACAAGCGGGCCGCCACTGGGAGCTTTAGTATAAACGTTTTTCTTTTCTTCAAGCGTATGTGGTGCGTGATCTGAAGCTATAACATCTATGCGATCGTCAAGCAGTGCTTCCCAAAGTCCTTCTTTGTCTTCTTTGGTCTTAACAGCGGGATTCCATTTAATGAGGGTTTTCTTTTCATCATAATCAGCATCTGTAAACCATAGATGATGAATACAAACCTCTGCGGTGATTTTCTTGTCTTTTAGGGGGATTTTGTTGCTAAAAAGACTGGTTTCTTTAGCCGTTGACAAATGGAAAACATGTAAACGCGCCCCGGTTTTTTTAGCAAGAGCTATAGCTTTTGATGATGAAATATAACAAGCTTCCTCACTTCTAATAATGGGATGCATGTTAATAGGAATATCATCACCATAGCGTTCTTTATAGATCTCAAGATTTTTTCTAATAGTAGCCTCATCTTCACAGTGGGCAGAGATTAACAGATCTGTACTGCTAAAAATCTTTTCAAGTACTTTACTGTCATCAACAAGCATGTCGCCCGTTGAACTACCTAAAAATAATTTAAGGCCGGCTACTGTCTTTTTATCAACCTTTTTAATCTCTTCAAGATTATCGTTTGTACCGCCAAACATAAATGAATAGTTGGCGTGCGAACTTTTAGCCGCTCTGGCAAACTTATCTTCCAGCTTTTCTATAGTGGTCGTTTGCGGCAATGTGTTAGGCATTTCTATAAAAGAAGTTATACCGCCTGCCACTGCTGCCTTAGATTCTGATTCTATAGTTGCTTTGTGCATAAGACCGGGTTCTCTAAAGTGAACCTGATCATCTATCACCCCGGGAAATAAGTGTTGCCCTTCTGCATCAAAAATGTGTACATCTGGAGATTTTACACTTATGTATTTCCCTACTTCTATTATAATCCCGTCCTCAATATAAACGTCGCCTTGTATAATCTCGCCTTCGTTTACAATATTGGCATCTTTAATTAAAACCTTTTCCATATCAAATTTCATACTTGCTGAACAAGCTTTTGATTTTCATTCGTATCACCCCAAAAACGGCTTCAGAAATAATATTTTTACTCATTTTACTCGTACCTCGGGTACGATCTACAAAAATAACCGGAATTTCTTCTATTTTAAATCCTAGTAAATGCGCTTTAAATTTCATTTCAATTTGAAACGCATACCCCATAAATCTTATCTTATCCAGATTTATGGCTTCTAGTACTTTTCGCTTATAGCAAACAAAACCTGCTGTTGTATCGCTAATATCCATCCCTGTGATAAAGCGCACATACTTAGACGCAATGTAAGAAAGTAACACACGCCCCATAGGCCAATTCACGACATTAACACCTGTTTTATATCTTGAGCCTATTGCCATATCTGCCCCTTTTTTCGCGCAAGCGTTATACAAGCGTATCAAATCGTTAGGTGAATGCGAAAAATCTGCATCCATCTCAAAAATATAATCGTAATCTCTGGCTAAAGCCCATGAGAATCCCGCTGTATAGGCCGTGCCCAGACCCAGCTTGCCAGACCTTTGTAACAGATATAAATGCCCTGTAAACTCTTGCATCAGGCTTTTTATTATCTCTGCAGTCCCATCAGGTGAATTATCATCTACAACCAGTATAGAGAACGTGCGTTGCTGCGCAAAAACATTACGTACAAGCTTCTCAATATTTTCTGCTTCGTTATATGTAGGGATTACGACGAGCGAACGTGCCATCAAAAAGTATTTGAGGCAAATGTAATTATTTTGATTCTATAAACTACTTGTGCACCATATCAAAACCCGTGAATTGTATTAATTTTGCTTATACTAAAATCGGCAGTTTGGAAGCTATAGAGCGCACCTTAATCAACAATGACTGGATCACCTTAATACTGGTGTTCTGTTTAATATTACTGGCAGTTGCAAAGCTGGCCTTTGAAGGTTATTTTGTTGATTTTGCTGAGCTTGCCTTTAACGAGAAATACCTCTTAAAAACGAGTAAGAATGTAAAATTTGAAACCCCTTTTAACTTGCTGTTATTTGGAGTACAGCTTTTATCTGTTTCTTTATTCATCTATCTCATCATAGCAAAATTTGAAGTTTTAAGCTTTACAGTGGCGCCCAGTCTCATGTTTTTGCGAATCTTTATTTTTTACGGTCTCTTTATAGGTGTAAAATACCTGCTTGAGAAAATGACTGCGGTTTTATTTGATGGTGAGAAAGAATTAAGCACCTATCACTACTACAAATTTGTTTACCGCAACTATGGCGCGATATTTCTTATACCCATAAATGCGATGCTTGTTTACTCTTTACAACCACCTCTTTATGTAATTGGGATAATTATAGGGATAGTACTTGTATTTAACGCCATCACTCTTTTTAATACGTTGCGTAAATATGAAAAGTTGATCTACAGTAATCTGTTTTATTTTATTTTGTACCTTTGCGCTTTTGAAATTGCCCCCTATTTCATTTTATTTAAGTTGCTTAGCATCGATGTATAAGCATTAAAATTGAACTCTATGAAAGTGAAGACAATTTTGGTCTCCCAACCAGAGCCAAAAGTAGAAAACTCTCCTTATTTTGAACTAGAAGAAAAAAAACGCGTAAAAATTGATTTTATTCCCTTTATTCACGTGGAGGGTGTACCAGGGAAAGAAGTCCGTCATCAAAAGATCGACCTCAAAGACTATTCAGCGATCATTCTAACCAGCCGTAATGCTGTAGATCATTTCTTTAGAATCGCAGAAGAGATGCGTTTTAAAGTTCCTGATACCCTAAAATATTTTTGCCAGAGTGAAGCAGTTGCTTACTATCTTCAAAAGTATGTGGTTTACCGCAAACGCAAGATCTATGTAGGCAAGCGCACCTTTGCAGAGATGGCACCTATTCTTAAAAAATATAAGAATGAGAAATTTTTGCTTCCGTCTTCAGATGCCTTAAAACCAGATATTCCGGAAACTCTTGATGACTTAAAACTCAACTGGCAACGGGCGATTTTTTACAGAACTGTAGTAAGCGATCTTTCACACCTGAAAGATGTTTATTATGACATACTTGTGTTCTTTAGCCCTAGCGGAATTAAATCACTGTTTGAGAACTTTCCAGATTTTGAACAGAAAGATACGCGTATAGCAGTTTTTGGCAACTCAACTGTTAATGCAGCTGCAGAAGCTGGTTTAAAAATCAACATTCAGGCACCTACTCCTGAAACACCATCTATGACTATGGCTTTAGAACGTTACATAGATGAAGTAAACAATAAAAAATAAGGAATTTTAATTTATAATCTAAGCCTCTTATTGTAAAATGAGAGGCTTTTTTATGCGAAAAGGTTTAGTCTTTCTTTTTTAAAAATTGAACGATCAATACTCCCCATCCTAAAATAAGCAACAAACCTCCTAACGGAGTGAGCAAAGCTATTGAAGTAAAATCTATCCCTGTCGCGGCCTGCGTAGAAAGCAGATAAATAGACCCCGAAAACAATAAAACTCCTGTTAACAAGAGGTAAAACAGTGTTTTTTTCGCTTTAGCGCTAATTGTAAATACACCACCCACAAGCAATGCCAGAAATGCATGATACATTTGATAACGCACTCCTGTCTCAAATGAATCTACGGCAGCCGGTTCTACAATTTTTTGAAGTCCGTGAGCGCCAAAAGCTCCTAACAAAACTGCAGTAAAACCTAAAACTGCGCCTAAAATCAAAAGTTTCCTGTTCATATTTTTTTCTAAGCTTGTATCTATTTCCTACATTAGTGAGGTGTCATACAAACATACAACAGCAAAGGCTATGCGTAAAATTTTGATCATAGGTGCAGGCAAATCAACTTCTCAACTTGTAGCATACTTATTATCAAAAGCTAAAGATGAATCACTCCTTTTAAAAATAGGTGATAAATCACTAAAAAACGCTCAAAAACTGGCAAAAAACCACCAAAATGCAGAGGCTCTTGAGCTTGATATATTTAAAAATGAAGAGCGTAAAGAAGCAATAACGGGTTGTGATCTGGTAATAAGCATGCTTCCCGCACATTTGCATATTGAAGTTGCCAGAGATTGTGCTGCTTTTGGTATCTCTATGGTTACCGCTTCTTATGTGAGCAAAGAAATTCAGGAACTTGACACCATTGTAAAGCAAAAAGGTCTTGTTTTTATGAATGAGATTGGGCTTGATCCCGGTATTGATCACATGAGTGCTATGCAGGTTATCGACCGCATTCGCGAAAAAGGTGGAAAGATGCTCCTTTTTGAATCATTTACAGGCGGACTTGTAGCTCCTGAGAGTGACTCAAATCTATGGAATTATAAATTCACTTGGAATCCCCGCAACGTCGTACTTTCAGGGCAAGGAGGCGCTGCAGAGTTTATCCAGGAAGGAACCTATAAGTACATTCCGTATCAACGCTTATTTAGAAGAACAGAGTTTCTTGATGTTGAAGGCTACGGTCGTTTTGAGGCCTATGCTAACCGAAATTCGCTCAAATACCGCGATATTTATGGGTTACAGGATATTTTGACTTTGTATCGTGGCACAATAAGACGGGTTGGGTTTTGCAGAGCTTGGAATGTTTTTGTGCAACTGGGTATGACAGACGACAGCTATACGCTGCAAGACACTCAAAATATGAGTTACAGGGAGTTCATAAACCTTTTTCTGCCTTACTCACATACAGATTCAGTTGAACTTAAACTACGTCACAATATTAAAATAGATCAGGACGATCTGCTGTGGGACAAATTAATAGAGCTCGATATTTTTAATCCTGAAAAGAAAATAGGTCTCGTTGATGCTACACCTGCTCAATGTTTACAAAAGATACTTGAAGACAAATGGACACTTGCTACAGACGACAAGGATATGATCGTGATGTATCACAAGTTTGGTTATGAGATCGATGGTGTAAAAAAGCAAATAGATGCAACTATGGTAAGTGTAGGGACAGATCAAACAAATACCGCTATGGCAAAAACCGTAGGTCTACCGGTTGCTATTGCAGCCTTACGTATTCTTAACGGGCACATCAAAAATCCAGGTGTACAAATCCCTATTAGCAAAGAAGTATACGAGCCCATTTTAAAAGAATTGCAGGAGCACAATATAATCTTTAAAGAATATGAGGTGCCATATCTGGGTTATAACCCGCTGAATCTGGGCGCTTAAGCCCAAATAATGTTCTTTTAATGTTTTTAACTTAATAAGTTTCATAAAATAATCTTTTCACTATTTTTAACAGCCAAAAGCAGTAAACCCGGTTTAAACCCTGAAAATGTGAAAATTGTAAATGAGCAGATCGCCATTGACGGAATAGATAAAATCATTCTACGTCAATTGATGGATGATGCACGTAAACCTATTTTAGAAATAGCTCGTAAAGTAGGTATCTCAGGCGCAGCAATACATCAACGATTAAGAAAGCTGGAAAAATCAGGACTTATCTCTGGTTCAAAATTTATCATTGATCCCAAAATACTGGGGTATAGCACAATGGCTTTTGTAGGGATCTATCTTGATCGCGCCATGAGCAATCCTGCTGCCGTGAAGCAGCTTAAAGAAATACCTGAAGTAATAGAATGCCACTACACGACCGGTAACTGGTCTATTTTCATTAAAATTCTCTGTAAGAATAATGAGGATCTTATGAACTTACTTAACAAAAAGATACAGGCTATAGAAGGTGTTTCTCGTACTGAAACCTTTATTTCGCTGGATCAACAAATACAGAGACAGATTAAAATATAAAAACCCCGAAAATATTTTTCGAGGTTTTATAATTCAAATTTTATTACCGTCATTCCAAATTTATTTCGGAATCTCAATTTTAAACAATTGATAAATCATGAGATCTGAAACCGGTTTAGATTGACTAAAAAATCACCTTCTGCCGCCAAAAATCTGCAGAGCAAAATAAAGCAGCGTAGCCAGTGAACCAATAGCTGCTACAACATAAGTACGAGCAGCCCATTTAAGAGCATCTTTAGCTCCCGCATGTTCTGTAGGCGTAAGCATCCTAGAAGATTCTAGCCAGGCTAAAGCGCGATGACTGGCATCATACTCTACAGGCAAGGTGATAAATGAGAAAATAGTTCCCATCGCAAACAGACCAAGACCAATTAAAGCAACAGTCATTCCTAATCCTGAACCTATTATTGACATAAGCACCACCCCGCCAAAGATAACAAACATAGACATCTTAGAAGCTACACTTACCACCGGCACTAAAGTAGATCGCATGGTTAACCAGCTGTACGCTTTAGCGTGTTGTACCGCGTGACCACACTCATGTGCAGCCACTGCCGCAGCAGCGGCATTGCGCTGTGTATAAACCGGCTCACTTAAATTAACTGTTTTATTGGCGGGATTGTAATGATCTGTCAACTGTCCCTGTACAGAAATTACCTCAACGTCTGTAATGCCGTTATCGCTAAGCATTTTGCGGGCAATCTCGGCTCCGCTCATTCCGTTTTGTAAATGAACCTGAGAGTATTCTTTAAATTTACTTTTTAATTTTCTGCTTACTAACCAACTCACAAGCGCAATTGCACCTACAAGTAAATAGTAACCCATATATCCTCCTGAAATCATCGTTTTATCTTTTAATTGAGTTTAATCTACAATTTGTAAAGCAAATCTCAAGCCAATTTCTGCGTCTGTCTTTTTGACCGTGAATTAATTCTATAGCTATAAAAACAAATCACTTTTTAGGCTTGCCATATTTCACCTTGAGTATGATTAAAACAAATGCAAGCAACCCTGTTATAGAATTTGCCAGCACAATTGCATAACTGTCTTTATAAAAGCCATAGATGGTCCACAGCACAACGCCGGTAAAGAAAACCATGTACATGGTAAGTGAAAGACCTTCTACATCTCTGGTTTTAATAGAATGATAGACCTGAGGCACAAAGGAGGAGGTTGTAAAAACCGCAGCAATAAGTCCTATGACCTCAATGATGTCTATTTCCCACATTAACCTACAAGATTTACAATTTTACCGGGTACTATAATTACTTTTTTAGGCGTGCGTCCTTCCAGATAGAACTGCGTTTTATCATGTGCCATTACCGCGCTTTCTATCTCATCTTTTGAAAGATCAAGCGGAAGCTCCATAGTGAAACGCATTTTTCCGTTAAACGAAATAGGGTATTCTTTACTGCTTTCTACCAGGTATTTACCATCAAAAATCGGGAAATTAGCGGTAGAAATCGACTCTTTATGGCCTAATTTTGACCATAATTCTTCTGCAATATGTGGCGCATACGGCGAAATAAGCACAGCCAAAGGTTCTAAAACTTCGCGGCTGTTGCACTTCACGGCTGTAAGTTCGTTAACAGCTATCATAAACGTAGAAACCGAAGTATTGAAACTAAAATTCTCTATATCTTCTTCTACTTTTTTAATGGTCTTATGAAGCGTTTTCATCGCTTCTTTAGAAGCAGTAATATCTGTAACTTCAAATGATTCATCTGCGCCAGAATGATACAATTTCCAGAGTTTTTTAAGGAAGTTGTGAACGCCGGTAATTCCAGCGGTATTCCACGGTTTTGCCTGCTCTAATGGGCCGAGGAACATCTCATACATTCGCAACGTATCTGCCCCATAATCAACACAAATATCATCAGGATTGACGACGTTGTATTTTGATTTGGACATTTTTTCTACCTCGCGACCTACTACGTATTTATTATTTTTATTGTTATCATCAGTGATTTCTTCTCCGTTTTCTCCAATAAAAATGGCGTTTTTAAACTCGGGACGCCAATTTTTAAAAGCTTTGATATCTAGTTCGTCTGAAGCATTAACGAATTCCACTGGAGCATGAATAGAATCAAAATTTACCTCCAAGTCATATTCACCATTTGAGTAGCGCAATATTTGCTCTTCAGTGGCCTCAAAATTCTTTAATAACTGAATTGATAAACTCTTATTCTGTGCTTTAAATACTAGATTTCCATCAGATGAAGATGGTTTTAGCTTTAAAAGTTTAGACAATATATTGTACGATAGAAACTGATTCGATTTAATAGAAATAAAATCGTAAGTATCTAAAGAGTTCTGGCTAATTGCATCAGTTTTTTCATTTCTTATTGTTTTGACATACAATCGATAAACAAACGCACTCGTCCCCAAAATCATTCCCTGATTGATAAGCTTTTTAAAAGGTTCGTCAACGCCAACAAAGCCGCGATCTTTTAAGAATTTTACCCAGAAACGGCTATATAATAAATGCCCGGTTCCATGCTCGCTACCACCAATGTAGAGATCAACATTTTCCCAGTAATTCAACGCTTCCGCGGAAGCGAACTCATCTTCATTATGTGCATCCATATACCGGAAGAAATACCAGCTGGAACCTGCCCAACCGGGCATGGTGTTGAGTTCAAGCCCCCAAACCCCAGAAGGGGGATTTTCTCCTTTTGGCACAGCAACTACTTCATTTTTATTTGTGTCCCAGTGCCATTTAGTAGCGCGGCCAAGCGGTGGTTCGCCTTCTTCTGTGGGAAGGTATTTTTCAACTTCGGGAAGGCGCAAAGGCAAATGTTTTGCATCTATCATTTGCGGCATTCCGTCTACATAATAAACCGGAAACGGCTCACCCCAATATCGCTGACGACTAAAAACCGCATCGCGCAGACGGTAGTTTATTTTTCCTTCTCCCTGACCTATTTTTTCCAGTTCGTTGATAGCTTTTGGTAAAGCTTCGGCATAAGAAAGTCCGTCAAGAAAACCTGAATTGGTTAATGGTGTTTTGTCTTTCGCCGCATAGGCTTCTTCAGAAATATCAACACCTTCAAATATATTTTTAATGGGGATATTAAAATGCTTTGCAAAATCATAATCCCGCTGATCACCGCAAGGCACAGCCATTACAGCTCCAGTTCCGTAACCGGCAAGCACGTAATCACCTATCCAGATGGGTACCGGCTCTTTTGTAAAAGGATGCTCTGCATACGCGCCGGTAAAAGCACCGGTGATGGTTTTTACATCTGCCATACGCTCGCGCTCGCTTCGTTTTGCAGTTGCTTCTATGTAGGCTTCTACTTCGGCTTTTTGCTCTGGTGTGGTTATTTTTTCAACCAACTCATGCTCTGGCGCCAAAGTCATGAATGTTACCCCAAAAATGGTGTCTGGGCGGGTTGTGAAGACTGAAATCCCCATGTGTGATTCCGAAACAAGTTCGGAATGACGCGCGTCACCCCGAACTTGTTTCAGGGTCTCATCATGTAATTTAAAAAATGCGGAAGCCCCCTTCGACCTTCCAATCCAGTTGGTTTGTGTGTCTTTAAGTGGTTGTGGCCAGTCTATTTTGTCAAGACCATCAAGTAAGCGTTGTGCGTAAGCAGAGATGCGCATGCTCCACTGCGTCATTTTTTTGCGAATGACGGGATAACCGCCACGTTCTGAAACTCCGTTTACGATCTCGTCATTGGCAAGTACAGTTCCCAGCTCAGGGCACCAGTTTACTTCGGTTTCGGCGAGGTAGGTGAGTCTGTATTTTAGAAGTATTTGTTGTTTTTCTTTTTCGCTAAAAGCTTTCCAGGCTTCTGCTGAAAAATTCTCGATATCATCATCGCAAACAGCATTTACCTCAGCATTTCCAGCCGACTCAAATTTCGCGATAAGCGTATCAATGTGTTCGGCTTTATTTGTATCGTTGTTATACCAACTTTCAAAAAGCTGAATGAAAATCCACTGCGTCCATTTATAATATTCAGGATCTGAAGTTCTCACTTCACGACTCCAGTCAAATGAAAAACCTATTTTATCAAGTTGCTCTCTGTAGCGATTGATGTTTGTTTCTGTGGTAAGGGCAGGATGTTGACCTGTTTGTATGGCGTATTGCTCTGCCGGAAGCCCGAAAGAATCATAACCCTGTGGATGCAAAACATTAAAACCTTTATGTCTTTTATAACGCGCATAGATATCACTGGCGATATAACCCAATGGGTGACCTACATGAAGTCCCGCCCCCGAAGGGTAAGGAAACATATCGAGCACATAATATTTAGGCTTATCACTGGCGTTTTTAGGCTGAAAAGTGCCGTTTTTTGCCCAATATTGTTGCCATTTTTCTTCTATCGCGTTAAAATAGTATTTCATTATCCTTGTGGGTATGCGTTTATAAGGGCGCAAATTTACGATTATTAAGGGAATATGAAGATTGGTTTACTCATCGCCTCTTGCCTCATGTTCCATGGGCAACAGGCACTCATAAATCATTTTATTTGCCGGTGTGGGAATGCCTAATTCGAGACCTTGTTTTACGACATAACCATTAAAGTTTTCCAGTTCGCTGGGTTTACCATCCATAATATCGCGCTGCGTAGAAGCGGTGGTTTCAGGATTTTGATTGTTTATGCCTTTAAAAGTATTTTCAACATCAGTTTCTGAAATATTTATTCCTTTCGCCTTAGCTACCGCAAGAATTTCTTTAGCTGTATCCTGCATGACTTTGTAGAGGTATTCACTCTCGCGAATTTTACCAATGGGAACCCGGGTTAAACCGCCCAGACCACTTATGGTGCAAATAAAAAGAAACTTCTTCCAGATCTCTGCCTCAATATCATCTGCTATTTTATTAGTAAAACCCGCTTCATCAAACACCTCTTTTATTGCGAGAACACGATCTGATTTGCTGTTGTCTATTTCGCCAAAGATCACATTGGGTTCAAAGGCAGGATGCTCAACAACTCCGGGTTCTTTTATGTAACTAATTATCCGGCATAACCCACCTAAAACCTGGTTTTTTGGCACGATTTTCAGCAGTTTTTCTATATTATCTGCACCATTTTGTAACGGCAAAATCACAGATTCTGGCTTGAGATAAGGTTGTAACGCTTTCGCGGAAGCGGAAACTTGCCAGGATTTTACGCCCAGAATCACCAGATCTGGCTCTGGGATCTCGCTCAGATTGTCTGTGGCAAGATCTGGCTTTGCCGTAAAATCACCATTAACGCTTTTAACTTGTAGCCCGTTTTTTTTAATTGCTTCCAGGTGAGCACCACGTGCGATAAATGTCACATTATGCCCGGTTTGCGCTAATTTACCGCCAAAATAACCGCCAACGCCGCCTATACCATATATTAAAATATTCATGATGCTGTTTGATGTTTACCCTAATCTGCTGTTTTACTGATGCATATACAGAAAAATGAGCTCTATTAATAAATTGAATGTATTTCTACAGTCTAAAATACAAAATGGGAAGTGGCATACGTTTAAGAAACAGCTAACTTTATTACTTTTACACAAAATTTTTACAGCCTTTATGCCTTCATCTTTTGAAAAGTATCAAAAACGCCGACTGATTTCTTCCTATTTTTCGGTGGTTATTAGTATAGGATTGGTGCTTTTTTTACTTGGCCTTTTAGGATTACTGGTTCTTAACACCAAGAAAGTAGCAGATCATTTTAAAGAGCAGATCGCATTGACCATCTATTTAAAAGACTCTGCTAAGGATGTTGAGATAAAACAACTTGAGAAAAGTCTTGCTCTGGCAGATTACACAAAGTCTACCACATTTGTCTCAAAAGAAGAAGCGGCAGAAGAGCACAGCAAAGAGATAGGTGAGAATTTTATGGATTTTCTGGGGTATAATCCGCTACAAAATTCAATAGACGTTTACTTAAAAGCAGATTTTGTAGACGCAACTCAGGTTAAAGATATTTCAGACAATATATCGAGCAAAGACTTTGTAGAAGAGGTTTCTTATGATCAACCGCTCATTTCTTTATTAAATGACAACATAAAAAAGATAAGCCTCTGGATACTTATTATTAGCGGAGTCTTTACATTTATCGCGGTATTGCTCATCAATAGCTCTATCAGGCTATCGGTTTACGCAAAACGATTTACAATAAAAACCATGCAAATGGTAGGCGCGACAAAAGGTTTTATACGCCGCCCGTTTATCTGGATAAGTATAAAACTGGGGATTATAGGCGCTATTCTGGCTTTAGCAGGAATGGCCGCCGTGTTGTTTTATTTAAACCGTACTTTTCCTGAGCTTGATCTGCTACATGACCAGATGATGTTAATTGCCCTGTTTGCAGGTATTTTCTTTGGCGGAATAATTATAGCCTGGTTTAGCACATTTCTGGCAACACAGCGGTTCCTCAATTTGAAGACAGACGAACTGTACTATTAAGATTTTAGATAAAATATTCGCTCCTGGCGAAATTTAAACCATTGAAAATGGGAGAAAAGAAACAAAAGTTAAAAAAGCAAAATGAACTGCACAGAAGCAGTTTCATCTTTGGCAAGAAAAATTATACGGTAATGCTTATAGGTCTGGGCGTGATCGCTCTTGGCTTTATTTTAATGTCTGGCGGCGGAAGCGATGACCCTAATGTTTTTAATCCGGATATTTATAGCTGGAGACGTATACGCCTTGCTCCCGCTTTGGTTTTGCTGGGTTTTGGGATTGAAGTTTATGCAATCTTGTTAAACCCTGAAACCAAAAAGAAATAGATGGATACACTACAAGCCGTTATTCTCGCGATTATAGAAGGTTTAACCGAATTTTTACCGGTTTCTTCTACCGGTCACATGATTATTGCTTCTTCCTTTTTTGGTATTGCTCAGGAAGATTTTACAAAGCTTTTTACTATCGTAATTCAGTTAGGAACTATTCTGTCTGTGGTTGTTCTTTACTTTAAACGCTTCTTTCAGTCAATGGATTTTTACTACAAACTGTTTGTAGCTTTTCTTCCGGCTGTTGTGTTAGGATTATTATTTAATGACATTATAGACAGCCTGCTTGAAAGCCCTGTTGTGGTAGCGATCTCCCTTGTTTTGGGTGGTTTTGTTCTATTAAAAGTAGATGATTGGTTTGGCGATGCCGAAGAAACAGACATTTCGTATCTCACAGCCCTGAAGATAGGTTTCTTTCAATGTCTGGCTATGATCCCCGGCGTTTCCCGCAGCGGTGCGAGTATTGTAGGTGGTATGTCTCAAAAACTTTCGCGTACAGCGGCAGCAGAATTCTCGTTCTTTCTTGCAGTGCCTACCATGCTGGGAGCTACAGTTAAAAAATCATACGATTATTATAAAGACGGTTTTGAATTAAGCGGTGATCAGGTTAATCTGTTGATCATAGGCAACATTGTAGGCTTTGTTGTGGCACTTATCGCAATAAAATCTTTTATAGATTACCTGAGTAAACACGGTTTTAAAATGTTTGGTTACTACCGTATAATTGCAGGCACAGCTATTCTTATAATTCATTTCTTCATACAAGAACTAACTATTGTTTAATGACCGCTGAAGATTACAAAGAAGGTCAAATTCTCCTTATTGACAAACCGCTAAACTGGACCTCTTTTCAGGTGGTGAACAAAGTAAGGTGGCTCATTAGGAAAAACTACAATATAAAAAAGATAAAAGTGGGCCATGCCGGAACTCTGGATCCATTAGCCAGCGGCCTCTTAATTATCTGCACCGGCAAACTCACGAAGCGCATTAATGAATTTATGGGTCAGGAAAAAGAATACACCGGCACTTTTATGTTTGGTGGAACAACGCCTTCTTATGATCTCGAGACTGAGGTTGACCAGACTTTCTCTACAGAAAATTTAACTGAAGAAGGCCTAACTGCCGCTACTCATCAATTTATTGGTACAATTGACCAGTTTCCGCCGGTTTTTTCAGCTTTAAAGAAAGATGGCAAACGACTTTATGAATATGCTCGCGAAGGTGAAGATGTAGAAATAGCTTCTCGCCAGGTAGAAATACGTGAATTTGAAATCACACGCATAGCACTTCCCGAAGTAGATTTTCGCGTAAGCTGCAGCAAAGGCACTTACATACGCTCGCTTGCTCACGATTTTGGCAAAACTTTAAACAATGGCGCGCATCTTTCTGCGTTAAGACGTACACGCATAGGAGAATTTCATGTGAGAAACGGCGTTACCATTGAAGCTTTTGAAGCTGAAATTAAAAACGACTTGTAGAAAAATCGGTTATTTTAGCTAAAAATCGCTTAAAAAGCACCAAATTTTAAGAGCTTTTATCTTCTTAATCTGTTTTAAAGCAATCTGTTAAGAGTTATAAATGCTCAGTTTTACTAACTTTGACCTTTATGTATATAAGCCCCCAGGATAAATCTTTATTGATCACCTTTAGCGGTGCGGGGATTCTCATTCTTATATTTTTCTTTATCACTATAAAGCCTTTTGACAAAAAAACGGAGGAAGAATTTATACCCATTCCTATTGTAGAAGAGCAGCCAGAAATCACTCCTGAAGAAGAACAGGAACTGGAAGAACAAGAAATTAAAAGCGAAAAACTCACTCACCAAGCGTATAACAGTGAGCGTTTACAACGAGAGGCTAACCGATATTTTAAAGAGCAGGACAAATTGCAGGACGCCATGGAAAATGCTTCTCAGGCAGAAGAGCAAAGTACAGAGAGCGACAATGATCTGGCCTACACAGATTACCGAAGTAAGATCGCAGCGCTAAGAGCAGAATCTCAAGAGAAGCAAAGCAGTGGTGACGATACTAATAAAGAGCAAGCCAGAGTAAGCACTTCAGGCAGTCGCAGAAGTACAGTGACCTATATCTTAAATGACCGTGATGCGGTTAAAATACCTAACCCCGTTTATACTTGTGACGGTACGGGTAAAGTGGTAATAAATATAGAAGTGAGTGATTTAGGCAGAGTAACAAAAACATCATATAACAAAAAGGCATCTACAACTTCAGATGGTTGCCTGGTAGATCAGGCGTTGCAATATGCAGAACGCGCTTTTTTTAATAAAGGAGACAAACCTACTCAATTAGGCAGCATCACTTTTGAGTTTCAGGGATAAAATTAATTTTTAAATTTCGTTTTGAGCATAAAACGACTCGATTAGATTTACAATGTCGCTTGCTGTAGTTTGCCCTTTATCCTTATTATACCACATTTGTAATTCTTCTTTAAAAACAGGCGTTAACAACTCATTTTTGCTTTTATAATCTTCAACCAGATTTGTAGCAGTAGACGGTCTGGGTCCCCAACTTCCTAAAACACCCTTTGACAAGTCATCCTGAATAATAAGTTTAGGTATAGACATAGAGCCATTTGTAAGAAAAGCATCCATCAATTGGGGATTATCGTCTCGTAGCACAATACTCAGATCTATATTCTCATTACAATTTGCAAGCGCATTCATTACAGGAATTGTATGTGCTGCATCGCCACACCAGCTCTCAGTAAGTACAAGCCAGTTCATTTTGTAATCTAACTTTTCTATTTGGGCTTTGTGTTCTGGATCTAACTTAAGGGTCTTATCCCACCTTTTCATCCTTTTGTTATTAAGAATGGTATAATTAGAAAGCGCTTCGGTTTGTGTATGACCTGTACTTGTGAAGGTAGAAGCGTGTTTATCTACCAGTAGGCGGTAGTCTGCGTAAGAAATACTTCTCTTTAAAGCCTGTCTTACAAGTTCTTCCTGTTCTATCTGTGTTTTAATCATTATACTAATATGCAGAAACAGCAAAGTTACTGTTGAGATTTAAAATATATCACATCAAAAATAATATCTTTAGTCGCTAAAAATTGTTAATAATGACCCAACAAAAATGCGGCTGGTGCCTAGGTGATCCTCTTTATGAAGCGTATCACGATACAGAATGGGGCGTACCGGTTTATGATGATGAAACCTTATTTGAGTTTTTAATTCTTGAAACGTTTCAGGCAGGTTTGAGTTGGATAACAATTTTGCGCAAACGCGAAAACTTTAGAGAAGCTTTTGATAATTTTGATTACAAGAAAATAGCGCAATACAAAGAAGATAAGCTGGAAGAGCTTCTCCAAAATCCCGGTATTATACGCAACAAACTTAAGGTAAGATCTGCTGTTACAAATGCACAGCTTTTTATGAAAATTCAGGAAGAATTTGGCAGTTTTTCAAAATACATCTGGGGTTTTGTAGAAGGCTCTCCCATTCATAATCACGTTGAGAATTATAAAACCGCACCGCCTACAACAGCTATAAGTGATGCTCTAAGCAAAGACCTGAAAAAAAGAGGTTTTAAATTTGTAGGCTCTACTGTTATGTATGCACATATGCAGGCTACAGGAATGGTAAATGACCATGAGGTGAGTTGTTTTCGACACAGCGAAGTCGCACAAATGAATTCCTAAAAATCGCTTTTAAAAGCCAAAAATCACTCCAGAAATCCTAAAAACTGCTCTCTGTCTATCTCCTCTGCACCCATACTCGCAAGGTGATCTGTATAAACCTGACAGTCTATTAGCTTATAACTTTCTTCTGTTAGCTTTCGCGAAAGCCAAATTAGGCCGGCTTTACTCGCATTGCTCTTTTTAGCAAACATAGATTCACCACAGAACACTTTTTTATCTTTTAAGTTTATCCCGTACAAACCGCCTACTAAAACATCGTCCTGCCATACCTCAACAGATTCTGCTATGCCTTCTTCAAAGAGCTCCAGGTAAGCCGCGACCATATCGTTAGTAATCCATGTATCTAACTGGCCTTCTCGTTTTATTCTTTTGCAGTTGAGAATAACGTCAAGAAAATTCTCATTGTGGGTTATAGTAAATGTATTTTCTCGCAGCACTTTTCGCATTGATTTTGAAACTTTTATTTTCTGCGGAAACAATACCATTCTGGGATCTGGCGACCACCACAAAATAGGTTGCCCTACATTAAACCACGGGAAAATGCCTGTACTATAAGCATTGACCAGTGTTTTTATAGACAGGTCGCCGCCTAAAGCCAGTAAGCCTTCTTCACTCGCCTGTGAAGGATGAGGGAAAGGTTGATCTGGGTGTAGATATATGATAATTATTAATTTGGGTACACTAACTAAATTACTCTTTTAGCAGCATATATTATGTAAGAGATCCTGAGAATTTATTAAGACTCAGGATTGGTAATTAAAAATAAAAAGGCTGTCTAAAAAGTAGTGCATTCGTCATTCTTTATTCCCATCGTTATTAAAACAATGTTTATAAGAACCCGAAACAACACTTCAACAGGCGAAGTGTGACAGTTCAGGTTGACGAAAATTAATCTTTTTAGACAGCCTCTTAAATGTAAGCCGATAGTTTTTTTAGAAAGGCAGATCATCATGATCATCATCACTAAAGTCTGATGCCGGCTCAAATTGATCTGCTGGTGGTACAGGAGGTATATTACCGCCAGAAGGAGCGCCCGCTTGCAGATTCTCAATTCTCCAGCCTTGTATTGTATTAAAATATTTTGTCTCACCTTGTGGACTCACCCATTCTCTGCCGCGCAGGTTGATGCTTATTTTAACGTTCTGTCCTACTTTATAGTTATTTAGCAAGTCAGTTTTATCCTGAATAAACTCAACCATAATGTGCTGTGGGTATTGCTCTTCTGTAGTAACTACAATCTCTCTCTTGCGAAACCCACTGCTTCCAAATGTTTGTGTTTCTCCTATTAACTTTACTTTACCTTGTACTTCCATAAAAATTGTATTTGTGCTCCCTTCCCGAAAGCTATTTCGCTAATAATAATTTCCAGGCCTCGCCTGTTCTATTCTCATGTAAAAACTCCTGCGCCCTTCTGTGTATGCGATCCCGATCACCGGTAGAAACCAGTTCACGCTCCGGCTGATTTTCGGCTAAAAAAGACCGAATTTCATCATCTACAGGCAGGTTTTTGCTATTTCCTAATTTACCAAGATCATTACCTGTAAGAATAGGACTTAATCGCACTTCATCTGGTATTTGATCTACACCTATACCCATGTCCTGCACAGGTCTCGTCACTTCAAAAAGTCCGGAATTTGCTCTGCTATACCAGTCGCCTCCCATTCTCGCTACCTGATCTATTTTATGTTGATCTATCTTCTTGTCTGCATCCAGAATATCTTCTGCAATATGCATTTTCACAATGTCACATAAAATAAGATTGCCTGCTCCTCCTTCTTCACCTAAGGCTATTATTTCACGCAACTTGCATTCAATTTGCACCGGTGATTCCTTAACCCGAAATGGCTTCACAAAATCTGATTTTACCTTAGTAAACCCCGATTTTTCAAACTCATCTACACCTTTTTCAAATTCTGTGCTTGCCAGAGACATTTGCTGTACCATGGCATAACTCACGATATTGATAACAACCTCTTTGGTCTCAACAATATTCTCTAGCGTGTGTTTTACTGTATTATTACGCACACGTCTGGCAGCAGAAAATATCAATACCGGCGGGTTTGTGCTAAATACATTAAAAAAGCTGTAAGGCGCCAGATTTGCATTGCCTTTTACATCTACTGTGCTTGCAAAAGCTATAGGCCGCGGTCCTATTGAACTCACTAAATAGCCATGTAGTTTTCCCGTAGAAAGATCTTTGGGATCTATTGTAAGCATAGAATTTTTTTGATTTTTACAAAGGTATGAATATGACGAACAACTTAAAACCGTTTTGATTACAATAATTTTCTCTTAATTGCTTTATATTTAATCAAAGCTCAGTTTATATGAAGTTTAATCCAGATCAGCGTTTTTCCCGCTGGTTTATTATTGTTGCCGCCATATTGATCATTGGCCTTATTTTGTGGAATGTATCTCTGTTTTTTGATCAACTCAAGCAGGCAGAACGCGACAGAATGGAAATCTGGGCTACTTCTCTCGAAGGTCTAAATGCTGCAGATTCTTACGCTTACGCGGAATTGTACAAAGAGATAAATCTTAAAAACACCACCTTACCCATTATTGTAACAGATGAAAATGACAGCATTTTCTACAGCCTCAATGTATCAGACAGGGTATTAAATGACAAGGAAGAAGCTAATCATTTAATACGCAGTATGGAGGCAGAAAATGAACCCATACGTATCGATATGAAAGAAGGGCCGCTACAATATGCATACTACGGGCACTCGCCTATCATAAACCAGTTAAAGTATTTCCCCATTGCACTTATTGTGGTAGTTATCCTTTTTGTGGCGGTTATATACTTCTTTTATGCAACCTCAAAAGCTTCAGAACAAAATTTACTTTGGGCTGGTATGGCAAAAGAAACCGCACATCAAATAGGCACACCGTTGTCATCTCTTGTAGGCTGGACTGAAATTTTAAAGACAGAAAATGTAAACCCAGAATACATTGAAGAAATAAATAAAGATGTAGACCGCCTGCGCATAATTACAGAACGATTCTCTAAAATAGGCTCAATTCCCAAACTTAAAAAGACAAACATAATAGAAGAAACAACCGAAACTTTTGACTACCTCGCAAAACGTAGTTCTAAGCTTATAGCTTTCTCTATAGACACGCCGCCGCAAGGTGAACTTTATGTTATGCTCAATAAAGAGCTATTTGGCTGGACCATAGAAAATCTGGTCAAGAATGCTATAGATGCCATGAAAGGGAAAGGAAAATTGTCACTTGTGGTAAAAAGAGATACCCGCTTTGTAAATATCTTGATTTCTGATACCGGTAAAGGGATCGCAAAAAATAAATTCTCTAAAGTATTTGAGCCTGGTTTTACAACTAAACAAAGAGGCTGGGGTCTGGGACTTTCTCTTGCTAAACGCATAATAGAAGAGTATCATGACGGCCACATAAAAGTGTTGCACAGCGAATTGAATAAAGGCACAACATTTCAGGTTTCATTAAAATTAATAGAAGATGAACAAAAACGTACGTAATCTAGAACTACACACACTCTCTAATAATTGGTACATTCTGCAAAAGGCTTCATTTGAATATTTAAATAATGCCGGCGAGTGGGAAAAGCATGAACGCGAAGTTTACGACCGCGGCAATGGCGCGGTGGTTTTACTTTATAATCTGGAAAAAGAAACGGTTATTCTCACAGAGCAATTTCGCATGCCAACGTATCTCAATAAAAACTCCAGCGGCATGATGATAGAAGCCTGCGCCGGTCTGCTTGATGAAAATGATCCTGAGACTGCGATTCTTAAAGAAATAGAAGAAGAAACCGGTTATTACCTCACAAAAGTTGAAAAAGTTTTTGAGTCTTATATGTCGCCGGGTGCTGTTACAGAAATTTTACATTTCTTTGTCGCCCCGTATACAGAAGCAGAAAAAGTGTCTGAAGGCGGTGGTGCAGAACACGAGACAGAAAATATTATCGTGCATGAATACGCTTTCGCGAAAGCGATAAATATGATAAAAAATGGCGAGATTAAAGATGCCAAAACGATCATGTTATTGCAGTATGCGCAATTAAATTTATTCAAACCAAAAAATTAAGCGCTCAAGCAAAAAATTAATGAAAACTATTTATAGTAAATATTGGGAGGGTACACTCAATAATAATTGCCCGGAATGTTATGCGAATGATGGCTTGAAGCTTAGCTTCTCACAACCACACGAAGAAGGCAAACTCTATAAGCGCTCTCTTGCAGAAATAAAAACAGATCTGCAATGCACAAAATGTAATACCCCTATTTACCCTGCACGCTGGACGGAAGATATTGAGCGCGTTTACAACTACAACCGTAAACTTGCCGGCGAACCAAAAAAATATTTTAAACTTAAAACTCTGGGTATCGTATTAATTCTGGGGGTAGCAATTGCTGCAGCTGTTGCCGCTTTCCTTATTATGAAATTATCGGCTTAAAAGACTTGAAAATCGGTTATTTAAGCAAAAAACCTCGAGGAATATCCTCGAGGTTTTTTATATCATTGTATTATTACGGTAACCATATTGTGGTGTTTTTAGCCACAGGAGATTATAGATTAGCTTGTATTGCTTTAGTTAAAGACTCCAGTTCTTCATTACTCATTGGGTTCTTCTGTAAAAAACGAGCATCTTCCATAGTGGTGAGCGGGATTAAGTGCACATGTACATGCGGCACTTCAAGACCTATCACAGATACACCTATACGTTTACATTCAACCGTCTTTTCAAGTGCTTTTGCAACCTTTCGCGAGAAGCGCATCAAATCAATATATTCATCTTCAGGAAGGTCAAAAATCTTGTTCTCTTCCTTTTTTGGAATACACAACGTATGCCCTTTAGCATTAGGATTAATATCGAGTATCGCTATATGCTTCTCGTCTTCTGCCACAATGTGACCGGGAATTTCTCTGTCTATTATTTTTGTGAATATTGAAGCCATTAGTGTTCACGTGTTATTTCAAGAATATCAAATTTCATGGTACCGTTAGGCACACTAATTTCTGCCACTTCACCTACTTTTTTACCCAGCAAACCTTTACCAATAGGAGAATCTACAGAGATTCTTCCTGCTTTTAGGTCTGCCTCACTTTGAGCGACAAGCTTATATTTCATCTCAGCTCCATTGGTCTGATTTTTAATTTTCACAGTAGAATGTACCAGCGCCTTTGAGGTGTCAAGCTGCGACTCATCAATCACACGGGCGTTAGCCACGGTCTCTTCAAGTTTTGCAATGCGCATCTCGAGCATTCCCTGTGCTTCTTTTGCGGCATCGTATTCTGCATTCTCACTTAGATCACCTTTATCTCTTGCATCTGCTATTGCCTGGGAAGCTTTAGGGCGCTCAATATCTTTTAACTTATTTAGCTCATCCTTCAGTTTTTTTAGTCCTTCTGCTGTATAATAAGATAATTTACTCATAACTTAATTGTTTATGCACAATGTGCGTACTATATCGTCGTTTTCTCTTGTATGATTATAATAAAACGGTGTTACTTAAGCCTTGAGGCCTAAATACAAAAAATCCCATTTTCACGGGATTTGTACTTGCTAATATACGAAATTATTAATTGACAGCCTTAAATTGTTGTAAATTGACAACTTTTAAATTAAAAAATAAATGTCCAGAATTGTTATCATCCTCTTATTAATCATAAGCCTTACTTCTTGCAGTGCAGATGAAAATGGCCGCAACCGTAACCCCTATTTACCAGATATAGGTTTTAGCATAACACTAAATACAAATTTGCCTCAATACAGCAATTTACAATTTCCCGGAAATGCAATTTATGTGGCTAATGCGGGAGTGCGCGGCTTTTTTGCTGTAAATACAGGCACAGGAATTCGCGCCTGGGAAGCGAGTGACCCCAATCACGCTCCTAGCGATTGCTCTACTATGGACCTCAATGGCATAGAAGTTACCTGCTCTTGCGAGAACACAACTTACAATTTGTACACCGGTCTTGCTTCAAATGATGACAAGCAATATCCTCTACTTGAATATAGAGCTACCCAAAGTGGAAATATTATTACCGTTTCTAACTAAAAAAACCGGCAGTAAAATGCCGGTTTTTCAATGTTTTTACCCGATTTTTTTCTAAAATCGAACAGTTGCTCCTACTAAAAAGTTAGTGGTTGCCTGAGGGTAATAACCCGTACCTTCTATTGTAGTTACAGTTCCCGGATTAGAGTAATCATCATCATAGGTGTAGAAATAACCGTTTGACACGTATTTTTCATTAAAGATGTTGTTTACCAAAGCAGTTAACGTAACAGACTTTGCAAAACCTATCCCACCCAAATCATATTGCACGTTAAAGTCATTTATAAAATAAGCATCCAGCTTAGAACTTTCAGCATCAATATTCCCCAGAAATTGCTCACTTACATATTTTGAAAGCAACGAAAGTCTCAAATTGCTTACAGGGAAAAAGTCTAAACGATTACCTGCTACCACATCTGGAGAAAAAGAAATATTAGTATTACCCAGATTAGTTAGTACACCATCTCTTTGAAAAAAGAAATCCCGATTCTTATTGCTGCTTATTGCCACATTGGGATATATAGCCAGCTGGCGACCTATTTGAAAACCTGCTTCAACCTCAACTCCCAGTCTGTAACTAGAACCGCTGTTTGCCCGTATAGGCGCACCTACATCATCAATAGCGCCTGTTAACACCAGTTGATTATGATAATCCATATAATAAATGTTGGCATTAACTCGAATGTTCTGTGTATTGTAACGGTAACCTAACTCAAAATCATTCAGGCTTTCAGATTGTGGATCACCATTTTCAAAATCTGTGCGGTTAGGCTCACGATTAGCTCGTGCGTATGAGAAATACAGGTCATTCTCCTCATTTAAACTGTAGGTCAAACCGGCTTTGGGATTGAAGAAAGAGTAACTTTTATCAATTACAAATGGCTGTTTGTCATCATTTATTCCGTCTGTTTTATAATTAATAAAACGCCCCTGCAAATCGCCAAACAAACTTAACTCATCATTTAAACGATAGGTCGCTTTCGCGAAAGCGGTAAATTCATTTTTATCACCGGTTCCTTCATAATAACGATCATTTTTTTCTGCATCCTGTGAGAAATAACGCGCCCAGGTAACTTCACCAAAGTGCTTTCCGCTGTAAATACTACCAAATAATCCTGAAGTAAAATCAAGCTTTTCGTCCTTATAATTCACATTAAGACTTGCTACATAATAATCATTATCAAGCCAGCGACGACGTATAAGATCTGTAGAAGTCATTTCTTCACCGTTCACGGTATAGGGCGTCCACCCTAAAAATGCGAAAGTGGGACTTTCATCAAAATTTACATTCGTATAGTACCAGTCATCAACATATTCTTCATAAAAGCCGCGACCATACGTATAGTTTAAACTCAGGTTTGTAGACCAGTGCTGGTCGTAACGCTGGTTCCAGTGCAGTTGCAAATGATCCTGCTTGTAATTATCGACCTGATTATCGTAAAAACCTTCTAAATTGCCGCCATTATCGTACTGAAACCCTATAGGATTATACCTTCTGTCAGAAGCTAAGGTGGCAGCGTCAATACCATTCCACGATTGATAGGTTACCTCAGAACCACCAAAACCAATTACTTTTATAAGCGTGTTTTCATCTTTATAAGCACCTTGCAAATAATATGATTTTAGGTCTGAAGACGCTCTGTCTACGTAACCATCTGACTTGATCACTGAAAATCTACCTGAGAAAGTAAAATGATCATGCAACAGACCGGTGCCAAATTTCACATTCCCTCTGCGCGTGTTGTAAGAACCTGCAGAACCTGAAATTTCTGCAAAAGCATCGTCCTCACTGGCATTAGTCAAAATGTTAAGGCTTGCGCCAAAAGCTCCGCCCCCATTTGTAGAAGTCCCCACACCGCGCTGCAGTTGTAAACTCTCTACAGAAGATGTAAAATCCTGCAGGTTTACAAAAAAAGTGGTGAGACTTTCTGCGTCATTATAGGGAATACCGTTAATGGTCACGTTAATACCCTGGTTTCCTGTTCCGCGTACGCGAAAACCTGTATAACCTACACCGGCACCGGCATCTGAGGTGGTGACCACACTGGGCAAATAATTGAGCAAAATAGGCAGATCCTGCCCCAGATTGCGTTCATTGAGATCCTTTTGATCAAGATCACTGTGTGTAATGGGCGACTGTGCATCTACCCTAACTGATTTTACCAGAACTTCGTCTAGCTTTTCTACTTTGGCCGTGTCTACGACGGTTTCCTGTGCAAGCGCATTAAAGCCTATAAAGGCTGCTCCACAAGCGAATAAGAGATTTTTCATCCGTAAAAAAATGTTTACGAATAAAAGGGGCAATTATTCTTTAGTTAAATAATAATTGATAATGATTGCACGTTTTGCAATGGCTGTGATTTTATAACCATTTCATTACGCTATGTCCCTTGGCAGCATTACCCGCCCAGGTTCTTTGGGTATGATCTCAGCTTGCACCCGCTAATAAATAACGACGTTTAAGCACCCCTTTGAGATTAGGCGGCAAATGTAAATTATTAAATCCTTTTTTTGTAGAAAAATTTAATTGCTTTTGCACGGCCTTCACTTAAATTTACCTAATCATAAATAATATGCGGAACACAAAACGCTCCATAACTTTCAAAGTTTTAGTAGGATACGTTCTTATCGCTGGCCTGGCGACACTTGCATATTTATTTATCTACCCGCGTATAAAAGAGTTTATTTATCCCGCACAGGAAGAGCAGGTCGCAAACCGCAAACTTACCTTCATTAGCAATGCTTTAAGCTACTTATACGAAGCTGAAACTATAGGCAGAACAGCAATGGCTACCGGTTCTCATGAACATTACGGGCAGTACAGCCAACTGGTAGACAGCATTTCTATGCAGCTTGATTCATTACAGGCACTTAATAGAGTTGATTATCAGGATATACAGCTTGACACGATAAAGATCTTGCTTTCGCGAAAGACAGATAACATGCAAACCATGGTGAATCTGCGAGAACGGCAGTATTCTCGTAGTTTTTATGAAGATGCCATAGCAGAACTTATCAAAGAAGATATTTATTTTGAAGATTATGAGAACGATCCCAGGCTTGACAGCCTCGACCCTGACTCAAAAAATACGTATGTAGAATTCTACAACTGGCTGCGTCGCGACAATATCCCGGAAGATAAAACCATGCGTTCTATGGCGCAAACTGTACGTGATGCTTTGGCTAAAATAGAACAACGCAAGAAGAAGCTTGAGCTGGATATTATTAATCGTGAAAATGAACTGCTGCAGAATGACCAGAATATAAACCTCAAGATCAGGAACCTGCTTTCTACACTTGAGCATGAGAGTTATTTAAGTGCGCAACAGCGTGAAAAACAGCTCAACATACGCATCAAGGAAATATCAAACAGGCTTAAACTATTTGGTGTCATAAGTATATTACTGGCTTTAGGTTTTGTAATTATGATCTTTATAGACGCGTCTAAAAGTCAGCAATACAGCAGGCAATTAGAAGAAAGCAACGCAGTTACACGATCGCTGTTAAAAAGCCGTGAACAGTTAATGGCTACGATCACCCACGATATGCGGTCGCCATTAAACACCGTTATTGGTTTCACAGATCTTCTACAAAAATCTGATCTTAGCACAAAGCAGGAACGCTATCTCAAAAATGTACAGAAATCATCTTACTACATTTTAAGACTTGTAAATGATCTCCTTGATTTCAACAAACTGGAAGCGGGCCGCGTAGTTATAGAGAAGATTGCTTTTAACCCTAAAAACTTAATTGAAGATGTTTTAACGGTAGCTTTGCCTTCAGAATTGAAAAAAGATGTTGAAGTTATTACTGAAACAACAGATGAAATAGATCGCTATTTTATAAGTGATCCTTTCCGTATTAAACAAATCTTATCTAATCTTCTAACTAACGCTTACAAATTTACAGAAACCGGAACCATTAAGATCATCACCTCGTATAACGAGAGTAAAGGCTATTTGCAATTTGTAGTAGAAGATACAGGCATAGGTATCCCGCTTAGCAAACAGAAAGTTATCTTCAACGAATTTTCACAGGCTGGGGGCGATATTGAGCGTAAATATGGAGGTTTTGGCCTTGGTCTGGCTATTACTAAAAAGCTTGTAAACCTGCTGGAAGGGAAGCTCAAACTAGAAAGTGTTCCCGGAAAAGGCAGTATTTTCACTGTAAAAATCCCCGTAAAACCGGGCAAAAACAGCCGTACTGAGCTAGAAACTAACGAGGAGATACTAAGCCAAATAAACAAGTCTAAAAAAGTTCTAATTGTAGACGATGAGCCTGTGCAACTCACTCTGGCTGCAGAAGTCATTAAACCTACCGGTATTGCTTACGACTCCTGCGCTAATGGGGAAGAAGCTCTGGCGAAAGCTCAGGAAGAAAAATATGATCTTATTCTTACAGATATACAAATGCCTGTGATGGATGGTATAGATTTTACCAAGGCAATTAAAGGTATTCCAAAACTGGCAAATATTCCCGTGATCGCACTTTCAGGCAATAGTGAACTGTCAAATAACGATTATGAGCGCATAGGCTTTGCACACAATTTAAGAAAACCATATTCGCCCAAAGTACTCTATGAGGTTTTACAGGATTATCTAGGCACCAGCACAGATAAAACTGTATCTACAGAAACCGTATCGACATCAAATCAAAATGCTGAATATTGCCTTGACGAACTAGCTCTTTTTGCAGATAATGACCCGGAGTCGCTCAAAGCTATTCTCAATATTTTTATAGAAAGCACAATTGAAAATAAGAAAAATCTGAAGAACGCTTTACGCGAAAACAACATTACAGAGGTAAATAAGGTTGCCCACAAGATGTTACCTATGTTTAAACAGTTACGGGTAAAAGAGATCATTCCCATCTTAGAAAAGCTGGAGACTTCAGACTTTTTTAGAACTTCGCAGATTGTGAGAGATTCTTTAAACAGTGTTTTGGAAAGAAAAATCGACCGGCTTTTATTCAACCTAAAAAGGCAGACATAGTTTACGTCTTAATATCGTACTGCTTTAATTTATTATAAAGCGTCTTGCGATCTATATTGAGTAAACGTGCGGCTTTGCTCTTGTTTCCCTCAGTTTGCTCAAGTGCATTGATGATCATATCCTGTTCATTTTTACTTTTAAACAAGCCAAAATCCTCATCATCTTTTTTGCGTGAATTTACTATCTCTCGCGGTAATATATCTAATGGAATAATCGTATCCTGCGTTAACAGAACAGAGCGTTTCACTATATTTTTTAATTCCCTTAGATTACCCGGCCAGCTATAATTAGTAAGCGCTTCTAAAGCAGCATCACTAAATCCCTGAACTTGTTTATCCAGATCTTCATTTGCTTTATCTAAAAACACATTTGCAAACAACAAAAGGTCTTCCTTACGATCTTTTAAACAAGGTACGCGTATAGAAAACTCATTGAGCCTGTGATAAAGATCTTCCCTAAATTCACCTTTTCGCACAGCTACCTCAAGATCTTCATTTGTTGCAGCGATAACACGTATATCTACGGGAATTTCTTTATTACTTCCTACAGGTTTGATCATTCGCTCCTGCAGAGCTCGCAGTAATTGTACTTGCAAACTATAACTTAGATTCCCTATTTCGTCAAGAAACAGAGTCCCTCCATTTGCGGCTTCAAAATGACCAATTTTATCATTAACGGCGCCTGTAAAAGATCCTTTAATGTGACCAAAGAATTCGCTTGAAGCTATCTCTCTGGGGATAGCACCACAGTCTACCGGGATAAATTGTTTATCCTTACGCTTACTGTGGTCATGAATACTTTTTGCAACATATTCTTTACCTGTACCGCTATCACCAATTATAAGCACAGACATAGAAGTAGGAGCAACAAGGTGTATATATTGATTTAATTTACCCGAAGCATCACTCACCCCCTGAATAAAAGTAACCTGATCGGCTCCCGTTTTCTCTTCTAACTGATTTTTAACTCCGTTGAGTTGAGAGTCAACCGGAGCATGCTTAAGAGCTTTCTCTATAATTTTAAGAAGTTGGTCAGGTCGTACCGGTTTAGATATATAATCAAAAGCACCCATTTTAATAGCTTGTACAGCAAGGTTAACTTCAGCATAACCCGTCATTAATATCACAGGAATTTCTGAATAGTCACTTTTTACCTGTTTCAGAATGTCAATACCATCTTTATCTGGCAGGCGTACATCTGTTATAACGAGACCTATTTTTTGTTGACCAAGCAAGCGCAATGCTTCCTGGGCCGTATAAGCTGCCAAGACCTTAAAACCTTTTTTTTCTAAAAAGGTTCCCAGCATTTTACAAAATGCGACATCATCTTCTACTATCAGTATTTGAGTCATATACCTTTAACGTAATTTTTCAAAATTACTAATTGAAACGTGGGTGTTTTCTAAATTAAATCATAAAAAAGGAGGAAGTCAAGTTATGACTTCCTCCTGTGAAAAATGGGTTAATTGCTTCTAAATATTCAATTCATATAATTTTTCTTTTTCATAGCAATTTTGATAATTCTAGCTTCGTTTTTGGGGCAAAAAAGCTGATAATTGAAGCAATTAACCCGATTTTTGAAGATTACTCTTGCGAGTCATCTTCTTTCACCCACTCACCTTCTTTTGTAATATATACCTTATGAGTCTCTGCTCCTGCTTCTGTTTCCAGAACCAGTTTGTACTTCTCCTCTTTATCGTCTATATATGCTTCTTTTATACTTGATCCTGCAAAATCTGTCTCTACAGCTTCAGAAATTGCTTCAGGGAGACTGTCTACCTCTACCGCAGTATATTCAGTTTTCATTGTTACGGCAGTTTCTGTATTCATCGCTGTATCAGTTTGAGCACTTATTCCTTGTGTCGCAAAAAGCATTGTTGCTGCTGCAACAGTCATCATTAAATTTTTCATAACTTTTATTTTTTAGGTTTATTTTGAAATATTGGGTTTAAGTAACTTGAAATTATTCCTGTGGTTCTATCCATTCTCCGTCTGAGGTTGCATACACCGTTTGAGCATCTTTACCCTGAATCTGAAGCACAATTTTATAGGTTTCCTGCTTTTCATCTACATAAGCTTCAGTCACCGTTGCACCTTCAAAATCTGATGACACAGACTCTGAAATGGCTGCCGGAAGATTTTCAACTTCTATAGGTTGATAGTCTTTACCTGCCTGCATTTGTAAAATGGGTTTATTAGATTCTACTGTTGGTACAGTTTCCTGTGCGATTGTGCTTTGTGTTGCTCCCAGCAAAACTGCCGCTGTCGCTAAAGTCATCATTAACTTTTTCATGTCTATAGTTGATTTTGTTATTCTTGTTTTCTTATCAACTAAATAGAATAATTGGACCAATCTCGCATATAGAGAAGCGTAGCTTAGTAAGAGCTTGAATTGCAAGGCTTCTATTACGTTTGCGAAAGTTTTGTTAAGTAAATTTATTGTAGAAAATCTGTGGCAATGCCCAGCGCGTGTAGAACGCTTCTACATAATATTTTCTTAAAAGTCTGGATTGCGGCGGTCAGCTTTCTTTTGTGAATTGCGCTTTTTAGATTCTAAACGTCTTAATTTAGAATTTCTGGTTGGCCTGGTTTTCTTACGTTGCTTAGGTCTCTTCAGCGCTTTTTCTAACATCAGGAGGAAGTTTTTGACCAATGCCTCCTTATTTTTTAACTGACTTCTAGAATGGTCATTGCTCAAAACCAGATTCTCATCTTTAGTTATTCTATTTGATAATTTAAGATGCACGCGCTGTTTTTCATCTTCAGAAAGTGCTGCAGAATCTGGTAAGTTCCATGAAAGAACAACTTTTGTAGAAGTTTTATTTACATGTTGACCACCCGGGCCACTGCTGCGCACTGCCTTAAAATCACACTCTTCTAACAGTATCTTTTTATCCAAATTTATGAAACCTGATGTGCCGGCTTAAGAAGATCGTTTACAGTTTTAACCGGATTAAATGTTTCTACAGGAACTTCTACAAAGATTGTATTCCAAAGTGCCATTGCTCCATTCCATAAACCGGGTAATTCTAAAGCTTTGATCTGGTCACCATCTGATGTTTTACTTGCTATAAAAGCGAGATCAGGATTTACATATTTTAAAAGATCGTATTTCTCACCCTTATAGTTACGCACGCCCGCAACAATATCTACAGGATTAAAATGTGTAGAATCTTTAAAAATTTTAGATTGTGCAGGATCATCAAGATTTACCTGGGCAGATTCTATTATCTGCAGGTCTGTTTTTCCGCTTTCATTAGTTACCCAAAATGGCCCGCCTCCCGGCTCACCTTCATTTTTTACCATACCACAAATACGAATGGGTCGATCTATTAACTTGTGCAGATATTGCTTCTTTTCTTCAAAAGAAAACTGGGCGAAATCATCATCAAGGCGAGTGCTAAAATCACCTTCAAGAAAAGACACCAGTGAAGCCACTTCCTCTTCTGTAATAGAATCTTCTACAAATGATTTTTGATATTTAAATATTTTCTCCTGCAGCTCAAGCAACATCCCTGCTAGGATCTTTTTATACTTTGCCAATAATTCGATTTGACTTTGCACAAGAACATTGTCAATATTCTTTATAAAAATTATATCAGCATCAACATCATTTAAGTTTTCAATAAGCGCACCGTGACCACCCGGTCTAAATAACAATTTACCATCAGGCTTACGGTATAACTCATTAGATGTGGTTACTGCAACCGTATCTGTAGAAGATTTCTGAAATGAATAATCTACAGTATAGTTGACTCCTGTAGCATTACTAACTGAGTCTTTGATTGCATTATAATGCTCTTCAAAACGCTCTTTATGTTCTGGTGAAACTGTAAAATGCAAATCTGACTTATCTGCTACCGCTGCGTATGCCGCTGCTTCATGAAAGTGTTCTTCAAAAGCTGTGGCAGGATAAGAGTCATATTTATGAAATGGAAGTAACCCTTTAGGATAATTGCCATAATCAAGCCCATCTGCATTCATCATTATCTTTACAAAAGATAACTTTTTAAAATTCTCATCTGCAAGTTCGCTTTCGCTATAGCGATCTTTTAATATACTTTCTACTTTCTCGTAAAACGGAAATTTCTTTCTGTTGTCAAGAAGCTGTTTTATGTCTTTATTTTTAGTTCTGCTTAGATATTCGTCTACAGATTCTTTATCAATATCATAATCTTCAATAAACTGATATACCGCTTTAAACATACGGGAAGCTGCACCTGATGCGGGAGTAAACTTTAAAATATCAAGTCCCTCTTTATGATCATCGTAAAAATCAAGATATTTTGTCTGCTCACTATCTGCAAGTTTAAAAATACCATCACTTACCGTTGCTGCGGCTTCAAGTTTTACAGTGGGCACACCGTTAACAAATTTATCTACCTGAGCCTCTACTTGCTCTACTGTTAGCCCGTGATCTTCTATTTCTTGTATATCTTCTTTTGAAAATTTCATTCCAGCAGTTTATTTATGGTTGATATTGCCATTTTCATACGCTCATCTATGCTACCCTTAAGCGTAATATATGGCCGGTTATATTTTTTTAGCGCATTTTCAAAATGCGCAAACATTTCTTCTCGTTGATCTGGTCTGTCCCTCAAATCGTCTGCCTCCCACGGGGTATCAATATAGGTGAGCAGATACAGTGTATATTCATTCTTGAGTGCATATTTATCTAACACCGGGTCACTCCACCCGCCGTAGTATACCTCGCCATAAACCTTAGTCTCAAGCAGATCTGTATCACAAAATAAAACATTTTCAGTCTTTTCTGTTGCCTCATTCTCAAGTTTCATTTGCCCTATTGCGATAGGTACAAGATCTTCCGGCGCACAGATTAAAGCTTCGGTATCCCATTTATTCTGCAGATATTCTCTGGCAAATTCTGGTACCCAAAGAGTATTGTAATACGCTGCAAGCTTCCGCGAAAGCGTAGTCTTTCCTGAACTTTCCGGACCAAAAAGCACGATTTTTATGCAGTTACAGGGTTTTTGTGTAAGTGTTTCTTCCAAGCTTTATAACCAAATATGGCGATTACGGTAAAAATAAGATATTGTAAACTGGTAAATGTGAAACCTTTGTAAAAATATAATGGCACAGAAATAATATCTCCTACGATCCAGTATAGCCAGTTTTCTATCTTACGGCGCGCCATTAACCACATGCCCACAAAGAATATGGCTGTTGTAATAGTGTCTACATAAGCCGTCCAACTTGTCCATTTATCAAATACCTGATAAATGAAAAATACAAAAGCACACGTTGCAATAAATATAAAAATAGAGATTTTATTCTCTTTAGAAGTCGTGGTTGAAATAGGCGTCACATGTGTTGCGTCTACCTTTCTGGTCCAGATATACCAGCCATAGACACTCATGATAAAATAATACCCATTGATCATCATGTCGCCCAGCAAGCCCCATTTTTGCAAAAGATAAACAAAAATAGCAGTGCTCACCATTCCCGTAGGATAGACTAAAATATTATTCTGCTTTGAACACCAAACAGATAACAGACCAAAAATGACTGCAGTTATCTCTAGCCCAATATCAAGATTTGAATAATCTGAATATTGACCAAATAGAAAATCAAAAATTGGGCTCATAAGTACTTAGGTCAGACTTTACGATTTTCATATACATTAAGCCTTTTTCTATTGCTTCAAAGGCGATTTTTACCTCCTTTGTTAGCAGTGTCATGACCTCATCATATTCACCATATACCTGTGTACTTAACGGAGTTTCTTTGGTTGTAAAACCAGATTCTCTAAGTTTCTTTATAAAATCGATGATTGGAGGCTCAAAATCGTCGTGAAGAGGGGTAAAAGTGAGTTCTACAGAAATCTTCATAATCTTCTATTAAGTGATATTTAAATTTTATTTGTTCCTTTTTCAAAAGCGTTTCCTACTACGATCATATCTGCGCCGGCTTTATATATTTCCTGCATTTTTAATTTAGATCGTATTCCACCGCCTACAATTAAAGGTATAGAAATTTCCTTTTTAACGGCAGCAATGACCTCATAAGGCACACAATTAAGCGCACCGCTTCCCGCCTCAAGATAGATAATTTTTTTTCCGGTATATTCACCGGCCAAGGCAGTATTTACGATGGTGTCAATATCTGTGGGTTCTAGCGGAGTCGTTTTGCTCACTTCCTGTACAGCTGTTTTATTGCCGCCATTAATGAGAATGTAGCCAGTGGGTATAATTTGAATACCTGTGTCTTTTAATTTTTGTACAGATTTTATCTGTTGCTCGATCAGATACTCGGGATTCCTTCCGGAAATTAAAGATAGAAATAGAATACCATCTGCCTGAGTTGTTATTTGTTTATAATCTCCCGGAAAGAGGATAACAGGCAGCGCGGTTATGGCCTTTACTGCCGCGACTACTTGTGCTGTCTCAAGACCAGAAGCTGTACTGCCGCCTATAAAAATGTGAGTTGTAGAACTGGGTAATTGCCTAAAGAATTCTTCTGTAGTTTCAAGATCAAAATCTTCAGGATCAATAAGGACCGCAAATAGCTTTTCGTTCTGCTTTTTAGCAGATAAAATCCCACTATATATGCTATTTGTTTTATGAGCGATGATTTCCAAACACCTTAGTTTTGAGAAAGCGCATAGACACATGTAAAACCTTCAAACTCCATAAAAGTTATGTGGTAGTAACTCTCTTGCCCTTTGTATATGATTTTGGCTGTAGTATGTTCATCATCAAAACCAAAATCTGTAACATTGATGTTTTGAAGAAAACTTATTCCCTGCACTCCGTAGATTTTATACAACGCTTCTTTTGCTCCCCATACTATTGTTAACTTACGCATAACGGCATCATCATTAGCAAGTGTTCTGTATTCCTTAATAGGAGTGAATTTAGGTGCAATTTTTAAAATCTTCTCTCTTTGCTTTTCTATATCTATCCCCACTTCTATATCACTTACAATAATTGCAGTGAAATTATAAGAATGTGTTATTGATATATGCTTATCATCTTTAAGATGAGGTTTTCCAAAAGTATCATAATACAGATCATGATCTACATAACCTGCTTCATTAAGCAAATGCCGTATACTCATAAAGCCACGCTGATGAATTTGTGATTTCATGTGAGTTATGCGCTCACTACAATGCGGAGTAAGTCGCACACCTTTTGAAAGCTCTTCAAGAGATTCTTCAACCTTCCAGATATAAACCTGAGTGGTGGGATTGACTGTTATTGTTTTGTAAAGAGGCACGTTAAGTAGGCTATTATATGTATTTTTGCAAAAAAACTAAGAATTGTAAAGATAACAATATGTCTACTAAAACACTGCCTTACGTATCTTATAAAGTAAAAGACATTTCTTTAGCTCAATGGGGAAGAAAGGAAATAGAATTGGCTGAAGCCGAAATGCCCGGCCTTATGGCTTTAAGAGAAGAATATAAAGATGAGCAACCATTAAAAGGGGCGCGCATTGCAGGTTGTCTGCATATGACGATACAAACTGCAGTTCTTATAGAAACTTTAATTTCTTTAGGAGCAGAAGTTACATGGAGCTCGTGTAATATTTTCTCTACTCAAGATCAGGCTGCTGCTGCAATTGCAGATGCCGGTATTCCTGTTTACGCGTGGAAAGGGATGAACGAAGAAGAATTTGACTGGTGTATTGAGCAAACTCTTTTCTTTGGCGAAGACCGCAAACCGCTCAACATGATTCTTGATGATGGTGGTGATCTTACAAATATGGTGCTTGATAAATATCCTGAGCTTGCTGCAGGTATCAACGGACTTTCTGAAGAGACCACAACAGGAGTTCACCGTCTTTATGAGCGCATGAAAAATGGTACGCTACCAATGCCAGCTATAAACGTAAACGACAGCGTAACAAAATCAAAATTTGATAATAAATATGGCTGCCGCGAAAGTGCTGTAGATGCGATACGTCGTGCTACAGATGTTATGCTTGCCGGGAAACGCGTTGTTGTTTGTGGCTATGGTGATGTAGGTAAAGGTACAGCTGCTTCTTTTAGAGGTGCAGGTTCTATTGTTACCGTCACCGAAATTGATCCTATTTGCGCATTGCAAGCTGCAATGGATGGTTTTGAAGTAAAGCGTCTTGAAACAGTATTACCTAAAGCGGATATAGTTATCACTACCACGGGTAATAAGTCTATTGTAAGACCAGAGCATTTTAAGGCAATGAAAGATAAGACCATAGTTTGCAACATTGGTCATTTTGATAATGAGATCGCTGTTGCCTGGTTAAATGACAATTATGGTGCTACTAAAGTTGAGATCAAACCTCAGGTAGATAAATATACCATTGATGGTGTAGATATAATCCTTCTAGCAGAAGGTCGCCTTGTAAACCTAGGTTGTGCAACAGGACACCCTAGTTTTGTAATGAGTAATTCATTTACAAACCAGACTCTGGCGCAAATTGAATTATGGAAGCACAGAGAGAATTACGAGAATAAGGTATATATGCTACCAAAGCATCTTGATGAGAAAGTTGCCGCATTACACCTTGAGAAAATTGGCGTAGAGCTTACTCAATTAGACGAGGAGCAGGCTGCATACATCGGTGTTGAAGTAAACGGCCCTTTTAAACCGGAATACTACAGATACTAGGCATATTGCCAAATAATATAAACTAAAGCGGCTATCAAATTGATGATAGCCGCTTTTTTATTTAAATTAAAACGGGTAGTTTATTAATTACCTAAAGCTAACATTCTACTTTCAAAATTAAAGTCATGTTTAGCCATTTCCAGCTGGGCAAGACTTTGCTCTCGAGTTGCTGTAGGGTCAATTTTAACTTCTTCGCCATTTGGCATGTAAACGATCATTAAACCATCTTTAAAAGATGAAAGTTTTATTATCTCTCCATCTTCCTTAAGAGCATTCCACGACCTATCTTCAGGTTTGTAAAGCATTTCAAGATGATTGCCTTTATGTTCTCCATCAATGACGTTGATAACAAATCTGTTTCTGGATGCTATCATCTCGTAAGTATTACCATTCCTTTTTAAGATCTGGGTTTCTACCTCACCATCATTCATAGCAATAGGGTTACTACCGCTCCAAAATTCGATAACATTAAAGATCAAAGTGTCACCTATAAAGAAAAGACCATAGACAGGTACAATATTTAGCGCCCAGAAAACTAAGTTATTTACAAACCTGCTATCTGAGATTTCCATGTTCCAGTCTTTCAAATTATTGAATGCGCTAAAAGAACCTAAACAACTTGTGCATAATAATAGCATAGACATTAAACTGCAAGTAATTAATTTTTTCATAAGAGTATTTTTTTGATTAGTACTAAAGTTAAATTACGAAAGAAAATCAAAATATTTATATTCAATCAGAAATTAACTTTATCATATTCAATTTCTTAAATACTCCCACCATTTAATTACAACAGATCATACTTCATTACACCTTATAGAACGTTCTACTAATACTTATAAAAACAAGAGACCCGCTTGCAAATTGCAAGCGGGTCTCTTTTAATAACACTTATCAGAATTATGCTTCAGCGCTAGGCACTATAGAAACATATGATTTATTATCTTTCTTCTTCGTGAATTTTACTGTACCATCAACTTTGGCGTGTAAGGTATGATCTTTACCGGCATACACATTGTCACCAGGTTTGTGAGCAGTACCTCTTTGTCTTACTATGATATTTCCAGCAATGGCAGCTTGACCTCCAAATATCTTAACACCTAAGCGTTTCGATTCTGAATCCCTACCGTTCTTAGAACTACCTACTCCTTTTTTGTGAGCCATGATATTAAGGTTTTATCGTTAATATTAACAGGGAATTATTTTTCTACCCCGCCGTCTAGATTGTCTTGTAATTCTTTTAATTCATCCCACTTACCTTCAGCAGCTAACGCAGCTTGCTTAGGCCAAGTCTCTGTTGCCAGGTGAGAAAGACGTGAACTTGCTTCTGCAAGAATCTCGCTTATTTTCTCTGGAGAAAGTTTTGCTAACTTAGCAAATGTATCAACACCTGCATTTACAAGCGCTTCTGCAGCTTTAGGACCTGCACCTTCAATCTTTTTTAGATCGTCTGCTTTAGCTGTTTCCTTTTTAGGCTCTGCTTTTGCAGCAGGCTTAGATTCAGACTTAGCAGTAGATTTGCTCTTGCTGTCAAGGCTAATCTCTACAATCTCTAATTGTGTTAATGATTGTCTGTGACCATTTTTAACACGGTAACCTTTACGTCTTTTCTTTTTGAAGACGATTACTTTATCACCTTTAAGGTGCTTAACGACTTTTGCTCCTACAGAAGCGCCGCTTATAGCCGGGGCGCCTAAAGTAATGTTATCGCCGTCATGAGCCAGAAGAACTTTATCAAAAGAAACACTTGCTCCTTCATCTTCCGCCAGACGGTTAACATAAACCTTTTGGTCTTTCGCAACTTTAAATTGCTGCCCTGCTATCTCTACAATTGCATACATAGCGATTTGATTAAATAAACATTATACTATCTAACTCCAAGCCTTTACGGCTAAGAGGGCGCAAATATACATCTATTTAATTAAAATACAAACCTCTATAAGTGTGATTCTTAAATATTTTTCTTCTTCTTTTTGGTGTTCCAGCTTTGCTTAAAGAGCTGCATGAAACTTAAGGTAAGAACAACAGTAGTTGCAAAACCCATTAAAGCAACCATAAAAACAACCACACCCAGACTGGTATTATAGGTGTCTTCCCATCTGTTGATCATTTTATCTAAAAAATCCGGATTGAGATTACCTGCATATAAACCAAAGAACATGGTGAATAATATAGTAGCTATAAATCCCGTCACAACTCCTACAGAGAACCCGTCACTGTATTCAAAATCTGCTCCTTTTCTCAATTTATAGTGTTTTATAGCTTCAAAAATCCCATAACCTGTAATTAGCCCGTTAGGCAAACTAAAAATGGGATTTGTATGTAATCCTAATAAAGCAAGAAATAAGAAATAGGCTATTAACCCTGCGCTTATGGCAATCCCATATCGTATAGGAAGCGTTATTTTTGGCATAATTTTTCAGATTAATGGTGAACTTAAATATCTTAATTTTTACAGCGACTTCACCCTAATGACTTGTTAAAATTGGTTTCCTCACTGATAATCATCTAAAATTTACGGCTAATTTTTGAACATAAAATAACAATATTAAGAAAATGGCTTATTAATAATTCTTAGTTTTAAACCCTACTCGATAAATAACTTTTAATAATCACCCTAAATTGTAACAAAATCGGGTTGCCGGCGTCAAATCCCGCAACTAAAAACAAAATTAAAACATGAAGAAAACGATCTTTTTTATCGCTTCTTTTTTCTTTTTGGGACTAATATTAACCGCCCAGGAAGTAAAATTTGAAGAATACGATCTTGACAATGGTTTACACGTTATCCTGCATCAGGATAAAACAGCACCCGTAGTCACAACTGCAGTTATGTACCACGTAGGAGGTAAAGACCGTGAAGACGGCCGCACTGGTTTCGCTCATTTTTTTGAGCATTTATTATTTGAAGGCACAGAGAACATAGACAAAGGAAAATGGTTTGAGATTGTAAGCTCAAACGGAGGTACAAATAATGCAAACACATCGCAGGACCGCACCTATTACTATGAGGTTTTTCCCTCTAATAATCTTGAATTAGGTCTATGGATGGAGTCTGAGCGTATGATGCACCCTATCATAGGTCAGGACGGTGTAGATACTCAAAACGAAGTTGTAAAAGAGGAACGCAGATTGCGATACGACAATTCACCATATGGGCAGTTTTTATTCGCCATAAGCGAAAATCTTTTTGATAAACACCCTTATAAAGATCCTAATGTAGGCTACATGAAAGATCTTGACGCCGCAACTCTTGATGAGTTCAAATCATACTTTAACAAGTATTACGTTCCTAACAACGCAGCATTAGTGGTAGCAGGAGATATTGACATTGCCAAGACAAAAAAAATGATCTCAGATTATTTTGGTCCTATCCCAACCGGTGAGAAATTAGAGCGCACATATCCTGTTGAAGAACCTATCACAACAGAGATCGATGCAGAATTTCATGATAATAACATTCAGGTTCCTGCAGTTCTTACTGCTTACCGCACGCCTGGCTACGGTGAGCGTGATGCCTATGTATTAAACATGATCTCTTCTTACTTAAGTGATGGTAAAAGCTCTAAACTTTACAAAAAACTTGTAGATAACCAGAAACAGGCTTTACAGGTAGGCGCCTTTAATCTGGAGCAGGAAGATTATGGTATGTATTTAATTTTTGGATTGCCTCTTGGCGAAACAACACTAGATACACTTTCTGCAGAGATCGAAGAAGAAATTGCTAACCTGCGCAACAATCTTATTTCTGAAAGTGACTTCAAAAAGTTACAAAACAAAGCTGAAACCAATTTTGTAAACTCTAACTCAAGCGTTGAGGGTATCGCTAATTCTTTGGCCAGATACTATATGCTGTATGATGACACAAATCTTATCAATTCTGAAATAGATATTTACCGCTCGATCACTCGTGAAGAAATTAAAGAGGTAGCTAATAAATACCTGAAGCCTAACCAGCGTGTTAAGCTTAAATATCTACCACAAGAGCAAAAATAAAAACTGCTGAGGTAATCCTCAAAGCATTAACAATCTCACCTCGTGAGTAAAACTTGATGAAAAGCATGAAAAATATATTTTTAAGCGTACTGTTTATTTGCAGTATAGCCGCTTCAGCACAAATAGACAGAAGCAAACAACCCAAACCGGGACCAGCTCCCGAAATCAACATAAGCGAGCCACAAACTTTTGAACTTAAAAACGGGCTTAAGGTTATAATAGTAGAAAACCATAAGTTACCCCGTGTATCTTATAATCTTACTATAGACAATCCTCCTGTTGCAGAAGGCGACAAAGTAGGAGCAGCAAGTCTTTCAGGATCTATGTTAGGCAAAGGTTCTCAAAGCATTGCAAAAGATGATTTCTATGAAGAAGTAGATTATATGGGTGCCAGTATCAATTTTGGTTCTGATGGCGCATTCGCCAGCGGACTTTCAAAATATGCAGATCGTATTCTTGAACTAATGGCAGATGCAGCAATTCATCCTAATTTCACTCAGGAAGAATTTGACAAAGAAAAAGCACTTTTAATAGACGGTATTAAAACCAATGAAAAAAGTGTTTCTGCAGCAGCAAATCAATTAAGCGGAGTTTTGGCTTACGGAAAAGATCACCCAAAAGGTGAATTCACAACGCAAGAAAGTGCTAAAAAAGTAGAACTTGCAGATGCTAAAGCTTACTATGATAAAGTCTTTACACCCAACAATGCATACCTTGTTGTTGTAGGCGATGTAAAACCTAAAGATGTAAAAAAAGTAGTTAAAAAATACTTCAGCGACTGGAAAAAAGGGCAGGAATTAAGTAATATTTATCCTAAACCAGAAAATACAGCTGCTACAGAAATTGACTTTGTAGACATGCCTAACGCGGTTCAGTCTGAGATTATCGTTCAAAACCTGATCGATCTTAAGATGAGTGATAAAGATTATTTCCCTGTGCTTATCGCAAATCAAATTCTAGGCGGCGGCGGCGAAGGTAGGTTGTTTCTAAACCTGCGTGAAGACAAAGGTTATACTTATGGCGCATACTCAAGTGTAGGTTCAGATAAATATGCTCCTACTCGTTTCAGTGCTTCTGCAAGCGTGCGTAATGAAGTAACAGACAGTTCTGTTGTGGCATTTCTTGAAGAGATAAACACAATAAGAGATAAAGTTGTTACAGAAAAAGATCTTGCTAATGTAAAAGCAAAATACATAGGTAGTTTTGTGCGCTCACTTGAGCAACCGGCAACTGTGGCGCGTTTCGCTTTAAATATTGAAACAGAAAATCTTCCGGCAGACTTCTATCAAACATATTTAGAAAAAATAAATGCGGTTAATTTAGAAGATGTACAGCGCGTTGCTAAAAAATACTTTTTACCACAAAATTCGCGCATTGTGATCGCGGGAAAAGGCAGCGAAGTACTTAATAATCTTGAAAAGGTTAATTATAACGGAAAAGCAATTCCGGTTAAATTTTATGATAAAGAAGGCAACGAGGTAGAAAAACCTAACTACGAAGCGGCTATTCCTGAAGGTGTAACGGCTCAGTCTGTGATCACTAATTATATCGACGCAATTGGCGGAAAATCGGCCCTGGAAGGGGTAAAATCGGTTGTTTTATCTGCCGAAGGTTCTGTACAGGGAACACCTTTAAAACTGGAGATCAAGAAAACTGCAAACAACCAACTTTTACAGGAAATATCTGTAATGGGTAATGTTATGAGCAAGCAGGTTCTTAACGGTGATAAAGCGTATGTTGTGGCTCAAGGCCAAAAGATGGATCTTCCCGCAGAACAACTAACAGCTTTACAAGAATCATCAGTTCCATTTCCAGAATTGAGTCAATTAAATGACGAGAATATTTCTCTAGAAAGCATACAAGATGTTAACGGAAGCAAAGCGTATGTTGTAAAACTGAGTGATACTAAAAAAGCGTTCTTTGATACAACATCAGGCTTAAAAGTTAAAGAAGAAACCACCATATCTGCTAACGGGCAAACTATGGTACAATCTTTTGAAATGGGCGATTACAAAGAAGTAAACGGAGTAAAGTTTCCGTTTAGCCTATCACAAACTATGGGACCTCAAAAAATTGATTTTACGGTAACAGATGTTAAAGTAAATGAAGGTGTAAGTGACGCAGACTTTCAATAGTCTAACACACTTAGGAAATTTTAAGAAGAGGTTGACTTAGATGTCAGCCTCTTTTTTTTCTTCCTACTGTCTCGATTAACCAGATAAACACCGGCAAGAATTATTCCTGAAGCAAATACATGAATCATGGTAAAGGGTTCATCATCAAGCACACCCCAAAAAATCCCTACAATTGGTATTAAATACGTCACAGAAGTAGAAAAAACCGCAGTTGATATTTGTATCAGCTTATTGAATAATATCTTAGCAAGACCCGTACCCACTATAGAAAGAACAACTATATACAAAAGCGATTCCTGAACTTGCTCATCTTGCAAAACCTCAACATCTAGCAAACCTGAAAAAGCCAGACATATTAAGGCCGGTACTAGCATTACTGCGAAATTACCCACTGCAATTCCCGTAGAAGAAACATCCTGAAGTTTAGATTTAATTATATTGGCATTAGCGGCATAACAAAGAGCAGCGATAATTACAAGAAGTGCAAAAAAGTAATTCTGGTCTGGGTTTAAATTTGCTCCTTCAAAAATGAGAATCGCAGCACCGGCTAAACCTAGTATTACTCCAAATATTTGATTTCTGGTAAAGTGGATTTTGAAGATCAAAAACCCCAGAAATATGGTAAAAACCGGCACTAATGAGTTTAAAATCGACGCAATACTGCTATCAATTTCAGTTTCCGCGTAAGCGAAAAGAAAAACCGGCAAAAACGTGCCAAAAAGCGCAGACCACGCAATCCAGGGCCACTCAGCCTTTTTTATTTTAAATAAACTTCTATGTCCTATTGTAAATAGAAAAATTGTAGAAAACACAATGCGTACCGCTCCTAATTGAATGGGGCTTAATCCTTCTAGACCTCTTTTGATAAGAATATATGAACTACCCCAGATCAGGGAAAGAACAATGAGGTATACCCACTTTCGGGAATTATTATCCATTTTTTTAGTCAAAACCCGTTTTTGGGAATAAGCTGCAAAAATGAACATTCTAACCTAGGAAACAAACTTTAAAATTATCGGTTACTTTTTCCAGGTAATTGTTTCCATCAAATAACGGATATCTTTTTTGAGATAATCTGCCGCCGGCAAAATACTATCATAATTAGGGCGCACATTAAAATAAATAGAACCGGTTAAAAAGTGCTGTACACTATCTGTAACGTAAAACTGTGATTGTGATGCGGCGTTGCCAGAAACATCATAGAACATACCGTAAACATTATGTTTCTCGTTGATATATTTCTCTTCAAAAATATCATCGGCTTTTATGACGTGCTCATAAGTTAACTTTTGTGCGTCTGTAAGTAGTTTATTAATATCACCATTTACATTGCGATAGGTAAGATATAAAGCGGCATTCATACCGGGATATTCCAGAATAGCAGAGCAACCGTCTTTTGTATGAACTTTTACTATTTTATTAATATTAAAATCATAGGGGCAGTCACTTAGCGTATATTCTTTATAAGCAGGAGCAGGATAAGAAAGAGCCAGTTCTGCTTTAGGCTTAGGGAGCGTATCATTTTTGCAGGATTGTAAAATTAAAGCCGAAAAAAGAAGGCAAAAAACGGCTAAAACCCTATAAAATCGGGGTTTATAGCGTAAAAATCGGCTTTTTATATGAGGAAAAATCATCAATATTATGGGTTCTCATTGATGGTCAACTTAATCTGCTTTATTCTTTTGCGATCTATCACCTCTACAGTAAACGCGAAATTCTGGAAGTTTATTATTTCATTCTTTTTAGGAAAACCACCTGAAATTTCAAGTAAAAAACCAGCTAATGTTTCAGCTTCGCCTTTATTTTCTTCAAACAGAGCAGAGTCATCGAGCTTTATGACGCGGTAAAAATCTTTAAGCGAGGTTTTTCCCTCAAAAACATAATTGCTGTCATCAAGTTTAGAATAGATAATATCCTCATCATCAAACTCGTCGCTTATATCGCCTACGATCTCTTCAATAATATCTTCTAACGAAATCAAGCCGCTTGTACCTCCATACTCATCTACAACAATGGCAAGGTGATTTCTTTTATCTTTAAACTCATTGAGCAGGTCATCCAGCTTCTTATTTTCGGGCACAAAATACGCAGGTCGCAAGAGTGATGTCCACTCAAAATCCTGCTTATCAATATGCGGAAGAAGATCTTTTACGTACAATATCCCTGAAATAGTATCCATATTTTCTTTGTAGACGGGAATACGAGAGTAACCATTCTCAATTATTGGCGGAATTATATCTGCATAAGGAGCAGCTTCATTTAAAGCAAAAATATCCATACGCGGTTTCATAACCTGCTTGGTATCTGTATTACCAAAGCTCACAATACCCTTTAGAATTTTTTGCTCTTCTACAGAAGTGTCTTCTTCGCTGGTCAACTCAAGTGCTTGTGAAAGTTGATCAATACTCAAATTTGCCTTCTGCTTGCTAAAACGTCCTTGTATGAATAGAGTAACCTCGCGCATAGGCATGCTTATAGGTGTAAATACAACGTCAAGAAAGCGCATGGGATAAGCCATAAAATGAGAAAACTTCACTTTATTTCGGCTGGCATAGACCTTGGGCAAAATTTCGCCAAACATCAAAATAAGAAAAGTGACGGCAACAACTTCTATTAGAAATCTTAAGTTCACAATACCCAATTGTACATCTTCAAGACCAGCAAAAAGCACATCGCCTAACGAAGTGAACAATAGAACGATCGCAATATTTATAAAATTATTTGCAACCAGTATTGTAGCAAGAAGTTTTTTAGGCTTATCCAGCAATTTAATAACCATTGCCTCCTTTTTAGAACGCTTTTCTATATCCAGCTCAAGATCTGTAGGAGTTAGTGAAAAAAAGGCAACTTCTGTCCCACTAATTAAAGCAGAGCATATTAACAAAACAATTACCGCAAGAAGACCGAATACCGTTGAAACGGAAATTAAATTTGTAGCAATTAGTAAACTGGCAGGGTCAGGATCCAAGGGGTGTGGTTTCTGTTTTAGTTAGCCCGGAAACTATATAGAATCTCTGGGAATTAAACCTAATGTAAGAATTAAAATGGAAGATCATCATCCTCTTCGTCATTAACATCATAAGAAGGTGCGCTATGTGCCGGCTCACTTGCCTTATTAGAAGCGTTAGATGTGCTGCTTCCTGATGATGGCGCAGGTGATGGTTGACCTGCAGCATCTTTAGGAGTTAAAAATGTAAAATCTGTGCATTGCACTTCTGTACTATATCGCTCTACACCCGCATCATCTTGCCATTTTCTGGTTTTAATGCGTCCTTCTACATATACCTTATCTCCTTTTTTGAGGTATTTCTCGCAAATTTCAGCAGCTTTATTGCGCACCACAATGTTGTGCCACTCTGTGTTGCTTACTCGCTCGCCAGTCGTCTTATTAGTGTAGGTCTCATTAGTAGCAACAGGAAAACGTCCTATGCAGCCACCACCTTCAAAATAATGCATCTTCACTTCATCACCCGTATGCCCTATGAGCATTACCTTATTCAATGTACCTGACATATAGTGTTTTTTGAGAATTCAAAAATAGTGAAATTCCTTTAGTTGCTAAAATCAAAGGTTTCGAGAAATCGATCTATAACTCTGGGTACTGCAAAATCAATAACATTTGCTATAGGAACAGCATTTTTGCTCTTAATATCTGATACAGAAGCGATCCAGAACTTTACATATAGGTTTTGATGCGACAATTTATGCAAAATGGCTTTGTCATTATATAGACGTACATCTGCAGAGCCTAATTGTGGAAGCTTTGCATACATTGATCGCGGTTCTTGCACCATAGAGTCATCTTCAAGAAATTTCAAAAAATCGTCCGGTTCGTAATTCTTTTCGGTTTCTATTAATGGAAATTCATATAAACCACCCCATATACCCTTAGCATCCCTCTGATTTAAAATTGTCTTGCCATCATCTGTTATGTAAACCAAATAATTAAAATGCCGATCTCTAACTTTAATTTTACCCTGTTTAACCGGTAGTCTGTCTATTTTATTTTCTCTCAAAGCCACACAGCTATCATTAAAAGGGCAATGCAGACAATACGGGTTTTTAGGCTTGCATTGTATAGCACCAAATTCCATTATGGCCTGATTAAAGGTGGCGGGATCATCTTGATCAATTAGATGTTGAGCCAATTCTTTAAACTCTCGCTTACCTATAGTAGTATCTATAGGTGTTTTTATTCCAAAAACACGTGATAAAACTCTATACACGTTACCATCTACTACAGCTGCAGGCTCATTAAAACAGATAGAAGCTATGGCGCTAGCCGTGTAATCACCTACCCCTTTTAACTTAAGTAAATCTTTATAGTTATTCGGGAAAATTCCCTGTAGGTCAAAAGCAACCATTTTTGCAGTAGTATGCAGGTTTCTGGCTCTTGAATAGTAGCCTAAACCCTGCCACAGCTTCAATACTTCATCCTCATCTGCACTTGCCAGACTAAAAACATCAGGAAAGGCATTTATAAACGCAAAATAGTAGGGCATACCCTGATCAACTCGTGTCTGTTGCAAAATAATTTCAGACAACCATATGCGATATGGGTCATTTGTAAGACGCCAGGGCAGTTCCCTTTGATTATCTATATACCACGAGATGAGCTTTTTAGAGAAATGTGTCACAAAAAATACCTTTTGAGCAATTTAGACGTTTATGTCATTATAATTTAATCTATTACGTTTGAAAAATTGATTTATTAATCGTTATATTTGCACCCTTGAAATTTTTAACCCCTAAAATAAATAAGTAATGACAAAAGCAGATATTGTTGCTAAAATTTCCGAGAAATTAGGAATCGAAAAGAATGATGTACAGGCAACTGTTGAAACATTTATGACCGAAGTAAAGAATTCACTAGAAAGTGGTGACAATGTTTATCTTAGAGGTTTTGGAAGTTTCATCATTAAAACACGTGCTGAGAAAACCGGCCGTAACATTTCTAAGAACACAACTATCAAAATACCTGCACACAACATTCCTGCATTTAAGCCTGCTAAGGTTTTTGTAGAAGGCGTAAAGTCTAATGTTGCTGTTGACGAAAATTAAATATTAATTAAAAAAACTAAGCTCCTATGCCAAGTGGTAAAAAGAGAAAAAGACACAAGGTAGCTACGCACAAGCGTAAAAAAAGACGTAGAGCTAATCGTCACAAAAAGAAAAAGTAGTCTAGCACTACTTTTTCTTTTATTATGCCTTTTTTAAAGGCATATGTTCTTTGACATCAAGATTAGGAAATTAAGGTTACTTACCTTCACTTAATTACATCCTGATCTTAACGGTTACAAAAATCCTGTGATAAAATATTTGTTTAATCAATTTGTGAAAGCGTGCTTTCGCAGATATAACTTAATGAAGCGTGAATAATGAATTAATCATTAGATCCAGTTCCACTTCAGTTGATTTTGCCCTCTTAAAAGATGGGAAACTAATAGAATTACATAAGGATGAGGAAGACAACCAGTTTAGCGTAGGTGATATTTTTATCGCAAAAATTCGCAAGACTGTAACAGGTCTTAATGCTGCATTTGTCAATGTAGGTTATGAAAAAGATGCTTTTTTGCATTATCATGACTTAGGACCACAACTTCCTACTCTTTTAAAATTCGTAAAACGTGTAAGCACAGGTAAATTAAAAGATTACTCTTTAAAGAACTTTCCCTCAGAGAAAGATATAGACAAAAACGGGAAGATTACCGATGCTGTCAAATCTAACCAGTCAATTCTAGTACAGGTTGTAAAAGAACCCATATCAACAAAAGGGCCCAGAATTAGCAGTGAGCTATCTATCGCCGGGAGATATGTGGTACTTGTTCCTTTTTCAGACAGAATATCTATTTCACAAAAAATAGAATCTAAAGAAGAAAAAGCAAGATTAAAACGATTAGTACAAAGTATACGACCTAAAGGCTTTGGTGTAATTGTACGTACAGTTGCAGAAGGAAAGTTAGTAGCAGAGCTGGATAAAGATCTACAAAACCTGGTAGACCGTTGGACCGCCATGTCAAAGAAGCTACACAATGCCGTTCTTCCCAGTAAGGTATTAGGAGAAATGAATAGAGCCTCTTCTATTTTAAGAGACATATTTAATGACACCTTTACCGGTATCTGTGTTGACGACGAGACGTTGTATTATCAACTAAAAGAATACCTGCAAGAGATTGCGCCTAATAAAGAAAATATCGTAAAGCTACACCAGAACAACATCCCCATATTTGAAAAGTATGGCATCGAGCGACAGATCAAAACTTCGTTTGGTAAAACCGTATCAATGAGTAAAGGTGCCTATCTTGTTATAGAACATACTGAGGCACTGCACGTAATTGATGTAAACAGCGGTAACCGATCTAACAAAGCAAGAAGCCAGGAAGACACTGCTCTCGAGGTAAACATGATTGCGGCAACTGAAATTGCCAGACAATTACGCCTTAGAGATATGGGTGGTATCATTGTGATTGACTTTATAGATATGGGAAAAGCCGAAAATCGTAAAACCCTCTTTAACCATCTTCGTGATGAGATGAGTGACGATCGCGCTAAACATAAAATATTACCCCCAAGTAAATTTGGTTTAATCCAGATTACAAGGCAACGCGTAAGACCTGAAATGAATATTAAAACACGTGAGAGAGACCCTAACAGTCCCAATGACGATGGTGAGATTGAAGCCCCAATAGGAGTGGTTAATCGTATTCAGACAGACCTTATAAAACTATTAAAAAAAGACTATAAAAAGATTACGTTACACACGCATCCATTTATAGCAGCCTTCTTGACAAAAGGCTTCCCCTCAATACGTTCTAAATGGTTTTTAGACAATAAAAAATGGGTAAAAATCATGCCCAGAGATGCTTACACGTATCTTGAGTACCGCTTTACAGATAAAGACGGGAAAGAAATTAGATAAAACTGAAATAACCCTCATCGTGCAAACGGTGGGGGTTTTTTATTGCCCGCCCTCATCGCCCTCCGGGCACTTCTCCCAAAGGGAGAAGAATCAAGAAATTATAAAATCAGAGCCTTTTTTAAGGTTTAATAACAACTAAAATTAATAACTCTTTGCCTTTGGGAGAGATGCCGAAGGCAGAGAGGGATTAACTTTTGAATCTGTAACTTTGAACATTGAAATAAGTAAATGCAACAAACCGTAAAGACATATACCGTAGATGAAGCTTTAAAAAAGCTGGAAAACTATTGTGCTTATCAGGATCGTTGCCATAAGGAAGTACAGGAAAAGCTTAAAGAAATGCGTATGATCCCTGAAGCAATAGACCATATCATCTATCAACTCATTCAGGATAAATTTCTTGATGAAGAAAGATTTGCTCGCAGTTTTGCAAGAGGAAAGTTCAGAAGTAAAAAATGGGGGAAGACTAGAATAATACGCGAACTTAAACTCCGCGAAATAACAAAATACAATATAGATCTTGCCTTAACTGAAATTGAAGAGACAGATTATCTAAAAACCTTTGAAAAACTGGTCAAAAAGCGGTTAAAACAGCTAAAAACCGAGAAAAACCTCTACAAAAAGAAAAATAAATTGATGACTTATCTTCAGTATCGTGGTTGGGAAAGTAACTTAATTTATGAAAAAATAAATGAGCTTAAGTAAGCTCATTATTTTACACGGCTACAACCTGCTTTGCAGGTTTCTTTTTTCCTTTCTTCTTATTGAGCCATACTAAAAAGCCGGTAACAGGAAGACTTGCACATATCAGACTTATAAAAAATGCCAGAATTTTTCCGGGAAGTCCTAGTGCCGCACCTATATGTATATCATAATTGAGCATATTTAATTGATCTGCAAAATCAGCTTCTTCAAACCGATCTCCCTTTACACGAAATTGCTCTAAAGTATACTGATCGTAGTAATATTCATTCCTGTTAAAAAAAGAACCGTGATCCTGATAAGCAACTATCTCTATCGCATCATCCTCATCTTTTAAAACAGGCGTCATATACATTCCCTGCACATCAGGTTCCTGAGATATGGTTTTATACCAGGCTCTGTCTAGCGCTGTTATACCATCATCCTGTGCTAAATCTTTTTGAGCTATATCAGAATGAGGATGGTGATGCTCTGGCATAGACTCTCCTCCTGATGTAACATAATATAAAGAATCTGCAAACCACTCAAAACTGTAGACCAGACCCGTGACTGCAATAACTAATGCTAAAACCAAACTATAGAAACCAAGGACATTATGAAGATCATAATTTACCCTCTTAAAACTACCGTTCCATTTAATTTTAAAACTCTTATTAAAGTTGGCTTTTTTGAAATTTTTTGGCCACCACATAATTAAGCCTGTAATCAAAAGAAGAAGAAAGATCAAAGTACAAACACCCACAATTGGCCTGCCTATTTCATAAGGCATCCATAAAGCTCTGTGGCCATCTATAATAAAACGGAAGAAGTCAAAATTACCGCTTCCCAGTATCTGTTGTTTTTTTAAAAATTCTCCGGTATACGGATTAACAAAAACAGCTGTAAAACTTCTTTTTCCATCTTCAAAAGAGTTAAAACCAACTGCCGCAGCTCCTTCTGCATTACTGTAAGTAAGACCGGAAGGCTCTTGTCCCGGCATATATGCCAGTGCGGTATCGAGTATTTTACTAGGCGGCACAAATTGTTTATTCTGTACTTCAACAAAACGCCAAGGCTCAAAATAATCTTTTATCTCTTGCTGAAAAGCATAAAAACAACCCGTGATACTTACGATAAATACAACTATGCCACTACCAAGGCCAAGCCAGAGATGCAGCCAGTCATTGAGCTTTCTTAAGTTACCTTTAGTTTTCTTTTTATTGCCTTTTGCCATTCGAAAACAGGAAATAGAGTAAATAAAACCGACTCGCTAAATACTAGCGAGCCGGCAAATAAAATGTTATAATTTAAAAAATCCTGCGACAAAATTAGCTTCTACCTGAGCTCCTTTTGTTGCTGTGTAATTTGCAGTATCCATTTTATACACAAAAATACCATCATCTTCAGGAATACACAGATATACAAAATTACCTTCCTGTAGAGCTGCTAATCTTCTACCGTCCCCGTTATGCTGAGGCACACCACTTACGAGGTTCACTGTTTGTGCTTCAAGATCGATCACTGCAGATTCCAGCGGACTGTCTGACCACGCTCCCTGCTCATTTCTTGCTGCCATATTAATTTCAGCGAAAGCTTTACCATCTCCCAGATATTTTAAGTGTGCAGTATTATAACCACCTGTAGCTTCTGCAATATCAAAGAAATATTCAGTATCAAACTCAGTTGCGCCGCTATCGATTTTTAAGATTCCACTAGGCTTAGTGCTCTGGCTAAATCCGTTAGCCGGATTAGAATGAGAAACGGCATAAATATTTCCATCTTCATCTTTTATAAGTCCAGACTTCACATTAAACCCACCTATTGGCCCCACGCGATTATCTGTAATCACTTTTTCAAATTCAAGTTCAGGATAAGAGAATACCGCTACTTCAGCCTGATCTGTATAGCCAGTAGCATACGTATTAGGATCGCTTATGTAATAACTTAAGAATAAATGGTCATCACTTACAACCATACCTGAGTAAGAAGGTCCCACAAGTTCCGTAATTTCAGAAACAGGAACTTCTACGGTTTCAGTTACAGCTACAGTATTTACATCAAATTTGCGAAAAACAATCACATCTGAAGCACCAGACATAGTCACCGAAATCAATGTGTTTTCATTACCGGTTATAAGATCTGAAAGACTGTTTTCAAAAGAAACATCACCCGCTTGATCTAATGATTGATTTTCTTCATTTTTAGTGATGGCAACCACATTTACATCATCAAGACCACCAAGGCTATAAATTGTATTATCGATCTGAGTAAAATCGTAATAACCGGGTTGCTCAATCCCTTGTCCTGCTGCAGAAAGCGTACCGCTCATCACATCCTCAAAAGGAACTGAATAATACGTAAAACCACCTTCACTACCCTGAATAGCCAGAGAAACCACATAAGGATTATACTCTACGGCTGCGCCGCCATCATCATCTGTACCACCCACACTATCATCATCACTACTACAAGATGAAAAAGAAAAAACCGTTAGAACAGCTAGAAATAGTAATGCCATTCTCTTTGTAAAACTCATTGAATTCATATTCTTTAATTAATTATTATACATCATTCTATTATAAAACATACCTTAGTTTAAGGTAAAAAGCTCTTCCTGGTTTTTGTAACCTGTATTTATCATATAGCATTTCATCTGTGAAATTGCGACACTCTAGTGAAATATTGTATTTACCAGCCATAAGACTGTAACTCACTTCTAAACTGTGAGACGACTGTTGCGGAATCACCCTTTTACTTTCTACATCGCCATATCTAGACCAGCCTAAATAATATTCCTGTACATAGTTATAGTAGTAGTTCACATTTAAAAGTGATTCTTGTAAAACGACATCTTTAAAAGACAACCCCGCAACTGCATTCCCAAATAGATAAGGTGTATTGGGAAGGCGGGAACCTTTATTAAAATTGGTTTGATAGCCAGAATATTCACTATAAGTTTGATTTGCCTGATCAGTAATATTCTGGTAGGTGATATTTGCTTGTAAACGAAAGAAATCTTTCCAGCTATAGCGAAGACTTCCCTCAACCCCCACTGTGCGCGATTCTGCTAAGTTGCTGTAATTAGTTTGTGGACTAGCCACTGTCACAACCTGATATATAAGATCTTTTGAATTACGGTAAATAAAGGTACCATCTGCCTGAAATTGATGATCTTGTGCCACTCTAAAGTCATAAGTAGCTCCAAAGTTTAAATTATCGCTCTGTTCAGGGCCTAAATCGGCATTAGGCTGTACAAACAAACCATCACCAAATATTTCAGTAGCCCATGGCATGCGATAGGTGTGCTCGTAAGAAGTTTTTAATTGAAGATTAGGCAATACAAAATAGGAAGTAGCTAAACCGTAACCAAAATTCTCCTTCGCCGATTCATATACATTTGTCGAATTTTCGGTTAGGCCATACTGTAAGCTTGATTTAGCTTTCAAAAAATAGGCTTTCCCAAATAATGTGGTGCTCCATTTTTGATTATAATCAAATTTATAAGACAACCCAAGCACATGCTTATTTAATGATTTGGGGAATTGGTTCTGTATTCTTTCCGGATTTTCTTCATCAAATACCTCTCGATGAAAATATTGATATGCATAATTAAAAGCCAAAGCATGCTTTTCATTAATTAAATACCCACTATTAAACTGACCCGTAAACTCATCATCATCTAAAGTAACAAGGCTTGCAGCGCCATTTTCGGCATCTGTAGAAGAATTACTTTCTATTGTATCTCCATACCAGTTATAGCGCACACCGGCAAGGGTATCAATATTTTTGGTTTTGGTGATATTGTATGAACTGGTAAGGCTAACATCGAGACCATCAGCAAGAAAATCCTTCTTCTTGTATTTTAAGGTTGGGATAACAGAAGTACTTTCACTGGTTATAGCACCATAAACAGTCGCCATAGTGGCACCATTTTGTACCTGATTATCATCTGCTGAAGCAATAACTCCTAATAAAAGCTGATCTGCAAAATCTGTGTTCACAAATCCGGTTTCAAACTTTACAGTTCCTGATCTATACCTATCGTGAAATCTTCTCACTTCTGCCGTGTCAGTAATGTTTCCATTAGCATCTTTTATCTCTGCTAATACCTTATAATCGTTATTAGAATAATTATAATTTAAATTCCCTCTAACTGTAAAACCAGTTTCAGCATTTGTATAAGCTCCATTTACAGACGCTCTATGCGTGTTAAATGAACCAAAAGAATAGGAAGCATCCAGAAAATTATGCGTTTGATTAGTTATAATATTTACAGCGCCTCCCAACGCATCTGTACCTAACCAAACCGGCACTACTCCTTTGTAAACATCAATACGTGCAATAGAATTTACAGGGATGCTACTCAAGCTTAAAGAAGATCCAAAATTATCCATTGGGATACCATCGAGGAAAAATTTTACCTGATCCCCAGAAAACCCGTTTAAGGAGAAACTTAAATTAGAACCCAAGCCACCTTCCTGCAAAACCCGCACTCCCGGCACGCGGTCTAATACTTCTTTTGCGTCTGAAGTGCTGTTATAAAGCTCTTTAGTAGAAACAGAAGAAACGGCGTATGCCTGCTCATTCACTCTGCGTATAGCCGACTTGCCCTTAAGCTCAACCTGACCAATCTCATAAGCTTCTTCGCTTAATTTCACGGTTACATTAAGGTTTTCTCCAGATGTAAGTATTACTTCTTTTTGCTCAGTCCTAAATCCAAGAAATCTGAATTCTAAAATATATGTACCAGGCTTAATCTGATTAAATTGAAATTCACCATTGGCATCTGTAACAGTCCCTATGTTTTGAGTTGTCAAAATCACAGTTACCCCTTCTAAAGGTAGATCTTCTGAAGATGTAACAGTTCCTGAAATATTTCCATAGCTTGATTGAGCTGTTAGCTCAGCCGGAAGAGAAATTAGGAAAAGAACAAAAATTCCTGTGTAAAAATGAAAGTTTAAGAGTCGCAAAGTAATTTAGAACAGTTTTAAATTGCGGCAAATGTAAAAGAATTTTTCTTTTAGGAAAACTTATTTAGAATAAATAAAAAGAAGCAATAATGAAAAACTGGTTACCAGTTATTTCCAACATCAGATTAAACATGTTAATTACAATTGATCTAAACCCAAGCATTGCACAGAATGAGGACACAGAAATTATACCGACACCTTTAACCCACTTGACGAAAAACGCCTGAAATGACCCAAAAATCGGTCTTACTAATAAAAAAACTAGCCGATTACCTGCTATATCGTTACTGGCCGGGAGAGTGGGTTTATGAAAAAGCTAAAGATGTGGTGCCATATCATTGAACATCAAATCATCTGTAAATTTGTGTTAATAAAAAGTTAAGTATTTGAATTGATATTATGATTTCTGATATATATATATATATATATCTTTAAGTAATACTAATCAAATAATTAACGATACGAAAAAATTATTCTTACCTGTAGTACTTGTTTCTTTTACATTGGATTCAAATGCATCAGAGACATCAAATACAAGCAATTTTGAAACTGCTTTTGAATGTCACAGGCACATAAGTGTAGATTGTGATGGGGATGGCAATGCTGACTACGAAGGCACGGTACGTTGTGAGTATGGGGATGCATTGAGAGATCAATTTATCAGTGCGTGCCGCTAACCTGTTAATTTAATACCAATGACCCAAGATAGAAGATTAAATTTTGGGTCATAATTTTAATCCTATGAAATTTATTATACCTACTTTTTTAGTTTTTTTAATCCCTATTTCCATCAACGCACAAACCGGAATTGTAAATTATGGTGAAATACAAAGTATGGGAATGGGAAGTTCGGTAGGTCCAGACTACAATGCTATTTTAGTTTTTGACACCAGCAATTCTTTATACATCACCCGTAAAGATTCATTAGAGGGCGGTCATATATTGGAACAGAGAAATTTTGAACATACTGATGGCAATGGCAGTTCTATAACAGTAGTGACAAATCCCGAAGGTTTTTTGTACTATTATAATTCTCATCATAAAATTCTATATTCACGCGATTTGGGTTTCAAATATATAAAAGATAAAACCATAGCTATCCCTTGGAAAATCCAGGATACAACAAAAAAAATTGGGGATTATACAGTACAAAAAGCAACAGCTTTTTTTCGAGGCAGGAATTATACGGCGTGGTTTACCACTAAAATACCCTTACCATACGGCCCATGGAAGCTTTCAGGACTTCCTGGATTAATTCTTGAAGCTTATGATACTGATAAAGAAATCTATTGGTATTTTAAAAACATTGAATATCCCTCAAAAAAATCATATTTATTAAAGCCTATAAAAGCCCCTAACGATATATGGATGACTTTTGAAGATTTTAAAAAGTTCTCTATAAAGACATATCTTGATGCTCAGGTAAGCGGTAGAATGATCGCAGAAAGTGCTGGTTATTCAAATAATGATGAATATGAGATGAGTAAAAGCAGGATAGAAGCCTTTAAAATAGAAGAAAATTAAAGTACTTATTAGACTATTGCTGTATGTAGCCATTCTATCAACATGGTCAGCCAAGAGCCAGCAGTTTTATATTTCTGGAATCATTATAGACTCTATTTCCCAAGACCCTGTAGGTTCTGCCAGTATAATTGCAAAAAATGACAATTCAATTTTAGCTTACACCTATACCAACAACCAAGGTGACTACTCATTAATGGTTGAAATGAAAAACACACTTGATTCTATTATTCTAGAGGTAAATAGTCTGGGCTTTAAAAAACAAACTCAAAAATTAGCTTTCAGTACAAAAAACCAGCTTAGTTTAGATTTTCAGCTCCTCCCGCAAGTTGAAGAACTCAACACCGTCGTGCTTAAATCTGATGAAAAAATAAAGATCAATAGAGACACGGTTTCATATAAAGTAGCTGCGTTTACAAACAAGACTGAGCAAACTGTTGAAGACGTACTTAGAAATATTCCCGGTATCGAGATTGATGAAAATGGCAATATTAAGGCACAAGGCAAGAATATCCAAAAAATATTGATTGAGGGCGATGATCTCGCAGACCGCAATTATAAAGTCATCTCAAAAAACCTCGATGCCAATGTGCTTGATAAAGTAGAGGTAATCAGCAATTATGATGAAAACCCGGTTCTAAAACAGTTTTTAAACAGTGAGGCAGTCGTCATTAACCTAAAACTTAAAGACAAATCAAAGTCCATCTGGTTTGGCACATTTAAAGCAGGAGCAGGAAATGACAAGCGCTATCTTGCAGACATTAACCTGGGTCTGATACGTCCAGAAATAAAATTTCTGGATTTGGGTAATTATAATACTACCGGAAACCCTGCAAAAGGCCAACTTGAAAATTACACATTTGAAAGTTTGGGATTTAATGATTTTGATGAAAATTATACCTTTCAGGCAGAACCCTTGCTAAGCCTTCAAGGTAACTCTACCCTGCTTGATGATAAATTTTACACAGAGAATAAAAGCATTTCAAATAACCTGCTCGCCAACAAATCCATCTGGGAAAAGACCAAATTGAGAAATTCACTTCTTATATATCAGGATAATTTAAACAAAAACTATTTAGATAACACACTCTATTTTTTGCCTGATGGCAACATCACCTATAGCGAGTTGAACCAATTTGACTTTAAAAACACAAATCTGACCTACGATTTGGAGGTTAAACATCCCATTAATACCGATAATTTCCTCACTTTTCAAACTAAATTTTCCATTGCTGAAGAACTATCGGGCAACCGCCTGCTTTTCAATGATCAAAATAGCATCGCTCAAACATTGGGAAACAAGCAATACAAACTGGAAACCAATATTCATCATACAACAAAGATCAAAAAAGGGGCACTTACAATCTATGGCTTTACTGGGGCTCAAAACAATGAATTTGTGCTTGATATTTCTCCAAATACCCTGTTAACAGAAACCCAGCAGGCAAATACTACGATAAAAACTGCCATACTCGATAACACGATTTATCAAGGCCTAAAAACAAGCCTGATATTTAAAATAGGCAAATTTTCCTATTCCCTGCTTGCAGGCATAACAAATACTAAAAGTAAAATTAAATATGATGCCACTCAAACCGATGGGCAACAACCTACATCTACTGCGGTAGACAGCTTATCAGGTATAAATCGACTCAATGAATTTGAAACATACGCCGCTTTTAAAGGACAGTATAGCCTCATACCAGATAAACTCCTTCTGGAAAGTGAGCTGCAACTTCAACACATAAACTATCAACCCAGGATTGATCCCCAGCACTTCTTATTTTTTAATCCACAGGTAAAATTGCGGTTGATTAAAATACCTGTGGGATCTTTTTCCCTTGGTTTTAGCAGAAAAAATGAAATCCCCAAACTCAATCACTTTAACAGCAACTTTGTCCTACAGAATTACCGAAGTTTACGCTTGGGTGCATCAACAGTTAAAGCCATAACATCAAACCAATATTCCTTTTCTTATATTTTAAGCAAAAAGAAAGAGCGCATCCTAATAGATGCAGGTATAGCTTACTCTGAATATAATAGAAACCTTGTTGCCAACAGCCTACTAACGCAGAATTTAAACAGCACCCGCCTTGTTTACGCTCCTGGTGGAAGTTTATTTACCGCTAGAGCAGGTTTTACAACCTACAGCGATTTAGCAAAAATCTCTTTTAAATTTGGCTACAACAAAACCCGATTTAAAAATCCCTTCGTGTTGAACAGTGATTTTTATAGCATAGAAAACAACTCAGATAATTACTATTTTAGAGGGACAACCTATTGGAAAGGATTTTTGAATTTTCGATTCTCAGGAGGCTTAAATGTGAGCAGAGGAGAAATACAAGGATCAACAAATACCAATACAACCTACAAAGGAAAGCTAGAATCAATATTAAGGCTCAATGACCGTATTTTTGGAAACTTAGAAAACGAGGTGCATCACATCAATAATACCTTTTATGAAGCCAGTACGTTAACCCTAGAATACCGCCCGGAAAAAAAGGGCTATATTTTTGGGATACAAGCACAGAACTTGTTTAATACAAAAGAATATACCTTTAGCACTATCTCAGATTACACACGTAGCGATCTGGTTTTTGAAGCCGTACCCAGATATGTAATAGGTTATTTAAAGTTTAGATTTTAAACAGGAATACCATGAGCGGCATGCGTTTCAGTAATGGCGCGTTCATTCTTTTCATCAATCCAAGCTTGCCCTTTTCGTTTGCGCATAAAAATATCGTAATACCGCATCACAAAAACGTTGTATACAGCTTTGGCAAGATGTTTTGGCTTTCGCGGAAGCGCCCTTAAACTCATACTAAATCCCGGAGTTACATATTTCATATAATGCCAGTAACCTTCAGGCATATATAAAGTCTCACCATGTTTTAAATGGGTGATATAACCCTCAGCTTTTTTAAGCACAGGGAATTTTTCATAATCAGGATTATCAAAATCTATATCCTCCCGTGTGATTAAAGAATGTGGTACTTTATAGAGGTTTTCCGTTTCTGAAGGCGGAAAAAGAATACACTGCTTTTCACCATGAAAATGGAAGTGCAAAATGTTTGCCCAGTCAATGTCATGGTGCATAAAAACCCTGCTGTTCTCACCACCAAAAAATACCATAGGGATCTGCTTCAATAAATGCAATCCTATTTTTGGGAATTTAAAATCCTTCTTAAGAGAAGGCACATCTTTCATGATATTATAAAGAAAGATACGGTAACTCGTTGGCTCCCTTTTAAGCAGATCGATATAGTCTGCCATTTTCATTTTTGCATGGGCTTCATTAAAACCATCTTCATGGGTCACCGGGCGATCATCATAAAGTGGCACTTCACGATCTCCCGCAACTTCTTTTATATAATCGAGGCTCCACTTGTCATAAGCAGGCCAATCACCTATAAGTTCCTCAATAACAACTGGTTTTTGAGGCTTGAGATATTGTTCTACAAACTCTGCTTTAGAGATTGATTTGACTCTATTTATTTCAGTTAACTTCAATTAGATTGGTTTAAAATACTACGCTTTTGATTTGGCCTTTGCCACTTCATTACGGGGAATTACGTGACCTGGGCGTGACCATTTTGGTTTTTCGCCTAAAGGCAAATGAGCAGAATTCTCTGCCTCTACTGTTTGAGGTTGCGCCTTTTTGTCAAATGCTTTTTGAGGGTTAAGTCCTAATAATTTAAACATCGCCATATCCTCATTTACATCAGGATTGGGAGTCGTCAACAATTTATCACCGGCAAAAATAGAATTCGCTCCGGCGAAAAAGCACATCGCTTGTCCTTCTCTGCTCATCTGGGTACGCCCGGCACTTAGTCGTACCTGTGTTTCTGGCATTACAATACGCGTTGTAGCAACCATACGCACCATTTCCCAGATAGAAATAGGCTCAATATCTTCCATAGGTGTTCCTTCAACAGCTACTAAAGCATTGATAGGTACAGATTCAGGTTGTGGATCAAGAGTCGCAAGAGCTACCAGCATTCCTGCACGATCTTCTAGTTTTTCTCCCATACCTATTATACCACCGCTACAAACAGTAACGTTAGTCTTGCGCACATTACCTATAGTATCAAGTCTATCCTGAAAAGCACGTGTTGAGACCACATCTTTATAATAATCTTCAGAAGTATCAAGATTATGATTATAGGCGTACAAACCGGCTTCTGCAAGACGTTGCGCTTGATTTTCGGTTATCATACCCAGCGTACAGCAAACTTCCATATCAAGCTTATTAATAGTACGCACCATTTCAAGCACCTGATCAAATTCCTCCCCGTCTTTTACATTACGCCATGCAGCACCCATACAAACACGCGAACTACCGGCTGCTTTTGCACGTAAAGCCTGGGCTTTTACCTGCTGCACACCCATAAGGTCATTACCTTCAATATTTGTATGATAACGAGCCGCTTGTGGGCAATACCCGCAATCTTCCGGGCAACCGCCTGTTTTTATAGATAACAGTGTAGAAACCTGAACGGTGTTAGGATCGTGATGTAAACGATGTACAGTAGCCGCATCATAAAGCAGCTCCATAAGTGGTTTATTGTATATTTCCAGGATTTCTTCCCGGGTCCAATCGTGTCGCATAGCAAAATCTTCTAAGTTCAAAAATACTAAATATGTTGTTTATAACGCAGCAGCAGTTTAAGCTTTACTCAATAAAATACTAACTGCATTGCCGCCAAAACCTACTGCATTAACTAAAATATTATTCAATGTTTTGTTTTTGCCTTGCGGCGAAATAAAAGGCACTTCAACAAACTCCTGTGTTTGTAGCATGCGTATTGCAAGATCGAGACTCAACAAACCACTTGCACCAAAAGAGTGACCTATCTTCCATTTATTAGTTGTTAATAACGGAAGATTTCCTTCAAAAATTTTCTCGATCGCTTTAAATTCTGAGCTGTCGCCTAGCATCGTCCCCGGCGCATGCATTACAACAGCATCTACTTTTTCTCTCATTCCTGAGAAGTCAGAAATCGCATTACCACTATGACTTTCGCCAAAAGCATCTTCAATTGCCATTTTCATCGACCTTTGAAAACATTCTGCTTCAGCGGAAATAGAGACCGCGTGTTTTAATTTCTCTGTAGCATAGCCTATTCCGGTGACGTAGGCTAAGGCATTTTCTCTTTCCCCCACCTCTAAACATACCGAAGCTGCACCTTCGCCTAAAACCATTGTATTTTCGGTTTTATTTAAGTCAAAAGCTAAACACGGAAATTCACTTTTCTCATCTGCTCTGCTATACGTCTTCATTGCTCGCATCTGTTCAATAGTAAACGCTGTTAAAGCTGCTTCGCTACCGCCCACTAAAAATTTATCACACATACCGGCCTGCAACCAAGCCACTCCGTTTAATAAAGCGTGCAAAGCTGTAGAGCAGGTTATAGAATGTGAAATTTCTGGTCCGTGGTTTTGTAAATCCTGTGCCACCCATGAAGAAATGTTTCCCAGCGTAGTGGTAGGCGAAGCCAGTGTTGTGCTTTTATTATCTTTCGCAAAAGCGGAATAATATTTTTCAAAAAGCTGCGTCGCACCGCGCGAAGAACCAATATTAATTCCAAAATCATCTCCTTTTTGCCAGCCGGCAATTTTCATCGCTTCTCGCGAAACGTAGATAGCATATAAAACACTGGGATCTAGCTCTTGATAATTACGATTTTCACCCCGAATGGATTCAACCTGATTTTTGGTTTCTTCCGGCAATTCTCCTACCCACGCCTGAAAATCGGCTTTATAGCTCAAAAAATGGCTTTTATGGGCATAATTTCGGCTAATTGATGCGGGATTATGACCAAGGGCTGAAATGGCTGAAATTCCGGTAATGGCAATTGGTTGCTTCACTACAAATTTTTTCTGCTGCAAAAATAGTATTTCAAAAAAGGAGAACGTCTAAAAATTATTTTTTAGCATAAATACTGTTAGATTCGTAGTACAAATCTAATTATGTCAAATTATAATAACGAACTCATAGAAGAAGAACGCAGTTGGTGGTCGCGTAACTGGAAATGGGTTGTACCCACCGGCGGCTGTCTTACAATAATTTTACTGGCAATCATTCTATTGGGTACAGCGGTTTTTGGCTTTGTAAGTGAAGTAAAAAAAGGAACTGGTGCAGATGATGCTTTTGAAATTGCACGGGTAAACAAAAGAGTGCAGACAGAACTAGGTGAGCCTATAGAAAAAGATGGCTTTGGCAGTTATAATGTAAGTATTAATAACGGACACAAAACCGCAGAAGCCAAAATACCAATTAGAGGGCCAAAAGGTGAGGCTACTTTATATGTAAAAACCTCGGGTAGCGATGACGATAAAACCTACGAAATTCTGGAAGTTCAGGTAGAAGATACCGGTGAGACAATTGATATAAGAGAGGTTAAACTTGACCGCCGCAATAATTAAGGATAGCAAATCAAGTCAATTTTACAAATAGACTGGTCAAATTGTACCATACATTGATTTAAAATTTATCTAAAATCTTCCTTATTACATCATAAACTTTTTCCATCTCTTCTTTGGTAATCACATAAGGCGCTAAAATATAAAGCGTTGCTCCTAATGGCCGCAAATAAACGCCATTTTCCATACAGAAATTAAAGAGTTCATAGCGCAGATCGCCGTAGCGTTCTATCTTGATATTGAGATCCAGCGCATAGATAATGCCGCGCTGGCGGGTATTTTTGACCTTAGGATGATCTTTTATGGATGCATTAAACCCCTCGTGCCAACCCATTATGGTTTTAATTTTTTCCTGAATTTCATCAGAATTTAATAAATCAAGAGCGGCAAGCGCGGTTGCACATGCAATAGGATTTGCCGAATAAGTATGCGCATGAAACAAACCTTTGCCAATATCATCTGCATAAAATGCGTCATAAACTCTTTGAGTACAAGTCGTAATTCCCATAGGCACCAGTCCTGCCGTAAGCGCCTTTGAAAGGCACATCACATCTGGTTTTTCGGCTAAATAATCTGAAGCGAAATATTTCCCGGTTTTACCAAAACCTGTCATCACCTCATCTGCAATTGTGATAATATCCAGGGAATGGCAGAGTTTGAGAATCTGTTCTAGCCCATCAGGTTCATACATTAACATTCCGGCAGCTCCCTGAACCAGCGGTTCATAGATAAATCCGGCTAAAGGAGTTTCGGCATGAAAGCTTTCAATAGCTTTAAGAATATCATTCATATTTTCGCGGTCAGGCAAAGGAATGCGCTTTACATCAATAAAAAATTCTTCAAATGGCCCGTTATAAACTGAAAGTCCGGAAACTGACATTGCACCAAGCGTATCGCCATGAAAACCATTTTCAAAAGCCAGTAGAGTTTTGCGGGAATTGCCTTGATTGTGATGGTACTGTAAGGCCATTTTTATACCAATTTCAGTAGAAGTAGAACCGTTGTCATTAAACATCACTTTCTGCTGATTCCCTGGGAGGATTTTCATCAACTCCTCAGATAATTTTATTGCCGGCTCGTGTGTAAATCCGCTAAAAACCACCTGGTCCAGCTGTTGCATTTGCTCATAGGCCTTACTAGTTATATAGTCGTTGCAATGCCCATAAACGGCAGTGTACCACGAGGAAATCGCATCTACATATTCTTTCCCGTTTTCATCCCATAACAAAGCTCCTTTTGCCTTTACAATAGGCAAAGATTCCGGGTGCAGTTTGTGCTGCGTCAACGGGTGCCAAATGTGTTTTTTATCTCTTTCTGTTAAGCTCATGTCTTTATCTTATTAGCTTCCTCTCCTAATGGGAGAGGATTGAGGTGAGGGCTCCCTCATCCCCCGCCTTCTCCCCAAGGGAGAGGAAACGATTATATCAAATAAGTTTCTCTTTTAAAATTTCAGCATACTCCTTCACCACCATTTTATCAAAATAGGGTTCTTCGTCTATTCGACCTAAGATAGGAACGCCAGACATTTTTGCGATAATTGATTCTGTTGACTCGATTTCTGCGCCGCTGAATAAGATGCCGTGTATGTCTTTACCACTTTGTTTCAGCTTTTCTATCGTAAGCAACGTGTGATTGATACTGCCCAAATAATGTCGTGAAACCACAATTACTTTATAATCGGGTTTGATAAGATCTAAAATAGTTTCGGTGTCGCTGATGGGGACTAGCAGTCCACCGGCACCTTCAATTACCAGATTATTCTCCGTTTCAGGAATTTTTATTTCCGCGGAAGCGATATGCACACCATCAATTTCTGCCGCGGCATGCGGACTCATAGGAGTCTGTAATTCGAAAGCGCTGGGGTGGAATTTGGTTTTTTGGTTTGAAACCAGTTTCTCTACTTTATTAGTATCTGTATGGTCAAGATCACCGGCTTGTATAGGCTTCCAGTAATCGGCTTCTAAAGCTTCTGTAACAATTGCGGAAGCTACCGTTTTACCCACTTCAGTAGAAATGCCGGTAATAAAAAATATGTTTTTACTCATTACGATTAAATTGATTGTGACAGACTTCACATCTGTATGTATACCTTGTATAGAAAGGCAAGACAACAACAAGCAAACTCACTAAAAAAGAAATCAGCGCCCTAAAGCTTTTTATGCTCGTAAAATAATCTATATCTGTGCTGTTACATTTAGGACAGTGAAGAGGCTCACCGCTGTCGTCTAGTGAATATTCCTCAACTGTAGAAAGGATTTTCTTTGCTTTTTCTGCATCATTTTCCCAAACGGCGAGTTTAACTCCGCCTATAGCATTACTGATAATGGGATCTGTATCTACGGTATATTGATCTTGTAAAAAGGCTTCAATTCCTTCAGACTCCAGCATCCCTTTGAAGATTATTGCTTCTGATGAATACTGATAAACGGCTACGATTTTAAACTTGTCATTCACACCGCAAATTTACTACCCAGCTCTCAATCCTTCTCCTATGCTGGGAAATTATTTACCAGTTCTGCAAGAAGTTTTAAAACAGTGCTTATTTCTTGTTCTGTATTGTAGCTATGCAAACAAAAACGAAGTCTCTCCTGACCCGCAGGAACTGTAGGAGATAGAATAGGTTTTACATCAAAACCAGCTTCATTTAGCTTTCGCGAAAGCATTTTTACATTAGAATTACCCGGAATTACAGCCGATTGTATAGCCGATTTTCCTGCGATAAAGCGGGATTTTAGACCTAAAAAGTCGGTTTTTTTGATAAAAAATTGGATGTTTTCGGGTAGTTTTTTCAAAGCTATAATCTCATTATCAGGACGGTATAGTTGATTATAGGATGAAATGATAGTTGCAACAGCATGCGGAGCAAGAGCTGTGGTATAAATTAGGCTTCTGGCAAAATTGACCAAATACTTTTTTAATTGCTCGCTTCCTAAAATGGCGGCGCCATGGCAGCCCAGAGCTTTGCCAAAAGTAACCAGCCGTGCAAAAACTTTATTTTCTAATCCCAATTGCTGAATTAAACCTTCACCATTCTTGCCGAAAACGCCAACAGCATGCGCTTCATCAACAATGAGATGGGCATTATATTTTTCACACAGAAAAACGAGTTGTTCCAAATCAGGATTATCGCCATCCATAGAAAAAACAGATTCTGTGACAATATAAATTTCATGGTTTTTCAGGTTACGACTGCGCTCAACCTGACATAAACGTTCTAAATCTGCTAAGTCGTTATGCTTGAATTTGTATGATTTGGCCAGACTTTGCAGCATGCCATCTCGTATGCTCGCATGAATGAATTCGTCATACAGAATTACATCTCCCCGCTGCGGCACCGAACCAAAAAAACCAATATTGGCAGCATAACCCGAATTGAAAATCAAAGCAGCTTCCGTTTTATGAAAGCCACAAAGCAGATTTTCTGCCTCATCGTATAACTTATGATTTCCTGAAAGCAAACGCGAACCAGTAGCGCCATTTGTTTTTAAGCCTGAGGCATTCAGAATTGCTGAAGTCTGGCTAAAAATGCTTTCGCTTTTAGCGAAACCCAAATAATCATTAGATGAGAAATCAATCAATTTTGACTGATGAGTGAGTGCCCGCAGCGAATTACTTTCGGTACGTTTATCGAGCTTGGCTTGTAGTTTTTGAGGAAGCATATTACAAAGATAAATGCATCGTTCTACCTACCAAAGAAGTTTGGCAAGACCTACAAGGTTTTAAAACCTTGCAGGACAATTATTCCTATAAAATTATCGTTTTTCAATAATTTTTATATATTTGTTATCGTAAAACAATAATATTTTAATTATGAAAATAAAACAAGTAGTACTTATTCTCGCTGTTTCGGCTTTAATTATTTTAGGCACTATGGCCTTTTTTGCAGATAAAATTAGCATAGGTGTAACTTATCATTGATGATTATGATTTTAAACAAACTTTTTAAGCTGCTTATTGATCTGGCCTTTTACCTGATGATTCCCATTTTAATCTTTTTTCCTGGAACTATTTTATATATCCTGTTTTTCCCGGAACAAGCAATTATCAACGTGAATACACCTTTTACAGAAAACGGTTTCGGGGTTAAGGCAATACTTTTTACAATTGTATTTTTCGTGCTTTTCGTGTGGTTTTTTCTAGGGTTTTACCAGTTGCGCAAATTTGCCGGCCAACTTTTAAAGCAAAAACTATTTTCTAAAGAAGTAATTAAAAGCACCCAAAAGGCAGGTCGGTTTTTTATCGCTTGTGGATTGGGTTCATTTATTTTTATAGCAATTACCTCAATACTTACAAATGAAGACAGAATAAGCATCACTTTTGGCACTTCAAATCTCAGTTTACTTCTATTCTTGCTCATTGTAGGCGTACTTTTTTTACTACTGAGCGACGCCTTCAAAAAAGCTTTATTCTTAAAAAAAGAAAACGATTTAACTGTTTAGCAAATTCTTCGCCTTTAATCTTATACCCATGAAACTTTCCAGACTATTCAAAATTTTAATTGACGTCCTATTTTATGTAACAGTTCTCACAGCTGTATCATACCCAATTGCAGTAATTTTTTCTGACATTTCCTCTACTGCTAAATCGCTGCTAGAAACTGAAGGACCTTATGCTACACTTCTAAACATTGCACAATTTATATTCATCCTATTTTTAGCATTTATCCTTTATCAATTCCGCAGGTTTGCAATAATTTTAAAAGAAAACAGGCTTTTTTCAAAGGAGGCTATTTTAAAAATAAAAAACATTGGAATGCTTTTTAATAGCCTTGGTATAGCTATTTTCTTATTGCAGGTCCTTATTAGAATTGACAGTATACATTTCTCTTTTTCTGAGATTGTAATAGTAATCGTTCCAAGTTTTATAGGATTTGGTATTCCGTGCTTTATGGTTGGTGTTTTCTTTCTACTACTCAGCGACGCCTTCAAAAAAGCTTTATTATTAAAAGAAGAAAATGATTTAACTGTTTAGCATGCCTATAATTATCAACTTAGATCAGGTTCTGGCAGATCGAAATATGAAAAGTAAAGAGCTGGCTGAAATCATAGACATTACCGAGGCCAATCTTTCTATCTTAAAATCAGGTAAAGCAAAAGCAGTTCGATTCTCAACACTTGAAGCTATTTGTGAAGCTCTTGAATGTCAACCGGGAGATTTGATTGCTTATATAAAAGAGTAATTCTATTCTTAGCATTCTTTTATTAAATACTCTCTTCCAGTTTCTTTAATTTTAGAAACCAATCAAGAAATCACCTAATGGAAATTGCCGATTTTGCTATAAAAATAGGTTGTGCAATTGCTGCCGGCTTAATAATAGGCGTAGAGCGTGAACTAAAAAATAAAAGCGCCGGGCTTAAGACTAATACCTTAGTCTCTTTAGGTTCTGCCGTTTTTGTACTTATTTCTCTTAAGTATCTTCATGAAGACAATACAGATATAACGCGCGTATTGGGACAGGTTGTGACGGGTATTGGTTTTCTGGGGGCAGGCACTATTTTACAGGATAAAGATAAAATTAAAGGACTTACAACGGCGGCTACAATCTGGTGTGCCGCTGCTGCAGGATGCCTTTCTGCTGCTGGGATGTTTGGGGAACTATTTATTCTCACATTTGGCGTTGTGATTATTAATTATGTTTTTGGTCTTATAGATGATAGAATAGGAAAAAGACGGAAGACAAATAATTAGCTTTAAATGAGAGTCTTAAAAAATCCGGTAGAAACCTTTATAAACAACTCCTCTGCTGGGAGTATATTTTTGCTCCTATTTACAGTTATAGCATTAGTCTGGGCAAATTCACCCTGGCAAGATATCTATCATTCCCTTTGGCAGGAAGATTTCTCAATCGGTTTTACTGAGTCTGACTTTGTGATCACACATCCTTTGTACCTATGGGTAAATGATGGGTTGATGACTATTTTCTTCTTTTACGTAGGTCTGGAGATAAAAAGAGAGATTTTAGCCGGTGAGCTTACTACATTACGCAAAGCCTCAATGCCAATTTTTGCGGCTCTTGGAGGGATTTTAGTGCCTATAGGCATATTTTTTCTGTTTGTTCTCATAACAAATCAAGACCGGGGAGCTACTGGCTGGGGAATACCTATGGCCACAGATATTGCATTTTCATTAGGCATTTTACATCTTTTGGGTAAGCGTGTTCCTTTAGGATTAAAAATATTCCTTACAGCTTTTGCCATTATTGATGACATTGGTGCGATACTGGTCATAGCCTTCTTTTATAGCAGTGAAATTCAGTTCAACTATCTGTTTATCGCATTGGGAATATTATTGATATTGGGAATTTTAGCCTACTATAAATTTCATTCTAAATACATTTTACTCATCTGTGGCATTGCTGTATGGATTCTGTTTACCGAATCTGGTGTGCATCCTACAATTGCGGGTGTTTTGCTCGCTATGGTAATTCCTTCAGCGAGAAGCGAGCGATTAGATAATTTGTTAGGAAAAGTTGAAAATTCGCTCGATACATTCAAGGAAACCGAAGAGCCAGACCTCGTACTATCTGATGAGCAACAGGAGGCGGTTGACGATATCAATGTAATCACAGATAGAGTACAGTCTCCTATGCAACAGCTGGAAAACGGATTAAGCGGTTGGGTTTCTATCGTGATCATGCCCATATTTGCCCTTGCAAACGCAGGTATTACATTTGATGCAGAATCTTTTAATCAACCTATGCTGCTCATTCAAATAGGAGTAGCTATGGTGGTGGGTAAAATTATCGGCATTAGTTTGGGTAGTTTTTTAGCCCTTAAAGCAGGTATTGCACATTTACCCAAAGCAATAGAGATTAAAGACATTATAGGTCTTAGCTTCCTGGGCGGAGTAGGTTTTACCATGTCTTTATTTATTGGCGAATTAGCATTTAGAGAAAACGATTTGCTTTCTGCTTCTAAAATAGGAATCCTCTTTGGGACTGTAATTGCCGGTGTAAGTGGTTACTTTATACTTCGCTACAGACTAAGACAAAAGAGCGATCCCAAATCCTGAAAATTTACAGGAAAACCGTAATTTCATCACAAAACTAAATTTGATGCGATTACTCTTAGCCCTACTCCTTTTAAGCTTCACTCTGCAAGCACAAACAAACACGTATGATATCTCCTTTAAAAATGCCGTTCATCACGAGGCCGTTGTTAAAGCTACATTTCCTAATATCAAAACCAAAACAGTAAAGCTGCAAATGAGCAGATCGTCACCGGGAAGATATGCTTTGCATGAATTTGCCAAAAATGTGTACAGCGTGAAGATCACAAATAGTAAAGGCGATGAGCTTAAGTACACAAGACCTGATCCCTACTCTTGGGAAATTTCTGGGCACGACGGTACGGTGAATGTTGAATATACTTTATTCGGGAATCGCGGCGACGGGACATATTCCCAAATTGATGAGACGCACGCCCACCTCAATATGCCGGCTACTTTTATGTATGTTGATGATATACAATATCGGCCTATAAAGGTCACTTTTCAGCCCAGAGGAGACCTAAACTGGAAAGTTGCCACGCAGCTAAAAGCTCTAAAAGGAAATACTTTTTACGCGCCCAATCTCTATTATTTTATGGATAGCCCTACAGAAATAAGCGATTATGATTTACGCGAATTTGACCTTGATGGTAAGCACATCAGATTTGTTTTACACCATCTGGGTACGGAAGCAGAAGTTGACACTTATTTTGAAAAAGTAAAAAAGATCGTAGAACAGGAAAAAGCAGTTTATGGTGAATTGCCAGATTATGATTATGGCGAGTACACATTTCTGGCTTGTTATATGCCCAATGCTTCTGGTGATGGTATGGAACACCGCAACAGCACAATTCTTACAGATACAGAAGGTCTCGCTGAAGGCGGAATGGAAAATAATATAGGTACGGTTTCTCATGAGTATTTTCACTCGTGGAATGTTGAGCGCATAAGGCCAGCTGATCTGGAGCCATTTAAGTTTGACAAAGCAAATATGAGCGACGCACTTTGGTTTGCCGAAGGTTTTACAAGTTATTACACCAATCTTATACTTTGCAGAGCGGGGATTATCACTCCTGAAAAATACATTAGTGGTCTCACCGGTACTTTTAATTATGTGTGGAATTCTCCCGCACGCGATTATTTCAACCCTATAGAGATGAGCAGGCAAGCGCCTTTTGTAGATGCGGCTACTTCTGTAGATCCTGTAAATCGTGAGAACACATTCATTTCATACTATTCCTACGGAAGTGTTTTAGGCCTGGCTCTCGATCTTATCTTGCGCGAAAAAGGGCTCAATCTGGACGATTTTATGCAAAAAATGTGGAAAACTTATGGCAAACCTGAAGTAGCCTACCAAGTTTCAGACATAGAGGAGACACTTGGTGATTATGCAGGAGAAGCTTTCGCGAAAGCTTTCTTTGATAAGTATATTTACAAAAGTGAAATGCCAGATTATAAAGAACTTTTACAGCAGGTAGGAGTTGTTCTCTCACAAGATGATTCTAAAGCTTACCTGGGAGCATCATTAAAGGAAACGGAAGATGGCTTGCTGATATCAAGAAACACTGCAAAAGGAAGTCCCGCTTACACTGCAGGACTTGATAGTGGTGATTTAATTACCACTTTAAATGGTAGTCCTGTTACATCTTTAGATGCATTCAATTCAACAATTGAAAATTCTAAACCCGGTGATAAGTTGAGCATAGGGTTTAAAAGTTATCAAAAAGATGAAAAAACGGAGGTTAAGCTCTCAAAAGATCCTGCTTATTCATTTTCAATAGATGAAAATGCTGGTAAAAATCAGCTAAAAGAACGTGAAAACTGGCTCAAAACAAAGTAAAATCGGCTAAGTTTTCTAAGCATAAAAAAAGCCCTTACAGATTTTGTAAGGGCTTTTTCTTTATTGAAATATTATTAGTCTGCTAATATGATTGCATTATTATCTTTCATCTCTAACGTACCAGAAGAAATTTTTAATAGCATCTCATTAGCTTCTTTACCTTGAGTAAATTTTGATTTAAACTTCTCCTTTATGGTAATGTTGCCCTTTATTTTAACTACTCCCTCTTCAAGAAGAGAAACAATAGGCGCGTGATTATCCAGCATTTGAAATTCACCATCTGTACCAGGAACGGTTACAGAAGTTACATCTCCGCTAAATAAAGTCGCTTCAGGACTTACAATTTCTAAGTGCATAAATATGTTAATTTATCTTTTTCGCGAAGGCGAAAAACAATCAATATCTTAAGCTTCTGCAAGCATTTTCTCACCAGCTTCTATAGCCTCTTCAATAGAACCTTTAAGGTTAAAGGCTGCTTCAGGAAGATGATCTAACTCACCATCCATAATCATGTTAAAACCTTTAATTGTTTCCTTAATATCTACAAGTACACCAGGTATACCTGTAAACTGCTCTGCTACGTGGAAAGGCTGAGATAAGAAACGTTGTACACGACGTGCACGGCTTACCGCTTGTTTATCTTCTTCAGAAAGTTCTTCCATACCTAAGATGGCAATAATATCCTGAAGTTCTTTATATCGTTGCAATAACTCTTTTACGCGTTGAGCACAGTCATAATGCTCGTCACCTAAAATATCTGCTGTAAGAATACGCGAAGTAGAATCTAACGGGTCAACCGCAGGATAAATACCTAACTCTGCAATCTTACGAGAAAGTACAGTTGTTGCATCAAGGTGAGCAAATGTTGTTGCTGGTGCAGGGTCAGTTAAATCATCTGCAGGTACGTAAACCGCTTGTACAGATGTAATAGATCCTCTTTTAGTTGAAGTAATACGCTCTTGCATCGCACCCATCTCTGTTGCAAGTGTAGGCTGGTAACCTACTGCAGATGGCATACGACCTAAAAGTGCAGATACTTCAGAACCCGCTTGTGTAAAACGGAAGATATTATCTACAAAGAAAAGTACGTCTTTCCCCTGGCTGTCTCCAGCACCATCACGGAAATATTCTGCGATAGTTAATCCTGAAAGCGCCACACGAGCACGAGCTCCTGGAGGTTCATTCATCTGTCCGAATACGAAAGTTGCTTTAGATTCTTTCATAGCTGATTTATCAACTTTAGAAAGATCCCAACCGCCTTCTTCCATAGAGTGCATAAATTCATCACCGTATTTTATAATACCAGATTCAAGCATCTCACGCAGTAAATCGTTACCCTCACGAGTACGCTCACCTACTCCGGCAAATACAGAAAGACCACCGTGTCCTTTTGCAATATTGTTGATCAACTCCTGAATCAATACCGTTTTACCTACACCGGCACCACCAAATAAACCAATCTTACCACCTTTTGCATAAGGCTCAATAAGATCAATTACTTTAATACCTGTAAATAAAACTTCTGTAGAAGTTGAAAGATCTTCAAATTTTGGTGCCTCTCTGTGAATAGGAAGTCCTGCATTACCTGCTTTAGGAAGGTTACCTATACCATCGATGGCATCACCAATAACATTAAATAAACGTCCATATACATCTTCACCTATTGGCATTTGTATAGGAGCTCCAGTTGATAAAACCTCTGTACCACGGCTTAGACCATCTGTAGAATCCATAGAGATGGTTCTCACAGTGTTCTCACCCACGTGCGATTGCACTTCAAGAACCAATAATGTTCCGTCAGGTTTTGTGATTTCTAAAGAATCATAAATTTTAGGAAGAGATGTGCTGTCAGCAAACTCAACATCTACAACAGGACCAATAATCTGGGCAACTTTACCTGTAACTTTTGACATTCTTAACTATTTAATGTTTAGCAAAATATGTAGCCGAAAAAAAATTATATGTGTTTTAAAATACACTGATTTTTCGTCGTGCAAAGATAGTTTTTAATATTTAAATACCTAAAACTCTTTTTATGGATTTTTTAAGATGACTGATCTTAGTTTCAATTTACAGTAATAGACACTGCATATATAGTTTATCTGCTATTATAAAAAGGTAAAAATTTGCAATTAGAGGTTATTAATCGTTAAAGAAAGATAATATTGCGAGCCTATATAACCCGTACCATATGCAGTAAAATACTCATTACCGAGTAAATTACTGGCTCCTGCTTTAAAAGTGGCTTTTAAAACTGGGATTTTATAATTTACCTGAGCATCAACAACAGAGTATGCCGGCACATTACCATCTGCAAATGTGGCCTGCCAGAAAAATGCATCACTCCACCTGTAACTAAATTTAAAACCAAAATTTTCAAAAAGCTCGTTTACTCCTAAAGAGGCCTTCACACGATGTTCAGGTGTATTAAAGCTTGTTCTAAAATCAGGATCTGAAGCCTGATCAAAATCCTGCTTGGCATATGTGTAATTAGCATCGAGTGAAAATTTATCAAAAACAGTTGTTCCTAAACCTATCGTAGCACCGTATGATTTCACTTTAGTATCAGAATTTGTATATGTTGAGTAGGCAGCATAGTCATTATTTTGAAGAGCCAGTAATGAAAGTGTATTATCGCCCACCTCACCATACAGCGGCACAAGTGTTGTTTCATTTGAAATGAAATTAGAATACACATTATAATAAACACTCGCATCAATACTCAATTTTTTAAGCTGCCCTCTATAGCCAACTTCATAAACCACTGCCTCTTCCGGTTTAACCAGATCTACAATAGCTTTTTCCGGGGCACCGGCACTTACAGAGTTTAGCGAAAAAGAATTTTCATAAGCCTGTCTCCCTACAACCGTCGCTCTTTGAGTTCCTGTGATGGTTTGCCCTGTTCCACTCAATGGATAAGTGCGAATATCCCTGTCTAAATTACTTTCTGCAGAACCTACAAGTACAGCTCTTCCCGCATCAAGACCAATAAACAGATCTTGTGTTGTAGGATTTCTAAATGCCGTTTGCACGGAAGCTCTTAAATTTTGATTACGCTTTTCTCCTAATGTATAGCCCACCGAAAATCGAGGCGTTACCTGACCATCAAACAACTCAGATTTATCGTAGCGCATTGAACCCGTAAGTTTCAACCGCTCATCTGCCAGCTTTTTCTGGATTTGTGTATAAATACCAAATTCTGAGTACGTGATAGGCCCGTCATAATCTGTGAAAATTGTTCCAAAAGAATTGAGTTTATATTCTCTGAAAGAACCCCCTAATTGTATTTCTGCAAAATCACTGGTAAGATGCGTGAAATTATAGTTGGCATCTACATGCCTAAGCTGGGTTTCATCTTTAAACTGCGCCCCCGTGGCCAGCTGAGGATCATTGATTACTTTATTAAAAGCAGCCATAAAAGCAGCTGTTCCCGGCATAAGCCTTCCTGCATCAGCTGTTTGTCGCCCTACCAGATGAGCCTGCTCTTCAGGAGCACCAGCGAGCGTAGCTTGTATATAAGCGCCAGCGTACTCCCCAAACCATTGATCATCAGACTTCCATGATCTGTTTAAATTTATAGCAGCAAAACGAGTATCATATGAATTGCCTGCATCTTCTGCTGTTATGTAACCACGTACAAAGAAGTTGTTGTTTTTAATCTCGATTTTATGCTGCTGTAGAAAAAAACCGCCTAAAACATAACGGTTAGAACCCTGATAAATAGTTGAACCCACTCCTATTTTACCTGCGTAAATTATCTCAAAATCGGTTGCAAATGGCCTATAATGAATAGCCGCGTCAAATTTTATGCTTTCAGCTTTATAATTAGTAAGACTTTGCTCTGCATATCCCGTCCTGCTTACAACTTCATTAGGCAGAAAATTCTGAGCACCTTGCGGAATGACACCAGCGTTAGCAAGCGCCTGCCCCACCCCCAGAATATTTGTACTCACTTCGTCGCCATATATATTGAGTCCGTCATAATTAGGATCTGCACGTGTAGCACCCGGATTAAGCACATCATCTTCATTTACAGCGTACCAATCTGTGCCTCTTAAATAGGAAAAATTAGCTTTCGCAGCAAACTTATCAGAAAAAGCATGAGCTGCACGAATGCCATAATCGTAGAATTCATTATCTCCCGCTGCATCCTGAGAAGTAATACCTCCTTTAAAATAGGTACTTATTCCCTGATGATCAAAAGGGTTTTTGCTGGTCATAAACAAAATACCATTAAAGGCGTTGGCACCATATAAAGCAGAAGAAGCTCCCGGAAGAAGCTCAATACTGTTTACGTCAAGATCAGACATACCTAAAAGGTTTCCGAGTACAAAATTGAGAGCAGGAGAAGCATTATCCATCCCATCTACCAGTTGTACAAACCGATTATTAGCAAAAGAGGCAAAACCCCGTGTATTTATTGATTTAAAAGTTAAGCTATTTCTATTCATGTCAACCCCTTTAAGGTTTTCCAGACCACCATAGAAATCTGCAGAGGCGGTATTTTTAATATCTCTTATATCAAAACTTTCTACAGATACAGGCGATTCAAAAATACGCTCCGGGGTACGAGAAGCTGAAACTATTATTTCTCCCAACTGGGTCTCATCTTCAATCAAAATAACATTTACAACCTGATTGTTCATGTCTATCGCAATCGTTTGCGAAATAAAACCAAGATTAGAAATTACAAGATTAAAAGGAAGAGATTCATTAGTGGTAAAAACAAACCTACCATCAAAATCTGTGGCGGTGCCCAGATTAGTATCCTCTACAGTAATATTTGCCCCGGAAACAGGTACCCCATTTTCGTCCTCAACGGTACCGGTTACTGTAGTTTGACTAAAAGAAAAGAATACACTAAATAAAAATACAAGAAAAGTAATGCGCTCTCTCATTTATATAAATTTAGATTTACATAAACAATGTACGCATTTTTCAAAATATTAAGTCAATCAGGCTAAATATTTAAGCCCTAACGCAATAACTACTCTACCGTAACAGATTTTGCTAAGTTACGAGGCTGGTCAACATTTTTATTAAGCATTACAGCAATATGATAAGAAAGTAATTGCAGCGGTATGGTGGTTAATAAAGGAGACATTGAGTCCATACTTTCAGGAACTTCTATAACATGATCTGCAAGTTCTTTTACAGTAACATCACCTTCTGTAACAATACCTATTATTTTTCCTTTGCGAGATTTTATTTCCTGAATGTTGCTAACAACTTTTTCATAATGACCTTTTCGCGTAGCTATAACAACTACCGGCATCTGTTCATCTATAAGAGCAATTGGCCCGTGCTTCATCTCTGCAGCAGGATAACCTTCCGCATGAATATAAGAGATCTCCTTAAGCTTTAAAGCGCCTTCAAGGGCAACCGGAAAATTAAATCCACGGCCCAGATATAAGAAGTTCCTTACATCTTTATAAACTTCGGCTACTTCCTTAACGTGATCGTTAGATAAAAGGGCACGCTCAACTTTTTCTGGGATCAATTCTAACTCCTGCAGGTGTAAGTGAAAATCTGATGTCGAAATCTTTCCTTTCTCTTTAGCAATCTTAAGAGCTATCAAGGTAAGAACGGTAATCTGCGTTGTAAATGCTTTAGTAGAAGCAACACCAATTTCTGGTCCTGCATGCGTATATGCTCCCGCATGAGCTTCGCGCGAAATAGAAGAACCTACCACATTACAAACTCCAAAAACAAAAGCGCCATTCTCTTTAGCCAGTTTCATAGCAGCCATTGTATCTGCAGTTTCTCCACTTTGAGAAATCGCAATTACAATATCATCTTTAAACAACACAGGATCACGATACCTAAATTCTGAAGCGTATTCTACTTCTACCGGTATTCTTAGCAGTTCTTCAAAAATATATTCTGAAACCAAGCCTGCATGCCATGATGTACCACAAGCTACAATCACAATACGTTTAGCATTGACAAACTTATCTATGTTATCATCTACTCCGGCTAATTTTAATATTCCTTCTTTAGAACGCATGCGTCCTCTAAAAGTATCTCTTATTGCCTGTGGCTGCTCGTAAATTTCTTTAAGCATGAAATGGTCGTAACCGCCTTTCTCTATTTGCTCAAGATTTAATTGTAACTCTTGTATATACGGGTCTGCAACTAGCTCATCGTTCTTAATCTTAAGAATTTTGATATCTTTCTGCGTTCGAACGATAGCCATTTCACCATCTTCCAGATAAATAGCATTTTGAGTATACTCTATAAAAGGCGTAGCGTCTGAAGCAATAAAATATTCTCCTTCTCCAACCCCAATAGCCAGTGGGCTACCAAGACGTGCCACTACGATCTCATCTGGCTTATTTCTGTCTATAACTGCAATTGCATAAGCGCCTACCGTCTGGTTAAGTGCTATTTGAACAGCTTTACCAAGCTTAACACCTTCATTTTTCTTTACATCTTCTATAAGATTCACAAGAACCTCTGTATCTGTATCTGATGTAAAAGTGTAACCGCGTTTTATAAGTTCTTTCTTTATAGCATCGTAATTCTCGATTATACCGTTATGTATAATTACAAGATCACCACTATTAGATTGATGAGGATGAGCATTTAGATCATTAGGAATACCGTGAGTTGCCCAACGTGTATGACCTATACCAATATTTCCTTTTGTAGAAATTTCGGTTATTGCTTTTTGCTCCAGGTCTTCAACCTTTCCTTTTGTTTTACACAAGTTTATATTTTCACCATCAAAAAGTGCGATTCCCGCACTATCATAACCTCTGTATTCCAGACGTTGCAATCCTTTAAGAATTATAGGATATGCTTCCCTGTGACCTATATAACCAACAATACCACACATAAAAAACTAGTTTGAAGATGAGCTAGTATAGTAAATATTCAGTTTAACCTGTTTACTTTCATCTGCACCTTGATTACCGTAAAGAATTGTTCCTTTCTGAGACAAAATAGAACCAAAAGGCACTCTGTTAGGTTTATCTTCAGAAGAAGTACCCTCAATTGAGCCAGTAGAAGTTAAACCTACATTCTGACTTACTACAAGACCAAGCTTTGTTGCCGGACTCTCGTTTGAAGAATTCAATAAAGACTTTAAATATTCAGTAATCCTGATCTTGTAGCTTATGCCCTTACCACTTGCATCTCTTGTTAACGGCCCAAGATGAGTAGTTATACCATCTGCTCCCGATGCTCCTGCAGTAGCTTCAAAAGTGTAATCAACAAGCGGCTGATTTGTATCTAAATTATAAATATAAAGACGCTCAGGTTCGTCATAGTTCTGACCTCCCAATGCACTTATCTTAGATTGATCAACGTAAAATGTAATATTAGCCTCCCTGATTAACCAGGTACTATCTCTTAAAGTTTCTAAACGTTCAGGGATGCCATCATTATTATCATCAGGACCAAAAAGATCTATTACAGCCATACTACCCTGACCTCCTTTTAAATATAAATTTTCATCCCCATTTTCCATATCAGGAGTTCCTACAGCATCGGCGATCTGAGGCTTGAAAGAATTATCAAGTCCCGTTAATGATATCGTGCGCAGACCACCTGACTCTGATGTTGAGTACAACTGCAAATCAAGTGTTCCACTAGTGGTAGGCTCATTAGTACCATATCTGTAATACAGAGTAATCTTGGTCGCACTCAAGTTATAAAGGAAGTAAGAACCTTTATTATTAGCAAGCGGTTGAACCTTGAAATAAATTCCTCTGAAATAATTTTTAAAATTATTATCATTAAAAAGTACGTTATCTCCGCCTTTATCAATAATTGCCTGTTTCCAGTATTCTGTTCCTAATGAAAGGCGCAAAGCTGGCTCTGTGTACGTTATAACAGCACTTTGATCTTCTGCATCTGCAGCAGCCGGTAAATCTGTTCGTACGGGTTTGTTTGATGGCACAAAATTCTCAGCAGCAAATAAAGAATCACCTTCTATTCCCTGAAAATCGCTCATTTGGTTAGAATAATAGATCGCTCTGTCTTCAAAATCAGGAGGTGTGTTATCCCCTAAAAAGTAATTTGAGCGATATGCTATTAAATTCATAGGAGTGTCACCATACACAGAATCCAGTGTATACACAGTATTTCCTTCTGCATCGATACTAGAAGTACTAAAATAGGGCATGCTAAAAATGACGCTATCAAGAACCACATTATCGCCAAATACAGGATTACTTCTTGACAAAACAACCTGGCTTAGTGAAGAAGCGGTTGTAGTACCATAAACAGGGTCATCATAAATACCCAGAGATCCCAGAGATGTGCCATTTGTTTGTACCCCTAAAGTATCAAAAAACCTTTTTGTATAAGTAGTGACAGGCAATGAAAGACTATCAGATTTAAAATTTGTGCTATCAACTATATTGCTTCCCAGAGGTTGAAAATCATTCTCGCAGGATAACATAAGTGTAAAAACAAATAGCACAGCTACCGTCCTTAAGATTAAGGTTGTAAATTTCATTCGTATAATATTAGTCAAGGACTTTTGTAGTGTAGAATTCTTCGTAGGCTTGTGCAAACTCCTCTTTCTTCTTAAAAGGGAGAACAGGTATCTTGGTAGTATTTAAATATTTTACCAGATCTTCACTAAGCTCTGCAGATCCTACTATTGCAGCATCAGAATTTTTAATCGCAACTTTCATTAGATTCTCATAAGAAGGAGATTCTAACTCTGCGATATCTTTTTTATCCACCCCATCAAAAGCAATTTTATCAATCATTTGCTCATTTAACGTGCCTTCGTAGCCAGAATTGTATACAGATGTAACAATCTTACTTTTCTTAAATAATGGCTCACTAGCATAATAAACCTTTAGGTAAAGAGGGAGTAATGATGCTAACCAACCGTGCACATGTATTATATCTGGAGCCCAATTAAGTTTCTTTACAGTTTCTACCACCCCTTTTGCAAAGAATATTGCGCGCTCATCATTATCTGCAAAGAGCTTACCATCTTCATCTGTAAAAGTGGCCTTACGCTTAAAATACTCTTCATTATCAATAAAATAAACCTGAATACGTTCTTTAGGGATAGAGGCAACCTTTATAATTAAAGGCATGTCAAAATCATTGATAACGAGGTTCATTCCAGATAGACGTATAACTTCATGAAGCTGATGCCGTCTTTCATTAATATTGCCGTATCTGGGCATGAAGATCCGGATTTGACCTCCTTTGCTGTTTACCATTTGAGGGGCATCAAATGACATCGAGGCGATTTCGGTTTCCGGTAAATAAGGTATAACTTCAGATGATACGTACAATATCCTCTTATCTTTCATAGAGTAATTCTTAATTGCTATTATGGCTAAAAAACACGCAAAATTACGAAAATTTATGCAGATTGCCAGTAAAATACTAATTTTGCGCCCTGTTAATTTTTACCCTAATGGCCGTATTTACTAAAAGACATGAAATATCAGCTGCTGTTGCAAACCTTAAAAATTCTGGTAATTCAGTCGGTTTTGTTCCCACTATGGGCGCTTTACACTCCGGCCACGCCAGCCTTATAGAATTTGCATTAAAGCAGGTTGATAAAGTAGTGGTGAGCATTTATGTGAATCCTACTCAATTTAATAACTCAGGAGATCTTGATGCTTATCCTCGTGATCTTGACTCTGATGTTCTCTTTTTAGAGCCTTTCGGCGAAAAGTTAATCATTTACGCTCCAGACTCAGATCAGGTTTATGGCGAGAATGTAAAATCATTTGACTACGATTTTGGCGGACTGGAAAATGAAATGGAAGGCAAATTTCGTCCCGGCCATTTTGAAGGTGTAGGTACAGTATTAAAATTGTTATTTGAAAGTGTAAATCCCGACAAAGCTTTCTTTGGGGAAAAAGATTTTCAACAATTACAAATAGTTCGCAAACTGGCAGAAATAGAAAAACTTCCGGTTGAGATAATAGGTGTGCCTATTCACAGAGCAGAAGACGGCCTTGCCGAAAGCTCAAGAAACAGACGATTAAATGCAGCACAGAGAGCGGCAGCTCCTTTCATATACAAGGTGCTGCAACAGGTAAATAAAGATTTTCAGCATAAAAGCATAGAACACATTAACCACTGGGTTGCAGATGCTTTTAAAGATCAACCAGAGCTCGAGCTTGAATATTTTGAAATTGCAGATTCTAAAACCTTAAAAACCGCCAAAAAACCATCTAAAAACGACAATTATCGTGCATTTATCGCAGTTTTTGCGGGAGAAATACGACTAATAGACAATATTCCCCTAATCTAATACCTAACTTTGCACTATGTTAGTCAATGTTGTAAAATCAAAAATTCACCGCGTTCAGGTTACTGGCGCAGAACTTCATTATATAGGAAGTATAACCATAGATGAAGATCTTATGGATGCTGCAAATATTATAGAAGGCGAGCGCGTACAGATCGTAAACGTAACAAATGGTGAGCGCTTAGAGACGTATGCTATCCCCGGCCCAAGAGCCAGTGGCGAACTTACGCTTAACGGTGCTGCGGCAAGAAAAGTGGCAAAAGGCGATATACTTATTCTTATTGTCTATGCTTTTATGAGCGAGGAAGAAGCAAGAAAATTTAAGCCTACTCTTGTTTTTCCTAATGAAAATAATCTTCTAAAATAGGTTGACTAAAAAGAGATTCATAAAGATTCTAAAAACGATCATTCCTTTAGGGTTAGGTGTTTTTTTAATCTGGTATTCTTTGAACAGCGCTACAGCAGAACAAAGACAAATTCTCTGGCAGAATATAAAAGCCGCAGATACTAAGTATATCTGGTTATCCCTCTTTTTTGGTATTACCAGTCATTTATCGCGTGCTTATCGCTGGAAATTCCTGTTAAAACCCTTGGGCTATAATCCCGCTTTTGCAAATAGATTTATGGCAGTAATGGTCGCTTACCTGGCAAACCTGGGCATCCCAAGATCTGGCGAAGTCTTACGTGGCGCTACGCTAACCACTTATGAAAAGATCCCTTTTGAAAAAGCCTTTGGCACTGTAATTTCAGAGCGTATCGCAGATTTTATAATGCTCATGCTGGTAGTGGGAGTAGCAATTATTTTGCAAAGCGAAAATTTACTCAGCTATCTAGATTCCAGAAATATCAATCCTCTTTTTACAGGAGCTGTTCTGGTTGTGCTTATTTTACTTCTTTTGATTTTTTTAAAGATCATACAACGCTCGACCCATAAATTCATAATTAAATTACGCGATTTCCTTAACGGACTTCTTGAAGGCATGCGCAGCATTCTTCACATGCAAAACAAAGTAGCTTTTATTTTTCATACTGTCTTCATCTGGGTAATGTATGTGCTTATGTTCTGGGTGATTAAATTCACCATACCAGAAATTGCCGAAGCTTCTTTTAGTATTATAATGGCTGCTTTTGTGGTGGGTTCTTTTTCTATTTCTGCTACAAATGGCGGCATTGGCGTATACCCCATAGCCATAGGCGCATTTCTCGTTTTTTTCGGCTTTAGCAAAGAAGGAAGTGAGGCATTTGGCTGGATAGTCTGGGGCTCACAAACAGCTCTTGTAATTGTTGTAGGCGCTCTTTCATTTTTATTTCTTCCTGTTTTCAACAGAAGAAAAAATGGTTAACTTGGGACTTTCTAAAAAAGCCCCAAATGAAAAAACAACTATTAATGCTGTTTGTCCTCGCGACAAGCAGTCTTCTCGCACAGGTTCAATACAAAGAAATTGAATCTTCAAAATTAAGTGAAACTCGTAAACTTAAAATCCAGTTACCCCGCAATTACGACAATAACAAAGACCACTCCTACCCTGTAATCCTGGTTTTTGACGCTGATTATCTATTTGAACCGGTGGCCGGCAATGTAGATTATTTTAGTTATTGGGAAGATATGCCTCAGGCTCTTGTTGTAGGCATTATGCAAAGTGATCGAGAGGCAGATTCGTATTACGATTCTAATTCACTGCCGGCAGAAAGCGGTGCAGATTTCTTCGAATTTATTGGTATGGAATTGTTCCCCTGGCTGGCAAATAATTACAGGATCACAAACTTTAACATTGCGGTAGGTCACGATCTCACGGCTAATTTTGCAAATAATTATTTACTGAAGAAACCAGCACTTTTTCAGGGATATATCTCTATTAGTCCAGATTTTGCACCACAGATGAAAAGCAGACTTTCTTCAATTTTATCAAATACAGAAGAACCTGTTTTTTACTATCAGGCCACAGGAACCGAAGATATTAAGCCTCTTAGAGACGATATTCTTGCTCTTGACACCGATTTTAAACAAATTAAAAACCCTAATTTTAAATATTATTTTGACGATTTTGATGGCGCAACACATTATACCCTTGCAGCACGTGCAATACCTAAAGCTCTAGAAGAACTTTTTGCCACCTACAGACCTATTAGTCAGAAAGAATTTAAAGAAGTTATTCTTAAACTCGATGAGACATCTGCTTATGATTATCTGGTAGAGAAGTATGCAACAATAGAATCTTTATACGGTTTAAAAACCCAAATAAGGATAAATGATTTCATAGCCGTCGCAGCTGCATTAGAAAAAAAACAAGATGCAGAAGCTCTGGAAAATCTAGGCAAACTGGCTAATAAGGAATATCCTAAAACCATGATGGGTAATTATTATTTGGCGAGATCTTATGAGATTGACGGCGAACCCAAAAAAGCAATGCGCACCTATCAAAATTCGTTAATGCTAAAAGAAGAAGGAAACATAAACAAAGATCTTATGATAAGCAGAGCAGATAAGATCAAAGAAGATTTTGGATATTAATGGCGAAAACAAAAACAACATTTTACTGCCAGAATTGCGGTGCTCAATTTGCTAAGTGGCAAGGGCAATGCACATCCTGCAAAGAATGGAATACCATTGCCGAAGAGGTTATACAAACTGAAGAAAAGAAAACCTGGAAACAGTCTGCAGAACCATCTGCTAAACGCGCGGCAAAACCTCAAAAGATAACTGAAATATCTACAACGGCAGAGGCCCGAATGAACACTAAGAACGACGAACTTAACCGCGTGCTTGGTGGCGGTCTTGTGCCTGGATCATTGACGCTACTGGGCGGTGAGCCGGGAATAGGGAAGTCAACTTTAATGCTACAAATAGCACTGAGCCTACCGTATCAAACGCTTTATGTATCTGGTGAAGAAAGCGCCCAGCAGATAAAAATGCGGGCAGAACGCATTAATCCTAACGCAGAAAATTGCCTCATTCTCACCGAAACCAAAACGCAAAACATCTTTAAACAGATAGAAGCGGTAGAACCTGACATTGTTATTATAGACTCTATACAAACGTTGCATAGCGATTATATAGAAAGCAGCGCGGGGAGCATTTCGCAGATTCGCGAAACCACTAGCGAACTTATAAAATTTGCTAAGGAAACTGCGACTCCGGTTATTTTAATTGGTCATATTACTAAAGATGGCAATATCGCGGGCCCGAAAATATTGGAGCATATGGTAGATACCGTACTTCAGTTTGAGGGTGATCGCAATCATGTCTACCGTATTTTACGTGCACATAAGAACCGCTTTGGTTCTACCAATGAACTTGGAATTTATGAAATGCAAGGCAGCGGCTTACGCGAAGTTTCAAATCCGTCTGAGATTTTAATTTCGAAGAATGATGAAGACCTTAGCGGGACTGCCATAGCCGCCACCTTAGAAGGCATGCGCCCATTGATGATAGAAATACAAGCTCTTGTGAGCACAGCTGTTTACGGCACACCGCAGCGTAGCGCGACGGGTTATAATGCGAAGCGGCTTAATATGATATTGGCTGTTCTTGAGAAAAGAGCAGGTTTTCGCTTGGGAGCGAAAGATGTATTTTTAAATATCACTGGCGGAATTTCAGTAGATGATCCCGCCATAGATCTTGCTGTCGTAGCCGCTATTTTATCGAGTAACGAAGATATCGCAGTAGCGAAAGATATCTGCTTTGCGGCAGAGATAGGTTTAGCAGGAGAAATACGCCCCATCCCAAGAGTAGAACAACGTATTCTGGAAGCTGAGAAGTTAGGTTTCGGAACAATTATGGTTTCAAAATATTGCAAAATTCCAAAAAAGAATTTCGTGATAAACATCATAAAAGTGGCAAAAATGAATGATGTTGTAGAGTATTTATTTGGTTAACCACAACCTGCAAGGTTTAACTAACCTTGTAGGTTTAACTTCGTGTTGATTTGGCTTCGTTCAAATGAAGACCTACAAGGAGGTTTTACGTAGAAAACAACACCTTGCAGGTCTAGACACGAAACGGCGAAATTTGATTTTAGTTGGATTATAGTTTTAAAATACTGCAAAATCCAAAAAGAACCTGCAAGGTTTTATCAACCTTGTAGGTTTAGCATTATCCAAACCTAAGAAGACCTACAAGGAAGCTTTGCTTATCAGCAAGCAACACCTAGCAGGTTGCAGATCGAAAAACTAAAAAACCACCTCTAAAAGGTGGTTTTTTACCATAATAAGCCGTTTTTTTCTCTAATAAAATTTCAGGTGAGATTAGTCTTTTAATGAAGCCGCCATATACTCACGATTCATCAAAGCCATATTCTCAAGTGAAATACCTTTAGGGCATTCTACTTCACAGGCACCTGTATTTGTACAGTTACCGAAACCTTCAAGATCCATTTGGCGTACCATATTAAGTACTCGAGTATCTGCTTCTACTTCCCCTTGTGGTAATTTTGCCAATTGTGCAATTTTAGCCGAAGTGAATAACATGGCGCTTGCATTTTTACAAGCCGCCACACAAGCACCGCAACCTATACATGTAGCCGCGTAGAAAGATTCATCTGCTTTTTCTTTTTGTACAGGAATGGCATTTGCATCAATTGTATTACCAGAAGTGTTGACAGAAACGTAACCACCAGCCTGCTGAATACGATCAAATGCAGATCGATCTACGATTAGATCTTTCACAACCGGAAAAGCCTTAGCACGGAATGGCTCTATAACAATAGTATCACCATCTTTAAACTTACGCATGTGTAACTGGCAAGTTGTAGTAAGACGATCTGGCCCGTGAGGTTCACCATTTATCTGTAGATTACAGCTACCGCAAATACCTTCACGGCAATCATGATCAAAAACAACGGGTTCTTCACCTTTATCATTCAGGTTCTCGTTAAGAACATCAAGCATCTCAAGGAAAGACATATCTCCATCAATACCATCAATCTGGTAATCAACAATTTTTCCTTTTGATTTGGCATCTTTTTGACGCCATATTTTAAGTGTAAGTTTCATTCTATGAATGTTTTAATCATACTTTTTACAAAGCACTTCTATTTAAAAAATAGTTTTTTATAAGTTATTTTGTTACTAGTTATTCTGTCTTTTTACGTTTAAGATACTTAATATATCCATTAAGAATTAAAAGTGTTTTACCGTAAATACCTCTAAACTCTTCTGCGGTCTCAGGTGAAATATATCCTTCATCACGTGCAATAATAAAATGATCTAAAGTTTCAAAAAGCGAACCTCTTGCCATTCTACAGAATTGAATATTCTCCTGAAAATGAAATCTTCCAAAACCCTCAGCCACATTGTTTCCTATAGACCTTGAAGAACGTATTATTTGACTTTGTAAACTATATTTTTCCTTTTCTGGAAACGTTGGGACTATTACATCTTTTACAAAATTTCTAAGTATCCTTGCCTCTTGCCGGCAACTCAACTCCTCAAAAGATTGTAAATTTCCCATTTACATTAAATCAAAATTTCAATAACCAATAACTTATTAACTTAATAATCTATTTATAACTTCTGGTTTTAACCTCAATATTTTCAAAAGTGAGGTTTTCTTTATGCAACTGTGCGGCTCTTGGGTCGCCCATATATTCCCATGCTGAAACGAATGTGAAATTCTCATCGTCCCTCAGGGCTTCTCCTTCTTCAGTTTGATATTCTTCTCTAAAGTGACCCCCGCATGATTCATTTCGCGTAAGCGCATCTTTAGCAAAAAGCTCTCCCAGTTCAAGAAAATCGGCCACACGACCTGCTTTTTCCAATTCCTGATTAAAGCTATCTTCAGTTCCCGGCACACGTACATTTTCCCAGAAATCTTTACGCAACTCAGCAATTTCATCCATTGCGCTCTGCAGATCTACTGCATTACGGGCCATACCACATTTGTTCCACATGATCTTACCTAATTTCTTGTGGTAATGATCTACAGAATGCTTTCCGCTTGCGTTCATTAATTTGCTTATACGATCACGCACATCTTTTTCAGCCTGATCAAACTCGGCTGATTCTGTAGAGATCGCTCCTGTACGAATATCTTGTGAAAGATAATCTCCTATTGTATAAGGAAGCACAAAATAACCATCTGCAAGTCCCTGCATCAACGCCGAAGCCCCCAGTCGGTTTGCTCCGTGATCTGAGAAGTTAGCTTCGCCGGCAGCGTAGCAACCCGGAATTGTAGTTTGTAAATTATAATCTACCCATAGACCGCCCATTGTGTAATGCACAGCGGGATAGATCATCATAGGTGTTTTGTATGGGTTTTGATCTACGATCTTCTCATACATCTGAAACAGGTTACCGTATTTGGCTTCTATTTCAGCTTCTCCTAATGCTCTTATTTCGGCATCAGTAGCATCTTTTATACCAGAACTTAGGGCTTTCTCTTTTCCGTAACGCATGAAAGCCGCACTAAAGTCAAGATAAACAGCCTCACCTGTCTTATTAACCCCATAACCCGCATCGCAACGCTCTTTAGCAGCTCTTGAAGCTACATCACGAGGCACAAGGTTACCAAAGGCAGGATAGCGACGCTCTAGGTAATAATCACGATCTTCCTCTTTAAGATCTGTAGGTTTTAATTTGCCTTCGCGAATGGCAATAGCATCTTCTTTTTTCTTAGGCACCCAAATACGACCATCATTACGCAATGACTCTGACATCAGCGTTAATTTGGACTGATGATCTCCGGAAACCGGAATACATGTTGGGTGAATTTGTGTAAAGCAAGGATTTGCAAAATAAGCTCCTCTACGGTGTGCTCTCCACGCTGCCATCACATTACTTCCCATCGCATTTGTAGAAAGAAAGAATACATTACCATAACCTCCAGAAGCGATAACCACTGCATGAGCAGCATGTCTTTCTATTTCACCCGTTACAAGATCACGTGCAATAATACCTCTCGCTTTACCATCTACAAGCACAAGATCGAGCATCTCATGACGATTGTACGCTTTTATTTTACCACGATTTATCTGGCGGTTCATAGCCGCATAAGCACCAAGTAAAAGCTGTTGACCGGTTTGTCCTTTAGCATAGAAAGTACGGGAAACCAATACCCCACCAAAGGAGCGGTTATCAAGCATACCCCCATATTCACGTGCAAAGGGAACACCCTGAGCAACACACTGGTCAATTATGTTTGAAGAAACCTCGGCCAGGCGATATACATTCTCTTCTCTTGAGCGATAATCGCCACCTTTTACAGTATCGTAAAAAAGACGGTAAACAGAGTCACCATCTCCCTGATAGTTCTTTGCTGCGTTAATTCCGCCCTGAGCGGCAATAGAATGCGCTCTACGTGGAGAATCCTGGTAGCAAAATGTTTTAACGTTGTAGCCCAACTCAGCAAGAGTAGCCGCTGCGCTACCACCGGCAAGACCAGTACCAATAACGATAACATCAATATTACGTTTGTTGGCAGGGTTTACCAGATTAATATGATTTTTATGATTGACCCACTTATCTGCAAGTGGTCCTTCAGGAACTTTAGAATCTAGTACTGACATAGTCTAGTTATTTAAAAAATGGTACAAGGCGATGAAAACGAAACCTAACGGAATCACAACAGCATAAACTTTAGCAAACTTTCTTAGCGCCTTTGCATATTTATTATTAAATCCTACCGACTGGAAGGATGATACAAACCCGTGATACAGGTGTAAAGCCAGAAACACAAAAGAAAGCACATATAAAGCAACGCGTACAGGACTTTCAAATTTTGCGGTCATCTCACCATAATAACGCATAGGGTCTTTAGGGTGAGACTCAACATATTTGTGCACGATCTCAGGAAACCAGAAATCATAAAAGTGAAGTCCCAGAAAAGCTAGAACCACAAGTCCGGAAAATAGCATATTTCTGCTTACCCATTTTGAATTACGGTTACCTTTAAAACTCACATACTTTACCGCACGAGCACTGCGATTGCGATACTCAAGAATAAAACCTAGCACAAAATGAAAAATCACACCAAAGATCAATATGGGTTGAAAAATCGCCTGTACGATAAAATTACTTCCCATAAAGTCTGAAAAGCTATTGAACGTATCTGGCCCCATTGTCGAGGTAATGTTGATTATAAAGTGCTGTGTTAAGAATAAAATCAGGAACAAGCCGGAAATTGACATCGCATACTTTCTGGCGATCGAAGAGGAAATAATTCCCATTTAAGAAGTATTTTTAATTAAGTGGATACAAAAATACACCGCAGAGCGGTCTTTAACAAACTTTGAGCCTGCTTTTGAAGGCTATTTAGAATAGATATAAAAACCGTATAAATTATCGCTCAAAAAGGGCGAAAAATCGGTCTCCAGAGCATAAAATCGCCGGCAATTATCCCTCCTCAGGACTGGGTATTTCCCGTTGCCCGCGTCTTGCCTCTTTTACCTCAAGCTCTGTCTGTGCAGATTTCCCGCCACTGGTTACCTTAATTATATATTTACCTGCCTGAAGGTAGAAATTGTCATTATCTGCTTTTTCTATTTTAATATCCTTTTCTTTCTCCAGGTCTTTCTTACCCTGTTCAGAAATTGTAAGATCATATTCTTTGTAATTGAAACCTTTATCCGCTTCAACATTTATGGTTTTCAATTCCTTCCCTTTTTCTGAAAGAACCTGGATTGTGGTTTTTCCTGCTAACGGACTGTAGAATGCAATTTTTACTTTTGGTTCATTTATAGAAGACCATTTGCTGTAACTAACACCCCAACGAGAAGAAAAATTAACAGGATCAATATCAAAAACCTGAATTTCTCCTTTCTTTTCCGCATCAAACTTCTGTAACGGTACCAAGTCTGCTATATAAATTGAGCGACCATGTGTACCCACTACGAGATCATTTTCTTTGGTCTGGATAACCACATCATGCACAGGAACTTTGGGTAAACCACTATCAAAAATCTGCCAGGTTGCTCCTCTATCCATACTTATGTAAATTCCATCATCTGTACCTACATATAAATAATCTTCTTTTACCGGATCTTCTACAATCACATTCACAGCAGCCAGCGGAAGATTAGATGAAATATCCTTCCAGGTTGTGCCATAATCGTCGCTCATAAATACGTAAGGCGTAAAATTATCATCGCGATAACCATTTAAAGTCACATAAACGCGCTCTTTTTTGTGTTGTGATGCCACAACCCTGCTTACCCAAAGATCTTGTGGTAATTTTTGTGAAATTTCGCTCCAGCTGCCCCCTGTATCTTTTGTTAGATAAACCAAACCATCATCGCTGCCGGTGTAGATCAATCCAAATTGAAAAGGCGATTCACTTACTGTTGTTAAAGTCCCAAAAGGCACATTTCCCTTTTTGCCGCCGGTGGTGAGATCTGGCGAAATAGCAGTCCAGTCATCTCCCTGATTCATAGAGCGCATCAACTTATTTGCACCCATATACAGAATATCCTGATTGTGCGGCGAAAGCAGAATAGGTGTTTGCCAGTTAAAACGGTAAGGTGATTCTCCCAAAGAATGTGAAGGTCGTACAAAATTGCGTTCCCCGGTTTTTACATTTACCCGACTGTAATAACCAAATTGTGAACCGGCGTAAACAATATCAGGATTGCGCCTGTCTATTTCTACCTGCATCCCATCACCGCCACTTATCGATTTATAGGGATATTGCCCTTCGGCTTCCCATTCTTTTGAATATTCATACGTGTGCGGGCCCATCCAGGTGCCGTTATCCTGCAAACCGCCATACACATTATACGGCTCCTGATAATCAACATCTATAGCATAAAATTGACCCAACGGCATTGAGTTATTCTTTATCCAACTCTTGCCGGCATCGTACGAAATATTGAGTCCGCCGTCGTTACCGTTTATCACGTGATCTGGCATTTTAGGATCAATCCATAACACGTGATGATCTACATGTACATTGGGTTCATTGATGTAAGTGAAAGTTTTGCCGCCATCTTCAGATTTTACTAAAGGAACGCCCACAAGATAAATCTCATTTTTATCCTGCGGATTTACAGATATTTCTGCGAAAACATAACCGTATGAGTAGAACAAGTCGTCAATATAACCTTCATGCGTTTTCTTCCAGGATTTACCGCCATCTTCAGTGAGGTAAACTTCTGCGCCTATAACTTCAGAATCCTCCTCTACAGCATTAATATCGGTCACAAACAGGTAAAAATCGGATGGTTTATATTCGCTTTTCTTCACCAGATCTTTCGCTTTTTTAGCATCATATTGATTGGGGAAACGATTAGATCTTAAATAATCATTCAGTTGCTCTTCGTCAAGATCCAGAAATTCTTTTTGGGTCATCAATTGAAAATCTTCTGACTTTAAAACATCTTTCTTTTTCTCGCCTTCTTCTTCTTTCTCTCTTCTAAACTGACTATCATGCACTGCATAAACCGTATTCTCATCAACAACTGCCAGACCTATACGTCCCACCCCTTCACCTTGCGGGAAACCATTTCCTGTAGTGATTAACTCCCAACTATCGCCACCATCAATAGATTTATAAATACCTGAAGCTTCACCAGAACCTTTAAAATCCCATGCTTTACGCTCACGTTCCCACGCAGCTGCATACATAATTTCAGGATTTTCAGGAGCCGCTGCAAGGCTGATTATTCCCGTATTTGGGGCGATAAATAGTGTTTTTTGCCAGGTTTTTCCGCCGTCTGTTGTTTTATAAATTCCGCGCTCAGCGTTATCAGAATATAAATGACCCAAAGCTCCTACAACAACCTCGTCACTATTTTCAGGATTGATCACTATGTCGCTAATGTGGTGACCATCTGTAAGTCCGGTATTTTTCCAGGTTTTTCCACCATCTGTACTTTTAAGCAAACCAACGCCCGCGTACGAAGATCGCGAAGAAATAGTCTCTCCCGTACCTACCCAGATCGTTCCGGTTTTCCAGTCAATTTCTATATCGCCCACATTTTGCGTGGGAGCGCTGTCAAAAACCGAAGTAAAAGTGATCCCGTTATTCTGCGTATGCCAGACTCCGCCGGTTGCGTAACCCACATAAAAATCTGTGCTGTTTTCAGGATTTACCTGAACATCTACAACACGACCGCTCATAATCGTAGGGCCAATATTTTTAAAAGGAACATTCTTCACCAGAGATTGAGCCGCAAGATCTTGCTTTTGGCTAATCGCATTTTTTATTTCTTCGGCAGAAGAAGGAAGCGTATCATTAGCTATTTGTGAGAAACCTGAAAGTGTAGTAAAAGTGAAAAAAGCAAAAGTGGAAATCCTGAGTAAATACTGTTTCATGATAGAATTATAAATAAAAAACCTTGGGCAAAGCCAAAAGGCATAAAATGATTTTTTGAGACAAACCTCAACGTCTGACATCCTCTATGAGGGATTCTAAAAATAAAAATTTGTTAAAGAAACCTAAACAATTTAGAACTTGTTTAACAACTGTTAGAGCTTATCTTGTTAATTTTGGAAAAATTCAAATTTTGATGAAATACGACCTTATAAACCGAGAATTATTCATTAAAAACCGCAAAAATTTCATGGCTTTAATGAAGCCTGATAGTCTTGGCGTTTTTAATGCTAACGATATTTACCCCATTGGTGCAGATAGTACAATGCCTTTTCAGCAAAACCGCGATCTTTTTTACCTAAGCGGCGTTGATCAGGAAGAAACTATACTCGTTCTTTTTCCCGATGCTCCTAAACCTGAACACCGCGAGATTCTTTTTCTAAAAGAAACTAATGATCACATTGCCGTTTGGGAAGGTGAAAAACTTACCAAAGAAAAAGCACTTGAAGTTACCGGCGTAGAAACCGTTTACTGGCTTAAAGATTTTCATAAGATCTTTTATGAGATTATGACGCAAGCAGAAATCGTATACATTAATACTAACGAGCATTATCGTGCAAATGTTGAGACTGAAACTCGCGAAGCACGTTTTAATAAATGGTTAAAAGAGACATATCCTGCGCATAACGTTGCAAAGAGCAACCCCATACTTCAGCGTCTGCGCTCTGTAAAAGATCAGATCGAGATCGACATCATGCAACAGGCATGTAACATTACAGAAAAAGGTTTTAAACGTGTGCTTCAGTTCACAAAACCCGGTGTTTGGGAATATGAGATAGAAGCAGAATTTATGCATGAGTTTTTGCGTAATCGCTCAAAAGGTTTTGCTTACACGCCTATAGTAGCTTCAGGCAACAATGCAAACGTGCTGCATTATGTGGTTAACAATTCACAGTGTAAAGCCGGCGAACTTATACTTCTGGATGTGGGTGCAGAATATGCAAACTATTCAAGCGATATGACACGTACGATTCCCGTTTCCGGAAGGTTTACAGATCGTCAGAAAGATGTTTACAATGCGGTACTGCGCGTGAAAAAAGAAGCTACCAAAATGCTGAAACCCGGCGAACTCTGGGCGCCTTACCACGTAGAAGTAGGTAAATTGATGACTTCAGAATTAATAGGTCTTGGTTTGCTGGATAAAGCTGACGTTCAAAACGAAAGTAAAGACTGGCCGGCATACAAAAAATATTTCATGCACGGCACATCACATCACATTGGGCTGGATACGCATGATTACGGATTGCTACACGAGCCTATGCAAGCTAACAACATTTTTACCGTAGAACCGGGAATTTATTTACCAGATGAAGGTTTTGGTATTCGCCTGGAAGATGATGTAGTAATTCAGGAAAGCGATGAGCCTTTTAACCTGATGCGCAATATCCCACTTGAAGTGGAAGAAATTGAAGAATGGATGAATAAATAGTAGATTTATTTTAATATTTAAAACGGCTGCTTTTATAAAGAGGCAGCCGTTTTTTTGGTACGTTGTTTGAGAATGGAAAAATACATAAATCCTTCTCTGTTGTTTAAAAACGTAGTCAACATATTACTTTTTTCAATACTTTTTATTTGTTGTGATTCTTACGATGAACAGGAAGAAGAAAAAAGTATATCCAATTCTATAATTCACTTCTCTCCTAAATATGAAGAATTTGAAGAGGAGAACCAAGTAAAAGAAATATATCTGGACTCCCTTAGCGACTTTAAAGGATTAATGACAAGAATGCATGAAACGGCCTGCGAGGGGTTATTATCAGGTTTGATCTTCTCAGACCAAAACCAGACTTATAAAGAAATAGGTTATGCCAGATGCCCTGATTTTAATGGTGTAGCTTGTTACATGCATTTACATATAATTGAGATTAGAAACAATCAAATTGTAGAATACCCAAATAAAGAATCAATTGACCATTTAAAGACAAAATTGGATGAATTACAAAACCTGAATAATAATATAACTAATCAATGGCCTTTTTTTATTCATTACACAGCAGATCCTGATTTCCCTATCGCCAGAATAGAACATGTTTTAAAAAGGATCATAAATGAGTTAGATAATATTACCGTGGCATCAAGCCAAAAAAACAAATATTTTCTACATTTTGATTTTCACTCAATGGTGGCACCACCTCCTCCTCCCATGCCTTTAGAATAAGCCACAAAAACCACCTAAAAAAGGTGGTTTTTCGGCTTTTAATGGGTAAAAATCAGCTATTGATAAACCCGAATATAGTCAACCCAAAACTTCTCGGGAAAAATAGAATCATCTACCTCTGGACCGCCAAAGTTGCCGCCCACAGCCATATTCAACAAAAAATAAAACGGATGACGAAAAGGATATGTTTCATCATCTTTAACTTCTGGGGAGAACGTATAAACCACTTTCTGGTCTATATAAAATGTTATTGCATTCTCATCCCAATCAATTTTATAGGTGTGAAAGTCATCGGTTATTTTATCTACACCGGTTACTTTTGTATTTACAGAATTACCATGACTAGCCGGCGTGTGTAAGGTTGTATGTACGGTATCGGGTTGTCGCCCTACAAACTCCATTATATCTATCTCGCCACTGGCTGGCCATCCTACTTCGCTAATATTGTCGCCCAGCATCCAGATCGCTGGCCAGATACCATTACCCCCAGGTACTTTTGCTCGTATTTCAAAAGTGCCGTATTTAAACTCGTGCTTATCTTTAGTATTGATCTTCCCGCTGTAATATTTATCGCCCACCTTATCTGCAGTAATGACGAGATTACCATCTTTTACTGCCACATAATCTTTATTGTAGATCTGTCGCTCATTATTGCCCCAACCGCAAATATTGGGGCAACCGTCGCCGGTCTCGTAACTCCAGTTATCCATATTGAGCAATGAGCCATCAAAATTCTCTTCCCAAACCAGTGTTTTCTCCTGCGCTAAAAGCGAAAGTGGAACAGCTGCTAAAACAAATATGCTAAGTAGTTTTTTCATATTAATTGTATTGAAATTGGCTTTCTTGTACATCTACAGAATTACCGCCAATGAAGACCTTAAAATCTCCGGGCTCGGCTTCCCATATTTTATTTTTAGTGAAAAAGGAAATCAATTTTTCATCTATGGTAAAAGATACGGTTTTTGTTTCTCCGGCTTCCAGGTGAATCTTTTTAAAACCTTTTAATTCTTTAATGGGTCGTGTAATGCTGCCTACCAGATCACGCAGGTACAATTGTACGACCTCATCACCGGCAACGCTTCCTGTGTTTTTTACTTCTACAGAAGCGGTTATTTTTTCGCCTTGAGCTAAAGAATCCTTATCTAATTTTATATCGCCATATTCAAAATCTGAAAAGCTCAATCCAAAACCAAAAGGATACAGCGCATCGCGACGTAAATCTTCATAATGCGACCAAGTCACCTGCGCACCGCCTTCTGGTCTGCCTGTGCTTTTTTGATTGTAATACAGCGGTTCCTGACCCACGTTGCGCGGAAAAGAAACCGGTAATTTACCTGACGGATTATAATTACCAAAAAGCACATCTGCTACTGCGTTACCGTGCTGGGAACCTAAAAACCAACTCTCAACTATCCCTTTTACCTGCTCATTATGCGCAGACAAATCCATTGGGCGACCGTTCATCAAAACCAGAACTACATTTGAATTTGCAGCGCTAACAGCGTTTATCAAAGCATCCTGAACGCCGGCAAAACCAAGGTCTGTCTGGCTGCGGCCTTCACCAGTTTGAAAAGCATCTTCACCCACAACAAGCAGCACAACATCTGCCGCTTTTGCTATTGAAACAGCTTCTTTAAACCCGGAAGTGTCTTGCTCATTAAAAGTCATGGGGTCTAGAAATGCACGTTTACCGGTTGAAAGTTTTGCACCTTCGGCATAGGTGATCTTTGTGCCTTTGGGAGCGCGATCTTTAATACCTTCTAAAACCGAAACAGCAGAATTAGCCGTCGCCTGAGCACGCCAGTTTCCTAACGGGGAATCTTTATCGTTTGCCAGCGGACCGATAACTGCAATATTTTTCGCGGAAGCAGAAAATGGCAGTAATTTATCCTGATTTTTAAGCAAAACAATCGATTTTTGAGCAGCTTCAAGAGCTACTTGCTGGTTTGCCTGAGAATACATCTCACTTTTTTCTACTTCTTCGTCGCAGTATTTATAAGGATCATCAAAAAGACCAAGTCTAAATTTCACCCGCAAAATGCGACGCACGGCATCATCTACCAGTTTTTCATCTACTTTACCCGATTTTACCAGCTTTTCAAGCGATTTTTCATAAGCGCCACCTTCCATATCCATATCGCTGCCGGCTTCTACCGCCAGATAAGCAGCTTCTTCTTTATCTTTTGCAACACCATGCGGAATCAACTCTGCTATAGAACCCCAATCTGAAACCACAAAACCATCGTAACCCCATTTATCTTTTAAAATATCGCGCTGCAAATATGCATTTGCTGTCGCCGGCACCCCATCTATCTCATTAAAAGAGTTCATAAAAGTTGCAACACCGGCATCTGCAGCGGCTTTAAATGGAGGGAGAATGGTATTGTTGAGTTCGTAAACACCCACATTTACCGTGTTGTAATCTCTTCCCGCTTCCGCGAAACCGTAACCTGCAAAGTGTTTGGCGCAAGCCGCAATTGTATTAGCTGCAGAAAGATCATCTCCCTGAAAACCCTCTATACGAGCAACTGCAATTTTTGAATTAAGAAATGGATCTTCGCCTGCACCTTCCATAATGCGACCCCAGCGTGCGTCACGAGAAACATCCATCATAGGAGCAAAGGTCCAGTTTACACCTGCAGCAGCAGTCTCATGCGCGGCAACCTGAGCAGTTCTTTTCATAAGGTCGAGATCCCAACTTGCGCTTTCGCCCAGCGGAACGGGAAATATTGTTTTATACCCATGAATAACGTCATACCCAAAGATCAAGGGAATCTTGATACGAGAATTTTCCATATTAATGCGTTGCGCTTCTCGCGTCGCATTCACAGAAAGCACATTAAGCATAGAACCAACTAGTCCGTTTTTTAAGCGCTCCAGTCGTTGTTGATTATCGGCTCCCGTTGCAGGACCTGTAACATCCCAGCTTCCGTTGTATTGAACCATCTGCCCTACCTTTTCTTCTAAGGTCATTAATGAAAGGACAGAATCTACTTTTTGCTCAATTTTTACCGATTTTTGAGACTTTTGAGCCGTTTTTTGAGAGATCTCCTGCCCAAAGGTGGCTGAAACCATTAGCACAGCGCAAATAAATAAGTAATCTTTTTTCATAGTCTATTTATAAAGAAAAAGGCAGGCTTTTCAGCCCGCCTTTGATCATATTTATTGATAAACTCTTACATAATCAACTTCCATAGCACTCTGCTGAAATGCCGGGTCAACAGCACCGCCAAATGTGCCTCCCATAGCGACATTTAAAATCATAAAGAAAGTGTGATTAAAAGGTACCGCCGGACTGTTAGTAAACTCTTTGAAAATTTCGCCATCTATGGCAAACAAAATATGCTCTGCAGTCCATTCTACGGTGTAAGTATGAAATTCTCCAGAGGCATTTTCTATAGTAGTAGAACTTGTATCGCCATTACCACCAGAATGATCTGGATAATGTAATGTGCCGTGAACTATGTCTGGCTCATTGCCTTTATATTCCATAATATCAACCTCACCGGTTGCCGGCCAGCCTACTTCTGTATAATTACCACCCAGCATCCAGATAGCCGGCCATGTGCCGCCACCTTCTGGTAATTTTGCACGAACATCTACACGCCCGTACTTGAACTCATAATTATCTTTTGTATTAATACGCGCTGAAGAATAATCAAAACCATTGGTCGCTTCTTTTGTAGCGGTAATCTTTAGAGTCCCATCAGAAACTTCTGCATTTGTATCTGTATAATACTGTAACTCCTGGTTGCCCCAGCCGTTGTTGTTTCCTATTTCGTAATTCCAAATAGAAGTATCTAATGAATCACCGTCAAACTCATCAGACCATGCTAAATCTTCAAATTCGCTTGTAAGCATGTTGCCACCGCTATTACCGCCACCACCGCCACCGGCAGGGTCTGTAGTAAATTTAAGATACCATGCAAGATCTGGGTTTGAACCCGGTATAGCACGCAACATCATATAATCGTCTTGTATTTCTACTACTTCATAGGTGCCCGTGCCAATATAATAACTCATAAAGCCGCCATCTGCGATAATTATCTGCGTACCTGTAGTTGCTCCTTCGGCATAAACAGAATTTGTAGCCGGCGCAAGATTTACAAACTTGTCTCCAGATACATCATATCCTAAACATTGGTCTGCATCACCGCCGCCACCGCCTACACTTAGAAAGTCAACGTTAAAAAATGAAGCTCCCTGATTGTCGTAGTTAAAAACAATATTGTTAGCCGCATTTAAACTAAATGTTATCGCGTCATTATAGAAACAACCTTCACCTTCTTTTTCAAAAGGTGCGGCCGCATAATAATCTGGCGTTCCCGTCCCTACAGGACCCACACCAAGATGCGCAGGCAATGCTGCCGCTACATACCAGGTTTTACTTGCCCCTCCTGTAAGAAGTTGCTTAGTTGCAGGATCATCAAATGCACTAAAGACTGTCACCTCTGTTGTAGCGGTGGTTTGAGAACCTCCCGCTCCGGAAGTTATAACTGTTACAACATAACTATTTACACCGGGCTGCGCGAATACATGCTCTGCATTGCCCGTGCTCATCATAGTGCTATTATCACCAAAAAGGTATTTATATCCTGTCGCATTGTCTGCGCTTGCGCTGAAAGTCACCATACCACTACCATCGCCATATGGGTTATCATCTGATACGTTTGCCACGGTAGCCGTAACAGTAAGGTTAGCAGGTGCCGTTATCTCGCCAAATGTCTGATCGTCATCCTGGCAACTGATTACCACAATAGCGAACATTACATAGATCATTTTTTTTATCGTATTCATCCTCATCACTTTTTAATTCTTAATTGTGGAAATAGACGTTTTTAATATAAACCGTATTCGATCCTGCAGGATTAGCCGAATATATAAGCTGTGCAATATGAGCTCTTGTAGTCAGGTTTGTAAAATCTGAAAGCGGAATATCAAGATTTACCCATGTACCTTGCTCTGGCGCGGTAAACTCTATTTCATGCTCAACATCATCACCGCCCCCATCATAAACTCCGTTAGCTCCAAAGTCTACTAACTTTACTCGGAATGCCGTAAAATCATCTGAATACACTTCAGTATGAAAATAAGTCATCTCACTAGCATCTACTGTAGGCTGAGTAGTTTCTATACCCACATAATTGAGATTTGAATATTTCTTTACAGTAGAACCATCAAAAGTGGTTTCTTCATAATCTGCAGCAGACCATTCTGTACGCCATGTATCAACCGGTACATCTGTATAATCTTCACTAAAAAGCGAAACGGTTTCTACGTCACCGTCTCCTATTTTAACATCATCAAAATAATAATTGGTATCTGTACCCGAAGTACCATAATCCATAAACACAACCATACGCTGATAGGTTTGCGTAACATCAACACCTGTATAATCAAAAGTTACTGTTTCCCAAGCCTCTGTTTTAGTAGTGGTTGTGGTTGCCTCTGTGGCTATATTACCGTCTGCCGGATTTTCAAATTTTAGAATTATAGGAATATTAGGACGTGAAGACCATACTTTCATGCTTATACTCTCGCCTAAAGTGAAGTCTACTTTTCTATCTAAGTCAATAAACGCTCCAGCCCAGGTTTCAGAACCATTAGCTTTGAAAAGCTGAGCAACAGTGGCACTCATATTTCCCTCTTCTAAATGTGGATTAGCTACTACAGTTGTAGGGGAGCCACCAAATTCTGTGAAAGCATAATTCTCTATTCCTTTTTCAAATGTTACCGGAAGTTCTATTACTGTAGGACTTTCAAGACGAATATTATCAAAATAATACGTTTCGCCTGTTCCGGGGATATTGAAGTTAAAGAACAACGTTAAAACACTATATGTTTGAGTGTCATCTACGGCAGACATGTCAAAATATAAGGTCTCCCATTCATTAGCTGCAGTTGTCATAGTCGTAGATTCTACAAAGACTGTATTGTCACCCGCTTTTTCAACTTTAAAGAGAACAGGAACACCTGCTGCCGGAGAATAAACATCAATCGCAAGATATTTTTTGCTGCTGAAATCTATATTTTCATTGAGTGTGGCAGATGTACCAGCCCAGGTTTCAGAACCCGCAGGCTTCGTATAAGATGCTACAGTTGCACTTTCATTAATGCTACTTAAAGCCGGATTTTCTACTAAAGGGACACCAGCTGCCTCGCCGCCACCAAAATTATAGAAGGTGTAATCTACAGTTGACGACTCAAAAGTAACAGGCAGAACAAATGGATCAACTATTTCTATTTCTTCAGAATAAGAAGTAGATGCTTGTCCGCCGCTTAAAGCAACTACCTCAATGGTATAAAGACCGGTATTGCTATATTCATAACTTATAGTTTCCCCCGGCATCATTAAAGTAGGTGCTGCAGAAGGATCTTCACCGAAGAAAACCTCATAAGAAGCAGCGTAATCTGCCATTGCTGTCACATATACCAGGAGCGGGTTTCCAGCATCTTTTGTAATTCCTACCTCTAGATTTTCTGGTGCTTTAAATGAAACAACAAGTTCCTGAGCAGCTTCTGCTGTTCTCCCAGCTGCATTTTTAGCGGTGACCATTACCTGATAAGTACCTTCAGTATAAGTGTGTGAAACACTATTTCCTGCAGTAAATTCTTCTGAAGAACCGCTGCCATCACCAAAGTCAACATTAAAACTATTAGCTCCCTCTGCAGACGGATAAATGGTTACTTCGCCTGAATTATCCTGTTTTATAGAGAAATCTGCCGAAATATTTACAGGAGCCGCAGCATCTACCTGTGTTAGTCCTTCATCATCAGAACAGGCCGCTGTGAGTAGCAGCGCAAATATTCCGAATAGTAAAGTTTGTATCTTATTTTTCATATGAAATATTTTAATAGCCTGTGTTTTGTTCCCAATTACCCTGTGCAAATTGAATCTCTTCAAGCGGTATAGGAAATACATTATTTTTAGGTGCACTAAAACCAGAAATTGTTCCCTCTGCGCGACCTGTTCTTACCAGATCAAAGAACCTGTGTCCTTCGCCCATTAGCTCAAGACGTCTATCCTGATAAATATCATCTAGTAATGCATTTCCACTTGAGGTTACATCCTGTAAACCGGCCCGCTCACGCACCTGATTAAGATACGCACGAGCAGTTTGCTCACTTCCGTTACCACGAGCCAGTGCCTCTGAAGCCATAAGCAAAACATCTGCATAACGTATTGCTCTATAGTTGTTAGGTTGTGTAAGGTTTGCGTCTCCCTGATTATCATTTTGACGAGGCAGATATTTACGATTATAATAGCCTGTATGACCAGTATCAGGATCTGGATTACCCGCATTATATGTTGCGCCTGTTGTTGATGCCCATGTATCTATATTTAGAACAGTAACATCTCTTCTCATATCATCTGCACTAAAAGCATCGTAAGCTTCTTGAGTAGGAAGATTAAAACCGTAACCCGATTCAAAGACCGGCCCGTTGTAACCTCTTATCCCACTAAAGCCAACCATAATATTACCTTCACTACATTGCAAACATCCGAAACCAGCTCCTTCTGAACCGCTGTATTGAATCTCAAAAACAGATTCTGGTCCATTTTCAGCAGCGTATTCAAAAAGGTCAACATAGTTTTCATCGCCTTGAGTTCCATAAAGGTGATATTTTCCAGAATTGATCACCGCCTGCAACTGCGTAATAGCCTGATCAAATTTGTTTTCATATAGATAAGCTTTCCCTAGTAATGCTTGTGCTGCTCCCTTTGTTATCCTACCAACCTGAGGTGCGTCTACAGCAAGATTAGAAATTGCAGCTTGCAGATCGTTTTCTATATAAGCATACACATCTGCAACCGGAGATCTTGGTATGGTTGTCACTTCGCCCAAAAGAAACTGACCTTCAGGTTTTATAGGAATCGCACCAAACCATTTTACAAGCTCAAAGTTGAAATATGCACGCAGGAACTGAGCTTCGGCAATGATCTGATTCTTACCATCAAAATCAATATTATCTTTGTTTTCAATGATATAAGAAGCTCGCTGCACGCCAGCAAAATTCCAATCCCAAATATCATCTAAATTATCGTTGATGGGGGTTTGCTGCATACGATCTACCTGTTGCCAGCCAATTACATCTGTTGCGCTTTCGCCACCAGCGTGGGTGTTATCTGATGCTATTTCACCTAAGATCACATTAGCATACGTAGATTGCAAAACATCATAAGCACCTATTAATGCATTATTGTAATCCTCTTCACTTGTAAAGTATGTTCCTGACGAAATTTGATAGGGAGGCTCTACTTCAACAAAATCGTCTCCGCAGCCAACCAACAGGGTTCCCATCAATGCGCAAAAAACTATTTTTTTAATCATATTTTTCATAATTGCTTTTTTTAGAATTGAAGATTAACACCAATTATATATGTGCGTGGCAATGGATAAAAACCATAATCTATACCTCCGCCAATAGGCGCTCCCGTTGAAGCTGTTGGGTCATAGCCAGAGTACTTAGTAAACGTGTAAACATTGTCTACTTTACCGTACACTCTAAATTGTCCAATTCCGGCTTTATCTGTAAATACCTCTGGTATTGTATATCCTAATGTTATTGTCTGGATGCGGGCAAAAGAACCATCTTCAACATAAAAATCTGAAAATACTGCGTTAGAAGTAGGTGCGGTTGTTACTCGTGGCACAGATGTACTTGTACCAGCGCCCGTCCAGCGATCAAGTCTGTATGACATTCTATTAACATTAGGCTGATCGCGCTCATAATTTCTCACAATATCGTTACCCATATTTGCGTAAGAGTATGCTGAAAAATCAAAACTTTTATAATTTACAGAGAAATTAAAACCCATTGTAACTGTAGGTATAGGATTACCTATATCAGTACGGTCATCTGAGTTGATAATTCCATCTGCATTAAGATCTAAATAACGAATATCACCCTGTTGGGCAACCGCTCCCAGTGCCTGCTGTGAAGGATGAGCTGCAACCTCTTCTGCAGTTTGAAAAATACCATCGGTCTTATAACCATAGAAATAACCAATAGGTTTACCTGCCTGCATACGCGACGGCGCTGGTTGACCTACGCCAAAACCACCACCTTCTATAAAGTCTGTACCGTTTACTTTTGTAACTTCATTATCAAGGGTACTTACATTATAACTCGCATTTATTGAAAGATTATCGTTGATCTGATTGCTGTAACCCAAAGTGACTTCAAGACCTTTATTACGCACAGAACCCGCATTTATAGTAGGACTAGAAGCTCCAGGAGCTCCTGTACCATAAATACCAGACACAGGAATATTCGGAATTAAAAGGTCATCACGATTATTTATAAAGTAATCAACAGTAAGATCGAATTTATCATTGAGAAAGTTCATATCCAGACCCACATCAAATTTCTTAGCTTCTTCCCATTTCACATCCGGATTGGGCAAAGCTCCTAAAGCGTTACCATTGATCAATGCCTGATCACCACCTAATACATAGGTTGCTTCCCCATTTAATAGAGAAAGGTATATGTAATCGGGAATACGGTCATTACCCATCACGCCATAGCTACCGCGTAATTTCAAGAAATTGACAAAACCATCTTCATTGAAGAATCCCTCTTCTGAAACTACCCAACCTGCAGTTACAGACGGGAAATAAGCTACTCTGTTATTAGGACCAAATTTGGTTGAACTATCTCTTCGTAGCATCGCAGAAAGCAGGTACTTATCTTTATAAGCGTATTGCAATCTGCCGAAAAAAGACAACCGTCTTAAATCATATGAATAAGAAGAATTTGTTTGCTCATCTCCTGATCCCGTTGCTGTATTGAGGTCTGCAAAATCCCAGCTATTTGCCTGAACACCTGTTCTAGAACCGTATAAACCTTCTCCAAACTGCTTAAAAGCGGTCATACCAGCCGTAAAAGTGACTTCATGATCTTCTTCAAATGTATTCGTATAGGTGTTGAATAAATCAAAGGTGTAATCATTATCATTGATCTTACCCAGCGTCACCAGATTATCTGCGCGTGTATATATTTTCCCCGTTCCGAAATTATATATTGGTAAAAACTCGCGGGTTTTTGTATTTGAAGTATTAAACCCTATTCTTCCCTGAAGACTAAGGTTTTTAGCATAATCTAAGGTTGCCTGAAAAGTTCCGCTTAAGCGGTTTAAAACATTTTGATTAAATGTGTTTTCAATCTGAGTAAGAGGGTTTACAACTTCGTTACCTAAATTAATTTGACCATCAAGATTATCGACATCAGGATTAATTGTAGGAGCAATGTTTGCTGCGTTAAATAAAACCGACCCCAGACTAAAATCATTTACACCTCTGCTCTTAGAATATGTATAAAAGAGTTTTGTTGTTATAGATAGATTGTCTCTTAGATCTGCATTAAGCGAAAATTTAGCGGTATTACGTCTAAAATTAGATTTTTCTGGTGCTACAATACCTTCCTGATACAAGTGAGAGCCACTAAACGAATAACTCATTTTTTCACCACCACCACTTACAGCAAGGTTATGACTATTGATCTGGCTTTGTTGAAAAACTTCATCCTGCCAATCTGTACCCACACCCAAATTGCTTACATCTGAAAAAGGTAAGGCCTGACCTGCATTGGCATAACTCTCATTAAGCAGTAACGCATATTCTGTAGCATTGAGCAAAGGCAGTTTACGGGTAGTTTCCTGAATCCCGGTATAACCATCATAAGAGATTGTGGCTTTTTGATTCTTGCGACCCGCCTTTGTGGTAATAAGAATAACACCATTAGATGCTATGGTACCATAAATAGCCGCCTGAGCATCTTTTAAAACCGTCAACGTCTCAATATCCTGCGGATTTATTGAATTCAAACCGCCGTTATACTGAAAGCCATCTAAAATTATTAATGGTGCATTATCACCATTTGTCGCAACACCACGTATACGTATGTTAGCTTCAGAACCGGGAGCTCCTCCCTGAGGCGTAACATTTACACCAGAGGTTGTACCTTGTAAAGCCTGTGCGGCATTTAAAGGTTTAATAGCAGTAATAGTGGCTTCACCTACTGTAGATACCGCTCCGGTTACCTGCTTCTTTAATTGCGTACCGTAACCTATCACAACTATTTCGTCAAGAGCTTGGGAGTCGGTTTTTAGAACTACATTAATGACTTTTTGATTAGTTACTACTATTTCCTGTGTGGTAAAGCCCACATAAGAGTACACCAGAATATCTCCTGTTGATATATTCGAAATTGTGTAGTTACCATCAAAATCTGTTGACACACCGTTTGTAGTATTTTTGACGGTGATATTTACACCCGGCAAGGGCATATTAGTATCTCCTTCTGTTACGACCCCGGAAACTTCAAACGTTTGCGCGAACAGAAAAAAAGGAGCTACCAATAAAAAGATAGAAAATAAAGCTTTGTTCATGTGAAAAAACTGTTTTGTTATAGTAGCAAAGTAGACATAAGAAAAACAGAATCTCTTATTAGTACCTCAACAAAAAATATACATCCTAAAAAAAAGCTAATTTTTATGTAATATCATCAAAAAACCGCCATAAACAGGCGGTTTTTTGATGATTAAAAGATATACTCAAAACTCTTACGACAAGTACTTTTTCAGCCATGTTGTGGTAATGTTGTGTTAGTTTTAAGAAATGTTGTGGGATTTGAAAGACAGGATGTACTCAACTAAACCCTCTTCATGCTCTAATTTCATCTTTTTACGCAAACGATATCGTTTTATTTCTACACTTCTTACCGAAATATTTAGAAGTGGAGCAATCTCTTTTGACGACAAATTTAATCTTAGATAAGCGCAAAGTTTTAGATCATTAGAAGTAAGGGAAGGATGGGTCTCTTTAATTGCCTGCAGAAAATTTTTATCTGCATTGTCAAATGCTTCTTTAAACAACTTCCAGTTATCTTTTTCTGCAATGTCTTTATTTATGATCTTCACCACATCAAGAATGTCATTTTGGTCTTTAGAATTTTCAAGCCTGCTCTTTAGTACAGTAAGAAATTCATTTTTCTTTATAAGATTCATTGTCGATGCCGCCAACTCACGGTTTTTTGAGGCTACGTCAACTTCCAGCTGTGCATTCTTAAGTTGCATTATCTCCTGCTGAGCTTCAAGTTGGGAAAGCTCAAGTTGTTCTTTATTTCTTTCTATAAGCTTTGCTCTTTGTTTTCTATAGTATCCTGTATACAATCTATGAACTACCAGAATTACAACAATAAACAGAATGATGTATGTTGCAATTGCTGTTGTAGTTAAATACCATGGTGGTGCTATGCTAAAAGCATATTTTACAATGTTACTACTACTCCCTCCAGATTTACTTTTAACTTCAAAAGTGTAGTCACCAGCAGGTAAATTTTTGAAAACTGCATTATCGTTGTGATCCCAGTTGCTCCAGCTATTAGAAAAACCCGATAATCTATAGCTATATTTTGCTTTATTCAGCTTATCATAGTTGGGCAAACTAAATTGAAAGCGCAAGGTATTTACAGCATTGGGCAGGTCTAAATTTTCAATATTGAGAACCTCATGGTTATATTTTCCCTCTACAGTCGCAGTCTCAATACTGCGCAATTTCAATTCGCCGGTAGGCAATGTATTAAAGGGAAGAGTAAATTGACTATAACCTATATTTGAACCTATTAAATAAGTGTGATCTTCAATTAGGCTAACGTTTTCAAAACCATTTGCAATACTTCTAAACTCTTTAGGTATGGGAATAGAACGGGTCACAAATTTATCCTGAAAAGTATCTCTGCTCACGTAGAAAATTTCGTCCTCACCAAAACTCCACCAAGTCTCATCGTTTAGAACTTTGGTTATACCACTAGTCCGTTTTTGTTCGCCAGTAATATCTTGTAATTCATTTTTATCACTAAACAGATCTTTTGTCTTTAGATACTTAAATATTTTAGTTGAAGTTGAATAGTAAATACTGTCTGCTAATTTGAAAACCCAAATCCCGAGGCCGTCTTGCGTTTTAGGTGCGTAATTATTTATACCCAAAACAGAATCGCAATTACTATTTAATTCTAGTTTAAAAATACCCTTGTGGTCATGACCTACCCACAGAGTCGTGCTATCTTCAACAACTAAATTTCTTGAGGAAAGATTAAAGTTAGCTATGTATGTTATGCTGTCTGGCTGCTCTGGCTTAAAGTGAGATAAACCATTGTAATGGCCTTGCACAATATCATCACCTATTTTAATTAGTTGCCATGTTCCCGAATCTGAAAATATTTGTTTCGCTACATTTTCACTTATGATAAATGTACCGCGATTATGCCCCACGTAAAGCTGCCCGTCAATTTCCTGAATATCCCATACCTGACCACTTGTGCCTTTTACAAGTTGATAATTATTTTCAGTGTGTACATCTCTGTAGTATAAACCCTGATTAGTACCTAAATAAATAAAATTACCTCTTTTAAAACTACAATAAACAGTACCTATATCCCCAAAAATATCAGTGTATAGTTGCACAGGACTCTGTTTATTTATAACACTAATACCATTATCTAGCCCACTCCATATATTTCCTGCATTATCTTCAAGAAGAGCGAGCACCGTATTGTTTAAAATAGTAGGTTGAAGCAAATGTGTTTTTGTATTAGCTTGAAGGTCCAGCAGGTAAATACCGTGGCCTATGGTTCCTAAAACAAGCGTATTATCTTGAGTAAGTATAGAGGTATAAACATCATTTGTAATGGGATAGAAATCCTGACTTACATTATATGTGAAAGATTTACCATTTTTAAGTAAAAAGAGTCCCGAGTAGCGTGAGACTGCCAGAAGCGAATTCTTATAACTGAATAAACCTACCAAAATTTTATTTTCGATTTCACTTGAGGGGATAATAAGATCAACAGAAGCGTCGCCTATTACATACAACCCTTCTTCTGCAACCTGATAATAGAGTTTTTGATTTACCTCAAACAAATTGATAATAGTATGCTCTGGCGAAACAATACTAATTTTCTTGTCTTTAGTATTGTAACTATAAAGTCTTCGTAGGCTCTGAAACACAATGTAATCTCCCAGATTGGCAATATGCCAAAACTGCTCACCGTCTAAAAATTGGTCATTTACGACCGATTTTAGACTCGTATAGGCAAGTTTTCCATCCTGTTGTTTCTCCCAGTATCCAAAGTCCATATAGGAGCCGGTATAAATTTTCTCCTCATGAACCAAAACCGAGCGTACCGCAGAGCCGTCTGTCACTTTATTAAGTTCCCATTGTTCACCATTAAATGAAAGCAGACCAGAATTGTTTGCGATGTACAAAATATTATCGTCTCCCTGAGCAATCATCCAGTTCTGGTTGCCCGCATTATAATTTTTTGAATCATAATTAAGAATAGGTGGATATTCCTGAGCAAAGAGGACTCCCACAAACAGATATATTATAAGACTGAATTTTCTAAATTTCATTTATGCAAACATAATAATTGGGTTAAGATACATACAAGAATAAAAAAACCATCAAATTTCTTTGATGGTTATATCTTTACGTTATTACGTTAGTTCATTTCTTAAAACCAATTTTGCCAGGGAATACGAGTAAGCATTACAATTAAAGCAAGGGTATAAAATATAGCAAGTAATTTAAATTTAGGAGTTGAAGTAAGTTTCTTTTTATGTTTGGAATATCCTACAGTAATTAAAACAATCGTTATTATCATAGCAAGTGGATGCTCTACAACATATAATCTTAAATTAGGATCATGCATTGCTTCACTCATTCCCACCTCTGCAATAGCCTTTGCTCCTAAAGGGGAAACAAAGTAAAGAACAATACCTATAAGGAGCTGAATGTGCGAAACTATAAGCGTAAAAAGAGCCAGACGCATATCTTTTGCCCCATATTCTTTTTTACCAAAATAACCAATTAAAGAATTAACAGTTGTGATGACCAAAACGGTCAATACTAAATATGCCCAGTATGAATGCACAAATTGCACGGTAGAATACATAAATTATAGAATTTAATTAAAAATACACTTTCTTAGATACAGGAACATTATTAATTCCATTTGTTTTCAGCAGGTGTGCCACCCCAGATCAAAGTTGCAAGATATGGATTATCAATAAAAGGATTTCTATTGCCTTGAGCACCTTCTATAACATTGTTTCTTTGAACTTCAAATGCAGAAACGGGATCTTCTACGTTCCACTTTAGAAATAATTCAATGCTACCTACTCTATCAAATGTTTCCCCGTATCGAATATTAAGATACAAAACCATACGCGCTACATCGCCCTTCCACTCATCACCAGGAAACCAGCTGTTAGAGTTTACAACCTGATATTCTCCACTTGCATCTATATAAGGATAATTACTTCTTAAGCTATTAATATCTGCATCGCTAGATCTTAAATGATGTAAGTCTGAAACCGCAAGATCTGACGTTAATCTAGATTGTGGGTATATATGTTCTGTATTGAATGTCTGCGGACTGTAAGGATTACTATCTGAAGTATATTCCCTTCTATCTCTGCTTTCGCCAGAATACATAAGAATCACATTAGCAGGATTACTAAGATCTGCATCTGCATCATACAAATATTGATGACGCTGGCCGTAAGAAAGAAAAGTAGTATGCTTATTTATAGTAAGATTTGATATTACCTCAAAATTAAAATCTGCGTTATCAGAAAAAACCGCAGTAGAATAATAATCCTGAAGTTCTGCCGGAATATTAAATACTACAGCCTGTACAACCTGAACAGTTACGGTTGCAGTTGAGCATGTGGCTTCCTGGTCGTCATCACATATAGTATATGTGAATGTGTCTTCCCCAGAAAATCCTCCTGCTGCAGTATAAGTGATAGTCCCATCTTCATTTAAAGTTACGGTACCATTACTAGTTGACGCATCAATAGAAGTAAGCACAGCATCATCGGTGAGATCATCGTTAGACAAAAGATTCTCAATAGTCATTTCTGCAGCATTGCTGTCGTAAACAATCAAATCATCTTCAGCCATAGGTGAACCCGTATCTGTTACATGTACGGTAATAGTAGCAGTAGAGCAACTAGGTGTTTCATCATCATCGCACAAAGTATATGTAAATGTGTCATCACCAGAAAAACCATTTTCTGGAGTATATGTTATACTCCCATCATCTTCAAGCACAACAGTTGCATTAGTACCATCAGTATCAAAAGAGGTTACAGTTGCATTGTCTACAACTTCATCATTGTCAAGAAAATTGATGATTTTTAAGAACTTATCTTCAGGAGTTGTGTATTCATCATCTACAGCCAGAGGGGACGATCCTGTAATAGTCATAGTTACTGTAGCTGTTGAACAGTTAGGAGTGTCTAAATTATCACAAATAGTATAAGTAAAAGTGTCTTCGCCTATGTAGTTAGTTGGAGGGTTATATGTATACGTATTATCTCTGTTATCTGTTATCGTACCACCATTTGAACTAGAAGTTTCAATATCTGTAATACGTGCGCTATTTACCAAATTATCATTGGCTAAAAGTCCTTCAAGAACAACAGATTCGTTTTCTGAGGTGGTAGCAGCATCATCTACTGCAACAGGTTTTTCAGTTGGAGTTTCACCACCGTCAACTACCTGGGAATCGTCTCCGCTACTGCATCCTAATATTAAGAGAAGTAGAAAGAAAGAAAATAGTTTTTTCATAATAATTTAAGGGTTTATGCTAAAATGCAAATATCATACATTCCTTATTAGATTCAATAAAAAACCCCTCGCGATTGATGCAAGGGGTTTAAAAATCTATTTCTTATTTATTTTTTATTCTTGTACTGCCCAGCCATCAGCTGTTAGTATAATACTAGCAGTATACTCACCTAGCCCATTGTTGTAAACAAGATAAGACATCTCATATTTTTGACCAATCTCCGCACTTGGGAAATTATGCTCAGCTAAGACAAATAAAGAATATAATATTTGCTCTGTAGTCCAAGACGAATCATAATCATGATAGTCCCTAAGAGTTGCAACAATTCCAGCATATGCTGGATCAGCTCCCAACGTGTCCGCCATATACTCATAATCAGCATTAGTCAAGGTATACTTAATAGTATTATCAGGAATCCATGTAGTACCGTCGTTACCAAATTGTAATGATGACTCTACTACACTAGGAACAAAATTCCAGCTACCGCCTTCAAACACAAAATTAGTGTATTGGGTAGTTACCCCTGAACTGTAATAGTCATATGTAACTGCTGCGTAATCACCTTCTTCCGCATATGGATATAGAGACTCTAAAAATACACCTATTTTATAGGTAGCCTCGTCTCTATCGCTAAAGTTAGGATAGCTCTGTCCCATTTCTGTATAATCTTCGCTTGTTAAGGCATAAGGCATTGTCCATGCATTAGCAATGTAAGCATACGTCGTTGTTGTTTCGATAGTAGAAATAGACGCTTCGGTATCCAATACATAAACACCGTCAGTAAGAACTACAGATGTAATCTCTACACCAGCCGCACCATTGTATATAGCATAGCTTACTTCAAATTTATCACCTTCTGCAGCAGCAGGAAAATCAACCGGCAGGATAACATTGATAGCTTCTAATATCATATCCTGGCTCCAATAAGCTGCATTACCTTCTCTTCTGTCAAAATTATTATAATTTGCAGCACTTGCAGCGGGCTCTGGATAAGCCGTTCCTAACTCTGTACCAATCAAAGCAAAATCTGCATTTCCAAACTGGTAAGACATACCACCTACAGCCACATAAGCATTACCATCAAACTGAACAGTTGTACTTTCAGTACCGGCACTACCATCATAAATAGCATAAGATACATTGTATTTTTGCCCTGTAACACCATCAAAATTTTCAGATAGTACTGCATTGATTGCATCAACAATCATTTCTGGACTCCAATAAGCATCTCTGCCTTCTCTTCTATCGAAGTTATTGTAGCTACTAGCACTTGAAGCCGGTTCTGGATAAACATCTCCTAGCTCTGTCCCAATTATATCAAAACCATCTGCATCTATAGTATAGGCAATTTCATCTGCAAGGGTATTGTATGTTAGATTAGCATACATTCCAGTTTTTGCCTGAGGAAACTGGTATTTTAAAAAAGAAGTGATTTCTCCTTGGCTTGAAAAATATTCATTTGACAAACCTATTGCGCTATAATCTGCTGCCGTTACAGTATAATTTTCAACAACCACAGGAGAATACAAATTGAATGTAGCGCTTACTAAAGATCCTGAACCCAATATCGGAAATACATCTGTCAATAAACCAGGGATCATAGTTTTCGCATCATCTAAAGAATTGAAACTTCCATAACCTAAATCTAATGCTGTATAATCATCTTCAGTAAGAGTATAATCGATAGCTCCTTGTACACTGTTATTATTAAGATCAGCATCTATTTCTTCATGAATATCGTCCATAGGAGTACACCCCGAAAACGAGACACCAATAATGGCCAATAAAAAAATGTAGATTAACTTTTTCATTTTATGTTTTTTTAGAAATTAATTTTTGCTCCTATGGTAAATGTTCTACCGAAACCGTAAAATACTCTTGAATTAAAAGCTGAACCACCGTCTGTAGCATCAGCAATATATTCGGTATCAAAAAGATTATAAACGTTAGCAGTTAAAGTTGTATCAAAACCACCGAAGTCAAAACCATGTCTTAAGTTCACATCAAATAAACCATAAGATGGGGCTTCCCAAGCTTGAGGACTTGTTACATCCTCTCTGCTTGTAGGATCAAAATCTCCGTAAAAATTATTACCATACAAATAATCTACACGCACATTTGTTCTAGGTAAAACAGCGTAATCAACACCTAAACCTGCAGTAGTTTGAGCAGCGTTACCCACTTTTACATCCTTAATGTAAACATCTACAGTATTAACTTGTACCTGATCTTCATTGTATACAGGCACATCTACTAAATTATTTGTATAAGTGTTATCCTGTAAAGACCCAAAACCTGTTATAGTAAGTCCTTCAAGAGGTCTAAATGTAAAATCAAGTTCAATACCTTGATGCAAAGAATTAATTCCCAATAGGTTTGCAAATCCGGTAGAACCATCATTATTGGTAAAACCAATAACATTTGTTTGATCTTTCCATTCTGTTCTATATATGTTTAGATTACCACTAAACAGAGAACTACGGTAAGAATAACCTAATTCTGCACTAAATATCTTTTGATTTACAGCGTCAGGATTAATATCATTTTGGTTATTCTGGAAAACTGCATTATCAAATGGAGCTTTTTCTAAATAACCAATGTTTGCGAAAACGTTTTGATTGTTATCTATAATATAGTTTGCCCCACCCTTAACTGTAAAGTCAACGAAGTTTTGGTAATCTGTCTCACGATTAGGATCGCTAGCTAAATAATTAAAATAATCTTTTCTCTTATATCCTGTGTTAGATACAGAACCTGCAAGAAAGAAATTAAAATCGTTCTTTGTATATTCTGCCTGAGCAAAAAGCCCTTCGCGCAGTACAAATCCTTCGTCGTGATATGAAATTATATCACCTACTCTAGCTAATTTATTAGGATTGTTTTCATCGCTATTATCAATATAGTAATCCCCACCTAAAAGATCTGTTAATTCAGTAAAGTGATCCCCTTTGTAATATCTAAAATCTAAACCACCTATCACTCTAATGTCATCTGTAACATCGGCACTAAGTTGAGATAGTACTCCATACCATTTGTGATCATTACGTGAAGCTCTTAAATAAGTTTCAGATCCTTCGATACCGTTATCCAGGTTATCTGCAACAATTTTATCAAGATTTACCGGTTGAAGATCTCCATCGCGGTAGTCTGATTCTAAACCAAACTTGCTTGTATCACCACCTGTTCCTCCACCGCCACCAGAGCCGAATGAAGCATAAACTGCTGTAGATAAATTCATTTTGTCATTAATTGTCCAATAATGGTTTAATGACATTTGTGGCTTATGGTAGAAGTTATCTTCTATATTAACGATTTGACCGTTTTTATATCCCCAGTCCTGATTAAATCTTAGACCTCTTTCACTTCTTCTATAAGTCTCTATAAACTGTCTGTTTTGACGTTGACCGTGTCTTTGACCTGCACCAAATGCAGTAAAAGACAACTTGTGGTTTTGACCAAAATCTTTAGCTATACTTAAAAAATATGAAAACCCGTCAAATTGTGTACCATCTATATAACCATCACCGCTGGTTTTTGTACCTGAAACAGTTACTGCGTAACCATTATCCATTACGCCAGTTGACAAAGTAGCTCCATATTTTTGGTACCCATCATTACCACCTGTCATTGAAATACTACCGCCTTTTTCAGCATCTGTAGTTTTAGTAAGGATGTTAACTGTACCTCCTACAGATGGCACTGCAATTTTAGAAGCACCAAGACCTCTTTGAACCTGCATTGACCGGGTAACGTCTGCAAGACCTGCCCAGTTGCTCCAGTAAACAACACCATTCTCCATGTCATTAACCGGCACACCGTTTATTAACACAGCTACGTTTTCTGAGCTGAAACCTCTAATTCTAAGGTTTGCATCTCCATAACCCCCACCATTCTTGGTCACATAAACACCAGGTGTTGATTTTAAAATTTCGGGAAACTCTTGGCTTCCTAATTTAGTTTCAATTTCCTGTGCTTTTATCGTTGACACAGCTACAGGTGTTTTACGATCGATAGCTAAAGAAAAGCTATTTACAATTACTTCATCAAGAGAAGCAGCATTTACTTCAAGAACTATTTCTCCCAGATCTAAGCTCTCCCCATTACTTACTTCAAAAGGAACTTGCTTTGTTGTAAAACCTACATAAGAAATTGACAATGTTCCAGATTGTTTAGAAACACTAACCGAGAAATTCCCGTCAAAATCGGTTGTTACACCCTGAGATGTTCCCTGAACAATAATGTTTACTCCAGGAAGCGGAGTACTTGCGTCTCCATCGATTACCGTACCACTAATAGTTCCCTGTGCAAAAGTAAATGCAGTGAACATTAGTAACGCTACAACCAATAAATTTGTAACTTTTTTCATTGTGATTATTTAGAATTAGAATTTGGGGCAAAAGTCACACTATCCGCCCAATTGAATATTAAGGCAATGTTAAGAATAATTAACTTAACATTCACATTCTATATCCTAACCACAAGCTACTAAAACGTTGTAATTCAAAAATTTAACATTTTTATTTTACCCGTTTCTACGCTCTTTTTTTAGCTTTTAAAGTGCTTAATTAATGCCGTTGTAGATGCATCATGAGGAGTAACTTCCTCATTAACTATATCTTGTAAAACGTTTTTTGCAAGTTGCTTACCTAGCTCTACTCCCCATTGGTCGTAGCTGTAAATATTCCATAAAATTCCCTGAGTAAAAATTTTATGTTCGTAAAGTGCTATCAAAGCGCCTAAACTTTCCGGAGTAAGTTTATCTATTAAAATGGAATTTGTAGGCTTGTTACCCTGAAACACTTTGAAAGGTGCCAGCTTATCAATTTCTTCTGCAGTAAGGTTAGATTCTTCTAATTCTGCACGAGCTTCAGAAAGGGTTTTCCCATTCATCAATGCTTCTGTCTGTGCAAAGAAATTTGCCATAAGCTTATTATGATGATCTTCATCCCCATGTAATGATTCTTTATAACCTAAAAAGTCTGTTGGAATAAGTTTTGTACCCTGATGAATAAGCTGAAAAAATGCGTGTTGTGAATTTGTTCCCGGTTCACCCCAAATTATACTTCCGGTTTCATAGGTAACGGTGTTGCCATTTTGATCTACGCTTTTACCGTTACTTTCCATTATAGCCTGCTGCAAATAAGCTGAGAACCTATGCAGATATTGTGTATAAGGTATTATGGCTTCACTTTCAGATTTAAAGAAATTATTATACCAGATACCTACCAGAGCAAGCATCACGGGCATATTCTTTTCAAAAGGAGTTTCTTTAAAATGAACATCCATTTTATGTGCTCCATCAAGAAGTGACTTAAAATTATTATATCCTATAGAAAGCGCTATAGAAAGACCTACTGCACTCCAAAGCGAAAATCTACCACCTACCCATTCCCACATTGGGAAAATATTCTGTGCGTCTATTCCAAAATCAACAACAGCCGTAGTATTAGATGAAACCGCTACAAAATGTTTCGCCACAGCTTCACCCTGAGAACTACCTTCACCTAATTTACTTAAAAACCAGGTACGCGCCGTATTAGCATTTGTAATAGTCTCCTGTGTTGTAAATGTTTTTGAAACTATTACGAATAGAGTAGTTTCAGGATTTAGATTTTTTAAACTTTCATGTACGTGATCACCATCTACATTTGAAATAAAATGCACATTAAGATGATTCTTGTAATAAGCCAATGCCTCAGTTACCATAACAGGACCAAGATCTGAACCGCCTATGCCAATATTTACAACATCTTTTATAGGTTTACCTGTATATCCCTTATGTGCACCTTCTATTACAGATTTAGTAAAAACCTCTATCTTTTCTTTTACCCGTTCTACCTCAGGAATTACATTTTCTCCTTCTATATATATCGACTCACTATCAGAACTGCGTAGAGCTGTATGCATTACTGCTCTTCCTTCTGTTTCATTTATAGCCACACCGCCATAATAGTCTTTGATCGCATCATCGAGTTTCATCTCGCTTGCCAGCTCAAGCAGTAAATCTTTTGTTTCTGCCGTCATGCGATTTTTACTGTAATCAATGTAAAAATCGGCCCAATTGAGGGTAAAATCGACTGCACGGCCTTCATTTTTAAACAGTTCTTTCATCTCAACATTTTGTACAGTTTCAAAATGTTGTTGTAATTTTTTCCAGGCTTGGGTGGTAGTTGGGTTAATCTTATGCATGACTATAAAGTATTTTCAAATTTTAAATTATCTAATTGCTCTTTAAATGGCGCTATTTGCGCGAAATACTCTGGCCTTAGTTTTTCTTCAAGCGGTTCTGATGTTGGTAAATCCTGCTTAAAGGGATCTACCTGTTTTCCGTTCTTCCAGAACCTGTAACATACGTGCGGCCCAGAGGTATTTCCTGTCATACCAATATAGCCAATTATTTCTCCCTGCCTTACATAATCGCCCACCTTAACAGCTCTTTTGCTCATATGCAAATATTGGGTCTCATACGTACCGTTGTGGCGTATTTTAACGTAGTTTCCGTTCCCTCCTCGATACTCAGATTTCTCTACCGTACCATCTGCTGTAGACATAATGGGCGTACCTACTGCTCCGGCAAAATCTGTCCCCTTATGTGGGCGTATGCGGTTGCCATAATATGCAATTCTTCGTTTTAAATTATAACGAGAAGATATGCGGCTAAACTTTAAAGGACCTTTTAAGAACGCTCTTCTTAAATTGTTTGCTTCTTCATCAAAGTAATCAAACTGGCCGGGGATTGAATCACTGCCAAATCTAAACGCATATACCGGCTTGCCTTTATGCTCAAACCAACAGGCTTTAATATCTTTAAAACCTGCAGGAATAGTATCATTTACAAACTTCTCTGTATAAACCACCTTAAATCTATCACCTGCCTGTAACCTGAAAAAATCGATCGTCCAGGCATAAATATCAGCCATTTTATAGGCCACAAGACTATTAAGTCCTAAATCATCAAACGTAGTTGAGAGGTTGTCATTTATCGTGCCCATTGCCGTACGCTCTACTACTGTAACCGGTCTCTTTTTGGCTGCAGCCGTAACTTCTTCATTAAAATCGAGAACAACATAATCAATTTTGTTCTGTTCATAAATAAAGACCTGCGCCTGCTCAAGTGAATCTTTAGACTTTAATAAGGTATAAGGTCTGCCAACTTTTATCAGGCGTGTGTCAAAAACATTTTTTACAGAGTCTGTTATTTCCTGAATCGTACCGTAGTCTATCCCGTTCTGGAACAAGATCTGCCCAAAACTATCTCCCGGCTGTACAGTGTCTTTCTCAACGATATAATCGTTAAGAACATAACCGTATTCTTTAACCTCAACAGGTTTTGATATTACTACTTCTTCTGTGTTCTCTGCGTTCTCTTCGGCTTTATCATCAGCGCAGGCGTAAAAGGTAAGCGCTGCTAATAGTAGGTAACTTAATTTTTTCAATTTGGGATACGTATTATTCAATTCTTTAATCTAGTACTATTATTTAAACATGCATTCCCCATTCCTGTTTCTCAGATGCGCTCCACAGGTCTGGAAAAAAAATTCTTTTTTGATATTTAGGGTGCATATATTTTACCCAATCACTACCGCCGGTTGCCTCTAGCGGCTCTTTGCCCTGGTTGAGATAAAATCGTGCAGCACGATAATGCGACATTACCCATTTTATATTAACAGTAAGATCATAATGACGCATGGCATGTTGCAACGTTGCATCTTCTTGATCGTGTTCTGGCAAAGTTTTAAAACGGGCGTACAAATTTAAATTCCTGTATTGTTCTATGTAACGCAGGAAGTCTTCTTTATATTTTAGCTCAAACTCGCTTAAGGTGTATGTTTTTTTACCAGTGGCATAATCCTTGCCTGCCGCCTGCCAGTACAATTTTTCAAAAGCTTCGTCATCTGGCATTTCACTGGTGTAGATTTCGCGAAAGCGGGCGTCAATAAGATTCTCAAGATTGGTAGAACCAAATTCGATCATGCGATACTGAGCACTCTGAAATCCACTTGCCGGACTCAATGTTCGCCTAAATTTTAGATATTGATCCATATCCATACCCTCCTGCATGATGGTAAAAGAGCCGGTTAGCATATCAAAATATCTGCTAATGCGTTCTAGTTTTGAGGCAAAAAAGGCCGTTTTTAGCTCCTTTTCGGCAGATATTTGATCGATCTCCCACAATATCATTTTAAATAGCAGTTCATTTATTTGATGATACATGATAAAAACCATCTCATCTGGTAATAAAGTGCGCTGCACCTGAAGGTTGAGCAAAGCATCTGTTTGTATATAATCCCAGTAATTTATGGGTTTACTATAGAGAAAACCTTCCAGCTGGTTGCCCAGGTCCTGACCCATCGCATCAAACTTCTCGCCTATTGCTTCTAGATGTTGTTGTACTTCAGGAGAAACTCTTGTCATTAATCTTGTATAATTACAAATGGATTTTTTAAGCCTTTAAAAGCTTCTATATCTGCTTTTACTGAGCCTACGGCTAGATCTGCCTTTACCCGCAAAGGTATTTTATTTTTATCATCACTTACCCATATTGTAAGACTTTCTTGCTCTTTAAACACACGCCCGGCTTGTACATAGGGTCTAAATATTAACGATTTTACCTTGCCAAATTTTGTGCGTATCACTTCTTTGCCCAGATATTTTAACTTGAACTTAAAGTTTTCTTCGTCAAAAAACATATTGAGCACCATCTCATCTCCTTCTTTTAAAGTAGAAGTGTCAAGCTTATCGCGCAGATAATAAAAGGAGGAGATCATATCATGTACAGAAGGTTCTGTATTTAAAGTGATCTTCTTTTTATGCTTTATGTCATTAATATGAACAACATGAGCGTTTTGGTCAAACTCTACAATTTTATCTTTGGTATGACCGCCCTCATCTATCTTTCTTATAAATTTATAAGGCAGAATGGTGTTTTTATCTACATATGTTTCATACTTATCTTCAACTTTAAAGAAAATACGCGACACCCCTGTAGTCTCACCGTATCCTTTTACATGATAGACAGGTTTAGATTTGTAATTATCGTTAACGACCTCGAGAGTAGCATAGCCCGCATTAAACAGACCATAGTGAATCCTGAACTGAAACCACTCTCCTTCCTGAAAAGCGGGCTCCATATTCTGTGAACTCAATGATAAATTACTTATGAAAACAGCTAGAACTAATAGGTAAATTTTTTTCATTACTATTTTTAATTGGGGCTTCTAGCAACAAGATTACAAGAGTTGTTCCAAAAATAACCAAAACAACATAAAACGCTTTAGGTTTTCACAAAAAGAAAAGCGCCACCGTCTAAAAACGATAGCGCAACCTATTAATTGTAAACGAACTATTTATAAAGTGCCTCGCGATTCCTGCTCGCGCTCTATAGCTTCAAAAAGTGCTTTAAAATTACCTTTACCAAAAGATGTTGCTCCCTTGCGCTGGATGATCTCAAAAAACATGGTAGGCCTGTCAAGAACCGGTTTTGTAAAAATCTGCAGTAAATAACCTTCATCATCCCGATCTATCAAAACACCTAGATCTTTTAACGGCGCCAGATCTTCATCTATCTCACCCACGCGATCAAGAACGGTATCATAATACGCTTCTGGCACATACAGAAATTCTACGCCGCGATCCCTTAACTGTGTGACAGTTTCAATAATATTATCTGTAGCTACAGCGATGTGCTGCACACCAGCGCCGTTATAAAAATCAATATATTCTTCTATTTGTGATTTCTTTCTTCCTTCTGCAGGTTCATTTATGGGGAATTTAATTCTCCCATTGCCATTGCTCATCACTTTACTCATGAGCGCGGTATATTCCGTTGAAATATCTTTGTCATCAAATGATACCAGTTGCGCAAAACCCATTACTTTGGCATAAAAATCTACCCATTTGTTCATCTCATTCCAGCCTACATTACCGACCATATGGTCGATATATTTTAACCCTGTAGACTTTGTTTGATATGATTTTTTAATGGGTTTATAACCAGGCAAAAACGGACCGGTATAATTTTTACGTTCTACGAAAATATGCACGGTTTCTCCATACGTGTGAATGCCTGAAAGTATCACGTGACCGTTCTCATCTTCCCGTTTTTCGGGCTTTAGGAACGATTTTGCCCCTCTTTTAGTCGTTTCTTCATAGCTCTTTGTAGCATCATCTACCCACAGCGCAACAACTTTTACCCCATCACCATGCTGCTCAATGTGTTTGTTAATTTCGCCGCCAGGCTGCATTGCCGAAGTAAGCACCAGTCTAATCTTGTCTTGCTGAAGCACATAAGAAACACTGTTTTTTTGCCCCGTCTCAAGCCCAGAATAGGCAACAGGCGTAAAACCCCATGCCGTCTGGTAGTAGTATGCCGCCTGTTTTGCATTTCCTACATACAGCTCGACAAAATCTGTACCCAGCAACGGCAGGAAATCTTCAGCTGCGGGAACTATTTTCTTTAATTCTAATTCGGTATCCATATCTAATATTTTTTAAGTTGTTACACACAACTATTCTTACGTGTTTAGCTTTCGCGAAAGCTTACTCCAGCCAAGATTTGTGATAACTCTCATCTGCAATAGGCATGGCATCTTCACAGATCTGCAATGGTTTAAAAGTATCTACCATTACTGCGAGTTCTTCGGTTTCTGTTTTACCAATACTGCGTTCTACCGCTCCCGGATGCGGCCCATGCGGAATACCGGCGGGATGCAAAGAAATATGCCCAGCTTCAATATCATTGCGACTCATAAAATCACCATCTACATAATATAACACCTCATCGCTGTCTATATTACTGTGATTGTAAGGCGCCGGAATACTCTGCGGGTGATAATCGTATTTACGCGGACAAAAACTACACACCACAAAAGCATCTGTCTCAAAAGTTTGATGCACCGGTGGCGGCTGATGAATGCGACCGGTGATAGGTTCAAAATCGTGAATGGAAAACGCATACGGATAATTGTACCCGTCATAACCCACTACATCAAAAGGATGCGTGGCATATACCATGTCAAAAATCTCATCTTGCTTTTTGATCTTCATCAAAAATTCTCCTTTCTCATTGTTGGTTTCGAGTTCGTAGGGTCGTCTTATATCCCGCTCACAAAAAGGAGCGTGCTCCAGCATCTGGCCAAACCAGTTTCTGTAGCGTTTTGGTGTGTAAATAGGCCGGCGGCTTTCTACTATAAAAAGTCGGTTTTCTGCCGTTTCAAAGTCGATTTTATAGATTACTCCTCTGGGGATTAACAGGTAATCGCCATATTTAAAATCCAGATTTCCTAAATGTGTTCTTAATTTTCCGCTGCCGCGATGCACAAAAAGCAACTCATCTGCATCGCTGTTCTTGTAGAAATAATCATGTGTGCTTTGCTGCGGTGCCGCTAACTGAATAGTACAATCACTGTTTGTAAGAATAGATTTTCGGCTTTGCAGATAGTCTTTTTCGGGCTTGACTTCAAATCCGCGAAAGCGATACGATTGTATGTGATTTGCTTTTGCAATCTTTGGTTTAACGCTGTAGCTTCCTTTTATCTCTTTTACCTGTGTGGGTCTATTCTCATGGTACATATTTGTGTACATACCTTCAAAACCTATTGTACCAAAAAGCTGCTCGTAATACAGATCGCCATTTGGCTTTTTGAATATAGTATGGCGTTTATGAGGTATTTTACCCAGTTTATGATAGAAAGGCATAGCTTGTATTTTTTCAATACCGCCGACTAGAAAAAACAATTATCAAATTCTACTCAATCGATATAGTTATTTACAAATATCGTAAAAAGTAAGCCGAAAATCGGCCAAAATATACTTAAAACCAGAAACCAAGACTAAAATACCAGCTAGCTTCATTAAGCTCTGGCGAGTAGGCGATTTTTGTTTGAAGCGGGCCAATGAAAGTTTCGAGACCATAACCTACAAAATAACCCGTGTAGTCTGGTGCGCTAAACCAATTGCCGCTTGAGAAGAGTTTGTTCTCAATATTTGCCACGTTACCTCCTAAGTTGATGTGGTTGTTTTTGGCAAAATTATAATCAAAAGTAAGTGTGGCTTTTACAAAGCCGTCACCTCCAGAACTTATAAAATCATACCCGTAAAAAGGAACCATATTATTAAGCAGATCATTACCCCAGCCGCCCAGGAAAAAATCAAGTGAATTAATACTCTCGCCGCTAATTTTAAAACCGCCCTCATTTTCAAAAAGCATACTTACTTTAGGAAGAATTTTTGTGGCGTATTTTATAGAAGCGCGACCAATAGAAAACTCATTAAAATTGTTATTGTAATCTGACGAAAAACCATACAGATTAAAAACACCATTAAAGTACCAGCCACGCGTGGGGAAATATTTGTCGTCAAAAGTGTCTAGCTTTAGTTTACCAAAGGCGCTGTAGTAATTGCTATTGTCAAACTTGAAACTCTTATCGCTGTTTTCTCTGCTTATAGTTTCAGTTTCTACCGTAAGGAATTTATGCTCGAGACCCAGATCAAGAGAGAATTGCTTTTCAAATAATGTTTGTAAATAGATCTGGTTTGTAAAATCTGAGTATTTGACTGTTAGATTATTTACGCCTGATAAAGGCAGCTCTGATATTTGTTCTACAAAGCGAGCATTCACCCTTTTTTCAAACGTATTAAAACTTGATTTTAGACCGAAGCTGATATAAAACCCATTGTCGCTATAGTAGTCAAATTCATACCGAAGATTATCTCCCAACACAAGATCAAGTGAAGCGACGTCATTTTTAAAAAGTAATCTTTTCTTTGTGATGTTAGCTAAGGCAGCACTCTTGTATAAATCATCATAATGCACGCCCGCACGCAGATATGTGGTGATATCACTTTCCCGAACTTCTAATTCTAAATGATACTGACCGTTATCATACTTCTCCAGCCTATGGTTAATACGCTCAAAATTTCCGGTTGCGGCAAGGTTGTTTATACCTGCAAAGAGTTTCCCATAAGTAGTTTTTGCAGGTGGTTTTATTTTTAATTTCCCCAGAATGTATGATCTTGTATAATAAGTGTTACCTCTTATGTTTATACTTTTTAGGTCCAGGCTGTCTGTATATTGACTTTTTAAAGCAGGTTTAGTATAGATCTGCTTTTGGCGTGCAGCCAGTTCATCTAATTTCGTTTTAAACTCTTTAGCCTTTTCCTCACCACCATTAATAATTTGCTGCCCTTTACCAAAGTCAACCACAGTGTAATTTTCGATATCAGGCTTTATATAAATATCAGTTTTTTTGGCCTTTTGAGCCATAGCGGTTATCGTACGATAATTGTTGATCTGTAGTAGGATTTCCGGCGCACTACGCAGCTGGTCCCGTGACCTGAGATCATCCTGCACATCTACTCCTATTATATAATTTGCGCCTCTTGCTCTCAATTCTTCTACAGGATAATTATCTACCACGCCACCATCAATAAGTATTCTACCATCTAAAGTTACAGGGCTAAAAAGCGAGGGTAATGCACCGCTGGCAGAAATTGCCTGCGGTAAATAACCATGATCGAGCACTACTGCTGTACCTTTCTCAACATCTGTCGCGATACAGAAAAAAGGAATAGGGAGTTTACTAAAATCATGAATGTTGCCTACATGTTCAGTAAGGTGGGAGAAAAGATTATAGATATTCTGCCCTTTAGAAAGAGCCGAAGGAAATGAGATCTTAAAATTATTAAAAGGTAACGCTATTGCATATTTTTCGGCGTCTGCTTTTTCGTATAAGGTCTGGGCTTCTCGCGGTAAATAATCCTGTATAAGATTATTAAAATCAACCTCTTTAAATATAGAATCAAGTTGGTTTGCATTATATCCCGAAGCATACAACGCGCCAATAATAGCCCCCATGCTGGTCCCGCCTATGTAATCTATTTTAATTCCCGCTTTCTCAATCTCTTTAAGCACACCTATATGCGCAAGACCTTTTGCCCCGCCGCCACTTAATACTAAACCAACTTTTAAGTTGTCTTGTTTGCGTTGTTGCGCATGAAGCGAAAAGGAAAAAAAAACAATAAGAATAAGCGGTACTATTCTCATGCCTTGTTTTTGTAATAATTATGGATAAGTTTAGCTTTTGCCGGACCTATAATTTCTGCGAGATTATGCTCTGAAGCTTCTTTTACATTCTTTACAGACCTAAAGTGCTTCAGCAACTCAACAACTGTTTTTTCACCAATTCCTGTGATCATATCTAGTTCTGTACCCAGAGCAGCATTGCTTCTTTTATTACGGTGAAAGGTAATACCAAAACGGTGCGCTTCATTCCGCAATTGCTGAATTATTTTTAAAGACTCACTTTTTTTATCAAGATATAAAGGAATAGAGTCTCCGGGATAGTAAATCTCTTCAAGGCGTTTAGCTATACCTACAATCGCGATTTTACCTCTCAATCCTAATGTTTCTAATGCTTTAACACCTGATGACAATTGACCTTTACCACCATCTACAATTATAAGTTGAGGCAGATCTTCTCCTTCATTAAGTAATCTCCTGTACCGTCTAAAAACCACTTCTTCCATAGAAGCAAAGTCATTTGCTCCTGTAACTGTTTTAATATTGAATTTGCGATAATCTTTTTTACTAGCCTTTCCGTTCTTAAAAACAACACAGGCAGCCACAGGATTTGTACCCTGTATATTTGAATTATCAAAGCACTCAATATGCCGTGGCTCTTCATTTAACCGAAGGTCTGCTTTCATTTGCGCCATCAATCTGTTTGTATGGCGATCTGGATCTACGATCTTCGTTTGCTTAAAACGCTCCATCCTAAAATATTTGGCATTGCGTTCAGAAAGTTCTACAATACGTTTCTTATCGCCCAGTTGTGGCACTGTTACTTTTAGATCTTCGCCCACTTCTACTTTAAAAGGAACATAGATCTCTGAAGAGCGTGAATTAAAGCGTTGTCTTATTTCTACAATCCCGATTTCTAGCAATTCCTGGTCGTTTTCTGCCAGTTTTTTCTTGATTTCTAAGGTATGTGAGCGGATAATCGCACCGTGCGACAATTGCAAAAAATTCACGTAGCCGTAGCCTTCATCAGATACAATACTAAAAACATCTACATTGTTGATCTTAGGATTCACAACAGTGCTTTTTGCCTGATACCCTTCCAGAATATCGATCTTGTCTTTAATGCGCTGCGCTTCTTCAAACTCCATATTGTCTGCATATTCTTTCATGCGGTTGCGAAAGCGAAAAAGTGAATCTTTAAAATTACCTTTTACTATTTCGCGAATAGCGTCAATATTATCGTGATAATCTTTTGCAGAATATTTGTCTTCGCACGGGCCGTAGCAATTGCCTAGATGATACTCAAGGCAAACCTTATATTTACCTGCAACTATTTTTTCTTCAGACAAGTCATAATTACACGTGCGCAGCGGGTACAAACCCTTAATTAGATCCAGAAGAGTATGAACGGTTTTCATGCTTGTGTAAGGACCGTAATATTCACTACCGTCTTTTATGAGCCTTCGGGTAGGAAAAACACGAGGAAATCGTTCTTTTTTTATACAAATCCACGGGTAGCTTTTATCATCCTTAAGCATGACATTATACCGTGGCTGGTACTTTTTAATGAGATTATTCTCAAGCAACAACGCATCTGTCTCACTGTTTACAACAATGTGTTTTATCTCAACAATTTTCTTAACAAGAACATGAGTTCTTGCGCTATCATGTTTTTTATTGAAATAGGAAGAAACTCTCTTTTTAAGATTTTTTGCCTTACCTACGTAAAGCAATCTGCCGGTTTTATCATAGTATTGATAAACACCGGGACTATTAGGAAGAGTTTTAAGCTGTATCTCTAGATCTGGTTTGCTCATCAAAGTCAAATTTAAGGCTATTTGCGTTCTTAAAAAATAAACTTTAACGACACATTGCAGTCTATATTTTAGCGGCTACTTTCTCTGTTTTCTAATTGTTTAAGGAACAGATTTTTATTTTGACGCCTGAATGTTTTTATAACGAAATAACTTACTCTATTTTTGTTATAACAGACTTTCTGGCTCAACGCTTTTGTTAACTTTGCACCCGTGAAAAAGAAAATTATAGGCCGTACAGATAAAGCAGATTTTCCCCAATTGGGTTTTGAAAATATCGATGTTAAGGTCGATACGGGAGCTTACACTTCATCAATACATTGCAATCACATTAAAGAAGAAGGCGATAAATTGAGTTGTACTTTTCTTGACCCGCAACACCCAGACTATAACGGGAGAGAAATGATCTTTACAGAATATGATATCACAGCTGTTAAAAGTAGTAATGGCGACATTCAGTACAGGTATGTAGTGCAGTGTGATATACGCATTTTCACTAAAATACATAAAATCTCTCTTACACTTAGCTCTAGGGAAGACATGCGTTTTCCGGTTCTTTTAGGAAGAAAATTTCTCACTAAAAAATATATTGTAGACACTGAACTTACAGATGTCTCTTACAATCAAAAACTTCATGAACATAAAGATTTTATCAAGGAATAGCAATTTATATTCTACGCAGCGCCTAATTGAAGCAGCTAAAAAACGCAAGCACAATGTAGAAGTAATTGATCCTTTAAAGTGCGATCTTATTATTGAGAAGCGCAAACCTTCTGTTTATTATAAGGGAAGATATCTTTCAGACACAGATGCCATCATACCTCGTATAGGCGCTTCTATCACTTATTACGGGACAGCGGTTGTAAGACAATTTGAAATGATGGGTTCTTTTACAACCACAGAATCTCAGGCACTTGTACGTAGCCGTGATAAACTGCGCAGCTTACAGATACTTTCTCGAGCCAGACTTGGTTTGCCTAAAACTGTATTTACTAACTATTCACGCGACGTAGCCGAAATTATAGACCACGTAGGCGGAGCGCCACTTATCATAAAACTGCTAGAAGGAACTCAAGGTCTGGGTGTTGTTCTTGCAGAAACTAAGAACGCAGCAGAATCTGTAATTGAAGCTTTTAATGGCTTACAGGCACGTGTGATCGTTCAGGAATTCATTAAGGAAGCGAAAGGAGCAGATATCAGGGCCTTTATTGTAGATGGAGTTGTTGTGGGCGCTATGAAGCGTCAGGGCAAGGAAGGTGAGTTTCGCTCTAACCTGCATCGCGGTGGTACAGCAAACATTATACAACTAACAGATGACGAAGAAAATGCAGCAATAAAAGCCGCAAAAGCTATGGGCTTAGGTGTTGCCGGGGTAGATATGCTACAAAGTGCAAGAGGACCATTAATTCTTGAGGTTAACTCTTCTCCGGGACTTGAAGGTATTGAGAAAGCTACAAATAAGGATATAGCAAAAAGCATTATTCGTTATATAGAACGCGGAATTTAATTCATGGCAAGTATAGACGAGAAAAACATTCTTACAATTCTGGGGCAACAGATAATGCCGGGAGGTAAAAAGACCATAAACTTCAATATGGCCAAACTGTATACCACCACTTCTGTAGATGTACCCATAATAATATACAGATCAAAAAAACCGGGCCCCTGTGTTCTAATTACAGCAGGTATACATGGCGATGAAATAAGCGGTGTAGAGATCGTGCGCCAGATCATCGCAAAAAAAATTAACAGACCCACCAGAGGTACAATCGTTTGTATTCCCGTTTTAAATGTCTTCGGTTTTTTAAACATGAGCAGAGATTTTCCAGATGGGCGTGACCTTAATAGAGTTTTCCCGGGTAGCAAGCACGGCTCACTGGCAAGTAGGTTTGCTTTTCAGTTTGTAAATAAAATATTACCAATTGCAGATTTCTGTCTCGATTTTCACACCGGCGGTGCTCACAGATTTAATGTACCCCAGATACGTGTTGATCAGGATGATGAAAGACTATGTGAGTATGCTAAAATTTTTAATGCTCCATTCACGGTGTTTTCTAAAAATATCACGAAGTCTTATCGCTCTACATGTACTAAAATGAATAAGCCTATTTTATTATTTGAAGGGGGTAAATCTCAAATTAGTGATAAACGCATAGCCAGAGAAGGTGTTTTAGGAACAATGCGCATCCTGCGACATCTAAACATGTTACAGCCGGAATTTGAAGTTCCTGAAGAAAACGAAACTTCAGTGATTATTGAGAACAGCTCATGGATTCGTGCAAAATACAGCGGTCTGTTGCATTTAAAATCTGCTTGCGGAGATCTGGTAGAAAAGGGCCAGATCATAGCAACTATTACAGATCCTTATGGCTCTTTTAGGCATCGGGTAAAATCTCCTTATCATGGCTATCTCATAAATGCTAACGAAGCCTCGCTTGTTTATCAGGGAGATGCTATATTTCACATCTCAACTACTGCAGCAGTTTATGAAAAAGGCCGATCTAAGAAAAAAATATAAGAATCTAAGAAATACCCTTACCCAGAATCAAATTGAAGAAAAGAGCATTGCCATTGCAAACAAGACTCTTGAACTCAATATTTGGGATTTTTCATTCTACCATATTTACCTGCCTATTACCAGGTTTAATGAGGTCAATACAGAATATCTGCTTAGCATTCTGCGCGGCAAGGATAAAAACATCATCGTTTCTCGCATTGATCCTGATTCTGATGAATTAATTAATTTTCTCCTTACAGATAATACAACCATTAAAATTAATAAGTGGGGCATACCTGAACCTGTAGATGGTATCAATATTGAAACGGAGAAAATAGATGTTGTGTTTGTTCCTCTTTTGGCTTACGACCAATATGGCAATCGCATAGGTTACGGCAAGGGCTATTATGATAAACTTCTAAAAAAATGCAAAAAAGATTGTCTTAAGATAGGTTTATCTTTCTTTGAACCTGAGCAATTCATCGAGATAGAAAATCATGACATACAACTAACACATTGTATAACAGAGAACAAAATTCATATTTTTTAACTCTTTTTTTAAATTTTTTAATATCTTGGGCGTCCCAAATCATACATTTAATGGTAAACAAGCCTGCAAAAAAACGTAGCCGAATTATGTCATTTTTCGGCGGCGGTTCATCATCTCTCCCTTCAGATCAGGAACAAGAAAAATTCTATTATGAACAAATAGCTTCTTTAACGGGAGCCGGAGGTTTTAATGTAGATTTTATCGAAAAAAAAACTTTTTTTGATAATCAACTTCGTACTATTCTAGAAACTCCAGAAGGATACAAACCCTCTTTAAAGCATACCTTACACTACTACGACATGGATTTTCACAATGTGGTAGCTAAAAATTTTGAAAGCGTTAAAAAAGGGAAAGCTTTTGAGCACGAACTTAAAATGATTACCTACACCAATAAAGTTTTTTGGGCAAGAGCCATTGGTAAACCCGTTTTTGGCGATAAAAGCAAGGTAATAGGTTTAAGAGGAGTAGTTATTAACATAGATGAAGAGAAGAAAAAAGAGATGGCTTTACAGAAATCTCTTGAGATCATAGAAGCTAATAATCATCGGCTTTTCAAGTTTGCAAATTATGTTTCCCACAACCTTAAATCTCACGTAAATAATCTTGAGCTCACGTCTCAACTTGTTGATGAAGGCAGTTTAAAAGAAGAGCAGGTAGAACTATTTAATAATTATAGGGAAATTGCCAAAAGCCTTTCTCGCACTGTTGCCCAACTTAATGAGGTTGTTTCTATACAAAATCGAGGAACAGAAAAACGAGTTCCCGTAAATCTGCAGGATGTGCTGGATAAGTGTGTAAATGAACTACAACCATTGATCTCAAGGGAAGAGGCTTACATTTACTCAGATTTCTCTGAAGCGCCCGAGGTGATGTATATACAAGATTTTATGGATAATATCTTCTATACACTCATAAAAAACGGCATAAATAGTAAGAAAATCGGTCGTAAACCTGAAATAAAGGCCTACAGTCTTGATGATAACGGTAAGACTTCAATTGTTATAGAAGACAATAGCGCCGGTATAGATATGGAGAAAGATCAGGATCGTATTTTCCACATGTCAAAAAGCAGCAGCTTTGAGAATGATAACCATTCGGTAGGTTTGTTTATCGTAAAAAACCAGGTAGAAGCTCTGGGCGGAAAAATTTCTGTAGTAAGTAAATTAGGTTACGGCACCAAGTTTATAATCACTTTGTACTAGCCAAATAATCTAAAATTATTTAACTACGAGTTCCTCTTTTTCAACTTTTTCTGGCTGCGAAAACGCCTTCTTATTAAATACAAGTAGCAATCCCACGCCTATGCTTATCGCTGCATCTGCGATATTAAAAACAGCATTAAAAAAGGTAAAATAAGAACCGCCCCATACAGGCAGCCACTCAGGAAGATAACCCTCCCACATTGGGAAGTATAACATGTCTACAACTTTACCGTGTAAAACAGTGCCATAACCACCATCTTCAGGTAAAAACGTGGCTACATGCCCAACACTGTTGTCAAATATTAAACCGTAGATTACTGAGTCAATAATATTACCAAACGCACCGGCAAAGATCATCGCTATAGCAGTTATAAGAATTCTAGATCCGTTCTTTTTTACGGTGTCATATAACCAATAGCCAATTAATGGCAAAATACCTATTCTAAAAAGAGTAAGAATAAGTTTGCCGTAATCACCGGGTATCTTTGCTCCCCAGGCCATGCCTTCGTTCTCTACAAAAAGAATCTTGAACCAGCTAAAAACCTCAACTTCTTCACCTAAGACAAAATGAGTTTTTATGTAAATCTTACTAATTTGATCTATTAGTAAAACTAAAATTATGATGCCTACGGCCTTTTTTATCGACATGATGTTGCATTAAAGCGAAGCGCAAAAATAGCTAATTTATTTAGACTGGCTTACAGTGATGTTGCCATCTATACTCGATAATTCTAAACGGTGAACCGGCGCTTCTATTTCATCAATTAATAATTTGCCATGCCGGCTGTGAGCCTGTATTGAGCTACTCGTCGTTTCTACCATTATATCACCCCTATTTGTATTAATAACGCCATTTCCTGTGAAATCTAATAAGTAACAATCACCGCTAGACAGGTTTATATTTACATATTTATAATTGCCGCTTGCATGAACAGAGGCTAAAGCAGAATCTACCCACAGATCAAGATTCCTGGGCATGGTAATATCAATCTCTACAGACATGACTTTGTGCGCTGCGAGCTTATCATCAAAAGCTTCAAAATCTGGAGTTCTTCCTACCGTAATAACAACAAGATCATTTTCAACCTTAGTGTTTATAAGAACGCTTTCATAGGTTTCTCCTTCAATTCCTGAAGAGATTACCACATCTTTAGTGTCTCCCGCTATAATGTTTACTCTAAAAATCTGGTCAGAATTGACAAAAATCCCCTTTAAACCGGCTAATTCCAGCTGATCTACAGTGTGCTTTTGACCAAATGATAACGCGGTCACAACAAGCATTATTAAGATTATTACTTTACGCATAGGTGCTCACACTCAACAAAAAACGCTCCATAAAGGAGCGTTAATAGATTTCAGAACATTTTATAACAATGAGAATTTAAATCCCACTTAATAAGTATTACTTCTGCATATTTTTTGCTTCAATGCTCAATGTAGCATGAGGCACAAGTTTAAGGCGGTCTTTATTTATAAGCTTGCCTGTTACTCTGCAAATACCATATGTCTTATTTTGTATACGCACAAGAGCGTTTTTAAGGTCTCTAATGAACTTTTCCTGACGTATAGCCAGCGCAGAATTTGCTTCTTTGCTCATTGTCTCGCTGCCTTCTTCAAAAGCTTTGAAAGTAGGCGAAGTATCATCTGTGCCATTATTTCCATTATTCATATAAGCACTCTTAATAAGATCAAGATCACTTTGTGCTTTATCAATTTTTTGCTGAATTAGCTGGCGGAACTCCTCGAGCTCTGCATCGCTGTACCTTTCTTTAATTTCGGTTGCCATAATACTAATGTTTTTTAATAGAAAGCCTTGTTTCTATATCGTCAAAGGCTATTTCTATACCGTTTTCAACTTCTTCTGCAACATCGAGATTTGCTGTGAGCGTCTCATTCTTTATATAATCCAGATTCTCGCGTACGGCTTTTGCAATCGTATCATCCTTCTGGAGTCTAACATCAATTTTGTCTGTCACTTCAAAACCTGAATCCTTACGTAAATTCTGTATACGGTTAACCAGTTCTCTGGCCACCCCCTCGCTGCGTAAATCTTCAGTTATTGTAACATCTAGTGCGACAGTGATAGCACCACTGCTGGCAACAAGCCAACCCTCGATGTCTTGTGAGCTTATCTCTACGTCGCCGGCGTCCAAAGTAACAATTTTTCCATTAATATCAACCTCAATTGCACCCTCTTTTTCAATAGTGGCGATATCTGCAGGGCCCATATTAGTTATTTTACTGGCAATGAGTCGCATATCTTTACCAAAACGAGGTCCTAATACCTTAAAATTAGGTTTTATGTTTTTTACTAAGATACCTGAAGCATCGTCAATTAGCTCTATCTCTTTTACATTCACTTCAGACTTGATAAGATCTTGTACCGCTGCGATCTCCTCACGTTGTGATTCATCAAGAACGGGTATCATTATACGCTGCAAAGGCTGTCTTACTTTTATCTTCTCTTTCGCCCTGAGCGATAGAACCAGTGAAGATATTGTTTGCGCATCCTGCATCTTACGCTCAAGCAGTTTGTCTATAAATGACTCATCACTTTTAGGAAACTGAGTAAGGTGAACGCTTTCAAAATTTTCTTTTCCTGTTACCGCGTTAAGGTCTTTATACAAACGATCCATAAAAAACGGAGCCACAGGAGCGCTTAATTTTGCGATAGTTAAAAGACAGGTGTAAAGCGTCTGGTATGCCGACAATTTATCAGGACCATATTCTCCTTTCCAGTAGCGTCTTCTGCTTAGGCGCACAAACCAGTTGCTTAGGTTTTCCTGCACAAAGTCTGATATTGCACGAGTAGCTTTTGTAGGCTCATAATCTGCATAGAACGCGTCAACTTTCGCGATAAGCGTGTGGAGTTCAGATAAGATCCAGCGGTCTATTTCTGGTCTGTCCTTCAACTCTACCTCATCTTCAGAATAATTAAAATTATCAAGATTAGCATAAAGCGAAAAGAACGAATATGTATTGTAAAGCGTACCAAAGAACTTGCGTTGAACTTCTGTAATACCATCAAGATCAAACTTGAGGTTATCCCACGGGTTTGCATTGGTGATCATATACCAGCGCGTTGCATCTGGACCAAAGGTATCAAGCGTGGTAAACGGGTCTGCCGCGTTACCCAGTCTCTTAGACATTTTCTGCCCGTTCTTGTCTAGCACCAGCCCGTTTGACATCACATTCTTATACGCCACATCATCAAAGATCATGGTAGCGATCGCATGCAATGTATAAAACCAGCCGCGTGTCTGGTCTACACCTTCTGCGATAAAGTCTGCTTTACGCCAGGTTTGCTCTACTTTTTCCTTGTTTTCAAAAGGATAATGCCATTGAGAATAAGGCATAGAACCAGAATCAAACCACACATCTATTAGATCTGCTTCCCGCTTCATGGGTTTTCCGCTTGCCGATACCAGAGTTATTTTATCTACAACGTTCTTGTGTAAGTCAATTTTATCATAATTGGCATCGCTCATATCACCAGCCACAAAATCTTCAAAAAGATCTTTTTCAAGCACTCCGGCTTCAACCGCTTTTGCCATTTCCGCTTTAAGCTCTGCCACAGAACCTATTATAATTTCTTCTTTACCGTCATCTGTTCTCCAGATAGGCAATGGTATTCCCCAATATCTTGAGCGAGAAAGATTCCAGTCATTTGCATTAGCCAGCCAGTTGCCAAAACGGCCTTCACCGGTTGATTTTGGTTTCCAGTTTATACCCAGATTGAGCTCATGCATGCGATCACGCACATCTGTCACTTTTATAAACCAGCTATCAAGCGGGTAGTACAGAATAGGCTTATCTGTACGCCAGCAATTTGGGTAACTGTGCACATATTTCTCAACCTTAAAGGCTTTATTTTCGGTCTTTAATTTAATTGCAATCTCAACATCTACGCTCTTTTCTGGTGCCTGCCCGTCGTCGTAATATTCATTTTTGACGTATTTGCCACCAAATTCTTTAAGCTCAGGGCGAAATTTACCCTGCAAATCTACAAGAGGAACAAGATTATCATTCTCATCTTTTACCAGCATAGGCGGCACTTCTGGCACGGCCTGTTTTGCCACCATAGCATCATCTGCACCAAAAGTTGGTGAAGTGTGAACAATACCAGTACCGTCTTCTGTGGTAACAAAATCGCCTAAAATCACCCTAAAAGCGTTCTCAGGATTATTAAAAGGCTTCACGTAATCTATTACCGGCTCATAACGCAGATCAACCAGATCTGCACCTTTACATTCGGCTAATATCTGATATGGTATTTTTTTATCGTTTTCGTTATAATTTTCAAAATCTGCATCACTTTCTGCCTGAAAGAATTTCTTATCAAACTGCTTGTTTACAAGAGCTTTCGCCAGAACCACATTTATAGGCTCAAACGTATACTGATTAAAGGTTCTTACTAAAACGTAATCTATATTCTTACCTACAGTCAATGCGGTGTTAGAAGGAAGCGTCCACGGTGTGGTGGTCCAGGCGAGAAACCCTGTTTCCCCCTCCCGGCCTCCCAAGGGGGAGATGTTTTCATTCAAGTTAAACGCTTTTTCAAAACGTTCCTGATTTTCCCCTTTGGGGGATAGGGGGAAAAAAGCCGTAACCGTTGTATCTGTTACATCCTGATATGTTCCGGGTTGGTTTAATTCATGCGAACTTAACCCTGTACCGGCCTTGGGAGAATAAGGCTGTATGGTGTAGCCTTTATAAATAAGGCCTTTATCATATATTTCTTTAAGCAGCCACCAGACTGTCTCCATGTATTTAGGCTTGTAGGTAATGTATGGATCTTCCATATCTACCCAATAGCCCATTTTTTCGGTGAGGTCGTTCCACACATCTGTGTAGCGCATTACCGCATTACGGCAAGCCTCATTATATTCTTCTACGCTTATTTTTTTGCCTATGTCTTCTTTGGTAATACCAAGCTCTTTTTCAACACCTAACTCTACCGGAAGACCATGCGTATCCCATCCCGCTTTACGCTTTACCTGAAAACCTTTTTGGGTTTGAAAACGGCAAAAAATATCCTTTATGGCTCGTGCCATAACGTGGTGAATACCGGGCATACCATTTGCAGACGGCGGTCCTTCAAAAAAAACGAATGGCTCGTTACCTTCTCTGGTTGTGATACTCTTTTCAAAAATGTCATTTTCTTTCCAGTAAGCGAGTATATCTTCGGCTACTTTAGGAAGGTCAAGACCCTTATATTCAGTGAACTTTGTGTTCATTTTTTGCGTTTTCTAATAAGTCTGCAAAATTACGCAATTTTGAGTAAAATGAAGCAACTCAACTGCCCAGAATAACCGCAACCGATTTTCTTGCCTAAAAGGCCAAAATTTAGCCATTATAAGGAGTTTTTTTACGCTTTCAAGATCATCTAATTCTCATTAAAATACCGGTAAAACACCTGCATAAGTGAAGGCCTAATGTGCAGATCATAAATTGCCGTATTGTTTCTGGTGGGATAAACGCGGTTTGAAAGAAAGACAAAAACCATCTTATTGTCAGGATCTGCCCACACAAAAGTGCCGGTAAAACCGCTGTGGCCAAAGCTATTCATGCTTACCTCGGGATTGGGCGACGCTTCTGCAATATCAAGAGTAGGATTATTAAGCAATGGCTTATCAAAACCCAATCCACGTCTGTTATCATTTTCAGGATATTGAACGCGTGTAAATTCTTTCAGTGTTCTTTTAGAAATATATCTGTGACCACCATAGGTTCCCATATTCATATACATCTGCATCAATTTTGCAAGATCATCTGCAGTAGCAAAAAGACCCGCATTACCAGAAACTCCGCCCATTAAACTCGCATTCTCATCATGTACCCAGCCGCGCACATAATTTTTGCGGTAAACCGAATCTTCTTCTGTAGGAATAATTTGCTCAATAGGAAAATCATGCTCCAGCGGATTAAACATAAAGTTTTCCGCGCCCAGCGGAGTATAAAAATTCTCCTGAACATAGAGTTCATAAGGCTCGCCAGTAAGATTTTCTATAATCTTTGGGAAAAGTAAAAAAGTCAACCCGGAGTATTTATATTTCTTTTCAGGAGAAATGTGAGAACGGTTAATCTTTCTATACATTTTGCGCACAAATCGCTTATTCATGTACAAATCATTATAGGTCTGTACCGAAAATCGGCGGGACTTCTTATCTCTTATAAATCTGTGTTTAAATTTTCCGTTCTTCTTGAGAACATCATTGAGAAAAACAATATATGGTTCTAATCCCGCCTGATGCGCCAGAATCTCACGCACCGTAATATCACGCTTATCTTTACGATGTTTCCAAGGTTTCCAGTACCTGCTAAACTTAGCATCAAGATTAATTTTACCTTCATCAACCAACTTCATTACGGCAGGCAAAGTGCCGGCAATTTTAGTTACCGAAGCCAGGTCATACAGGTCGTTATTCTCAACCGGTGTTATGCTGTCATAAGTCTGAAAACCAAAAGAGCGGTGGTAAATAATCTCGTTATCCTTTGCAACAAGAAGCTGAGCTCCCGGGAAAGCGTGAGATTGTATCGCAAACTTCATTATAGAATCTACCTGCTTGTTTATCTCCTCCTTGTTTATAGGAGCATACTGCAATGTAGAATCTGCCGCCGGCCCGCAGCCGCAATCAATTTGCGCTGATAAAGATGCCGTAAAACAGACTGTAAAAAGGGAGAGAAATAGAATTTTCATGTGGTAATATTGGCTTCCATAAATCTAAAACTATAATTACAAAGCAGACGATTTTAACCTATAAATTACCGAAAATTGATAGTTTTTAGGAGGTATTTATTAGTCAAACAAATATTTCGACAAGCTCAATAGGACATTTAAGGATTCAAGTGGATTTTGTAAACAATTCTGCATGAATCAAATAAACTTATATAGAAAAAAACCTCCTATTTTCAGGCAGAAATCGCCTTTAAAAGCTTAAAATCACCACTGTCCCTAAAGAATACGTTATGTCAGTCTGAGCCTGTCGAAGACAATCATCTTATTTCAATAAGATCAATAAAACCACAACAACTTTGTATTACAATAAGCCATTTTGGGTAAAAACTTTACATTTACCACCAAGATCAATTCTGCCAGGTGCAGACAAAAAAGACAAATATCGTCACCCCAAATTGACAAAAATGACTGAACCGGAAACTGAAAATACCGTCACACAAACCGAAGAATACGCAAAATTCTGGCCACGAGCGGGCGCTTACGTCCTCGATAATATTGTGATCGCACTCGCTTCTTTTACCATAAACTCCATTAATATTGCACAATTCAAAAGCTTCTGGCTGTATCTGCTTTTTGCCCTCATAGCTATTTTGTATAAACCTCTTATGGAAGCTAGATACGGCGCCACTTTAGGGAAAATGATTCTCAACTTGAGAGTCACAAATACCCAATACAATTCTATAGATTATACTACTTCTTTTTTGCGAAGCCTTATTTTTATTGTGCCACCGCTCCTGTATGTTCCGTTTTATTATTTAGCATTTCAAAATGCTGATCTGGATCAGTACAACGCCGTACTTGAATTTGGTAATGAATTTGCAAATGCATATCCACTTGTAGAGTGGATTGGTAATTTGAGTGTCATACTTCTCGCTGCCGATGTGGTTGTTCTCTTAACCGACAAGACCAAAACTCAAAGTTCACTGCACGACCGTATCGCAAAAACATACGTGATCCAGGAAAAGAAATAGAATGTTGTTCACGGTGACGCAAGGTTACAGGAACTTACAAAATCCAAATTTGAATACAACTGTCAGTCTGAGCATGTCGAAGACGATCCTGATATTTCGACAAGTTCAATATGACTTCATATTCCAAAAGTAACAACACATAAAAACCCCCTACTTTTTACTAAAAATCGGCTTTAAAGGCCGAAAATCGCATCTTAAATAAACACATTGCTCACTATTATGTACTTATTATAATATGATCTCTCCGAAAGTTGAGATAACAGCAGTCGTTTTTAGAACAACAATGTCATTCGGAATTTAGTTCAGAATCACATCCTGCAAGCGATATGGGACCCTGAAACCAGTTCAGGGTGACGCAAGGTTACAAATTTGAATACAATTGTCAGTCTGAGCATGTCGAAGACGATCTTGATATTTCGACAAGCTCAATATGACTTCATATTCCAAAAGTAACAACACATAAAAACCCCCTACTTTTTACTAAAAATCGGCTTTAAAGGCCGAAAATCGCATGCTAAGTTGACTGCTAATTGTCATTTCGTAAGAGGTACGATTGAGAAATTGCACCCTGAATCGAGTTCAGGATGACGAACTAAAAACTATATTTCAGTGCCAGGATCAAATTACGCCCTGGCGCAGAAATACCAGAAGAATACTGGCGATATCGCTGGTCTGTGATATTTTCTAACGCCGCTGTTGCCTGCCAGTTTGATGCGATCTGGTATTGTGTTGCAAAATTGATCGTGTACCACGAGGGTGAATACGGGTCACCGTTTGCATCAAGCGCATACAAATACGCATTGCTTTGCTGGGAAGGCGCCAGATCATTATAGTTAAATTGCCCGTTGTATTCCGCGAAAGCGTCAAGCTTAAGTTTCTTATTTTCCCAAACCAAATGTGTGTTGCCAAAAAGGGGCGCTGCATGCCTTAAAGGCGCGATGCTACCGTCGTCTTCCTCCTGATTTCCTTCCACAACATTCACGTGTGAGCGCAGGTTTAGATTCTTTGTGAATATGATATTCATCCCGGCCTCAAAGCCATAAACCTCAGCATTTGCAGCATTCTGAATCGCCTGCACGTTACTGGGTTCGCCCTGATAATCTATGACCGTTTCCCCGTTTAAACTATAATCGCGGCGCACCATAGCATTATCAAGTTTAGTGTAAAAAGCTGCAATGTCAAAAAATACAGCATTCTCAAAATTGAGCATAATTCCCATTTCGCCATTGTACGCATACTCCGCTTTTAGATCAGGATTAGGCACAACTACAGATCCCGGCTCGCTATCAAAGATCTTCCCGATGTCATCGATATTGGGTGCACGAAAAGCGGTAGAAAAATTAAGTCTCCATCCCAGAGTCTTATTGGTTTGCCAAGAGAGACCCAGCGAACCGGTCAAGTTACCCGTATTAATATCTGCCTCCGTAAATGGAAAATTGTAAAAAGTATCATCAAAAGTTGCGTCTAGAATTACCTGATTATACCGCAATCCTGACTGCAGATTTAAGTTTTCGCTTAAGCGAAATTTACCACTCACATAAGCCGCCAGCGATTGCCAGCTAGAGCCGTCAGGATATCTTGAGGCATCTGGCGAGGTTACGCCTGTTAGTATATTTATCTGTTCGCCTTTAGAATCAACCGTATTCAACACATATTCTAACCCGTAAAACAGCTGACTTTGCCCTATTTCTTTATTAAAATCAAGACCTAACGAATATGCATTTACATATTCACTGGTATTAAAAAGGATTTCTTCGCCAAAATCACGATCGTGCCGGCTCTCTTCAAAAATCTGAAAAGCTGCTGTTAGTTTGGCTTCATCATATACATTTCCGTTACCTTTTTTATTGATCTGCAGGTTACTGGAAAACCAGTTTTGTGGACCATAATACCACGCTGCAGAGCGCAAATTATCGCCTCTTTTTCGCGTTAAGCGGTCATATCTTGAATAGTCTGATGTTGTGCTGTAAATAAGGCCCAGATTAAAATCCCATGTTTCATTAGGCAAAAAACGCACCTTTTGCATCAGGTGCAATATATCAAAACCTGTGGGCACCTGCTTATTCTCATTGTCATTTGGCACCACTACATCTTCGCCATTAATACGCTCAACATATTCTGGGCGCACATAATCCTGGGGACCATTACTACCCATGCGCAAATCGTCATAATCTGAATAGCTTGCACTGGTAAGGAAAGCCCACTTTTCACCGCCAATATTGAAATCGAAGTGTCCTGTTTTTTCCTGATTGGCCGTAGAATATCGCGCAATCGCATTTCCTGTAAAAACCTGTTCTTCCTGTTGAAATGCGAACTGCGGTGTTTTAGTATAAAAGTTCATCACGCCTCCTATAGCATCACTCCCGTAAACCACAGAACCGGACCCCAGAATAACCTCTGCTCGCTCGATGGCGAAAGGATCTACGTTTATCACATTTTGCAAATTACCAGAGCGGAAGATCGCGGTATTCATACGCACACCGTCTACATTTATTAAAAGTCTGTTTGTAGAAAAACCCCGAATCATAGGACTACCGCCTCCTAACTGACTTTTCTGAACAAAAATTTCACCGGTACTTTCTAAAAGATCTGCTGCTGTTTGCGGATTATAGAATTCTACTTCTTCTGGCGAAAAAGTAACTACTTGCTGCGCTATTTCCTGTAACTGCTGCTTAAATTTAGCCACAGAAAGTACAACTTCATTGAGTTCGTTCTCATCGCTTATGAGATAAATTATATTGCCGTTTGCTATGATGGCAGTTTTAGTAGTTTTCTTATCAAGATGAGAAACGTGCGTGATTTGTATCATTTCTGTCGCTGTAAAAGCAGAAATATCTACTCGCCCGTCATAAGCAGTCACAGCCGAAGTTGTTTTGTTTGTATTAAATAGAGCCGCGTGTGTTACCGGCTTACGCGTTTCTTCATCAAGTATGGTGATCACTTGTGAAAACCCGCCAAAACTGATTAAAAAGAGGGCAAAACTTAGGGGAAATCGCATAAAGGTTAGTTGAATAGACTGTTAAGAATGGTTAGGGATTTTGGTTTTTTAAAGCCGTGTAAATGTAATTCATAATAACCTATGACCATATTTACAAAGGCTGCACGCCTGGTTTTGTTAAGCTTAATCGCATTTAAGTCATCAAAATCTATACCCAATAAAGAATTGAGGATAAACAGGTTATCTTCAGTAATAGAATAAATAGTTTCTGTATATTCAAAATTACCTGTGAGCATATTAAAATGCGGTAATGACGATGTAGATGTATCTGGATAAAAACCTAAATATCTGGTAAGCTCAAGAATAAAAAACAGGTGAAAATTAGCCGAATGTTCATTCCTATCAAGCCAGAGAAAGGCATTTTCTAAAAAAGTATATAACTCTTTATTTTCCTCTTCTTCCTGAATAGAGTTTTTGAGCATTTCTGCAAGAAAAAGAACAATACTGGTTTTATAAATATCTGTGTGCAGTGTGGTATATGAATGTAGCACTTTTGCATCGCGTATAGATTCTAGCGTTCCTTTATCTTTATGCACCGCCACGATTTCCAGCTGTGTTGCCGGTTGAAACATCGCTGTACGCAGCTTACCTTTTTTCGACTTAAGAATACGGCGTAGTAAGTAAGATTTGAGTCCGTTGCTCTGAGTAAAGCACTTAACGATAAGGTCTGCTTCCCCGTATTTTAATGCTGAAATTACAATTGCGGGAGTAGTAACAAGCATCAGCGAATGATCATCAATTTTGCGACTTTAGTTTCAACTGCATCTTCCCCAGTAACCAGAATCATATAAACCCCAGAAGCTACTTTATGATGCCCAAAGGCCGTCGTGTCCCATTGTATGCTTCCGCCTTCAGAAATTTGTTCATAGACCAAATTTCCTGTGATGTCTGTGATCTTAACATTAGCTCTTTCGGTCAAACCGTCTATAGTTACCATGCCATCGTATTTAGGACGCACAGGATTAGGAAAAGCACGCACGGCTGTTAGATCTTCTGCAGGTGCAACCGCAGAACCGTCAAAAGCAACAAGACCTCGCGGAGTAGCAAAATATACTTTACCTGAAGCTGAGTCTATTGTAATATCCTGAATGTTGTTAGATGGTAAAGGTGAATTAGAAGTGTTAAACTGTTGCAGTGTTTCCTGCCCATCTGATGAAAAATAAAATGCCCCGCTGGAAACTGTACTAATCCATTTATTATTAGAACCGTCAACCTCTATGCTTAAGATCACCTGATCGTTGAGCAATTCTACCGGTATATCATTTTCTAAGATCACAATAGGATTAGTGGTAACATCTGCATCTTCAAACATTCTAGCAGGCCCATTTAAAACACGCAAGCCTCCCGTTGTGCCAATCCACAAGGTCCCATTATTGTCTATTGCAAGAGAACGAACATCGTCTGTGGGTAAATTAGACCCTTCTGATGTTAGAACCGCAAATTCTCCCGTAGCAGATCTATAACCCACTAAACCGTTATTATTTGTGCCAAAATAAACATTTCCCTGCCCGCCAATTACCAACTGTGTGTATGCATCTACACCTTCATAATTTGTAATTGCCGGTTCTATTGATATGCTTTCTATTTGCTCTCCTGTTTTTAACGCCAGCGCATTTTCTACCAGACTGGTTGTCATCCAGAGTTTGCCACTGTTATCAAAAGCTGCCCCATTAATACGTACATCCTGAGGGTTTACAGGAATATCTGCAAGACCGCTGTTGCTTTCATCAAAAAGTTTAACCGGTACATCTTCATTGATCTCTAACAAGCCAGAGTGATAAGAACTTATGAATGCCTGCTCTGCATTATCGGGAGATATTGTAATATTTACCAGATTTGTTGCGCCAAAAATTTCTTCAAAAGGGATATTTACCCATCCTGTTTCTTTCCGCAAATGACTAAGTCCGCGATTTTTTAAAGGATATGGATTAAAACTAGCAGAATAATCACCATAAACTACCCATAATTGATCAGGAACTGCCTCTATTGAAAAGGGATCATTGCGGGAAGGACCATCAGGTAAAACCTGAATTAAGTCTGTGGCAGTTGTCACATCGCTAATAAGCAGACCACTACCTACAGTGCCTGTAAATAAATTACCCTCAGATGTTATTGCTGTGCTAAAAGCACCGGGAAAATCAACCGAGACACCTGCATTTGCAATCACATTTCCACTTTCGTTATAAACGAAAACCTGATCTGCTAAAGTTAATGTTAGAAAATCTGTAGCGGCAGATAAATGAAGCGGCACCGAAGCAAATGTACCTACTGTATTAAAAGATGTTAACCCATTAAAACGCTGTAAAGATCTGTCTGTATTAATCGCATACATTGTAGAACCCACAACCGCAACTCCTCGCCAGGAACCGTTAGCAATAGTTGTCCAGTTTTTATAATCTATTAAATTATCATTTGCTACAAGCGCTCTTCTCATACCGGCATCTGTTGAAGCATAAATGTAATTACCCAGAATCGCAGTTTGTGTTACATTGAGTTGACCACCATTATTACCGATAAAATATGAATCTTCAAACTCAAGCCTTTCCAGGTCGTACAGAGAAATACCAAAACCTGTTGAGATGTAAAGCAAGCCGTTGTATTCATCAAAACTGTTAATCTGCTTTTCTGTAGGCGGTATCGAGGTCTTGTTTTTTATATCTACTACCGTAAGAACTTGCTCATCTTCGCGAACAATATCTATCGCTCCAGAATCATAACCTATAAATAAAATGCCAGAACTTTCACTGTAGTAAAGTGCAGAAATATCTTCTCCCGTTAATCCCTGTATTGTAGAACAGGTTTCAATCTCATTGGTAAGAAGATCGTAAGAAAAAACTGCATTTTGCGCTGCTGCGAAAACTTTATCATCTCCACGAGACAAAGCAGTGATCTCATTGTATGAAAAATAACCCGTCCAGTCTAAAGAAAAATCCTGACTGTAAAGTGTATTTATAAAGGTCATAGCAACAAGTATGGCCAGTTTCTTCAGCATATATCTTTTTTAAGATCAACGCCTAAAAATACGATTATTATCAACAACCTGGGGAGAGGTCTATGAGTTGTAAAACTGAAATAAATTTAAAATTATTAAAAGTAAAAATGAGAATGTGCAATCCTTCAGGGTCCAATAATATTAAAGAGGCTGCCAAAAGGTTGGTTTTCGTCAACCTGAACCTGTTTCAGGTTCTCACAAGTATTTACATCAATACTATAAGATTCTGAAATAAATTCAGAATGGCGCTTATAGCTCAATCAAAAAAAGGCCTCAAGTAAAACAAGAGGCCATTATCTATTTTTATTTTAGAATAAAAATCTATACTATTCCCTGTGCAAGCATAGCTTCTGCAACTTTTACAAAGCCGGCTATATTTGCTCCTTTTACGTAATCTACAAAACCATCTTCCTGAGTACCATATTCTACACAAGCTTTGTGAATATCATACATGATCTCATGAAGTTTTTTATCTACTTCTTCTGCAGACCAGTTGTAGCGCAGGCTGTTTTGAGACATTTCTAATCCTGAAGTTGCCACACCACCGGCGTTAGACGCTTTACCAGGAGAAAAAAGAATTTTAGCATTTATAAAAACTTCTACAGCTTCTGGCGTACATGGCATGTTAGCACCTTCGCCCACACACATACAACCGTTGTTTACAAGCTTCTCTGCATCTTCCTTGTCAAGTTCGTTTTGAGTGGCACATGGCAGCGCAATATCACATTTGATATCCCACGGAGTTTCACCTTCAAAATATTTAGCTTCAGGATACTTATCAAGATATTCTTTAATGCGACCTCTGCGCTCATTTTTGATCTCCATAATATAAGCAAGCTTGTGCTTGTCTATACCTGCTTCATCATAAATAAATCCGCTGGAGTCTGACATAGTAACAACTTTCGCGTCAAGCTGAGTTGCTTTTTCTGCTGCATACTGGGCAACATTACCAGATCCTGATATAACCACTGTTTTACCGGCAAGTTTCTCGCCGCGGGTTTTCAACATATATTTTGAGAAATATACATTACCATATCCTGTAGCTTCAGGTCTTATTTTAGAACCACCATACGAAAGACCTTTACCGGTAAGTATACCTGTAAACTCATTCTTGATTCTTTTGTATTGACCAAACATGTAACCTATCTCACGACCACCTACACCTATATCACCAGCTGGCACATCTGTATTAGGGCCAATGTGACGATAAAGCTCTGTCATAAAGCTTTGGCAAAAACGCATCACCTCAGCATCGCTCTTACCACGAGGATTGAAGTTAGAACCTCCTTTACCACCGCCCATAGGCAATGAAGTAAGGCTGTTTTTGAAAACCTGCTCAAAACCTAAAAATTTAAGAATGCTCAGGTTAACAGAAGGATGAAAACGTAAGCCACCTTTGTAAGGTCCTATGGCTGAGTTAAACTCAATACGATATCCTTTATTGATCTGTGTTTCTCCTTTATCATCTACCCAAGGCACTCTAAACATGATTACACGTTCTGGCTCTACCATACGCTCAAGTAATTTTGCGTTCTGGTATCTGGGATTATTTTCTATAAATGGAATGACTGTTTCAGCAACTTCTCTTACGGCCTGAATGAATTCTGGCTCATTAGGATTGTTCTTTTCAACAGAAGCGACAAAATTTGTGATGTTTTCTGTCATTATTTGCTTTTTATTATTTAATAATTTTTTTGCTTTTTTGCGATGCAAATATATAGAGATTATAAATTTTAAAGGGTATTTTTAGCATATTCTTAATAATCGAAGTTTCAGGGGGATAAATGCTGAATTTTACCCTGTTTTCAACGATTTTTAGGTTACTTGAGCAGTTTTGTTATATTTGTCACACATCAATTAACCCAAATCTTGTGAATACCAGAACCCTACTTGTGGTATTTTTTATTTTGGCTTTTGCCCCATCTTCAATTAGAGCTCAGTTAACATTTGGGTTTTCTCATGAAATAGGAGTTATCGCCGGTCCTGTCGCCTTTCAATCTGATTTTGGGCTACGCAATGACTTTGACACAAACCGAAATAATCTGGGCTTCGGGATTGGTATTGTACATTATATCAACTTCTCTTATCGCGCCGATTGTAATTGCTACTCACGAGATACCTATTTTAATGATCACTTTAAAATTAGGACAGAAATTGATTATCACCGCACAAAACTTACACATGAAGGCCAATGGGCAGAAAAAGCTACAGATGAAGGTCGCGATCTACGCGATCATTTAGGTCAGGCATCTGTTTTTGAGTTGGGCAGCCAACTTGAATTTTACCCGCTTAGCATAAGAGATTTTGTTGCCAGAGCTTTCCCTCTTGCTCCTTATATTAGTCTGGGCGCACATTTTGTAGCTTACAATCCCAAGTATTCATCAATACAGGATGTTCCCGGTGCCACGCCAGAAGACATTTTCTTTGATGACTTCTTAGTAGGCGATGGCGAGCTGGGCGGCATCGATGATTCTGCCGGCGCCACGTGGGCTGTCGTTGCAGGAATGGGTTTTCGGTTTAAGTTGACAGCGTTGAGCGATATGAATGTTGATCTGCGCTATCATTACTATTTTTCAAACTGGGTTGATGGCCTGAACCCAGATCCTAATTATTACCCACCCAACCGCAACGATGATTCTATCGTTTGGTTTAACATAGGCTACATTTATTATCTCGACTTTTAATCGAGCGCCTGCTTTAAATCTGCAAGCAGATCTTCTTCATCTTCTATACCAACGCTCAAGCGAATCAATGAATCTTTAATTCCTGTTTTTGCGCGCTCTTCTGCCGGGATACTTGCATGCGTCATGCTCGCTGGATGTCCCGCCAGACTTTCTACACCACCTAAACTTTCGGCCAGGGTAAAAACTTTTAATTTTTCTATAACCTGAACGGCTCCCTGCAAAGAATCTTCTTTAGTGGTAAATGATACCATCCCGCCAAAATCTTTCATTTGCTCTTTGGCTATAGCGTGATTGGGATGATCTTCAAAACCGGGCCAATATACTTTATCTACTTTAGGATGATCTTTTAGAAAGTTAGCCACGGCTTTACCGTTCTCACAATGACGCTGAATGCGCACGTGCAAAGTCTTTATTCCGCGTAAAGCGAGAAAACTATCCTGAGGGCCACAAACCGCACCACTCGCATTTTGAATAAAATATAATTTATCTGCAAGTTCTTTGTCTTTCACGATAAGTGCGCCCATTACCAGATCGCTGTGACCGCCAATGTATTTTGTCACGCTGTGCATCACGATATCTGCTCCCAGATCAAGCGGCTGCTGTAAATATGGCGTAGCAAAAGTGTTATCTACCGCCAGCAGAATATTATGTTCTTTAGCAACTTTCGCGGCAGCTTTAATATCTATGATGTTCATCATGGGATTGGTAGGCGTTTCTACCCAGATCAATTTTGTGTTTTCTGTAATGTGATCTGCAATTTTATCTGCATTCTGCATTCCGATAAAATTGAATTTGAGTCCGAAATTTTCAAATATTTTAGTGAAAAGTCGGTAAGTACCTCCATACAGATCATTAGTAGAAATAATCTCATCTCCGGGTTTAAAAAGCTTCAAAACCGCGTCAATAGCGGCTAAACCTGAACCAAAAGCTAAACCGAATTCGCCATTCTCAATACTCGCCAGAGATTTCTCAAGCATTGCACGTGTAGGGTTTCCGCTGCGTGAATATTCAAAACCTTTATGCCCGCCGGGAGTGGTTTGTGAATACGTAGAAGTCTGGTAAATAGGAGGCATTACGCTGCCATAAGCAGGATCTGCATCGTGTTGACCTCCGTGAATAGTTTTGGTATTAAATTTCATATTTTAAATATTTTTGAGTCGCGCTCTATGCGTAAAAGTAATGAGTGGCCTGTGCATTTTCAAAAATGCTTGTACCTTTAGCCTATGTTTAACAAACCATTTTTTAGGCATTTTAGCCCGTTTTTAATCGCTTTTTTGGCGATTTTCACACAAAGTTGTGAGCAGGAGCCTGATTTGCAATTTACCCAAAAAACATACACAAACGCTTCACTTGAGGCATGTTCTACAGCTATGTGTCCTAAAATTGATATTCATATTTTAGAAGCTCAGGGCGAAAGTAAATTCAGCCAAATTATAAACGATACAATAACAAATCATGTTATCGCGGTTTTAAGCATGACGCCTGATGATGAAAAAAATCTGAAAAGCATAGAAGAAGCTCTTGATCAATTTATTTCCTCTTTTAGGCAATTTAAAGCCGATTTTGCCGAAACTTCTACCGATTATGAAGCAGACGTAGATGCTAATATTTCGTTAGAAACTGAAAATCTACTGTGCATTGCCGTAAAAAGTTACACCTACTTTGGCGGCGCTCACGGTTATGGCAGCGTTACCTATTTTAATTTTGATAAAAATGCTGAAAGCTATCTTACCGCTGACGAACTTATAAAAGATAAAAGCGCTGTTTTAAAAGAAGCCGAAGAACGCTTTAGAAAGCAACAGAAAATCCCTGCTGACGGCAACATAAATAGTACTGGCTACTTTTTTGAAGACGATAAGTTCATCCTTCCTAAAGACATAGGTTTTGATGATGAAAACCTGATACTACAGTATGATCCTTACGATGTGGCAGCTTATTCTGTAGGCCAGATAACGGTAAAAATTCCACTACCGGAAATCAAAGCGTATTTGCGTACTGATTTATAGCGCGGCATAAAGCGAGAATATATCCTAAATGTGTGCCCTCGTGGTAATTATTAAACGTGATCGCTTCTTCTACTGAGGTAATCACATTTCCTGTAGACAGTTTACGCTCTGTAAAAGTTTTAAAAACACCATTTTTATAATCAGCTCGAGTTTGCTCAACCGGAGCAAAGAGTAAACTTTTTACCTGATCAACTTCCGTCTGCGTCACATCTCTTTCGGGCTTGGTGCCGTTGCTGTAAAGTGGTATCAACTCTTGTGGAATGGTAGGTGTAAGCCCAGAAAGTTTGTAAGTAAGCAACTGCTGCACAACGATCGTGTGTGCGATATTCCAAAAAATATTATTATTGAAACCTGCAGGAACAGTGTTCAATTCTTCCAGAGAATGTGCATCGAGCAGACGTTCAAGACTCTGGCGATTCTTCAGCGTAACTTCAAAGGTAAAATCCATAGGCTTATTTTACCCAAAAGTAGGGATTTCGCCATAAAAGAGATTACTTTGTAGTACTAACATCAACTCGTTGTCGTGAAAAAAATCTATTACCTCTCAACCTGTGACACCTGTGCACGCATTATGCATGATTTAAAGTTGTCTTCTGCCTATCAAAAACAAGACATTAAACGTGATCCTATAACTGAAGAACAGCTGGAAGAGATGTTTAATCTAGCCGGCAGTTATGAAGCTTTATTTAGTAAGCGCGCAAAACTCTATAAGGAAAAAGGTTTAAAAGATCGCAAACTTACAGATGATGATATGGGCTCATTAATTCTAGGTCATTACACATTTTTAAAACGTCCCGTTATTATTAATAATGACAAAATCTTTATAGGAAACAGCAAAAAGACCATAGAAGCTGCTAAAGAATCTCTCAAGTAGAATAATGAACCCACGATTACTTGCTTTAATAGCGGCAACAGTCGCCAGCGCTATCTATGGTGTAAATCACACTATTGCAAAAGATCTCATGCCGTATCATATAAAACCTTTTGGGTTTATTTTATTGCGAGTATCAGGAGCTGCTCTTCTTTTCTGGATCATTAGTGCATTTTATAAAAGCGAAAAAGTAGATAAGCAGGATTACTTCCGGTTCTTAGGTTGCGCGTTTTTTGGAATGTGTATTAATATGCTGGCCTTTTTTAAAGGTCTCAGCCTGTCAACACCTATAAACAGCTCTGTTGTTGTTACGATGACGCCGGTGATCTTATTGGTTCTTTCGGTTATATTTTTAAGAGAGCGGGTGTCGTGGGTAAAAGTATTAGGAATTGGTCTGGGCTTTATAGGTGCGCTGGTGCTAATTTTATTTGGAGCACAGCATCAGAAGAATGCGCCTAATATCCCTTTTGGAAATCTTTTGCTTTTAGTAAATGCTTCAGCTTATGGTGTTTATCTTATTTTGGTAAAACCTCTTGTCGCAAAATATAATACCATTACTATGATGAAATGGTTCTTTTTGCTGGGCGTACTAATGAACCTACCGGTAAGTTTTGGAGAATTTGCAGAAGTGCATTGGGCAACTTTATCATTTGACGTAATCTGGAAGATGGGCTTTGTAATTGTAGGCACTACATTTATGACCTATCTTCTAAATCTGTATGCTTTAAAGACTCTTAAAACCTCAACGCTGGGCGCTTTTATCTACCTACAGCCGGTTATTGCGGCTTTATTCGCGATTTTTGTGGGTGCAGACAGGCTTACGCCGATAAGAATGATGGCTGCACTTTTAATCTTTACGGGAGTTTATTTATCTACGCGCACTAAACCTCTTCCTGATTAAGCTCAAGATCTTGCGGTCTTTTACCAAATTTACGCGTGTCTTCTTTCGTTAAAACTCTAAAATCATCAGTCTTTTCTAGTGAGGACAGGTTTTTAAAAAGTTCGTCAGGAAGTGCGGTGAGTTTGCGCTCTTTAAGATCTATCCACGCACCCATCATTTCGCATGAAGCGAAATTTCTACCTTTATGGTCGTAGAAGTTATGCATGAACTCAAAATACATTCCGTCTTCTGCCAGACCTTTTAATTGTAGAGAAACTTTTACCGGTTTACCAGCAAAAGCCTCTTTAAAATAATACATGTGCTCATAAAAAACCACGGGACCTATATTATGCTTTGCCATTTCTGCCTGGCCAAAACCATTTTCCATTAAAAAAGCCATACGGGTGTGGCTCATAAAGTTTATATAAGCACTGTTTGCAAGGTGTCTGTTTGCATCTATGTCGCTCCAGCGTATTTCAAATTCTTTAAAGTACATTGTGTAGTTTTTTGAGCAGTAAATTAATAACTTCAAAGCTAAGCTTCAGAGCACTAAACCGGTCTGAATTTTTTGAATTTTACCGCTAATTTTAGTTCAAAAATACATAAATTTACTGTGCATGCATAAGAAAAAGGAATGCAAACCAGTTCTTTCTTTAGCATAAAATAATTAAACAATGCCTGTAATTACTTCTCAATATAAAGCTCGCGGGGCATTTAAGAATACACATTTCTCTACCATTTATTCAGCTAAAATAAGACGGGTCTTTGGTGTTGATCAACAGCGAGAACGTATCTCTTTACCTGATGGTGATTTTATAGATATTGACTGGAGCTACTCAAAATCGGGTGAAAAGGCAACAAAAGTAGCCGTACTTTTTCACGGTCTTGAAGGCAATGCGCATCGCCCGTATATGCTGGGCACATCAAAAATTCTCAACAAAAAAGGATATGATTGTGTTGCCGTAAATCTGCGTGGTTGCAGTGGTAGTGATAATTTAAATTTTCGTTCATACCATTCTGGCGCAACAGAAGATGTTGATGCCGTCATGCAATATTTGCAAAAGGAGCACAAATATGCAGCAGTCTATCTTGTAGGTTTTAGCCTGGGCGGAAATCTCATTCTTAAATATCTGGGCGAAGAACGATGCCGCCCTAAAAATTTAGTCGCTGCTGTTGCTGTCTCAACACCGGTTCATTTGTACGGCTCTATGCTTAGACTCTCTGAGCCTGAGAACAGAATTTATCATTGGTCATTCTTAATGGATCTAAAGCATAAACTAAAAACGAAGATTCCGCAATTTCCAGATTATGTAAGCTTTGATGATTACAAGAAAATTGTAAATCTTCGCGCTTTTGATGAGATCTATACCGCGCCAGCCAATGGTTTTAAAGACGCACTTGATTACTATACGCAGAGCAGCAGCCTTAATTTTCTTCCACAAATAAAAGTGCCCACGCTTCTTCTTAACGCTGCAAATGACACATTTCTTGACGATGAATGTTTCCCGTATGCTTTCGCGAAAGCAAATAAAAACCTAAACCTTGAGGTGCCTAAATATGGCGGTCATGTAGGCTTTTTTGCTAAAGACAACATCTATTATAATGAACGCAGAACCTTAAAGTTTTTTGAAGAAAAAAGCTAGGCGTTGCAGCACTGTTTTATCTTGTGTATATTTAGAGCATTATTCAAAAAATCATTATGAAGACAATAAAATCGATTGCCCTATTTGCGCTTGCTCTAACTCTTGTTAATTGTGGAGAAGGCGAGAAAAAACAAGAAAAAGAACAGGTAAAACTAGGCACATCTACGCCAGAAGCAGATTCTTCTGCAGAGGAGACGAGTCAAAACGAAGTGCTTTTACTGGCGACAGACCAAATGCGTTTTGATAAAAATGAGATACGCGTAAAAGCCGGCGAAAAAGTAACGCTTACATTGCGTCACACAGGTAAACAGCCTGTGGAAGTAATGGGGCACAATTTTGTACTCTTAGCTCAGGGAACAGATATACCAACTTTTGCAGGCAGTGCGGCTTCTGCTCGTGATAACGATTATATCCCAGAAGGTACTGATGCCGTTATCGTACATACAAAGTTGCTAGGTGGCGGTCAGGAAGACACTATAGAATTTGATGCTCCAGAACCAGGAACATATGATTTTATTTGCAGCTTCCCCGGTCACTATAGCTTGATGAAAGGTAAATTTATCGTTGAGTAAATATCTTTAGCATAACACAATTTTAACTACCTCTACGGCATACTAATTTTGCCGTAGAGTCTTTTTTTTAAACACCTCCCTCCCATGTTCATCAGAAAAACACTCTTTTTAGCTACAATTTCAGCCAGTATCCTTTTTAGTTGTAACAATACTCAATCGATTGAGAAAAAAGCTGTACATGAAAATATAGAGAGTGAATTCCCACAGAAAGCGCTTAACCCTATAGATCGTTACGGGCAATTACTGGTAGATGTACAAATGAGTGAGGTATTTCCTGACGGAAAAACTTTTGTAGATGCAGAGCCTAAATTTCCTGCGAAAGAAATTCTGGAGAAATACAATGATCAAAAAAATGAACCTGATTTTGGCTTACGTGAATTTATACTCGCAAACTTTACCATGCCGGAAGCCCCAACAGGTAATTTTGTGACAGACACTACACGCACAACTGCAGAGCATATTAATGAGCTTTGGCCTTATCTCAAGAGAGATGCAGATGAGGTTGAACCCGGTACACGTATCGCTTTGCCTAATCCCTACATTGTGCCCGGCGGGAGGTTTAGAGAAGTGTATTATTGGGATTCTTATTTTATACTTCTTGGACTAAAAGAGGCAGGAGAAACAGAACTTATCGAGAATATCCTAGACAATTTTGCATTCCAGATCAATACGATTGGTTTCATTCCTAACGGAAACCGCACCTATTATTTGGGTCGCTCTCAACCACCTTTCTTTGCCGAAATGGTAAATCTTCTTGCTGAAATTAAAGGCGAAAAGGAAACATTGCTCAAATATCACGATGCGCTCGAAAAGGAATATAAATTCTGGATGAAAGGCACTGATGACATGGGTGATCTCGTCGCCAATAATCGCGTGGTAAAAGTAAACGATAGCACTTTTTTAAACCGTTATTACAGCAATACACAAACACCAAGAGCCGAAAGCTTTAAGGAAGATATAAATACCGCTCAAAAGGCGAAAAACAGACCAGCTAAGGAAGTTTATCTAAATATAAGCGCAGCTTGCGAAAGCGGGTGGGATTTTAGCAGCCGTTGGTTTGCAGATCCTAATGATCTGGCCACTATACGCACTACAGAAGTTGTGCCGGTAGACCTCAACAGCCTTATGTACAATCTTGAAATTACACTGGCAAAAGCGCGTGAGTATGCAGACGACAAAACCGGCGCTGACGAACTAAAATCGGCTGCAAACAGGAGAAAATCGGCAATAAACACCTATTTATGGGATGCTGAAAATAAGGTTTACAAAGATTATTTATTCAAAGAAAATGCTCTTTCTGAGACTTTATCGTTGGCGATGGTTTACCCGTTGTATTTTAATATAGCATCACCAGAACAGGCAGACGCTATTGCGAAAGAATTAGAAACCGACTTTCTAAAACCCGGCGGATTAGTAACTACTTTAAACGATAACGGACAGCAATGGGACAGCCCTAATGGGTGGCCGCCACATCAATGGCTTGCCATACGCGGACTGGAAAAATATGGTGATACTGATCTGGCCAACTCTATTAAAACAAGATGGCTAAGGCTTAATGATCAGGTCTATAAAAGAACCGGAAAAATGCTTGAAAAATACAATGTGACAGACACAACTCTTGTTGCCGGGGGCGGTGAATATCCTACCCAGGATGGTTTTGGCTGGACTAACGGGGTTTATCTGGATTTAAAGGATAATGAGTAGCAGAATAAGTCAATAAGGAAAACTTATTCTGAAATATGGACGCTTTTTTTATTTCCTTTATTTCCTTTTATCTTTTCCCTTTTACCAATCAGATCGTATTTGTTGATTAAGATATCTGTAGGTATGCCCAGCTGAGTATTAATTGAACGTATGTGATTAATAGAAAGACCTCTTTGTAAATTTAAAATTTCTGAAGCATGGCTCATACTCCCGATTATGCGGCCAAAATCTGCTCTTTTAAAATTCATCTGTTCCATTTGAAATTTAATGGCACTTACTGGGTGTGGCTCCGGAAAAGGTTCTTCATGTTTCTCTTCATAATTTTTGACTAAAAGCAATAATAATTCAAATTCATCACCTTCATCACTCTGCGGATCAGCGTTTGCCAACTCACGCATACGGGATATCGCTGCCTCATATTCCGCCTCTGATTTTAATATTTTAGCTTTCATCATTTTAAATTTTTGATTTGTTCTTCAGTCAATTTACTGTACTCTGCATGAGAACCAACCCACAATACAAAAACTGTTTTAAATTGATAAACCATATGTGTTATTAAGCGATAATGATTTCCATTAATATTGAAAATAGTGATGCCCCCGCCTAAAGTATCTGCACTTACAAAAGTCTTTTTAAGATCATGAAAACTGTTGTAATCACTTTTGCTCGTTAATGCATACCAATTAATCAAACCTTCTTTTGATTGTGCATTTTTTTCGTAGTAAGCTTTTAATTTTCTCTTGCTAATGACATTCATTATCAACAAATGTACGTTTTATTCCCGTATTGGGAATGTTTAGCCTATATAAAATTTATCAGTTAATCATCAAAACTATCACACTCTACATAAGCATTAATAACCGCTTGTTCTCCTTCTTTACCTTTTATGGAATTGCCGTGTTCCATACCTAAAATGCCTTTGTAGCCTTTGTTATAAATGTATTTAAATATGTTCTTATAATTGATCTCGCCGGTTGTAGGTTCATTTCTGCCGGGATTATCACCTATCTGAAAATAAGCGATTTCATCCCAAGCCTGCTCCATATTGGGTATTAAATTTCCCTCCTGAATCTGTTGATGATAAATATCAAAAAGTATTTTACAAGATGTACTGTCAACAGCTTTGCAAATCAGATATGCCTGTGGTGATTGCTTAAGAAAAAGTCCCGGGTGATTGTGAAAATTCAACGGTTCCAGAACCATGGTTATTTCGTGTGGCTCAAGTAAAGCAGAAGCTTGTTTTAAACTTTCGATCACATTTGCAGTCTGGTAATCTGCATTTTGAGAAAGATCTACATAACCCGGCACTACAGTCATGTATTTTGCATTTACGCGCTTAGCTACTTCAATAGATTGTTTTATTTCGCCCAGAAATTCGTCTCGCCAATCTTGTTTTCCGCTGGTGAGATTAGGTTCTGTCCAGTAGATTTTATGAGCAACAAAAACGCCCATGGTAATATTGCGATTTTCCATCACGGAAGCCATTTTCTTTTGTAACTCTACCGGGCGAGTGCGCATATCATTATCTTCAAAAGCTGTAAAACCCTGATCTGCCATAAAATTGAGTTGGTCTATAGGATCTTTTCCAGCCATATTTTCAAACATTCCTAAATGCGGCGCATATTGCAGATTAAAGCTATTTTTTGCTCTATATTCCCGATTTTGAGCCTCTGCAAGCAGGTTTTGACCACCTAAAGCCAAAAAGGAGCCGCTAAGAGCTCCTTTTTGTATAAATTTTCTTCTGTTCATGAAGCTAATTTTATTCTATAATGACATGGCTTTACCATTTCCGGCTTCAGAGAAAGGAACACATCCTTTTTGAGCACCTGGGATTGGGTCATACCACATTACATTCTCTCCTATTTCCTCACTATTCTTCCATGCCCAGATAGCAAGTTCACGCACTGAAGTTAAATAACCATAAGAACCTGCATCTGTGTCGAGATCAAGCTCTGGATTTTCAGGATCTTGTTTCGCCGTAAGGCGCTCCATAAAATCTTTTCTGTCTGCCGGAGCAGCCTTTAGATATTTAGCAACAACTTCTTCATATTCTGCAGGCTCACCTTCTACAGCTTCCTTGTCATATGTACTTTTAAAATTTAAAGAAAAAGCATTTGCTCCCGCCTTAAATTCCTGTTGTTCATCAGACTCTGCCACCTCATTCATATAACTATCTATAAACTGAGCAATGTTAAGATCGTTAGCTCCCGGAGTATCTGTTTTAGGGATAATAACATCTAGAACCTGCTTTAAAATATAACCATTGTTTGCGGTAAGAAAAACGGGCTCCCACTCCATTGCAGGATCGCTTTTGCAACTCTGTAAAAGACTGAACAAAGATGGTGCAGCCACCATATATCCTGCTCCAAGTCCTAAATTTTTTAATACTTGTCTTCTTTTCATAGTTAAGCGTTTTTACCGTTCTTTAATTGTTCTGCTGCATGCGCTGCTGCACGTGCTGTAAATGCCATATAGGTTAATGACGGATTCACGCAACTTGCTGATGTCATAAAAGCACCATCTGTTACATATACATTAGGCACACCGTGAACCTGGTTATTTTCATTTACAACAGATGTTTTAGGATCGCTTCCCATACGGGCAGTACCCATCTCGTGAATACCTAATCCCGGAGCTCCCGGTCTGTCATGACCCTGAACATCTTTAAATCCTGCTTTTGTAAGCATGTCAACAGCTTGTTGCACCATGTCTTTACGCATTTCCCATTCGTTTTCTTTCCACTCTGCATCAAAAGTCACGGTAGGCAGACCCCATTTATCAAGCTTGTCATAATCAAGGGTCATTTTGTTCTCATGATAAGGAAGGCATTCGCCAAAACCGGTAAGGCCAATTCTCCATCCTCCTGGTTCTGTAACGGCTTCTTTCAATTCTTTACCGTAAGCAAGTTCTGCTACAGACTCAGACCAATCTTCACGACTCGCGCCTCCCTGATAACCGTATCCGCGTTTAAAATTCTCCTGATCTGTATCTCCGCCTATATTTCTAAAACGAGGAATGTATAAACCATTAGGTCTTCTTCCTTTATAATAACGGTCTTCAAAACCATCATAACTACCTGAAGCGCCTGCCTGAAAATGGTGGTCCATGATATTATGACCTAATTCACCACTATCATTACCCATACCATCAGGAAATCTGTCAGACTTAGACTGCATAAGTATAGATGCCGAAGCAATAGCTGAAGCACATAAGAAGATAACTTTAGCTTTAAACTCTAACTTCTCTGAAGTTTCTGTATCAATAACTCTTACACCTGTTGCCTTACCTGTAGCTTCATCATACATAACCTCGTGTACAGTGCTAAACGGTCTAAGGGTCATATTACCCGTGCGTTCTGCTGCAGGTAAAGTAGATGAGTTACTACTAAAGTAAGCCCCAAAAGGACACCCTCGTGCACAACGGTTTCTAAACTGGCAACTTGAGCGACCTTCAAAGGTTTTAGTGCTGGTAATATGCGCTACACGACCTATTGTAAGTAGACGGTCTTTGTAATTCTGCGCCATATTCTTTTTAAGATGGTCTTCCACACAATTAAGTTCCATAGGTGGACCAAACTTTCCATCAGGTAATTGAGGCAGACCTAGTGTCTCGCCACTTACTCCTATAAATTCTTCAACCTTATCATACCATGGCGCTATATCTTTGTAGCGCACTGGCCAGTCAATTGCAATACCTTCTCTTTTGTTTGCTCCAAAATCGATATCGCTAAGGCGATAACTCTGTCTTCCCCACATAAGTGAACGCCCGCCTACATGATACCCACGCATCCAGTCAAAACGTTTAGTCTCATTATAGGGGTGCTCAAGATCATTTACAAAAAAATGTCGTGTCGCCTCATTTGTGGTGTAACCTGTACGGGATTGCTTAAGTTGTTTTGCTTTTTCTTCTCGAGGTAATTCTCCTTTAAATTTAAAATCCCAGGGATCCATATTCATTGTAGGATAATCGTCAATGTGTTTTACCATTCTTCCTCGTTCAAGAACAAGAGTCTTAAGGCCTTTTTCACATAATTCCTTAGCAGCCCAACCGCCACTAATTCCTGTACCTACCACAATGGCATCGTACATTTCTTCTGGTTTTGTTATATTCACGTTATATTAGATTTTTAATAAATAATCGAACCGAATGCTATCAAATATATAAATTCTAAGTTATTTTTTCTGTAATATAAAAAAAGTATAAATTAGAGATTCATGATTCTTTACAACCAAACCCCGACGAAAACGTTTGAGTTCGTCCTATTTAACTTTTTTAAAAAATGAAAATTAATGTTTTAACTGCTGTAATTGGCGTTTTATTATGTTTTTCTTGTAAGAATGCTAAAAAAGAAACAGCCCCAATAACAGAAAATCCTACAACACAAACAACCACTTCACCTACTTTTTTCAAATTATCTTTAGCAGAATGGTCCTACAGCGGCCCGATTCACTCCGGTAAAATGGATCCCATGGATTTTGCTCAAAAAGCGAGCGAAGTGGGTTTTGAAGCCGTTGAATATGTAAGTCAATTATACACTCCAATAATGGAAAAATATGGAGATACTAAAACAGCCATGGACTCACTTTTGCCAGCGCTTAAAGCGAAAAGTACCGAATATGGCATAAAAAACCTCCTTATTATGGTAGATAACGAAGGTGCACTCGCCGCAAAAACAGAAGCAGATCGTGATGCTGCTGTAGAAAATCATAAAAAATGGGTAGATGCAGCTGCTTATCTGGGCTGTCATTCTATACGTGTAAATCTATTTGGTGCCGAAGATGAAGAAAGCTGGAAACAAGGCGCGATAGATGGTTTATCAAAATTGACTGACTATGCCGCCACTAAAAACATTAATGTTCTTGTAGAAAACCATGGCGGTTTCTCTTCTAATGCACCACTTCTAATGGAAGTTATAAATGGGGTAAACAAAGAAAATTGCGGTACACTGCCAGACTTTGGCAACTTCTGCTTAAAAAGAGAAGGTGGCGCTATGTGGAATGCGCCCTGCATAGAAGAGTATCCTGTATATCAAGGCATTGAAGAACTTATGCCTAAAGCTATGGATGTAAGTGCTAAATCATATAATTTTGATGAGCAAGGGCAGGAGACACAACTGGATTTTAAAAGAATTTTACAGATCGTAAAAGACGCAGGCTACACAGGTTATGTAGGTGTTGAGTATGAAGGAGATATGCAAGACCCTGATAAGGGCATACAATTAACAAAAGAACTATTAATTTCAGCATCTCAAAATTTAAAATAATCTAATGAAAAACTTTACCCGTATTCAGCTTTCTCTAATGATGTTTCTCGAATTCTTCATTTGGGGAGGCTGGTTTGTTACCTTAGGCACTTTTTTAGGGAACAACCTTAATGCCAGCGCTTCTGAAAGTGCAATGGCTTTCTCTACACAATCCTGGGGAGCTATTATCGCTCCTTTTATTATAGGTCTAATTGCAGACCGCTATTTTAATGCAGAACGTATTTTAGGTTTTCTCCACATAGTAGGAGCTATTTTGATGTATCAAATGGCAAATGCAGATGACTTTTCTGCTTTCTATCCTTACGTTTTAGGATATATGATCGCTTACATGCCAACATTAGCTCTAGTAAATTCGGTTGCATTTAGACAATTAAAAGATCCTGCAAAAGAGTTTTCGTTTATACGTGTGTTTGGTACCATAGGGTGGATAGTGGCAGGTTTTGTTATCAGCTTTGTATTTAGCTGGGACAGTACAGCAAACATTGGTAAAGGCATGCTTGCTAACACGTTTCTTATGACTGCTATTGCTTCAGCCGTTTTAGGTGTTTTCAGTTTTACCTTACCTAAAACTCCACCTATCGCGCGAGCTGCCGGTGAAAAACAAAGTCTTACAGAGATTCTGGGTCTTGATGCCCTTACCCTTTTAAAAGACAGAAATTTTCTGGTATTTTTCGCTTCATCAATATTAATCTGTATACCACTAGCTTTTTATTATCAGAATTTGAGTCCCTTTCTAACCGAAATAGGCATGGAAAATTCAACTGCAAAAGCTGCATTAGGTCAGGTATCTGAGGTTCTTTTCATGCTACTTCTTCCATTTTTCTTCAAGCGTTTTGGTATAAAATGGACATTGATCTTTGGTATGGCCGCGTGGGCAATTAGATATTTACTATTTGCTTATGGTAATGCAGACGAGCTTGTATTTATGCTACTTATAGGTATCGCCTTACACGGTCTTTGTTATGACTTTTTCTTTGTTTCAGGGCAGATATATACAGACAGTAAAGCGGGAGAAAAATTTAAAAGCTCAGCACAGGGATTGATAACGCTTGCAACGTATGGAGTAGGTATGTTAATAGGATTCTCTGTTGCAGGTAAAATAACAGATAGCAATATCTTAAGTGAAGGAAAACATGACTGGACAGGTATATGGACATTCCCAGTCATATTTGCGGTTGTAGTAATGATACTTTTTGCCGTATTTTTTAAGAACGAAAAAGTAGAAGCCAAAAATTTATAACATGAAGAAATTAAAAATGGGAATGGTAGGCGGTGGCCTGGGATCTTTTATAGGCGATGTACACCGTAAAGCAGCCTCAATAGATAATATGATAGAACTGGTGTGCGGTGCCTTTAGCAGCAGTGCAGAAAAAAGTATCGCTTCCGCGAAAGACCTTGGTATTTCAAGTTCGCGCGCATACGGCAGTTATCAGGAAATGATAGAGAAAGAACAAGAGTTGCCAGAAGATGAGCGCATGGATTTTGTTTCTATCGTTACTCCTAATCACATGCACTTTCCGCCGGCAAAAATGGCTCTTGAAAATGGCTTTCACGTAATATGCGATAAACCGGTAACGCTTACGCTTGAAGAGGCTGTAGAACTTGAGAAAGTAGCGAGTGCTTCAGGTAAAGTATTTGCACTTACCCATAACTATACAGGTTACCCAATGGTAAAGCAGGCTAAAGAAATGATAGCACGCGGTGATCTGGGAGATATAAGAAAAGTTAATGTACAATATTTACAGGGCTGGCTTTCTACAGCAGTAGAAAAGACTGAAAATAAACAGGCATCGTGGAGAGTTGACCCTAAAAAATCTGGTATTGGTGGTGCTTTAGGCGATATTGGCACCCACGCAGAGAATCTTGCAGAATACATTACCGGCCTTCAGTTAGAAGAGCTTGCAGCAGATCTTACTGCTTTTGGTGATGGCCGTACACTTGATGATGATGGCAATGTGCTTCTTCGTTTTACAGGTGGTGCAAAAGGCACACTTACGATCTCTCAAATAGCAACCGGAGAAGAAAACAATTTAGCCATTCGCGTTTACGGGACTAAAGGAAGCGTTTTCTGGCAACAGGAAAATCCTAATGAGCTAACTGCTCTCTGGCTTGATAAACCAAAACAAATATACACACCAGGCGGAAACGGCACGTATGAAGCATCTTCATCTTATACACGCGTACCTCCCGGTCACCCAGAAGGCTATCTTGAAGGCTTTGCCACTATTTACAGAAGTTTCGCTAAAGAATTAAACAGCGTAAAAGCTGGCGAAAAACCATCTAAAAAGTACGATTTTCCTACTGTTTCAGACGGTTTACGTGGCATGCGTTTTATATATGCTGCGGTAGCATCAAGTGATAATAACGCTGCCTGGGTAAGCTTAAAGAACTAATTGTATAAATTGTATAATGAGTTGCCACGAAGTTTTAAGGCAATTAAAACCAATAACATATGAAGACTATTAAAGGTCCAGCTGTCTTTCTCGCACAGTTTATGGACGATAAAGAACCTTTTAATTCACTTGACGGGATGTGCCAGTGGGCGAGCGATCTTGGCTATAAAGGTATACAAATACCAACTTGGGAAACCAGATTAATAGACGTCACCAAGGCAGGAGAAAGCAAAACCTATTGTGATGAGTTAAAAGGCAAAGTTGAAAGCTACGGTTTACAAATAACTGAGCTTTGTACACATCTTCAGGGTCAGCTAGTGGCGGTTCACCCGGCTTATGACCTGATGTTTGATAATTTTGCTCCTGATGATTGCAAAAATAATCCAAAAAAACGCACAGAATGGGCCGTAAATCAGCTTAAAAGTGCTGCAAAAGCAAGTAGAAATTTAGGCTTAGACGTTCATGGTACTTTTAGCGGAGCTCTGCTTTGGCACACATTTCATCCCTGGCCGCAAAGACCTCCCGGACTCGTAGATCTTGGTTTTAAAGAACTGGCCAACCGATGGACACCTATTCTAAATGCTTTTGATGAGCAAGGTGTTGATGTTTGTTACGAAGTTCACCCAGGTGAAGATATTCATGACGGTGTAACTTTTGAAAGATTTCGCGAAGCTACAGGTAATCATAAGCGCGTTAATATTCTTTATGATCCTAGTCATTTTGTACTTCAGCAATTAGATTATGTGGAATATATAGACAACTACCACGAGTTTATAAAAATGTTTCATGTAAAGGATTCAGAATTTAATCCTACCGGAAAAAAAGGAGTTTTTGGTGGGTACGGTGATTGGATCGATCGTGCAGGGCGCTACCGCTCTCCCGGTGATGGTCAAATTGATTTTAAAACAATCTTTACAAAATTAACTGAATATAACTGCGACGTATGGGCCGTGATGGAGTGGGAATGTTGTATAAAATCTCCGGAGCAAGGAGCTCGTGAAGGAGCACCATTTATCGCAAGTCACATAATTGAGGCTACTGAAAAAGCATTTGATGATTTTGCTGGTGCAGAAGTTGATGAAGATAAACTAAAACGAATATTAGGAATTAAATAACCATACCATGAAAAAACAAATTGTTACAATTCTGGCTCTTGCTGCAATGACCATAAGCTGCAAGGAAAAACAGAATTCAGAAAACGAAGTTGCAGATGAGACTTCTATGACCACAACTACCGAAGAATCTCAGGATGCTGAATGGACTACGCTCTTTGACGGTGAAAATATGGATCAATGGCACAGTTATAACGGCGATTCAATTTCCAGTCAATGGCAAATAGAAGGTGATGCGCTGGTTCTTACTCCCGCCGAAGGACGAGAGCATGCAGAAAACCTGGTTAGCAATGAAGATTATACAGATTTTATTCTTTCGTTAGACTGGAAAATCTCTGAAGCCGGAAATAGCGGTATTATGTGGGGAGTAAAAGAAGATGAAAAATATCATGAGCCTTATTTAACAGGACCTGAAATTCAAATTATAGATAATGAGCGTCATCCAGATGCTAAAAATGGTAAATCGCATCAGTCAGGTGCTTTATATGATATGCTCCCTCCTACAGAGGATGTAGCAAAACCAGCTGGTGAATGGAACACATGTGTCATTAAAATCGACCACGCTAATAATGAAGGATCTGTAACTCTTAACGGTGTTCAGGTTGTTGAATTTCCTGTAGAAGGAAACGAATGGAACACAATGGTTTCTAATTCAAAATTTGCAGACTGGGAAGCTTTTGGCAAAGCCCAGACTGGTGCAATTGCTCTACAAGACCACGGCAATCAAGTTTCTTTTAAGAATATTAAAATAAAAAAACTTTAACTTATGATACGTAATTTTATACCTCTTGTTGCCCTTGGTTTACTAGTTTCCTGTAATGACATGAATAAAGAATCAAGCGAGGACAGCGAGATGCAAACTACAGCTACAGATTCTGTTTCAACTCAGCCAGAAGAAGAAATAACAGATCCGGAAGCAACAGAATTCTGGGATCCTGAGCCTGCAGTAGTTTCTTTCGATAAGAACAACATACCATCAGACGCTATTGTTTTATTTAATGGTGAGAATCTTGACGCCTGGAAGAGTGTTACAGACACAACAGCTGCTGCGCCTTGGACTATCAATAGCGATGGTTCTTTCACCGTTAAAGCTCAAAGTGGTGATATCGAGACCAAAGAAAGTTTTGGTGACATGCAGTTGCATATAGAATGGCGTGCACCACAAGAAGTTGTAGGTGAAAGCCAGGGACGCGGTAACAGCGGTATCTTTCTTCAAAAGAAATATGAAGTGCAGGTGCTAGATAGTTACGACAACCGCACTTATTCTAACGGACAGGCAAGTTCTATTTATAAGCAATCTGTACCACTTGTAAACGCGACTAAACCGACTAGTGAATGGCAAACCTATGATATCATTTATCATCAACCTCATTTTGACGGTGACGGCAATAAAACGCAAGCCGCTACTGTAACGGTTATTCATAATGGTGTGGTTACACAAGACCATACAGAAATACAAGGAACAACAGAATATATAGGTCATCCTAAAAACATACCACATGGTGAAGCACCTATTGAATTACAAGATCACGGCAATCCTGTGAGCTATCGTAATATCTGGGTAAGAAAACTATAATTATTGCCTAAAAATTTAGAGAAGTTGCAACAAAAGAGATAGGAAAGCTTCAGATATAGTTTTCCTATCTTTGCGACTTTAAATCTAAGTATGATCAAATCAATGACAGGCTTCGGGAAATCTGTTTCCCAGTTACCTTCTAAGAAAATTACAATTGAGGTTAAATCTCTTAACAGTAAAAATCTGGACCTCAATACCAGAATTCCCTCCTTTTATCGCGAAAAAGAACTTGAACTACGCAACATAGTTGCAAAATCGCTTGAGCGCGGCAAAATAGATCTTAGCTTGTATGTTGAGTTAAACGGGCAGGAAACGAGCACTGCTATAAATGAAGCTGTGGTTAAAGAATATATCAGGCAATTAAGCCTTGTTGTAGATGGCGACCCTACTGAATTACTTAAAATGGCAATTCGCATGCCAGATGCCTTAAAAACCGAAAGAGACGAGATAGACGATCAGGAATATGAAGCCATCTTAAAAGGCATTGATGAAGCTCTAGGCGCCATTAACGATTACAGAGAAGACGAAGGCCGGGTTCTAAAAGAAGATTTTCAGCTTAGAGTTAAAAACATAGAAGAATATCTTGAAGAAGTTATCGCTATAGATCCTCAGCGCATAGAAAGCGTTCGCGAAAGATTAAACAAAGCAGTAAATGATCTTAAAGCAGAAGTAGATCCTAATCGTTTTGAACAGGAACTTACTTACTATCTTGAGAAATACGACATAACTGAAGAGAAAGTAAGATTAAAAAATCACCTTGACTATTTCACAAAATCACTCAATTCATCAGATTCTAACGGCAAAAAACTGGCTTTTATAAGTCAGGAAATAGGTCGTGAGATAAATACCATAGGCTCAAAATCTAATTATGCCCCTATGCAACAGGTTGTAGTGCGCATGAAAGATGAACTTGAGAAAATCAAGGAACAACTTTTAAACGTGCTTTGATGAAAGAAGAAGGTAAACTCATTGTTTTTTCGGCGCCTTCCGGAAGTGGAAAAACCACCATTGTAAGGCATTTATTAAGTAAAGAAGACCTAAAACTTGACTTCAGTATTTCGGCCACATCAAGAGAACCACGCGGTCACGAGAAAGACGGAGTAGATTACTACTATTTAACACTTGAAGAATTTAAGCGTCGTATTAAGAATGACGAGTTTCTGGAGTGGGAAGAAGTTTACAGAGACAATTTTTACGGCACCTTAAAAAGTGAAGTAGAACGCATCTGGAAGAAGAACCGCCACGTAATTTTTGATATTGACGTTGTAGGCGGTCTTGATATTAAAAAATTATATCCAGAGCGTACACTAGCTGTTTTTGTAAAACCACCTAGTATTGAAGAGTTAAAAATACGGCTGAAGAAACGCAAAACAGAAAGTGATGATCGTATAAATATGCGCATTGCTAAAGCAAGCGTTGAGCTGGCAACCGCACCGCAATTTGATTATATTATTGAAAATAACGATCTCAATACCGCTTTAGCAGAAGCTTACCAGCTCGTTTCTGATTTTGTAAATCAGTAAAAAGACTGGAAAAATCGGACAAAAAGCAATGAAAATCGGGCTTTATTTTGGCACTTTTAATCCTATTCATATAGGGCATCTTATAATTGCAAATCACCTGGCCGAATACAGCAATCTTGATAAGATCTGGCTAGTGATAACTCCGCATAATCCATTTAAGAAAAAGAATTCGCTTTTAGACAACCTTCACCGCTATCAACTTGTACAGCGTGCTATAGAGGATTATCCTAAACTAGAAGCGAGCACCATTGAGTTTGATCTACCCCAGCCTAATTATACAGTAAACACGTTAGCGCACCTTCAGGAAAAATATCCTGATTATGAATTTTGTTTAATCATGGGAGAAGACAATCTAAAAAGTCTTCATAAGTGGAAAAATTACGAGACGATTATAGACAATCACGAAATTTACGTTTATCCGAGAATATCAAATTCACAAGTTCCTGATCAATTTAAAGATCATTCAAAAATTCATGTTATTGACGCGCCAGTTGTCGAGATCTCTTCAACGTTTATACGAAAAGCAGTTAAGGCTAACAAAAACTGCCAGCCGCTATTGCCTCGAGAGGTTTGGCAATATATTGACGAGATGAATTTTTACAGATAACAGAAAATAAAAAAACCATTTACAGATAACAAATACCCGTAAATGGCCTTACAGAGGGAAAAAAATTTTAACCTTCTATACGAGGAATACGCAGAACTTGCCCCGGATAAATCTTATCAGGATCTGTAAGCATAGGCTTATTAGCTTCAAATATTACGGGATATTTCATTGCATTACTGTAATATTTCTTTGCAATCTTGCTTAATGTATCACCAGATACTACAGTGTGAAACTGTGCCTCCGGCTCACTGTGATCAACTTCCATACGGTCATCTACCTGGGCAATCCCATTAGTATTACCCACAACAAGTACCACTTTCTCTTTTGTAGATTGATCTTTTGCTTTACCTGTTATTGTAGCTGTCTCTCCTGCTATGCTTATTTTAAGATTTTCCACTTCAAGTGAAAGATCGTGCACTGTCTCTTCAAGAGAAGACGCTGCTTTTTTATTTGCTTCTTCTATAGCTGCAGATTTATCAGCTGCTTCTTCTGCATCTGTTTTACCAATACCAAAGACTTTTGCCCCGGCGTTCTTAATAAATGAAAATAATCCCATTGTTCTATTTTTTTTGGTTATTGTTAATTATTGAAATGTGAATTTACGAAATAAACAATAGGCTGTAATTAATCCATTTTTAAATCTATCTTAATCTTTGAAAGCTCAAATCACGCCGATTAAAGGTTTAAAAGTAATCTGTTCAAAAAATTTAAGTATTATATAATAAAGAAACCGCCCCATCAGATTTACTCTGTCAGAGCGGCTTCAACTAACTAACCAACCAAAAAAATCAACTAAATTATTGCTGCCTTCACAGCTTTATACTTTTAATTTGTTTATCTATTACAGACTGTTTTTCTCTCTTTTTACCAGCCTCTGCTGTTTTATAAGCTATGTATCCTCTTCCGCGAAAGCGATACTCTGTTCCTGATGCAGGTTGATATAATGAGATCGTATTGTCATCTAGTACTCTAAGTTCAAAAAACTCCCCGCTGAAATAATCATAATCGAGACTGAGATATTTTAGATCAGGATTGCCGGTTACATTTTCTACTTCATAGATGCCATTATAATCCCAATATACATGTTCAATTGCCGTGCCATTATAATCTTGTGAACTCTTAAAATTTCCTCTACCGCCGGCAGGAAGAAATTGCAGATAATTCTCTTCATCAAATTCATTCACAGCACCTTCTACACTGGTATACACCTTTTCCCATGCTGCATATTCCTGCAGAAAGTAATGAATGTTGTCATAAAACAAACGATCATAATTAAAAGTGTGGCGTTGATAGCCCTTAAGTATGTAAGACGTGCGTGTACTACGGTTATAAAGTTCAATAGAATTGCCGGCTAAAATACTGACCTCAAAGGTGTAAAAACCGTCTAAATCATGGCTAATATCAAGATCACTGCTAAAGGTATCATAGTACCCTACGCCTATACCGTAACCGTCGCCCTGGTTACCTATACCCACTAGATTGTTGTTTGCATAAACATCGCCATTATCAAAAGACAGAGTAAATGCCTTCTCCATAAATGGAATACCACCATTACCAGATGTTCTTTCTATATCAACATACCAAAGTTCATAGTCATTGAGCACCTCATCTAAAGATACAGCCGCAGGTAGTTCTTCATTCTCTACATAAATACCTGATTCACAAGAGGTATACACCTGTACTAAAACGGTGAATATTAAAAGTAGTTTTACAGTTTTCATAAGCTTTATGTATTACGGTTCATTTTTGGGAAACCAAAACGCATGCCACAAAAACAATAGTGCTGAAAACCAATATTTTACACACCGGATAAATTTGGTTATTTTTGAAAACTATTAGGAATGATGTAATATATGGCCATAAAATTTGGTGTTATAGGTGGAGGCAGCTGGGCTACCGCAATTGTAAAAATGCTGTGTGAGAATCTCGATGAGGTAGGCTGGTATATGCGCAGCGTATATGCACTTGAGCATATAAAGAAAGAACAGCATAATCCTAATTATTTAAGTGCCGTAGAATTTGATACAGAGCAATTAAAACTGAGCAATGATATTAATGAGATCATTGACTATGCAGATTATCTCATTTTTGCTATTCCTTCTGCTTTTGTAAGTGAAGAACTTAAAAAAGTAAACAATTCCCTTGAAGATAAAATCATTTTCTCTGCCATTAAAGGCATAGTTCCTGAAACCGGGAAAATTGTAGGAGAGCATTTTCATGAAGTTTATAATATCCCTTTTGAGAACATAGGTGTAATTACCGGGCCATGCCATGCAGAAGAGGTTGCCCTTGAGCGCCTGTCTTATCTTACCATTGCCTGTGCAGATGAAGAGAAAGCCAGAATAATGGCAAAACACCTCAACAGCGATTACATAAAAACCACAATTAGCGACGACACCATAGGTACAGAATATGCCGCTATGCTTAAAAATATCTATGCTATAGCAGCCGGTATTGCACACGGGTTGGGTTATGGTGATAACTTTCAAAGCGTGTTGATGAGTAATGCTATACGTGAAATGAAAAAGTTCATCAAGAATGTGCACAAAATGAAACGTAATATCAATGATTCTGCCTACCTGGGGGATCTATTGGTTACAGGATATTCAGTTTTTAGCCGTAACCGCATGTTTGGTAATATGATAGGCAAGGGTTACACGGTAAAAAGTGCGCAGATGGAGATGAGCATGATTGCAGAAGGTTATTATGCAGCTGCCAGTGCTTATCGCATTTATAAAGACTGCGGGGCCAAAATGCCTATTATTCATGCGGTACACGCAATTTTATACAAAGGCAAAGATCCTAAGAAAGTTTTTAAAAAACTGGTAGATAAACTTGACTAAACCTCAATTAAATGGCTACTTCAGCTACATTAGAACGCACAGATAAACTGTTTAGCAAAGCGCTCGCGTTTGCTGTTCTTACTGTAGTTTACAATGTAATTGAAGGTCTTATTTCGGTTTACTTTGGGCATAAAGAAGATACCCTTGCTCTATTTGGCTTTGGTCTCGACAGCTTTGTAGAAACGATCTCTGCCTTAGGCATCGTACAAATGATCCTGCGCATAAAGCGAAACCCAAATTCTGATAAAAGCTCTTTTGAGATTCTTTCACTAAAAATAACAGGATGGTGTTTTTACGGTCTTATCGCAGTTCTAATTATTTCTGCAGCAAACAATATAATTAGTGGTACAGAACCGGCATCGACACTGCCGGGAATAGTAATCGCAGGGATTTCTATCTTAGGTATGTGGGCATTGATCTATTTTAAGATCTCAATAGGTAAAAAGCTTAATTCAGCTCCTATCATTGCAGATGCAAAATGCAATCAGGTGTGTTTGTATATGTCTTTAGTCCTGTTACTTTCCAGCGGTTTGTGGTGGCTTTTTAAGATCCCCTATATTGATATTTTAGGAACTATTGGGATTATATATTTTGCCTATAAAGAGGGTAAGGAAGCTTTCGCGAAAGCTAAAGGAATTGAATGCTGCGCCTGTGATTAAAACTTCTACTCTGCGAGAATTCCCTTTTCAGGAATTACAGGAATCTCTTTCAATTTTGTCTCTTTGATGGTATTTGCTTTAAAAACAAATGTCTTATCGTACAACTTCCCATCCAGAAAGAAAGAAACCGAGAACTCATTATTTAGCTTAAGAACGCTGTCTTCAATAAACTCAACTTTAGCAAACGATTTTGCCGGTAAAACGGCCAGTTTATGCCGCATTACGCTCGATTTTTGCCGTGCATCATGACCTTTAGAAACGATGAAAATTGTCTCTAAAGCTTCGCTTTTAGCATTTACAAGATAGACATTCCAGTCGTGCGTGCGATGCGTCTCATTAAACTCTAAGATCGCAGCCACATGCACGCCCTCTACCTGAGGAATTGTAATATCTTTTTGCATAAATTAATCGTGGGTTACTTTCCATTTGATCCAAAGAATCAAAATGGCAAGAACAAAAATCCCCACAAATACACTACCTATGGCAATTTTTATAACTGCTATAACAAATGTTAGATACAAAAAAGCTAGTAATACGATTACAAGCAGAGCAATGGTTAAATATTTTTTCATAAAGCACTTTTAAATTGTTCAAGAAAGCGCACATCATTTTCACTAAACATGCGTATATCTGAAATCTGATGAAGCAGCAGCGCGATACGATCTATACCCATACCAAACGCAAAACCGCTATATTCTTTTGAGTCTATCCCGCAGTTCTCAAGCACATTAGGATCTACCATACCAGTACCCATTATCTCTAACCAGCCGGTACCTTTTGTCATTTTATAATCTGTCTCTGTCTCCAGACCCCAGTAAACATCTACTTCTGCACTAGGTTCTGTAAACGGAAAGTAAGATGGTCGCAATCTAATCTTGCTTTTACCAAACATCTCTGTAGTAAAATACTGTAGCGTTTGCTTAAGATCTGCAAATGAAACATCCTTATCTATATACAACCCTTCTACCTGATGAAAGAAGCAATGTGAACGTGCCGAAATGGCTTCGTTGCGATAAACACGACCCGGCGAAATTGTACGTATAGGTGGCTTGTTGTTTTCCATGTAGCGCACCTGTACTGATGAAGTATGCGTACGTAAAAGAACGTCAGGGTTGGTTTGTATAAAGAACGTATCCTGCATATCACGAGCCGGGTGATATTCTGGTAAGTTGAGCGCTGTAAAGTTATGCCAGTCATCTTCTATCTCAGGACCTTCTGAAACATTGAAGCCAATACGTGAGAAAATCTCTATTATCCTGTTCTTTACAAGAGAAAGTGGATGGCGGGCTCCCAGCTCAAGAGCTTCTCCCGGCCGGGTAAGATCACCGTAAGAACCTGCGACATCTTCTGTCTCCAGACTTTCTTTAAGATCGTTGACCTTATTTTGAGCGGTGTCTTTTAAAAGGTTAATGGTTTGCCCAAATTCTTTCTTCAATTCGTTAGGAACATTCTTAAACTCGGCAAAATGCTGATTCAGCAGTCCTTTTTTACCTAAGAATTTAATTCTAAACGCCTCTACCTCTTCTATAGAATTTGCCTTAAATGCTTCAGCTTCAGCAATAAGTTCTTTTATTTTATCTAGCATAAACCTCTTAATTACAAGGGAGCAAATTTAGGAAATTATGACGGCTTGCTCTTTGTTGTCTTCAAAAATATATTTCATTAAAAAGAAAACCGCTATACCGCCCAGCAAATGCCACAACCAGTGTGTTCCCATCCAGAAAATATCAAAATGAACACGCTTGTCTAAAACTCTGAACAGCACCGCTAAAGCAAAAATACCAAATGCATAAATCACATATTTTAAATTATGCCACTTGGTACGATACAAATAACCGCCCAGCGGAATCAAAATGGTTAAAGCTGTGATCGCATAACCCACACTTATTTGTAAACCATGAGGCATATGCACTTGTCTCGACCCAAAAAACGCCATTAGTATTATGAGCATAAATCCTAATCTGCGCACCCACGTTCTTTGCCATTTAAAAATGAAATAAATGGCAGAAGCGAGACTGGCAATCATAATAGGTACCCAATCCAGCAGTAACCAGAGCTCATTAGAACGTGTAGCGTGATAAATTGTACCGCCTATGTAGCCTATAAATATTACCGGAATTACGATCGCCAGAAATTTATGCCGCTGCGGATTCCTGTAAACTTTATTGCCAAAGTAAATAAGAATGAATAAAAAAATGAGATTGCTGTACGTATTAAAAGGCTCTACAGGCAACCTGCCGGCAATCGTCTCTTTGTAAACCGGCCCCGTATCATGAGGAAAAGAATAGTCTTGCAAAAAATCGAACCAAAATGCCATAAAATCTGGTTTATTTATGCAATAATCGGTTATTTAATGATTTCTTTTTCGAGAAAATAATTAACAATAGCTTCTTTCATCAACACAGTTTGTTCTCCCGCTTTTAAAGCCGGTAATTGCTCAAGTATTCTATAATGTGGCCAGCCTTCCTCATCCTGAAAATCAAACTCGTAATAACCAAAAGGTTCCAGCAGGCGACATATTGCGATATGCATAAGATTAAGCTTATCGTCTTTTTTAAATTTCACATCAAACCTGCCATATTCCTGTACCCCAATAAGATAAATTATTGAGTCAAGATCAAGCAATTCGCCATCTGCAAATCTATCTGATACTAATTTTTGAAGTTCTTCCCAACGCTGCTTTAATTGTTCATCTCTCGCCATAGTTTGCAAAGATAAACAAGACCATTCTTAAAAAATACTATATTTAACCTATGAATTATCTGGATATAATAATTGGCATTTTTCTGCTTCTAGGGCTAATAAAGGGCCTAAAAAACGGGTTTTTTGTGGAACTTGCTTCTCTTATAGCACTAATTGCAGGTATATATGGGGCAATTCATTTCTCGTATTATGCAGTAGATTTTTTAAGAGAGCGCGTATCCTGGAGCGAGAATACCATTAATCTGGCGTCTTTTGCAATAACCTTTATAATCATTGTGATCATAATTTCTTTGGCCGGTAAAATTCTTACTAAAATAGCCGATTTTGCCATGCTTGGGCTGGTTAATAGAATTCTGGGGGGGATTTTTGGAATATTAAAAGCAGCGTTTATAATTAGCGTGATCATCATGTTTATAGCCGCTCTTAACGACCGAGTCTCATTTATAGATGAAGACGTAAAAAACGAGTCTATCCTTTACCAGAATGTTGAAATGATCGCACCTATGATGCTTCCTAATATTCTAAAAGAAGTTGAAGAATATAAGCAGGAAAAAGAGTCAACACGTAATACAGATACTGAAGACACAGAATAGAAAATCCCGGCCACATGAATGCAACCGGGAAATTCCTAAAATAAAATCATTTTTCTAAGCAGTTACCTTAAATGCCTCTTTCTTGTCCTGTTTAAAGAACTGAGAATAACTTTGTGGGTTGTCTGTCTCCCCACGTTCTGAGATGATTTTCACGTTTATATTTCGCTCTTTAGCTTTCACGCTGAATTCATCTAAAATTTCAATAATGTCATTATCGAGATATTTCGTTTTTCTTACGTCGATCTCTACAAAGCTGTTTTCATCAATTCTGTCAAGTTCTTTAATGATCGCTCCTTTATTTATAAAAGTAACTTCTTCTGCAAGGGTCATATTAATAACATCTGCACCATTTTCTCCTTTTACAATATGCAGGAAATGTGAATTCTGGTAGCTTTTTATTAAAATAACTACGATTCCTACTGCTAAGCCCAGACTAATACCTACCAGAAGATCTGCAAATACGATCCCTACCACTGTGATTACAAAAGGCACAAATTGCTTCCATCCCATTTTATACATCTTGTAGAATAATGTGGGTTTTGCCAGTTTATAACCCACCAGAAATAAAATAGCAGCAAGCACTGATAATGGAATTAAATTCAGGATATTAGGAATAAGTATAACAGATATAAGAAGCAGAAAACCATGTAAAATTGCAGACATTTTTGTTTGCCCGCCAGACTGAATATTTGCAGAACTTCTCACAATCACCTGTGTCACAGGCAAACCACCTATAAGACCTGAACAAATATTACCTATACCTTGAGCAAAAAGCTCCCTATTAGTAGGAGTAACACGCTTGTGCGGATCTAATTTGTCTGTAGCCTCTACACACAGTAAGGTCTCAAGACTGGCTACTAATGCTATCGTAAACCCGGTAACCCATATTTGTGTTTCTCCTATTACACCAAAGTTGGGAAAGGTGAACTGTGCGAGAAAAGAATCTATACCTTCAGGTACAGGAACGGCGACAAGATGGTCTGCTGCAATGCCCAGACTCCCTGTGCCTTTAGTTAACACATAAAATACAATACCTGTTGCTACAGCCACAAGAGGACCCTGAACTAATTTGAAGAATCTGTGCTTTTTTGAAAGTACAGTTTCCCATGATATTAGAATAGCCATACTAATTAATGCGATCAATGTCGCTCCTAAGCTTATACTTCCAAATATATTACCAAGTTCAGAAAAAGTATTTTCACCATCCGCCTGAAAGAAAGCCCAGTCACCTTCGGGATCTGCATCATAACCAAAGAAGTGTGGTATCTGTTTCAGGATTATGATGATACCTATACCTGTAAGCATCCCCTTAATAACAGATGAAGGAAAGTAATACCCTATTATACCTGCTTTTAAAACGCCAAACAAAATCTGAATGACCCCACCTAAAACTACCGCTACCAGTAGGTTTTCATAACCGCCCAGTGTTGTTATTGCAGTAAGAACTATGGCACTAAGCCCGGCTGCCGGACCACTCACCCCAAGACTTGAACCACTAATTGCTCCTACGACTATACCTCCCACGATACCGGCTATAAGACCAGAAAAAAGTGGAGCCCCACTAGCCAGCGCAATCCCCAAACAAAGTGGGATGGCAACAAAAAACACTACCACACTTGCAGGGAAATCGCTCTTTATATTTTTAAACATATTATTCATCAGGTATATTTTTAATTTTATTTATAACTTTTTTATAAAGATTGCCGAAGTGATTTCCCCCAGCTTAGCACCACGCTTTATTTTATAACAGAGTAACTTCTCCTGTAGAAATTGCGTAAATACCTCCCACTATTTTTATCTCGCCATTCTCTTCCATCTCTTTTAGAATAGGGCTTTTTTCGCGTATGCGATCTAGTGTAAGACGCACATTTTTCTCTACTACGCCTGCTACAAAAGAATCATTTGCAGAAGTACGCTCTCCCGTTGTTTCTGTTGCTTCTACAGCAGGTTGAATGTTGCTCAATAAATGGGTGATATTTCCCATTTTTACATCATCACAGGCAGATTTTACCGCGCCGCATGACTCATGTCCCAGAACGATAACAAGCTTACTTCCGGCCACTTTACATGAGTATTCCATGCTGCCTAAAATATCTTTATTTTCAAAATTCCCTGCTACGCGAGCAACAAACAAATCGCCCACTCCCTGATCAAAAATAGTTTCTACAGGCACACGTGAGTCTATACAGCCTAAAACTACCGCTTTAGGCCACTGCCCTTCTTTAGTTCCTTCTATTTGAGCAGCATAATCGCGCTCATACATATTTTTGCTAACGAAGCGCTGGTTGCCATCAATGAGGTCGCTTAGCACCGCTTCTGGAGTCAATTGCTCCTGCTTATTTTTATTTATAATAGATGTAATCATGTCTTTAAATTTTAAATAACATTCATAATAGCACAGCGACTAATAGCCGTATGCATTAAAAAGAATTCATTAAAAAAATTTAAGACATGCGTGGAGGCGGAGAGACCGGATCCAGATAAATTGACATTGCAAGATCCTGTGAAGAGTAGGGTTGTACTCTATTTATGATGATCTCTAGAAATTCTATTGCAAAGTTTTCTTTTGAAAAGACTTCTAACTTTTTTTCTAATTCAAATTTGCCATCTGTATTGTTCTCTTCTTCAATAAAAGATATAGATGAATTGTCATCACCAGCTTTTAATATTTGCACAAGAGGAGGCGTTACCAGAAAGGCAATAAAAAGAAGTATGAAAAAGTAACTTTTAACCCTCAATTTCAATTTTTTTTGAAGAATTACAAAACTAGCATTTCTAGATAAACTACATGTTAATTTAATAATAAAACTCTTTAATATTTCAGTCATTATTGATATAAGAATACGAGAGCAATACTCTAACCTGCTTATTACAGAAGCGTACATGCCTTAGAAATTAATTGGATTAGTGAATTTGTAAAAATTGGTTATCATTTTTGAATTTATCACATTCAAATAATTAATATTCAGATATTTACACAAATACAATTAAGCCTTAATTAAGAAATCATTATTAAAATCTATTTTTGCGCTGAGTTCAACAATCACTATTTTTCACTAAAATCATCTGCTATGAAACACTATTTACTCTATTTTTTCTTAACGCTTTTCTTCTGTAGTGCTGCCTATTCTCAGGTGACAACTGCAGAAATGAGCGGGGTTGTTTATGACGACCAGAATACAGCTTTGCCGGGTGCAAATATTACTGCAGTTCACCTTCCCACGGGTACGACCTATGGTGCAATTACTAATCTTGACGGCAGGTTCAACCTTCTCAATTTGCGAGTGGGTGGTCCTTATAAAGTTACTATAACATACATTGGCTTTACAGATTATGTGTTAAATGATATTTCGTTGACATTAGGGCAAACTTTCAACGTACGCGCTGTTTTGGCAACAGCCGCTAATGAGCTGGATGAGGTTGTGATTTCGGGAACGAAAAGCACGGTTTTTAATAATGACAGAACAGGATCTGAAACCAGTATTGGCAGCAGAGACCTTAAAACCTTACCTACTATCTCCCGTTCTACAGCAGATTTTACACGCTTAGAGCCCTCTGCCAGTGGAAATTCATTTGGTGGTAGAAATGATCAGTTCAACAACTTTAGTCTTGATGGCGCGATCTTTAATAACCCCTTTGGCCTGGATGCTGCAACCCCGGGCGGACAAACAGACGCTCAGCCTATCTCGTTAGATGCCATTGATCAAATACAGGTGTCATTAGCTCCTTACGATGTAACTCAGTCTGGCTTTACAGGCGCTACTGTGAACGCGGTAACTAAAAGCGGAACAAACGAATTTACTGGTACGGCTTACGGTTTCTTTAGAAATGAAGATTTGACCGGTCGTAAAATTAAAGGAGAGAAACTGGCAAAAGCAGATCTAAAACAAACTCAATATGGAGTGAGCATTGGCGGCCCTATCGTAAAGAACAAATTATTCTTTTTTGCCAATTTTGAAAAAGATGACAGAACAGATCTTGGCTCTTCATTTGTGCCAAATACTGGTTCTGGCGGAGTTAATGAATCTCGTGTCTTAGAATCTGATCTAATGGCGGTACAAAACGCTCTTTTAGATTTAGGCTACAATCCTGGCAGTTACAGAGGTTTTACATACGATTCTAAATCAACCAAAGGAATTTTTAAGTTAGACTGGAATATTGATAACAATAACAGGGTTGCTTTAATTTATAATTTTCTTGACGCTTCTAAAGAGAAACCTGCTCACCCTACAGCAATTACGCGCAGAGGCCCCAGCGCTTCAACACTGCAGTTTCAGAACTCGGGATATGAGATGAATAATAAATTACAATCGGTACAGTTAGAATGGAACTCTACCTTCTCTCAAAATGCATCTAATAAACTTCAGGTGGGTTATACCCATTTTGATGATTTTAGAAACCCGTTTTCTACTCCCATTTCGCCTATTAATATTCAGAAAGATGGTTCTAACTATATAATCGCAGGCCACGAGCCGTTTTCAATCAACAACAAACTTGATCAAAAAGTAATTCAGATTACAGATAATTTTAATTACTACGTAGGTGATCACACATTTACTGTAGGTGCTTCATTTGAGAAATTCTCGTTCAAGAATTCTTTCAATTTAACGGCTTATGACAACTTTGGGACCTACGAGACAAACGGAAATTATTACGGCAACTTTAATCCTTATCCTTCTGTTGATGTATTCTTAGCAGATGCAGCAGATCCTAATGGTATTTTAGCCTCTAATATCGCTTACGCAAATAGTGTTTACGATGCTTCTAACGCTGCCGGCGACGGTAATGACGGTGGCTGGAAACTTGCAGAATTAAATGTAGGTCAACTGGCTTTCTACATGCAGGATAAATGGAACGTCACAGAGAAGCTTAAGTTAACAATGGGCATTCGTTTTGATAAACCGCTCTATTTTAATACCGATGAGTTAATTCAAAAATATATTGACACAGATAATACAGCTACACGTGACAACTCTGTAGAATATTACAATCCCAACAACGGTGACATGGTGAATCTAATTTCTACCAGAATGCCGTCTAACAAGATTTTATTCTCTCCCAGACTTGGTTTTAACTATGATTTAAAAGGAGATAACACCATACAACTGCGTGGCGGTACAGGTATTTTCACGGGTCGTTTTCCGTTTGTATGGTTAGGAAATCAGGTAAGTGGTGCTGATGATGGTTATTTTCAAATTGTTGACCCAAGTTTTAAATGGCCACAGGTCTGGAGAACAAATGTGGGTGCAGATTACAAATTTGAGAACGGATTGATCCTTACGGGAGATGTGTCATATACAAAAGATATAAATGGTGCTCATGTACAAAACTGGGGGCTTTTACCACCTTCAGAAACTCTGGAAGGTGTTGACAATCGCCCTATTTATACAGCAGATGATCATTTAAATAATGCATATGTATTCTCTAATTCTGATAAAGGCAGAATTTGGAATTTCACATTTAAAGCACAAAAAACCTTTGGCACAGGATTCTATACCAGCATTGCTTACAACTACCTCAACTCAAAAGATGTCAACTCTATTGAGGCTGAAATTACCGGTGATGCTTTCGATTTTAATCCCGCAATTGGTAATGTAAATAATGACCGCTTAGAATACTCAAAATATGGAGATACCCACAGAATTATAGGTGTGGTTTCAAAGCAGTTTAATTATGGTGGTGAAACTTGGTCTACCACGATCTCGACATTTTTTGAATACGCTCAGGGCGGAAGATATAATTACACCTACGGCGGCGATATTAACGGTGACGGGTCAAGTGTAAATGATCTTATTTACATTCCTACTACAACTGAAATTAGCGAGATGCAGTTTTCTGGTCCCGGGCAGGCAACTGCTTTTGAAAATTTCATACAGCAGGATGATTATTTAAGTGATCACAGAGGGCAGTACTTTGAGCGTTACGGGGCTTTAGCACCATGGAGAGGCAGATGGGACATGAAGATCTTACAGAACTATAATTTCAATGTTTCAGAAAATAAGACAAACACGATTCAGTTTAGTCTTGATATCCTGAATTTTGGTAACCTGATCAACAGTGACTGGGGGCTTGTACAAGAACCAGCTTCTGCTCAGCCTATTGGTGTAACAGTAGATGAAAATAATGTGCCCACTTATACATTTAGTACAGACCTTAACGATCCTTTAGTATATAATACAAGTTTACTATCAAGATGGCAGGCACAAGTTGGTTTGCGATACATATTCTAATTTATTGCCGATCTTATTATTAAGAACCCGCTTATTGAGCGGGTTTCTTCGTTTTATATATTAGTAACCTTCGCACCCTTAAAAACCTAAAATTTTGATAAAGTATGCCTTGATCATAGCTTCCTAAAAAGAAAGCCCCTCCATTTTTTATAAATTTAAAGAAAAGAGAGATCATGAAATTTTTTATAAATAAACCTGAAGATGTAGTCAATGAATCCATTTTAGGAATGATAACAAATCCTGAACTTACGGTTCTCGATTCATTTCCTGAAATACGAGTCGTTGTGCGTAACGACTGGGACAAATCTAAAGTTGCACTCATCTCTGGCGGTGGTTCTGGGCATGAACCTACACATGCCGGTTTTGTGGGTGAAGGAATGCTTACCGCAGCCGTTTGTGGTGATATATTTGCTTCACCACCCGTAGATGCGGTTCTCGCGGCTATTGAGGCTGTAAGTGGTGATAAAGGTTGTTTACTTATTATAAAAAATTATACTGGTGATCGTCTAAATTTTGGCCTTGCGGCAGAACAAGCCAGAGAAATGGGTCATAAAGTTGAAACTGTTACCGTAGGCGACGATATTGCTCTGGGACTCGACACACAACAACGCGGATTAGCAGGAACGCTCTTTGTACATAAAGTTGCCGGCTATTTGGCAAAATCGGGTGAATCACTTGAAAAAGTGGCTAAAATTGCCCAAAAAGTAGCAGATAATACAATATCTATCGGACTCTCACTAACTGAAGGCCAAAAGTTTAAAAACCCTGAGGAATCAAGGCTCTCAAAATCTGAAGCTGAACTTGGGTTAGGGATTCATGGTGAACCCGGTGTTGAGAGAATTGAGATGGAACAAGCAGATGCCCTCATAGAAAAAGCTGAAAAACAGCTCACTGAATATTTACCAGATGAAAATGGAAAATATGCCCTGCTGGTTAATAATCTGGGCAGCGTTACACCGCTTGAAATGAATCTTATTATTAACTCCTTTTCTAAGACTGATTTGTCTTCTAAGGTAGATTATATAATAGGTCCAGCTCAAATGATGACCTCTTTAAACATGAATGGCTTTTCACTTTCTATGGTCTTGCTTGATGAGCAAATTGAAGAAGCTTTATCTGCTAAAAATAATATTGCTCACTGGCATATAAGAAGATATGCTAAACCCGAATATTTAAAAAGCCCAGAGCTTCCTGAAACTCTTCAGTTTGAACCTTCAGAAAACAACAAGTATAAACAGATCGTTCAGGAAATCGCAGAATATCTAATAGATCTTGAAGCAGAATTAAATGACCTGGATGAAAAAGTAGGAGATGGTGATGCCGGTTCAACTTTCGCTACAGCGGGAAGAAAACTTAAAGAACTTAAAGACAAATTACCTTATGATAATATTTCGCAACTCTTCACGACAGTAGGCAGAGTATTATCTCGCGAGATAGGCGGCTCAAGCGGCGTGCTTTTATCATTATTATTTACCAGTGCGGGAAGCCATTTAAAAGAAAACCAAAATATAGGCGAAGCTTTTCTGGCAGGTTTACAAAAAATGCAGGATTACGGCGGTGCAAAACAAGGTGAGCGCACAATGATAGATGCGCTTCAGCCCGCCTTTGAAAGTTTAGCCCATGGAGAATCGATTAAAAAAGCAAGTGACAAAGCCAGAAAGGGAGCAGATTCTACTAAAGAAGTTACAAATACCAGCGCAGGAAGGTCATCTTATCTTTCTGAAAATACACTAAAAGATGTACCAGATCCAGGTGCAGAAATGGTTGCCCGAGTACTTGAAAAAATCGCCGAAATCCTTTAAAAATCGGTGATTTTCAGGCTAAAATCAGGAAATTAAAAGCTAGTTATTGGTCTATAATTCCTTTATTTCCGTATTAGTTACCCAACCTTCTTTACCATCTGCTATGCGAATGCGCTTCCAGTCATCGGTTTCTTCAAGCACATGAACTTTGGTTCCCTCGTGCAGCAAAAATGTCTGGTCGCTTCTTAAGTTAGGTTCACTTTTAACCTCAGCCTCAGGAGACCAAACGATTGCCGGCCTGTTATTTCTGTCAAAAGATCTGGCCTGAAAACTAATTGCAAGGCTTATAACTGCCAAGCCCAATGCAACAAACGAAGTGGTAAAAAGCAAGCGCTTCATGCCGGTACGTACCGTAAAATAATAACCTATAAATGCAAAAACGAAGACAAAAACCAGAATTACGGTAACGACAGCCCAGCCATCTATTGTAAACAAGCTCAAAATAGAATTATACCATTTTTTAAAGGTATTTTGAGGCAGAGGCGTTATCGCATCAATAGTCATATTTTTAGCAAAAGTCAGATTGTTTTGTATGTCTTTATTTTTGGGATCAAGCTTTAAGGCTTTCTCATAATAATAAACACTGGGCGCAATCCTGTTCAATTTGTACTGCGCATTTGCCAGGTTAAAATATAAAGCGGCAGACTCGTAACCTTGTTTAGCAACCTCTTCATAACTATTTACAGCTTCCTGATAGTCGCCATTTGCATATTGCTGATTTCCTTTCTCAAAAAGATCTGTAGGTTGTTGAGCAAAACCAAAACTGCTAATTAACATAAAGCATAAGAGTGCGCTTAAAGCGAAAACCTGCTGTGTCCCTTTTAATTTAAATTTATTACTGAATCTTTTCATAGCTGCTTATCTATTTCTGAAATGACTCTAGATGCTTTTTCATAATCCTGCTGCATCTCTACAGAAGTTGCCGGCGTATAGCGCGCAAACTCACAATTCTCAAGTAAGCTTATAAATTCTTGTGTAGACGATTCGCTGGCACCCTGCTTAATCAATAGACCTCTTATGCGCTCTTTACTCATATCGCTGGTCTGGATGTTAAGTTTTGCCTTAAGGTAGTTGTGTAATGATTTCTCAAGAGAAAGATAGAACACCTTTTGATCACCAAGATTCTTCTTAGCCTCACCCAGGTATTTACGAGCAAGCCTATCTGCTTTGCGCAGGCGATTGCCTTTTACATCATTCTTATAAGCTCTGCGTTTTCCTGCCACAAATAGCGCGAGCGGTATGAGCAGTAAGGGCGCTCCCACTAAAGACCAAAAAGTTGTAGAAGCAAAGAATTGCTCTTCATCTTTAGGATACAATTCTGTATCTGAACTTATATATTTAAATTGATCTTTTGCAATCACATTACTTTTTGCAACTCCGCTACTCTTCTCAGAATTTTGAGCCGTTAGCGGCCCGTTCTCAACTTCTATTAAAATTTCGTCAGATGTTATAGTCTGGTATCTTTCAGTCTTTGGGTTGAAATAAGAAAATGAAATTGAAGGTATTGGGTATTTTCCTTTTGTTTGTGGCACAACAGTATAATTGTCTGCAATGCTTCCGCCCATTCCGCTCAAATTAGTGCGTACATTCTCATTATGCTGTGGCTCGTAAACTTCTAAAGAATTAGGTAGATTAGGTTTTGGTAATTTAAAGAGTTTTAAATTTCCGTTACCTTTTGCCATGATCTCAAGATCTAAAGCTTCAGAAGCATCAAGTTTTGTCTTATCTGCGCTAACTTTAAAATCAAAACTTCCTACCGCCCCGCTAAAATCTGCAGGTTTTCCATTCTCTGGAAGTGGTTTTACAGTGATCTTACGGTTATTTGCGGCAACAGTGATCTGAGCAGGTCTGGAAATACGTTGACCAAAAATATCTCTGCGCTCTGTAGGCACATCTACATTGATATTTAAAGCAAGAGGTTCTATGGTAAGTTCACCTGTTTTTTGAGGATACAGAACGGTTCTTCTCAAAATCACATATCTGTAAGGTTCACCATTGTATTCACCGTCATAAACTTTAAACTGTTTCTCATCTATACTTTGACTCCAGAAATCTGCAAACTTAGGAGCGTCAATTTCATTCCACCCACTTACAGCGGTTTCCCGAGAAACATACAATTTATAGACCACCGTAATGGCTTCATTGAGATATGGATTTGATTTTGAAACTTCTGCGACAAGATGCACATTCTCTGAGGCTACATATTCTGCATTATTACCGTCTTTAGGTTTATCTACTGCCGTTGTAACCTGAACGGTTATAGGCACAGTTTTGTATGTATCTCCATCTATTGTAATCTCAGCCTGACCAATGGTCATCTCGCCGGTGGTTCTTGGGGCTAAAAAGTAGGAAAACACCTTAGAAAAGCTGCTTTTTCCATTTACCCATTGTCTGCTTACAGATTGATTGGGGCCTCCTACTATATTAAATCCCTGAAAACTGGGTGGCTGAAAATTATCACCATCCTTATTCATCTCAAAGTCTACACGCAGACGTTCATTTATGCCTAGCTTTTTCTTACTTACAGTAGCATCAAAGGTTACCTGTGCCCAGGTGGTGAACCCTGTAAAAATAAGAACAAGCAAAAATCCTAGCTTCATCTTCATCTTATTTCCTTTCGTTTTTGGGTCGTTGTCTTCAACTTTAATTACCAGTCTTTTTCAGTTTTTACCTTTGCTCCTTTTACCTTTTGAGCATTGATCTTATCCTGAACTTTATTTTCTTCATTTTTCATGGCCTCAAGCAAGCTTTTTACCTGCTGTGGCGATAATTGACCTTCTGCAGGTTGCTGCTGCTGGTCTTTTTGATCCTGAGGCTTTCCATCGTCTTTGTTATCTCCTTTTTTATCATCAGGTTTGCCTTTATCGTCTTTTTTCTGATCGCCGTCTTCTTTCTTCTCGTCACCTTTATCATCACTCTCCTTAGGCTTGCCGTCGTCACTCTCTTTGTCTTTGCCCTGATCGCCTTCTTTATCTTTATTGTCCTTGTTTTGATCCTGGTTCTGGTCTTTGTTCTGATTATCATCATTACCGCCACCACCATTTTTGTCTTCCTCTTTTTTCGCAAGAGCGAGATTATAACGAGTTTCCTCATCTGTAGGATCATTACGCAGCGCATTTTTATATGCTTCTACGGCTTTTTTGAAGTCTTTTTGCTGGTAATAAGCGTTCCCAAGATTATGAAAGGCTTTATGTCTTTCTTCTTTTGTCTGGGCTACTTCTGCGGCTTGCAGATAGCGATCCATCCCTTCTGCGTATTTTTTATTACGGTAATAGTTATTACCCATATTATATTTCGCCGAAAGGTTTGCCGGGTCTTTTGCAACTGCCTTTCTGTATGATGCTTCTGCAACAGCAAACTGTTTCTGCTCAACCTGCTCATTACCATCTGCTACAAAATCATTAGCCTCTGCAAGTGCAGGATCAGGCTTCCCGTTATCTACCTTTTGAGCATAACTACAAGCACCAATAAGTACTATACCTAAACCGAATAATACTTTGCTTTTATTTATTATCTGAAATTCTCTCACGCTCTCTCTTTGTTTTCGTTAAACAAATTCAATCTTCTTACCCATGCCGTTTTACGCTCGAGTAAGAATATATCTAAAAATAACAATAATAATGCCGCACCAACAAACCACTGAAACTGATCTTTAAAATCTGCAAACTGCTTAGCCTCAAACTCCTTCTTATCCATTTTATTGAGATTATCTTTAATGGCATCTACCACTTGCTGGGTATTGTTTCCATTAATATATTCTCCGTTTGCCTCTGAGGCGATCTCCTGTAGCGTTTCTTCATCTAAACGGGTAATTACAGTCTCCCCATCCTGATCTTTTTTATAAGATTCTATAATCCCATTTCTTTTTAATGGTATAGGGCCGCCTTTCTCTGTACCAACACCTATTGTAAAAATACGTATACCTTCCTGATCTGCAGACTCTGCTATTTCTGCAGCATCACCGGCATGATCTTCCCCATCTGAAATTATAATAAGAACACGATTTGTTTGTTCTTCATCATTGTAATATGTTTTTGCCAGATCTATAGCTTCGCGTATTGCGGTTCCCTGACTGGAAAGCATATCTGTGTTCATCGAGTTGAGGAACATTTTTGCACTGCTGTAATCTGTAGTAATTGGCAATTGCGGAAAAGCACTACCTGCATAAGCAATTATACCTACACGGTCACTGCCTAAATTATTTATGATCTGTGCTACCAGCTGCTTAGCTTTCTCAATACGATTAGGGGCTATATCTTCTGCCAGCATACTTTTTGAAACGTCTATGGCAAAAACAACATCTACACCTTCACGTTTAACGGTCTCTAGTTTAGTCCCAATTTTAGGATTAACTAAACCAATAACCATACAGGCAATAGCCAGGCAGATTAAAATAACTTTTAAAATGGGTTTGAAATTAGACCGCTGCGGAGTTAATTTTTGCAGTAATTCTCTGTTTGCAAATTTATTCTGAGCGCGTCTCTTCCAGAGCTGCAAGCCAAAGAAAAGCAAGAGCACAGCAGGAATTGCCAGCATTAACCAAAACCATATTTTTTCTTCTAGTAAATACATTCTCTTTCTTTAAACAAAACTCCTGAACACTGTATATCCTAACAAAACCTCTCCTAAAAGCAGCAAACCGGCTAATATCACCAGCGGTCTGTATTCTTCTTCGTAGTTGGTAAATTTAAATTCTTCAATGTCTGTTTTCTCCAGTTTGTTGATCTCTTCATAGATCTCTTCAAGCTTTTGATTATCTGTCGCTCTAAAATAGCGACCACCCGTACCATCTGCTATCTTCTGCAAAAGCTCCTCATCTATCTCTACCTGAATATTGCCGTATTGAAAACCTCCATCTGGGCGTATTGCTATAGGAGATAGCGCGGTTCCGTTTGTACCAATGCCTATGGTATACACCTTTATGCCAAATTCTTTTGCTAATTCACTCGCCGTAACAGGATCTATGAAACCAGCATTATTTACACCGTCTGTCATTAAGATGATAACCTTGCTTTTTGCCTTGCTGTCTTTTAATCTATTTACTGAAGTTGCCAGCCCCATTCCTATTGCCGTCCCGCCTTCAATTACATTGTTGTATCGTATGTCATTTAGCGAACTCAAAACAATCGCCTTGTCACTAGTGATTGGGGTGCGCGTATAACTTTCACCGGCATATTCCACAAGACCTATACGATCATTGGGTCGCTCAGCTATAAATCGAGAAGCTACTTCCTTTAAAGCTTCTAAGCGGTTAGGCCGAAGATCTTTGGCCAGCATACTTGCAGAAACGTCTGTCGCGATAACAATGTCAATACCCCTTGTGGTTTTTGTTTTGGTCGAGACATCTACTGTACGTGGGCGAGCCATTGCTGTGATTAACAATGCAAGAGCAAGCAACCTTAAAATAAATAAGATAGGCCGCAATTTTGCCAGAGTACCGCTACCCGTTTTAAACCCTTTTAAGCTCGATATTTTAACCTCTGCGGTAAGTTTTTTACGCTTCCAGAAATACCATGCTATTGCAACTGGAATTAACAGGAATAACCAAAACCATTGAGGATGTAAAAATTCAAAATTATCAAACATCAGTTTACTTGTTTTTGAAGTTCTACAGAATTTATAATACGATCTGCTATCTGCTTGGCATATTGATCATCTTTTCTCCAGGAAACCACGATCTGTTGTATGACACCTGGCGTCGTAAATGAAAGCATTAAATATTCACCTTTAGTAAATTCACCCGGTTTACCTTCTTCAGGAAAATCTCCAGAACCAAATGTTTTTAAACCTTCTGCCCCATTAGGAGTCGTGTATTTTTCACTTTTAACCAGCAGATTTTTAGCTCCAGCACCTTCTAATGTCTGCATCATAGCATCTGTCGCTTTTTGCAGGTCTGCCTCGTTTTTACCACCAAATCTCGTGTTATTGACTATAATTGAAAGTCTGTCTACAAGACTACCGTAAGCAAATGTGTTCATTTCTACCTGCCCCTGCGCTTCTTTAGGAATAGGAAGGTTTACTCTTCTTAAAACTTTAGGTGTAGAAACGGCTACAGCAGGATAACCATATTCACTACGTATCCAGTCTCCTTCAAGCAATTCTTTAGAAGGATGACCTATGTACGTATCTTTTACATAATCAAAACCTTTAATAGCAATTAAGACTCCGGCAGAGATAACCAGAATTGCCAGAACACCCAAAATACTGGTAAAAATAAGTCGTCTTTGTCTGCGCTTTGCTAAGGCTTTTCTGTAGGCCTCGTCACGCATTAATTCTTCTTCTGTAGGTTCTGGTAAAGCTTCTTTAGTCTCTTTTACAACCTGCTCTACAACCAGCCTGTCTGCTTCTGCTTTTCCTTCTTCTGGTCTTATTCTTGCAAATTTTGTAAGATCTGCGGTTTCTAAAACCTTTTGTAATTTTTTTATCGTCTCGTTGCTCAGTTCAACTTTATGGGTGTCGCGCTCAACGTATAAGCGGTTGATAAGTTCGCTGGTCGTACTTTCCATAGAGCGATCATAGACCTCTTCATTGAGATATCTTCTTACAATATCTGTAAGTCGTGAATAATAAACTTTTGTAGTCGCCTGATCTGCCGTTTTGCTGGGCGTTTCATATTCTTCATCCAGTTGTTTAAGTGATAAAAGCGCCTGCTCAAAAGGAGGTAATTTACGTTCTGCTTCCGCTTTTTTGCGGCTTCTTCTAATTAACCAAAACAGGAAAGCTCCTATTATAAATAAAACACCAAGGGCCCAGAGAACATATTCCCAGAACCTGCTAATTGCTCTTTCTACCTC